>JABEVE010000026.1 GCA_013044035.1 Burkholderiales bacterium
ATCGCCGAGGGCGTCGAAACCCCCAACCAACTCGACTGCGCCCGCTCCATCGGCATCCACTGGGCTCAGGGATACCTCTGGGGACGGGCACAAGGGTTGAATGCAAGCGGTATCAGTCTTGTGGGCTAAGGGTGGTATAAGTAGTCAGTAGCAGGATGTCCACAAAGAATAATTTGGAATGGGTCGGCAAGCCGACCCATTCCGTGGGGGGTTGGAAAGATGAACGCAACCATTGGAGTCCAATCATGAAGCGCATGACCGTTTTGAAGAGCCTGTCAGCCGTCGCGCTGGCTGTTGTTTTACTCCCCGCCGCGCAGGCGGATGACAATCCATTCTGGTCATTGGCCATCGGCGTGCCGGGGGTCGTGGCCAATCTGGGCAATGTCTACCCGGTTGCCCCGCAGCCGGTGTACATGGCGCCGCCGGTGCAATACGCTCCGGCCCCCTCGTACTACATGGCACAGCCCTATGCACCGGTCCCGCAGTATCAGTACGAGAGGCCACGACGCTGGCGTGGGGACCATCGTGGCGAAGGCGATCATGGCGATGGCGGTGATCGTTGAGCCGACGAACCAAGTCGAAAGTACCTTCTACAAAACTGACGCGATAACGACCATCGATATGCAGCATTCATCGTCGCATTCCGCGGGGAACACAACTCGCTATGGGTCCGTTGCCCGTCTTTTGCACTGGACCGTTGTGTTGCTTCTGGTCGGGGAATATGCCCTGGCGTGGCTGATGCCCGACATCCGCAAAGGCACACAACCGAATGGGTTGATTGCCTGGCATCTGTTCGTGGGCCCGCTCATCCTGGCCGTGATGCTCCTGCGCCTGGGGTGGCGAAGCGCCGTGGGCGCCCCCGAGCCGCACCCCGGCGTTGCCTGGCAAGAACTGGCGAGCAAGCTCACGCATGGCTTGCTCTATGCGCTGCTCCTGGTTTTGCCGCTTCTCGGGTGGATCAATGCCTCCACCCGGGGTTGGTCGATTCATCTCCTGGGCATTCCGCTGCCCGCGTTGGCAAGCCAGGGTTCGACCGTCGGCCACGACCTGGGGGAATGGCACTCCACGCTGGCCTATGTCGTGCTCGGCCTCATTGGACTGCACGTGAGCGCGGCCCTCTACCACCACTGGGTGCGCAAGGACGGCCTGCTGGCCAGGATGTGGGGTTGAACATGGCGTCGGCCACGGATCAACGACGCGTCATGATCGTCACGAGGCAGCAAGCAGCCTGATCTGTCCGGCATGAACGTCAGGATGACGAAATCGTCACCTGACGTTCATGTTCCTGTGCGAGTTCGACGTCGAAAATATTGTCATGGTTTCTGCGCCACACGAACTTGGCGTGCTGGGCTCTTTGGGTCATTTTGTCCGACTGCGCCAGTCAATGCCTTTGTTCGTCGTCTCCGAGGCTTGCTGATGATGCTGCCTGATGGTTTGAAATGTCTTGCTGGAGCGGTGGCGCTGGGCGCCTGCCTCTGCCAAGCCCAGGCCACGGCCGTGAAGCCCTCCTCTGCAGATCTCGTCGGCTTGCCCCCGTCAATCGCCTCGGCATCGGCCCCTGGTCGAGTGCTTGCCGCTGCGCCTGCGCCGCGTTCGAACTGGAGCCTTTATCCTGCAAGCCCGACGTTCGGCGTGGGCCTCGCGGACACCTACCTGATCGGTGCGGCGCTCGGGGTTCTGGACTACGCGGGGTTGCACCACCTGGATCACCCTGTTCAGCAACAGACCTCCGGTATCTGGTCGATTGCCAAATCTCCCCAGTTTCCCGCTGAACTGATTGGCCTGACCCTGGCAGGCGCGATCTGGGAAGGAGGAAACAGCCGTCTTGGCAAAACGCTCTGGCAGAGCGTGGACGCTGCTGCCATGGCCGGCATTTCGACACAGGCGCTGAAATGGACTTTTCAGCGGTCGCGCCCCTCGGCCACCAACAATCCCAACCAATGGTTTCAGGGCGTGCATCAGCAGAGTTTTCCCAGCGGCGATGTCTCGTCCATCACGGCCTTGGTCACGCCCATCATTTTGGAGTATCACCAAACCAACCCGGGGGTGGATGCGCTGGCGGCCATCCCGGTGTTCGACATGGCCGCACGCATCAAGGCGCATGGCCATTGGATGACCGATACCGTGGCCGGCGCCGTTGTTGGGGTTGCCAGTGGTTATTTTGCCCATCGGTTGAATTCGCCCTTCATACTCGGCTTGCTCCCGGGCGGCTTTTACATGGGTATGCGCGAAAGTTTCCGGTAGACGCCTGGGCGACCGGCGCACAACACGTCATCATGAGCTTGGGAACACCCAGGCTGGCAGGGTGCAACTTGATGCAGAAATACAATCGATAACCAATGCGCAGCGCACTCTTGACGAAAATCAACCATGCATTTCAAATATCGTCCAAAGTTCCAGAAATTACGCTGATTTTCTGGATTGCATGATTATTGACAACAGGGATGGGTGAGGCGACTTCGGATTATCTTGTGTCGCATTTCAACCCTTATGTTGCCGTTTGTCCTGGAGCGGTGTTTTTTTCTGGCGGCTTTGCCCTGCAGTTGGCCGTGCGGCGCTACATCGCCTGGGCCTACTGGCTGATGGTTGGCATAGCCAGTCTTTTCGGCAGGATGATGGCGGATGTGGTTCACATCGTTCTCGGCGTCCCCTATGTGTTGTCGACCCTGTTTTTCGCCATGACCCTGGCTTTTATTTTTATTGCCTGGTGGCGCCCAGAAAAAAACCATTTCCATTCACAGCCTCCGTATTCAACGCCGAGAGTTGTTTTACAGGGCGGCCGTGATCGCCGCATTTGCTCTCGACACAGCCGCAGGTGATATGACCGCGAGCACGTTTCGTCTGGATATTCCGGATCGTCGATCTTGTTTATGGTGTTGTTTGCGTTGCCGATCATCGCTGGGGCGCGCTTGGGTTTGAACGAGATTTTGACATTCTGGTTTGCTGGTGTCATGGCGCGCCCGATGGGAGTTTCATGGGCCAACTGGCTAGACAAACCATTGAGCATCGGCAGCCTGGGTTGGGGGGACGGTTCCATGGCCCCCGCCAACGGAGCAAGCCACGGAGTCCTGAGCCGCGCAATCCCGGGTCCGTGACACCGTCCTTGCTCGCGATCAACGGTCGCATCCTGGATGACGCAATCGTCATCTCGACGTCATGGAAATGAAGGGCATGCACACTTAATATCTTTCAAGCCGATTTCCATGGCATTTTGAAATCAATCCTTCGCACGAAACCGGCATGGACGCCAACGCTCGTCAGGTTGGCATGAATTAAATTTTTCCTTTATTTCAATTGGAAACATCTGATGAAATCGATTCAATTATTGAAGGTCTCATTATTGACAGCAGTGATCGTCGCGGTGCCGGCGGCTCATGCGAGCACCGGTTTCAACTTGGCTGCGAACATTGCTAAAACGACAACATCAGGCTATGGAAATTCATCGGATTTCGGGTTCACGGCTGGTTATGATTTGAATCCATCGCTCGGGCTGGAAGTGGGTTACGAGTCATTGATGGGCTATGAAATGACGATGTGGAGCGTGAGCGGGCTCGGTCGTTACCATCTTACTGACCATCTCAGCCTCCTTGGGCGATTGGGCTTGGCGCATTGGACCGAGAGCCCGACTGGCAGGCACAGCGCAACTGGAACCAGCCCCCTGCTTGGTTTGGGCCTGTCCTACGCTTTGACGCCGGCGATGAGCATTCGTACCGAATACCAATTCGTGCCCAATTCGGGCGCGCTCGGAACGAATCTGGATACACTTCTGGTTGGGCTGAATTATCGTTTTTGAAGCCCGCTTCAAAAATTGAAATTTGGTTTTCCGGGTTGCTTTTTTCAATCGTTGTGCGCCTCGACTCCTTGCGGGGCTTTCCCGCCCGTGATCGCCGAGTTCCCGTGCTGCCATGCCGCCTGTTCCGTTCACCTGAACGGGCGCCGGATGCACGGGTTCACGGCCCTGCGCTTCGAGGCCTGCGGCCCGGGCACCCGGTATGCACGCCTGCCCGACGCTCTGGGCAACGGCGCTGCCAAGATTTTTCACGCTCGTTGACGCGCCCATCGACCGGCACTGTCAACAGGCCCCGTCAACCGCCTTTCAGCTCTGCAGGATTCTGAAACCCATGAAGACGCACACGCGCAAGATTGCAGAAACATCCCACGTCTATGGCGCGCCGATGCGCCCGATCGTTCTCGCCGCGTTTCTCGGCACGCTGATGCTGTTGCCACCCTCGAGCCAGGCGGGTGTGATGCATTGGGCCGATCGCGCCACGCAAAACCTCACCAACATCTACGACAACGGCACGCCCGATCTGTTCGTCACTGGCTACACCTGGCACGACCCGGCCACGTATACCGCAGCCAAGCGCGCCCAACTCAACAGCCATGCCTGGGGTCTGGGTTGGGGCAAGCACATCATCGATGCGAATGGCAACGACGAGATGATCTACGCCATGATGTTCTCCGACTCGCACCGCAACGCCGAGCCCGTGGTCGGCTACGCCAAGCAGTGGTTGTGGGACCCCGTCGGCGC
Organism: Burkholderiales bacterium; assembly: GCA_013044035.1. GTDB lineage: Bacteria > Pseudomonadota > Gammaproteobacteria > Burkholderiales > Burkholderiaceae_C > Thiomonas_A. The sequence continues at coordinate 4,532 of JABEVE010000026.1, forward strand.
CTTGCATTTCGGTGCCGGCTACACCGCGGGCATCACCTCGCGCGCCGATATATTCAAGAACATTCCATTCCCTATCGCCTTGCCGCTGGTCTCTGTGGGCTATGGCCGCTTTACCCTCTACGGGACTTTCCTGCCGAAAGTGACCAGCACGCTGAACAACGGCAATGTGGCGTTCTTCTTTGCGCGCTACGCCTTTCGCTGAGGCCTCATTCGGCCAGCGCGGCTGTGGCCGCGCCTTGGTCCCGAGGCTCTTGAAACTTTTTCTTGCAGCCCTTGTGAAGCCATCAACCGTCCCGCGTGTCGCCGGGCTGATCATGATGGTGCTGACGAGCCGCGATTCGGTACTTAGGGCCTCGGTTTTTTGAGTGTTCCAGAATCGACCCCAGCCTCCAAGCAGCGCACAAAACTACCCCTCTCAGCCTTCCCCACATCGTGGAGGATGAGCCGGCCCCCTGCCTATGCGTGTCGAGTGATGCGAAGATGCTCGGACTGTCGCGTGCATGCCTGGGGATGAAGACGCCGCGCCGATGTGGCGCGGCAAACCTGCTCAAACTTTGAGTCTGGGCTTATGCGCGCGGCTTGGCGCTGGCATTTGTGGCCCAGGTTTGGGTGTGCCCGTTTGCGGCTGAACGTCGATCACGGTCACCGGTAGCACCGGAGCCAGATTCCAGAGTGGTTGGGGCAGCAACACCGGCAGGTTGGGGGGCGTCACGTACAACGGTGCGCTCCATTGGGCCACGGTATTCTGCAAACTGGCCATTTGCCATTGCATGGCCTGCATTTGCTGCATGGCCCAGGCTGGCATGACGCCCCCGTCGCTGCGTTGGATCACGATGCGGGCGTTGCCCTGAGGGCTTTGCCAGGTCCAGGTCTTGACTTGCACGGGGCCTGCTTGGGTGTGCTCGACCTGCACGGTTTCATGCATAGGAATGGACTGGCCATCGAAATGCACGACGAGCGGTTGTGCGGCCAATGCCACGGCGGGTATGAACGCGGCGGCGGCCAGGAGTAAACGACGTCTACACATGGGAAACCTCCTTGATCAGTTTTGGACATCATGGCCTGACCCAGGCATCGATGGGCCAAGGCCGTGTGATTCGTTCACCAAACCCGGCGCAGGTTCCTGAAGCCAGGCTTAAGCCGAATCGACCAGGAGACGACGCCGGCAACAAAGTGCCGGTCGGGGCTCAACACTCGATGATGTTCACCGCCAGCCCACCACGGGCGGTTTCCTTGTACTTGGTCTGCATGTCGGCGCCGGTTTCGCGCATGGTTTTGATGACCTTGTCGAGCGAGACATGATGCTGGCCGTTGCCGCGCAAGGCCATGCGAGCGGCGTTGATGGCCTGCACCGCGCCCATGGCGTTGCGCTCGATGCAGGGAATCTGCACCAGACCGCCCACCGGGTCGCAGGTCAGTCCCAGATGATGTTCCATGCCCACCTCAGCGGCGTTCTCCACCTGCTTCACGCTGCCGCCGAGGACCGCGCACAAGGCTCCGGCGGCCATGCTACAGGCCACGCCAACCTCTCCCTGACAGCCCACTTCGGCGCCCGAGATGGAGGCGTTCTCCTTGTACAGCAGGCCGATGGCGCCGGCCGTGAGCAGGAAGTCCACCGCGCCTTGCGCGTCGGCCTCGGGGGTGAGGCGCATGTAGTAATGCAGCACCGCGGGCACAATGCCGGCAGCGCCGTTGGTGGGGGCGGTGACGACGCGGCCGCCTGCGGCGTTTTCCTCGTTCACCGCCAACGCCCACAGGTTCACCCAGTCGAGTGCGCGCAGCGGGTCGATCGGGCTCGAGGCCGCCTTGCCATGCAAGGCGGCGTACAGCGCCGGGGCGCGACGCTCGACCTTGAAGCCGCCGGGCAGCACGCCTTCGGTGTGGCAGCCGCGCGCGACGCAGTCCTGCATCACGCGCCAGATGCGCAACAGGCCGGCGTCGATGTCACTGTCGTGGCGCCAGTGGCGCTCGTTGATGCGCATGATGTCGGCAATGCTGCAGTGATGCTGTGCCGCCAGCGCTAGCAGATCGGCGCCGCTGTGAAAAGGCAGGGCGAGGATGGTGGTGTCGGGGGCGATGGCGGCGTGACGCGAGCCGTCGGCGGCGACTTCGTCGCTCAGCACGAAACCACCACCGACCGAGTAGTACGTGCGCTCGGCCAGCAGTTCGCCAGCCGCATCGAATGCCGCAAAGCGCATGCCATTCGGGTGCAGCGGCAGAGGCTTGCCGCGTTGGAACAGCAAGTCAGTCTGCGGGTCGAAGGCCAGGCCATGTAAGCCCAGCAGTGAGAGGTGCTTGTCCATGCGCACGCTGTCGATCCGGGTGGGGACTGCATCGACATCCACCTGGTCGGGTTCCTCGCCCATCAGTCCGAGCATCACGGCCTTGTCGCTGCCATGGCCTTTTCCCGTGGCTGCCAGCGAGCCGTACAGTCGGCACTCCACGCGGGTGACGGACGCGAGCAACCCCTGTTGTTGCAGGCCAGTGGCGAACAGTCGTGCGGCGCGCATCGGTCCGACGGTGTGCGAACTCGACGGACCGATGCCGATCTTGAACAGGTCGAACACCGAAACGGCCATGATCATTCCTTGGTGAGTGAGCAGGCACCCGGAGCCATGCGTGCCGGCTCAGGGGATTCATGCAGCCTGGGCGCTTGCGGCGGCGAGGTCGGCGGCAAAGGCGTCCACGGTTTCGGGCTGGGTGTCCCAGGCGCACATCAAGCGGCAGCCACCGCCGGCGATGAATTCGTAGAACTTCCAGCCCGTGGCATGCAAGCGCGCGATGCAGGCTGCGGGCAGTTGCGCAAACACCGCATTGGCTTGCGGCGGATGCATCACGCGCACTCCCGGCAAACCGTGGATGGCCTGGTACAGGCGTTGCGCCATGGCGTTGGCGTGGCGCGCGTTGCGCAGCCAGGTGTTGTGCTCCAGCATGCCCACCCAGGGTGCGGAGATGAAGCGCATTTTCGAGGCGAGCTGCCCGGCCTGCTTCACACGCCAGGCGAAATCGGCGGACAGGTCGCGGTCGAAAAAGACCACAGCTTCGCCCACTGGCAGGCCGTTCTTGGTGCCGCCGAAGCACAGCACATCCACCCCGGCGCGCCAGGTGATCTCGGACGGATGCACGCCGAGCGTGGCCACGGCGTTGGCGAAGCGGGCGCCGTCCATGTGCAGCTTCAAGTGCCGGCGTTTGGCGATGGCGGCAATCGCCCGTACCTCTTCGACGGTGTACACCGTGCCGAGTTCGGTGGCCTGGGTGAGGGAGACGACCTTGGGCTTGGGGTAGTGGATGTCATGGCGCTTGGTCACCAGATCGTCCACCGCGTCCGGCGTGAGTTTGCCCAGGAGCGCGGCGGCGCTGTCGCTTTCGCCCACCAGCAGTTTCGAGCCGTTGGAAAAAAATTCCGGGCCGCCGCATTCGTCGGTTTCGATATGCGCGACCGGCGAGCAAATGACGCTGTGGTAGCTCTGGCACATCGATGCCAGCGCCAGAGAATTGGCCGCGGTGCCATTGAACACGTAGTACACGTCGCAATCGGTCTGGAACAACTCGCGCAGCATGTCGGTGGACTTTTGCGTCCAGATGTCGTCGCCATAGGCCGGTTGGTGGCCGCTGGCGTTGGCATCGAGCAGGGATTGCAGGGCTTCGGGACAGATGCCGGCGAGGTTGTCGCTGGCGAATTGCTGGCTTGGGGCTGTGGAGATGGTCATGGGCGATGGGAGCGGGTGTAGGGCGCTGGCGCGGCGTTGTGCGCCGCCAGCGCTTCGATGGACAATCCTGCATTCGACGCTCTTTCCGCTCCGCCTTCAAGCCACACCATGCGCCTGACCCAGTTTTCCGACTACGCCTTGCGTGTGCTGATGTACGCGGCCGAGCACCCAGAGCGCCTCGTCACCATCACCGAACTGGCCGATTTCCATCGCATCTCGCGCAGCCATCTCACCAAGGTGGTGGTGCATCTGGCGGGCAACGGTTATCTGCAATCCGTGCGCGGCCGTACCGGCGGTTTGCGCCTGGCGCGCGAGGCAGTGTCCATCCGTATCGGTGAGGTGTTGCGCGGCACCGAGGAAGATTTCCGTTTGGTGGAGTGCTTCGACCGTCGTACCGACGCCTGCGTGCTCACGCCGCATTGCCAGCTTGCTCGCGGCCTGCGCGCGGCGCTCGATGCTTTTTTTCAGGCGCTCGACAGCATGACTCTCGCGGATCTGGCCTCGGGGGGCGATGCACAAAACGCCACGCAGACGGTTGCGCTTCCAATGCCAAAGCGCAGGGCGCGGCGCACGGTACCGGTCGCATAGTTCCGATCCCGTGGCGGCACGCAGGGTTTGCCGAAGCGTGTCGTGGGATATATGATTCATAAAAAATGAATCAATAAATCCGCCCCCGCATGGTGGACCCAGGACACGACCCATGAAACTCGACCCCGCACAGTGCAATGGTGATGTCATCACACGCATGGTGCACGCCTTCTACACCAGCGTGCGACAGGACGATCGGCTCGCCCCCGTCTTCGATGCCCACATCGCTGACTGGACTACGCATTTAGCCAGGATGGTGGATTTCTGGACTTCCATCCTGCTCGGCTCGGGACGCTACAGCGGTGCGCCGATGCAGGTCCACCAGGCCTTGCCGGAACTCGATCCCGCTTTGTTCGCGCGTTGGCTGCGGCTGTTCGAGGCCACCACCCAGGCGGTCTGCGAACCGGCGATGAAGGCCCGGGCTGACGAGTTGGCCAGGCGCATCGCGCAAAGCTTGTGGCTGGGCTGGCAAATGGCCAACCGCCCGCAGGTCCTGGCGCGTGATTTGGAGGAGACGCAACATGCCGGTTGAACTCCTGCGCATTGAGGAACCTGCAAGGACTGCGCGTCCCGCGCCGTCCTTCGCCGCCACATTCGAACTGGGTTTTCGCCCGTTGTACGCTCTGGGCATGGCCTGGGCCGGCCTCGTCGTGATAATCTGGGTCTTTGCCCCCGACGTGACGCAGGGTCCTCTGGCGGGCGTGCTCTGGCACGCGCACGAGATGCTGTGGGGCTTCGTGGCGAGCATCGCAGTCGGCTTCCTCCTCACCGCCGTGCCCAACTGGACAGGCCGGCCGACGCTGCGCGGCTGGCCGCTCGCCGGCTTGTGCCTGGCCTGGCTGCTGGCGCGCGCAGGCCTGCTTGCGGGCGGCCCGTGGTTCAAGCCCGCGGCCGTGCTCGACGTGGCGTTTTTCGCCGCCGCCGCCGTGGCCTGCGCCAGGCCCATCCTCAAGACTCACAATCGGCGCAACCTCGGCGTGCCCTTGCTGCTGCTTGGCCTGGGAGCGACCGACGCAGCCTTCCTGTGGGCCGCGCAGAGCGCGACGTTCCCCGAACTCTGGCGGGCTCTGCATGCCGGTCTGCTGCTGATGGCCGTGGTCGCCGCGCTGATCGGCCGCCGCGTGATTCCGTTCTTCGCCACGCGCGCTGTGCCGGGGCTGCAATTGAACGCGGCCGCGGGCAGCGGCGTGGTCAACCTCGCGCTGCTGGTGCTGGCCGCGGGCTTGCAGATGCTGGGCCGCTGGCCCGTGGCCGAGGGCCTGGCGCTGCTCGGCGCGGCAGGCATCATGCTGACCCATCTGTTGCGCTGGAAACCCTGGCGCGTGCTGCGCCAGCCGCTGCTGTGGATTTTGTATCTCGGCTATGCGGGCCTGGCCGGCGGCCTGGTGGCGCGCGGGGCGCAGGCGCTCGGCGCGTCCGTCCCCGACTCGCTCTGGATCCACCTCCTCGCCGTCTGCGGCTTCGCGGTGCTGATCCTCGGCATGGTCACCCGCACCTCCCTGGGCCACCTGGGGCGGGCCTTGCGCCTGGACCGCTGGTCCCTGCTGAGCTATGGGCTGCTGCTGGCCGCTGCGGTGCTTCGCCTCGTGGCTTTCGTGCCATGGCCGGCGCAGGTCGCGGCCTTGCAGGCGTCCGCCGTGCTGTGGGCGCTGGCTTGCTGGGTGTTCGTGCTGCGCTATCTGCCCTGGCTGGTGCGTCCCCGCGCCGACCGCCCGCCGGCAGTCGGCATCGGGGTCAAGCGGGGCCCGGCCCGAGGTTGACATGACATTCGTGGTCACCGAAGCTTGCATCAAATGCAAGTACACCGACTGCGTGGCCGTGTGCCCCGTGGACGCGTTCCGCGAGGGCGCGAACATGCTGGTGATCGACCCGCGCGACTGCATCGACTGCAATCTGTGCGTGCCAGAGTGCCCCGTGGACGCCATCTATCCCGAGCACGAGGTCCCAGCGGAGCAGCAGGCGTTCATCGCGCTCAACGCCGAACTGGCGCGCAGCTGGCCGGTCATCACGCAGGTCAAGGCCGCACCGACGGATGCCGACGCATGGGCCGAGGTGCAGCGCAAGCGGCAGTTGCTGGACCGGTCCCCGTCGCGCTGATCCCGCACATCTTGCGCTGCCCTGTAGACGCTGCAAAAGCCCGGGTGGATGCGTGTTTTCACCCTGTTCAGGAACTGCCATGCTGAAGGAATCCTTGCTGGTTTACGCCCACATCTCCGCCATCCTCTTGCTGGCGGTGTTCCTCACGAGCAAGACTGCATTGATGCGCTGTGAGTTGATCGACGGTCGCAAGCCCGTCGTCGATCGGCTCCTGCGCCTGGACATCTGGCTCTGGGGCAGCTTCTGCGCCGTGGGTGCAACCGGGATTGCAGCCATGGTTTGGGGTGCCAAGGGATGGGACTGGACCGCGGCCAACCCGCTGCTCTGGATCAAGGTGGGGCTTTTCTTGCTGATGATGGGCATGTCGATTCGCGCAAGCCTGACGCTGCGCCAGTGGGCGCGGGAGTGCAGGCTGGGTGGGCATTTCCCGTCGGATGATGCGATCCGTCGTCAACGACGCTGGCTGATGTGGCAGTCGCATGTCATGGTTCTGCTCCCGTTATTCGGCGCCTTGTTGGCCTATGGGTTTTGAGCCCCCCACCGGCCCAACTCACCGACTGCCCCCTGTGACGGGCACGACAACCCGGGACGCTCCGGCGCCTGCCGAAGCGTCCCGGGCCCGCAGCAGAAGGCTCACGACACGAAATACATGGCGTAAAACAATTCACGAATAGTTACAAATGGATCTGATCTGGCGCAACAAGATGCATAAGGTCTTCCTTATATTCAAACCCTGCTGGGCATCCCGAGCCGAGCGCCCATCGCTGCCAAAACTCAGAGGAGAAAACTGTGCCGGAAGAACACCCTTATGAACCCATGCCCGTGCTCGGATCCGATGGACGTCGCATCGCACGAGCCGATCTGCCCATGCCCGACATGCATTTCGCCCGGCCCATGGGTGCCTGGGTGATCGTCGGCGCCTTGTTCATCGTCGTGGTCGGTCTTTGGGCTGCCGTGGCGACCTACTTTTCCATCCATGCATGAGGTGAACCCATGACGACATCTGGCCCTGATGCATTCGAGAACAGATTCCACCATGTTGCATTACGACACGAGAGGGCGTGGATTTTCATCGCCGTCGCTTTGATCTCCGTGCTGTTCATCGTGGCGGTGTACTTTGTGGTGCACGACTACGGACTGGTGGCCAAGACCACGAAGTTCTACAGCAACCCTGATACACCGGCGACATTGGCCGATTTTCAGGGTTCCGGCATCAAGCAGACCGGACCCAGGAGCTACAACGTCTATGAGATGGGCCGCGCATGGAGCTGGACTCCGGGCACGGCGACGCCGATCACCTTGCCTGTCGGCTCGCATGTCACGTTTTACGTGACCAGCGGCGACGTGTTGCATGGCTTTGAGGTGCAGGGCACGAACATCAATCTCACCGCCATTCCTGGCGTGGTCGGTCATGTGAGCTACACCTTCGACAAGCCGGGCACCTACTACATCATCTGCAACGAGTATTGCGGCGCGGGCCATCAGGCCATGATCGGCAAGATCGTCATCACCGGAGCGACACAGTCATGAGCGCAGTCCTGAGCCCCTTTGCCGCGCGCAATACTGCCGTGCCCAGCGCGAGCGACATTGCCAGTGAAAAGACCATGCTGCTGGCCTTTTGGGTCACAGGTTTTCTGGCGCTGATGGTTGGCATCGCCATCGGTGTGCTGCAAAGCACCAACTACGCCGGAGTTGACCTCTATCCCTATCTGCAACCCTTCCTCAAGTCCTACTACCAGGGCTTGACCATGCACGGTGTGCTCAACGCCTACGTGTTCACGTTTTTCACCATCTCGGGCTGGCTCATGTACCTGCCGGCGCGAGAGCTTAAGCTCAAACCCAACATGACGCTGGCCTGGCTCACCTACGGGCTGATGCTGATGGGCACGCTGATGGCGGCTTACGCCATGTTCGACAACTCATCCAGCGTGCTCTACACCATGTATGCGCCACTGCAGGGCAGCGCGTGGTTTTATCTCGGCATCACGCTGGTGGTGGTGGCGAGCATCCTGCCGCTGTTTGTCGTGCTCGGCATGCGTGCGCGCTGGAAAAAGGCCAACCCTGGTCAGCTCACTCCGCTGGTCACCTACATGAGCGCGACCATCCTGCTGATGTGGCTGCTCGCCGCGCTGGGTGCAGGCTCAGAGGCCGTGCTGCTGCTCGATCCCTGGGCGCTGGGCCTGACGAAGACCATCGACCCGCTGCTGGCACGCACGCTGTTCTGGTGGACCGGCCACCCCATCGTGTACTACTGGCTGATGCCCGGCTACATCTCGATCTACGCCATGCTGCCGCGACAGGCCGGTGGCAAACTGGTCTCCGATCCGCTCACCCGACTGGCCTTTCTGTTGCTGCTCGTGTTCTCGGTGCCGGTGGGCACGCATCACCAGTTCACCGACCCCGGCATTTCCCCAGTGATGAAGGGCATCGTCACGGCGCTCACGCTGTCGGTGGCGATTCCCAGCCTCATCACCGCATTCACCGTGGCCTTGAGCCTGGAGTATGCCGGCCGGCGCCGTGGCGGCAAGGGGCTGATGGGCTGGTGGCCCGCGTTGCCATGGAAAGACGCGTCGGTGGCGGCGCAGGTGCTGGCACTGGTCACGTTCATCTTCGGCGGCGCGGGAGGCATCGTCAACGCCAGTTGGCAACTCGACAACGTGGTGCACAACACGCTGTGGATTCCCGCGCACTTCCACCTCACGGTGGGCACCATGACCACGCTGGTGTTCATGGGCGTGAGCTTCTGGCTGCTGCCCCACCTCACCGGGCGCAGGCTCTACAGCGCGAAGCTCGCGCTGTGGAGCGTGTGGCTGTGGTTCATCGGCCTGATGACCTGGGGTTTCGCCGGCCACTGGGCGGGCATGGACGGTGTGCCGCGCCGCTCCTGGGTCTCAGGCTTGCCGCATGACCAGTACATGCAGCTTTATGGAGCGGTGCATGCGGCACTCATCGTGGTGGGAATCGGTGGTGTGATCGCCACGCTCGGCGCGGTCTGCTACTACATCGTGTTCTTCGGCACCTTGTTCGGCAGAAAAGACGACAAGGCGATGGTCGAGATTCCCTTCACCGAAGTCATTGCCGGCCCCGAAGGCTCGCCGATGGCGCACATCGCCGAGCACCTCGGGTTCTGGACGGTTGCCACGCTGATCATCACCCTGGCCGTCTACATTCCCGTGCTGTGGCCCATGATCACCCATCCCATCCACGCACCCGGCTTTGTCTTGTGGTGACCCCATGAGAGCCGCAAGCGCCGCGCCTCCACCAGCCCTCGGGACGCTGCGGAGGCCCGCGAGCTGGAGGGCGTCGGTGCTGCGGGCCGTGCTTGTCTCGATGGCACTGATGGCGATGCTTTTCGCCGGGGCACGACTGCAGCAGCACGCGGTTGCGCTGCATGGCACACCGCTGGCGTCATCCCCGGCGCCGGCTTTTGCCGGATTCACCGACACGCAGGGTAGGGTGTTTTTCTGGGGCAATGAGCGCGGGCGCGCGGTGCTGGTGTTTTTCGGCTACACCCATTGCCCCGACGTCTGCCCGCTCACGCTCGCGGCGCTGGCGCAATCGCTGTCGATGCTCGGCCCGCTGCGCCAACGCGTGCGCGTGGTCTTCGTCAGCCTTGACCCCGCGCGGGATACGCCGATTGTGCTGCGTGCCTACCTCGATGCGTTCATCCCCAACGCCATCGGCCTGCGCGGTCCGCCCTCCGCAGTGGCCGCATCGGCGCGGCAATGGGACGTGACCTGGCGGCACGTGAAGGCGGCGGAGGGCGCCGACTGGATCGATCACACCGCAGCCGTCACCCTGGTCGGGCCCGATGGTCGGCTGCTCGCCCGCTACGGCTATGGCCAACTCACCAATCCCGCATGGCTGGCAGCTGATTTGCGCGCAGCGCTGGAGTCCAGGTGACAGCCACTGGATGGCCGCTTGCCGTTTGGGGCAGCTGGTTTGCAGGAGTCGCCACGGGCGCGGTGCTGTATGCCATGGCGGCGTGGCGGGGGCGCTGGCCCCGGTGGCGCGTGGCGGTGTTTATCCTGGGAAGTGCGCTGACCCTGTTTGCGGCCTGGGGGCTGAACGATCCACTGGCGTCGATGACGGACTACACCGTGGCGCTGATGACGCTGGGCCAGGTGGCGTCCCCCTTCCTGCTGCTGGGCTTTACGCCTGTTGCGCGCATGCAATGGCGCTCGCAGGGCAACCGCTGGTGGGCGGCGTGGCTGCTGGATCCCTGGGTCGCTGCGGCGGTGTTCGTGTTGCTGACCCTGGGCGTGAATCTGCCTGGCGTGTTCAAGACCGCCTTGGCCGATGCGCTGTTTTCGGCGCCCATCGGTCTGATGTTGCTGATCTCCGGGTTGATGCTCTGGGCGCAACTGCTGCCCGGCAGCACCGGCATCGGACAACGCTGGGTGGCTGGAATCTATGCGTGGCTGGTCGGCCTGCCGATGATGATCATCGCCGCGGTCTGGGTGTGGAGCGGGCATGTGCTGTACACGCCTTATCTCGATGTGTTGTGCTTGTGGAACCTGAGCCCGCTGGCCGATCAGCATTACGCCGGTCTGGTGATGTTCGCCGCCGGCCTGCCGTTGCAGTTGCGCGCCGCGTGGTTGTTGATCATGCCGGCTGAAGCCGAACTGAAACGCCCGTACGGCATGCCCCGCGAGCCTTGAAGATTGGCCAGTGGTGCATATCTTGGTGTTAGGTGTCGGGCAAGCCCGTCGAACGGCTTCAGGCGGCGCCAAATGCCACCCACACTCCAGGAACCACACCATGGCCACCAACGATCCACCGCAAGGCCAGGGGAATCCGGCCGGCAAAAAATTGCCCAGATTCGACCCCAAGACCCGCGTGCACCTCGGTTATTGGCTCATGGCCATCGTTGCCGTGTTCTGGCTGCAAAGCATCTGGTCGACATCCCAGGATGTGCAGACCGTGCCTTACAGCCAATTCCAGACCGAATTGCAGCAAGGCAAATTCAGCACGATCGTGGTGGGTCATCAGACGATGACCGGCACCCTGAAATCGCCAGATGCCAGCGGTAAGAAAATCATGGTTGCCGTGCGGGTCGATCCCCAACTCGCCGACCAGTTGCAGCGTCAAGGCGTGACCTACTCGCAGGCTTACGACAACACCTGGCTGAGCAACATCCTCTCGTGGGTCTTGCCGGCGCTGGTTTTTTTTGGTGTTTGGTATTTCATGGTGCGCAAATTTGCCGAGAAGCAGGGCGGCATGGGCATGGGCGGCTTCATGTCCATCGGCAAAAGCCGGGCCAAGGTCTACATGGAGAACCGCACCGGTGTGACCTTCGCCGACGTCGCTGGTGTCGATGAAGCCAAGGCCGAGCTCGAGGAAATCGTCGATTTCCTGAAAAACCCGGTGGATCACAGCCGCTTGGGCGCGCGTGCGCCCAAAGGCGTGCTTCTGGTCGGTCCGCCGGGCGTGGGTAAAACCTTGCTGGCGCGAGCGGTGGCCGGCGAAGCCGGTGTGCCGTTCTACTCCATCAGCGGTTCGGAGTTCGTCGAGATGTTCGTGGGCGTCGGTGCCGCGCGGGTGCGTGACCTGTTCGAGCAGGCCAGAAAGCAGGCACCAGCCATCATCTTCATTGACGAACTCGACGCCATGGGCCGTGCGCGCGGTTCCAACCCCTTCGGCGGTGGCGGGCACGACGAAAAGGAGCAAACCCTGAACCAATTGCTGGTGGAGCTCGACGGGTTCGATGCGTCCACTGGCCTGATCATCCTGGCGGCGACGAATCGGCCGGAAATTCTCGATGCTGCCCTGCTGCGCGCTGGCCGCTTCGACCGTCAGGTGCTGGTCGACCGCCCTGACAAGACTGGCCGGGTCCAGGTGCTGCAAGTGCATGTGCGCAAGGTCCATCTCGACCCGTCCGTGGACCTGGAGCAGGTGGCGGCGCTCACGCCCGGGTTTTCGGGAGCGGACCTTGCCAATCTGGTGAACGAGGCCGCGCTGGTGGCCACGCGCCACAACGCCCGGACCGTCACCACCGAGCATTTCACGCTCGCAGTCGAGCGCATCGTCGCCGGTCTGGAGAAGAAGAACCGCCTGCTCAACCCCAAGGAACGCGAGATCGTCGCGCATCACGAAATGGGTCACGCCATCGTCTCCATGAGCCTGCCTGGGACCGACGTGGTGCACAAAGTGTCCATCATCCCGCGCGGCGTCGGCGCCCTGGGCTACACCATCCAACGCCCCACCGAGGACCGCTACCTCATGACCCGCCAGGAACTGGAGAACAAAATGGCAGTCTTGATGGGTGGGCGTGCCGCCGAGCACATCGTCTATGGCCACTGGTCCACTGGCGCCGCTGACGATCTGGCCAAGGTCACCGACATTGCCCGCAGCATGGTCACGCGCTACGCCATGGTGGACAAGCTGGGATCGATGACACTGGAAAACGCGCCGCAGACCCTGCTGGGCGGACCGGTCATGCCGCAACAGCGTGAATACAGCGAACAGACCGCCCGGGAAGTGGACTGCGCCGTGCGCGAACTGGTGAACACCGCATTCAGCCGCGCCGAGGCCATCCTCCAGAGCAGACGCGCCGTGCTCGACGAAGGCGCACGCCAGTTGCTGGACAAAGAAACACTGAGCGGCGCCGAACTCATAGCCTTGACGCAGCTTGCGATGCCTGCCGAGTCGGCCACCGCAGCGGCGAAGGCAGAGACCGAGACGAAACCAGCTGCAGCCAACGCCAGCTCACCATTGGCCCGACCCGTTTGAGCGGCGCCCAAAAAAACGCCGGTCGATCGACCGGCGTTTTCAAGGCAAGGATGCGCTGTCTTACTGCGTGACCTTGGCTTGCGCGAGCAATTCCTGCTGATATTTTTGCACTGCTTCACGCTGCAGTTCCTGCATGATCTGCGGCTTGAGTTGCTCCATGGTCGGCGGCTTGGCCGGGCGGGTCTTGTCCAGCTTGATGATGTGCCAGCCGAACTGGGTCTGCACCGGGGTGGTGGTGTACTCGCCCGGCTTGAGCTTGGTCAGCGCGGCGGCGAACGGCTCAACGTAGTTGCCGGGAGTGGACCAACCCAGGTCCCCGCCCTTGACGGCCGAGGCTGCATCCTTCGAGTATTTCTTGGCCATCGCGCTGAACTTGGCGCCCTTTTTCAACTGCGCGATGATGTCATCGGCTTCCTTCTCGGTCGGCACCAGGATGTGCTGGGCTTCGTACTCGGTGGTGCCGAAGCTCTTGGCGAACTGGTCGTACTTGGCCTTGACCTGCGCGTCGGTGATCGGATGTTTTTTCAGATAGTCCTGAAACAGCGTGCGAATCAGAATGTTCTGACGGCCGACCTGGATTTCTTCCTGCACGTCCTTCTGATTCTGCAGACCTTGTTTTTCTGCCTCCTGCACGACGACTTCACGCAGGATCAGCTCTTTCTTGATCTGGTCCTTGAGTTGAGGCGTCACGGGCTGGCCGGACTGCTTGGCCATGTTCTCGGCAACGACGTTGACCATGCTCTCTGGGATGGCCTTGCCGTTGACGGTCGCCGCGGTCTGGGCGAAAGCTGCGGGGGACAGCAGCGCAAGTGCCAAAGCGGCTGGCAGAAGTTGTTTGATCAGGGGTTTTTGCATGACTCAATGGGGATGGGTTCGAGAACGCAGGCCGTAAGGTCCACGAGGGCCTGCGACCTAGGGTTGGGCCGGCTTGGGTAAGTCGCCCGGGGCGTGCAGGTCGAGCGCGAGGGCATGAATGTCGTGCGCCAGCATCGCAGCCAGGGCATCATACACGAGCCTATGGCGCGCAAGTCTTGACTTTCCGCTGAATGCGTGGCTGACCATGCGCACACGAAAATGGCTACCCCGGGCATCGAATCCGCCATGCCCTGCGTGGCTGGCGGATTCGTCGATGACCTGCAGTTGCTCGGGATCGAAGACCAGGCGCAAGGTCCGCTCGATAGACTCGGCACGGTGCGTCATGCCTTGCATCAGGCGTTTTTTTGCGGCAAGTAGCGGGCAATCATCAAGGACTGGATGATGGCGAACACCAGCGTCAGGCCCAGGCTGCCGAAGAGCTTGAAATCCACCCAGATCGCCGTGGAATAGTGGTAGGCCACCCAGATGTTGACGATGCCCATGACCGCGAAATAGGCCGCCCAGGACCAGTTCAGCCGCGTCCACGCCACGGCGGGCAAATCCATCTGCGTGCCCAGCAACTGGCGGATGAAGTTCCTGCGGAACAGCACCTGCCCTCCCAGCAGGACGACGGCGAACACCCAGTACAGCACCGTGGGCTTCCATTTGATGAAAGTATCGTTGTGCAGCAGCAGTGTGGCACCGCCGAACAGCACAACGATGACGAGGCTGACCCAGAGCATGGGCTCAACCTTGCGGCCCTTGAACCATACCCAGCCGATTTGACCGAAGGTGGCGAGGATGGCCACGGCAGTGGCCACATAAATGCCGCCGAACTTGAAGGCGGCGAAAAACAGGATGATGGGAAAGAAGTCGAACAGGAGTTTCATGCCCGTCATTATCCTTGTTCGCCCGCTCGTTCGGCTTGCTGGCCGGGAGCGAAATCGAGCGCAGCCGAGTTGATGCAGTAGCGCAGGCCGTTCAGCCCGGGGCCATCGTCGAACACATGGCCGAGGTGGGCATGGCACTGGGCGCAGCGCACTTCGGTGCGCACCATGCCATGGCTGTTGTCCATCACTTCCTCGATGGACTGCCCCCAGGCTGGCTCTGTGAAGCTGGGCCACCCGGTACCGGAGTCAAATTTGGTGCTGGAGTCGAACAGTACCGCGCTGCAGCAGATGCAGCGGTAGCTTCCATCGGCATGGTGGTCCCAGTACTGCCCGGTGAACGGTGCTTCGGTGGCGCTGCAGCGGGTCACCCGGTATTGCTCGGGTGTGAGGCGCAGGAGGTATTCGGCGTCGGCTTTGTCGTCTGTTCGGGTGGGGGACATGATGCAATCTCCGTGCATAAGAGAGGAGGTAGGGGCGAGGGGTTGAGGCTTGGCAGGGGCGATCTTGCCGTGGTGGCCGAGTCTGCTCAAGACGAGCACGACAGGGCCGGTGCTTCGGCATCCTGCGCCGGGGCGGCGGCGTATGCCGCATGCGCGGGCTGCTCCGCATAGGGGTGCCGCAGCACGGCCATCAGATCCCGAGCGGCGGAAAAATCGCCGGCCTCGGCTTGAGCAATGGCGTGTTGCGCCAGGTGGTGGCGCAACACGAAGCGTGGATTCACAAGATCCATCGCCAGCTTGCGTTCGGCGTCCGCATGGCCCTGCTGCCGCAAGCGTTGGCGGTAGTCGGCAACCCAGGCCTGGAACTGTTGCGGGCGGGTGGTGAACAAGCTTTGCAACGCTTCTGGAATCGGGCTGTCGGAGTTGGAGGACAGCGAACCGAGCCGGCGAAAACTCAGGGTCCAGTCGGATTGGTTCGCAGCCATGGTCGCAAGCCAGGTATCGACCAGGGCATCGTCACCATCTTGCAGCGCACCCAGGCCCAGCTTGTCCTGCAACTGAGAACGCATGGCTTGCGAGAACTGGGGCTCGAAGGCTTCTACGGCGTCCATGGCGTCTTGGGGTTCGCCGAGCAGCGGCAGCATCGCCTGGGCCAGCGCCAGCAGATTCCAGCGCGCAATAGCCGGCTGCCGGCCCCAGGCATAGCGACCGGCGCGATCAGTGGTGTTGGGTGTGTGTGCCGGATCGAACCCGTCCATGAAGGCGAACGGACCGTAGTCCAGCGTCCAGCCGAGCATGGACATGTTGTCGGTGTTCATGACGCCGTGGATGAAGCCGATGCATTGCCATTGCGCCATGAGCTGCGCGGTGCGCGTCACGACGCCCTGCAGCAGGGCCAGTGCGGGGTTGGCGGCATCGGCGCAGGCGGGGTCGATGCGTGCGATGGTCCAGTCAGCCAGGCGGCGCAGTGCTGCATGTTGGCCGCTGTAGCTGAAATGCTCGAAGTGGCCGAAGCGAATGAAACTCGGCGCCAGGCGCGTGACAACCGCCGCGGTTTCCATGCGTTCGCGTGCCACCGCCAGGCTGGAGGTGACGAGACAGAGCGCGCGCGTAGTGGGAATGCCGAGATGCCACATGGCTTCGCTGCAGAGGAATTCCCGGATGGAGGAGCGCAACACCGCACGCCCATCGCCATGACGGGAGTATGGCGTGCGTCCCGCCCCCTTGAGTTGCACTTCCCAGCGCGCGTAGCCACAGTTTTGCGTGGCATCCGGCGCGTCGAGTTCGCCCAAAAGGTGGGCGCGGCCGTCACCGAGCTGCCCGGCCCAATTGCCGAACTGGTGGCCGGAGTAGACGGTGCTGATCGGTTCGCAACTGGCTGGCAATGTGGTACCGCTGAACAATTCCGCCCAGCGCTGCAGTGCTTCAGGGTCTGTCGATTCCAGATGCAGACCCAGCAGGCGCGAGGCATCTTCGCTCACCAAACTCAAGCGCGGCGCAGGCAGACCGAATGGCCGAACGGCACTGAAGAATTCGCTCCCCAGTCTGCTGTAGGGCTGGTCGAAGCCGAAATCGGCCCTGTTTGGCGTTGTCGCTGGCGAACAAGTCATCATGACGAGATTGTCCTCGAGAGCGAAACCCCTGCCACGATTGTGTCTGCGTGCGCGCAGCATGGGCCGCGCAGGGCGCAGGGAACAGCGTCGCGCTCTACGGGCCCGATCAGGCCGAACGTGCCATGGAGTGGAGGCTGGCCGAATGAGGCATTTTGAAGCATCGACAACAGGCCGTCGACGAAACACAGGGTTTTCCCGTGGGGAAAGCGCTTGAGCCGCCTGCGTGCATGGCGGCAGAATGACGGGTGTCCAACCAACAAACTTCAATGTCGAACACACCGATATTGCGGGCCCAGGGGCTCAGCAAACAATTTTCCGGTTTCGCCGCGGTACAGAATGTCGATCTGAACATCGAAGAGGGCTCGATTCATGCACTGGTCGGTCCAAACGGTGCCGGGAAAACGACCTGCTTCAATTTGCTTAGCAAATTTCTCCAGCCCAGTGCAGGTGACATTTATTTCCGCGAGCAGAACATCACAAAAATGTCTCCGGCGAATATATCAAGACTGGGTATGGTGCGTTCGTTTCAAATCAGCGCCACATTTGCGCACATGAGTTTATTGGAGAATGTGCGCGTCGGTCTGCAGCGCAGTTCTGGGCTGGCGCATCAGTTCTGGTTACCCAAGCACACGTTGCGCAAACTGGACGACCAGGCCATGAGCTTTCTGGACCTTGTCGGTCTCTCCGGAGCAGCCGAACAACTGGCCACCAACCTGCCTTATGGCCACAAGCGCGCGCTGGAGTTGGCCACCACGCTGGCGATGAACCCGCAACTGCTTTTGCTCGACGAGCCCACCCAGGGCCTGGGCCACGAGGACGTGGAACAGGTCACCGATCTCATTCGCCGCGTCGCCAAAGGGCGCACCGTGCTGATGGTTGAGCACAACATGTCGGTCATCTCCCGAATCTGTGATCGAGTCACGGTGATGCAGCGAGGCCAGATTCTGGCCGAGGGCAGTTATGCCGAGGTTTCTCGCAAACCCGAGGTGATTGCCGCCTACATGGGGGATGAAGCCGAGGAGATGCAGACATGACGGTGCCCGAGGTGCTGCAGGCGCCGCCGGGCTTGGCAGACATACCGGATTTGGATGCGGCGCTGCTGATCGACAACTTGCACGCCTGGTATGGCGAATCGCATGTGCTGCATGGCGTGAACCTGCACGTCGAGCCTGGCGAGACCGTCTGCCTGCTGGGCCGAAACGGGGCCGGGCGGACCACCACGCTGCGCGCAGTCATGGGGCTGACGAGTGCGCGCACCGGCAGCATTCGCGTGTCTGGACGTGAAGTCATCGGCATACCGCGCCATCGCGTCGCACCACTCGGCGTGGGCTACTGCCCGGAAGAGCGCGGTATTTTTGCGAGTCTCAGCGCGCAAGAAAATTTTTTACTTCCCCCGGAATTGAAAACCGGTTTTCCCGGGCTCGGCGAAGAGGAGATCTATGCTTTGTTTCCGAATTTGCGGGATCGGGCTAAAAGCCCCGGAACACGTTTATCCGGTGGCGAGCAACAAATGCTCGCGGTGGCGCGCATTTTGCGCACGGGCGCGCGCCTGCTTTTGTTGGATGAAATTTCCGAAGGCCTTGCTCCTGTTATCGTACAGGCCCTTGGCCGAGCGATGAATATACTGAAAAACAAAGGTTTTTCAATTTTGCTCGTCGAGCAAAATTTCAGATTTTCTGCGAATTTGGCCGACCGATTTTATGTCATGGAAGGCGGCCGAATCGTTCTGGAAATGGCGCGAGCCGACTTAGAAAAAAATCGCGCGACACTCAAGGGTTTACTCGGTATCTGAATCGCGTCAAACCATCCATCCACGAGGAGACTTGCATGAAACTGAACAAACTGACTTTGGCTCTCGCCCTGGCTCTGGGCGCAGCTTCGATGGCCCAGGCGGAACCCCCGGTGAAAATCGGCTTCATCACCGACTTGTCCGGCGTCTATTCCGCCGTCGACGGCCCAGGTGGCGTTGCTGCGATCAAGATGGCCATCCAGGACTTTGGCGGTTCGGTTCTCGGCCGCAAGATCGAACTGACCAGCTTCGATCACCAGAACAAGGCCGACCTGGCCGCTGGCAAGGCCAAGGAGTACTTGTCGCAGGACGGCGTCGATATGTTGATCGGTGGCACCAACAGCGCGACCGCGCTGGCCATGGAACCCATCGCCGCGCAGTACAAAAAGCCGTTCTTCGTGGTGGGCGCAGGCGCGTCCACCATCGTCGGCAAGCAATGCACTCCTTACACGGTGATGTATGCCTACAACACCACGGCTCTGGCACGCGGCACGGCCAGCGCCGTGATCAGGCATGGTGGCAAGAACTGGTATTTCCTCACGGCTGATTACGCCTTCGGCAAGTCGCTCGAGAGCGAGGCGGCCAAGGTGGTCGAGGCCGATGGCGGCAAGGTCGTGGGCCAAGTCTATGCCCCGCTGGGCGCATCCGACTTTTCCTCCTATCTGCTGCAGGCGCAGGCTTCCAAGGCGCAGGTGCTCGGCTTGGCCAATGCGGGTGGAGACGCCGACAACTCGATCAAACAGGCCAACCAGTTCGGCGTGACCAAGACCATGAAGCTGGCTGGCCTGCTGCTGTTCATCACCGACATCCACGCCGTCGGTCTGCCGGCCGCACAAGGCCTCTACCTCACCACGCCGTGGTACTGGAACCAGAACGCCCAGTCGCGGGCTTGGGCCGAGCGCTACTTCAAGGAGATGAAGGCGATGCCCACCTTCATTCAGGCTGGCGATTATTCCGCCACGCTCACCTACCTGAAGGCGGTCAAGGCGGCTGGAACCACGGACGGCACCAAGGTCATGGACGAAATGCACAAGATGAAGGTCAACGACATGTTCATGCATGACGGCTTCATGCGCCCCAGCGGCCTGATGATCCATGACATGTATCTGGAGCAGGTCAAGACTCCGGCCGAATCCAAAGAACCCTGGGATTACTACAAGCTGGTGCAGACCATCCCTGGCAACGACGCCTTCGGCCCGGCTGCCGCCTACGGCTGTCCGCTCGACAAGTAGGGCGCATGACGTGTTGAGGTGCCAGCCTTGCGCAGTCGAACGGCGTGTGGCTGGCCTTCACGAAACCAGTTTGACGCTCGAGCGCCTCCAAGGTCGGCTCGTCGACCCACCCCTGCGCATCGGGCAAGAACACTTGGGGTGGCCCTGCGTTTGCCTGAGAGGTGCAGTTTGACTGAATTCTTTGGTTTTCCCTTGCCCCTGCTGCTGGGGCAACTCATGCTCGGCCTGGTCAACGGTGCGTTCTACGCCATGTTGTCCCTGGGCCTCGCTGTGATTTTCGGCTTGATGGATGTGGTCAATTTCGCCCACGGTGCCTTCTTCATGATGGGTGCGATGTTCACCTGGATGGGCGGGCAATACTTCCATCTCGGTTTCTGGTGGATGCTCCTGATCGCCCCTGTACTGGTGGGCCTGTTCGGCGTGTTGGTCGAGCGCCTGATGTTGCGCCGCCTGCGCGGCATCGACCCCATTTACGGCCTGCTCCTGACCTTCGGGCTTACCCTCCTGATCGAAGGCGTCTTCCGCTCCTTCTTCGGCGTGGCGGGCTCACCCTACAACCCGCCTACCTTGCTGAGCGGTACGCTCGACCTGGGCTTCATGTACCTGCCCGTCTACTACGCCTTCGCCGTGGTCGCCAGCCTGGTGGCCTGCTTCGGCACCTGGCTGCTGATCGAGCGCACCAAGCTTGGCGCCTATCTACGCGCTGGCACTGAAAACCCGGCGCTGATCCAGGCCTTCGGCATCAACTTCCCGCTGCTGGTCATGCTCACATTCGCCTTCGGTTCGGCGCTCGCCGGCCTCGCCGGGGTGCTTGCGGCTCCCGTCATCCAGGTGTCGCCGCTGATGGGTTCCAACCTCATCATCGTGGTCTTCGCCATCGTCGTCATCGGTGGCATGGGCTCGGTCATGGGCGCCATCGTCTCGGGCCTAGCGCTGGGCATCATCGAGGGCTTGGCCAAGGTCATCTACGCCCCCATCTCGACCACCGTGGTGTTTGTCTTCATGGCCCTGGTCCTCACCGTGCGGCCCGCCGGCCTTTTCGGCAAGGAAAAATGAACATGCTCTGGCGCACGCGTTTACCTGCTCATGTGACCTGGGTCTTGCTGCTGCTGGCCCTGGCAGCCCCCTGGCTGGGGCTCTACCCGGTGTTGGGCATGCGCATGATGTGCTTCGCCCTTTTCGCCTGCGCCTTCAACCTTTTGGCGGGCTATGCCGGGCTCATTTCCTTCGGCCATGCCGCCTTGTTCGGTGGGGCGGGTTACCTCACCGGACTCGCCCTCACCACCTGGGGAATGCCCACCCCGGTGGGCATTCTCATCGGTGTACTCGCCGCGTTGGGTATTGGCCTGGTGATGGGTTTGCTGGCGGTGCGGCGGCAGGGCATCTACTTTTCCATGATCACCCTGGCGCTGGCGCAGATCGTTTATTTCTACGCCCTGCAGGCGAACTTCACCGGCGGCGAGGACGGCCTTCAGGGCATTCCACGCGGCAGCTTGTTCGGCTTGCCCTTGCAGTCGGACCGGGTGATGTACTACGTCGTGCTGGTGGTCTTCGTCGCCAGTTGGTGGTTCATGCGCCGGGTGGTGAACTCCCCGTTCGGCCAGGTGCTGCAGGCGGTACGCGAGAACGAGCCGCGCGCCATCTCGCTGGGTTACCGTGCGAACCGCTACAAGCTCGGTGTATTCCTGCTGTCCGCCGGATTCGCGGGCCTGGCCGGGGCGATGAAGGCGGTGGTGATGGGTTTCGAGACCCTGACCGACGTGCACTGGAGCACTTCGGGCCTGGTCATTCTCATGACCCTCGTGGGCGGCCTCGGCACCGATCTGGGGCCCATCCTCGGCGCGGTCATCATCACCGTGCTGGAGGAAAAAATGGGCACCATCGCGCGCTTTCTGGTCGACCTCACCGGCATCCACTGGCTCAACAACCTCAACGACTCGGTGAGCATGGTGATTGGCGCCATTTTCGTGCTCTGCGTATTGCTATTCCGGCGCGGCATCGTGGGCGAACTGCGCGAACGTTTGCGCCGCATCCAGCCGTCGGGATGACGATCTCGGGGAAAGCAGAGCCTTTCCGAGTTTGCTTGATCCCGACAAGGTCTCAATCCGCATCCGGCGGCAGCGAGTTTTCGATCTGTGCCAAGGTGGGACGCGATACCAGCACCTTGTCGATGCGCTTGCCGTCCATGTCCACGATCTCGAACCGCCAGTCGTCCCAGTCGATGTGATCGCCGGTGTGCGGCAGTCGCGCCAGCAGCAGCATGAGCATGCCGGCCAGGGTGTTGTAGCGTCCCTTCTCCTCTTCCGGCACGGATTTGAGCGCGAGCTTGTCCTTGAGGTCGCCCACGGGAATCAACCCGTCCAGCAACCAGGAGCCGTCATCGCGCTGGATCGCCCAGGGTTCTTCGGATGGGTGGCTCTTGAACTCGCCGGCGATAGCCTCCAGAATGTCCTGCACCGTGACGATGCCCAGTGTCTGGCCGTATTCGCCGAGCACCAGCGCGGTGTGATCCGAGCTTTGCTTGAAGGTCTGCAGCAGTTCCAGCCCGGTGAGGCTTTCGGGCACGAAGATGGCGTGGCTGGAGGCCTTGCTCAAGTCCTCGATGCCCTCGCGCCGGATGAAGCGGCCCAGCAGCTCCTTGGCCGATACCAAACCCAGCACGTCGTCCAGATCGCCACGCACCAAGGGAAAACGCGAGTGGGGTGACTGCGCAATCTTGGCAAGGTTGTCGGTCAGAGGGTCTTCCACGTCGAGAAACTCGATCTCATTGCGCGGCGTCATCAGCGAGGCAATCTGACGGTCATCGAGGCGGAACACGTTGCGCACCATCTCGTGCTCCTGCACCTCGATGACGCCGGCGTCCGAGCCTTCCTCCAGCACGACGTTGATCTCCTCCTCCGTCACATGCGTGGGTGCATCGGTGCGAACACGCAGCAGGCGCAGCAGCAGGTCGGTGGAAAACGACAGCAGCTTGACGAATATCGCCACGCTGCGCGACAGCAGCAGCATGGGCTGCGCCACGAACAGGGCGATTCGTTCCGGGGCCAGCTGTCCCAGCCGTTTGGGAACCAGCTCACCAATGACGATGGACAGGTAGGTGATGACGATGACTACCAGCGCCGTGCCCGCAATGTTCGCTGCCTGCGGCAGCAACCCTTGGCTCTGCAGCCAGAGACTGATGGGGGCGGAGAACGCGGCCTCACCGATGATGCCGTTGAGCACGCTGATGGAGGTGATGCCGATCTGCACGGTGGACAGCAGACGGTTGGGCTGCTCGGTCAGTTGCACCGCGGCCTTGGCTGGAATGCTGCCGGATTCGGCCATCGCCGTGAGGCGCGCGCGCCGCGCCGTGACCAGGGCAATTTCGGACATGGCGAACAGTCCGTTGAGCAGGATCAGGGCGAAAAGAATCAGGACTTCCGTCATCATGTTCAGGCTCATCAGTCAAACACGGGGGCGTCCCCAAGCCAACTTGCGGTCTCGGGGGGCACAGACAACAGACGGCGTCGATGGGACATTCTGGAGAGGAAAACGGCCGAATCCAACGCTCGGCGGGCGTATGCCAGGGTGAGCGTGACAGCGTGCTGGGCGACCTGTGCCAGGGTTGTGCGGACTGCGCGCAAGCGTCGACCTATACACGCGTCTGCTGATGATGCCGTACTGCAGTCCTCGCAAGGGGAGGGCGGGGTGGCCACACATCCGGGGGCTTCTGCTGCGCGGGCAGGAAGCAAGTGGGGCGAAGGTTCAGGCGAAGGGTCCAATGCGGTGGGCAGAGTCTGTGCGGTCCCTGAACTGGCTATGCTTGGAAGCAAAACCCGAACCCCAGCGAGGCCGTGGCAGCCCATCAGGAGAACCTTGACTCATGTCCAGTGAAGAACATGGCGATCAATTAGACCAGAACCTTGCAACAAATCGTGAACTGCACGTTGCGGAACACACCGTGATGGGTGCTGAGCCCGGCGCGATGCATCCTTCACCGCGGGCCGCCACGCTGTTGCAACACTCGCCCTACCAGCCACCGCCTGGCTTCGACGCCGTGCAACCTGCCACGCACCGCGCTTCCACCGTGCTGTTCGCCAACGTGGCCGCCATGCGCGCACGCGACTGGCGTCGCAAGACCGGCTACACCTACGGCCTGCACGGCACGCCCACCACATTCACGCTGGAGGCGCGTCTGGCCGAGATCGAAGGAGCCAAGCATGCGTTGTTGTGCCCATCGGGGCTTTCGGCCATCGCGTTGGTGAATCTCGCCCTTCTGCAACAGGGCGACGCCGTCATGCTGCCTACCAACGTCTACAACCCCAGTCGCGATATGGCAGAAAAGTTGCTCTCCGGCTGGGGGATCGCGCTGCAGGTCTACGACCCCATGGACCTTGCCGCGACCCATGCCGCGATCACACCGCGAACGAGGTTGTTGTGGCTTGAAGCGCCCGGTTCGGTCACCATGGAGATGCCTGACCTGCGCGCACTCGTCGCCATGGCGCGGCAGCATGGATTGGTCACCGCACTTGACAACACCTGGGGCGCAGGGCTGGCGATCAAGCCCTTTGCGCTGGACGTCGACATCTCCATGCAGGCGCTGACCAAATACCAGTCCGGCGGAGCCGACATGCTCATGGGCGCCGTGCTGACGCGTGACGATGCCTTGCACGACAAACTGCTCGACGCCCACATGCGCCTGGGCTTCGGCGTGAGCGGTGACGACGCATCCCTGGTGCTGCGCGGCCTGCACAGCCTGCACCTGCGCTATCACGCGCACGACCAGGCCGCGCGTTGCGTGGCCACCTGGTTGCAGAGCCGGCCCGAAGTGCAGGCTCTGCTGCATCCGGCCTTTCCCGGCAGTCCTGGCCACGCCCATTGGGTGCGCGACTGCAGTGCCGCCGCCGGACTGTTCAGCTTCACGTTCCAGCCGCAGATCACCGCGGCCAGGGTGGAGGCATGCGTCGACGCCCTGCGCCTGTTCAAGATCGGCTACTCCTGGGGTGGGCCGGTCAGCCTGGCCGTGCCTTACGACGTCGCCGCCATGCGCGGCGCATCCTGGGCATACGCCAGCCCGCTGGTGCGCTTGAGTATCGGCCTCGAAGACCCGCTGGATCTCATCGCCGATCTCGACCATGCCATGCAGGTGCTGCTCGACTGAGCACCAGGCGCGATCGGGAACACAGGAGCGACCGATGGCCAGACCGCTTTCTTCACACATCACCACACAGGAGAAGATCATGGGTTTCCGCTCCATTCTGCTCATCGTGTTGCTCGCTCTGGTCGCCGGTTTTGCCGCGCTGAACTGGGCAGCCTTCACCTCGAGCACCACGCTATCACTCGGTTTCACCTCTCTGCATGCTCCACTCGGGCTGGTGATGCTGGGCTTGAGCGCCCTGCTCGCGCTGGTCTTTTTCGGCTTTGCGCTTTATGTGCAAACCACATCCCTGATCGAGAGCCGCAAGCAGATGAAAGCCCTGCAAGCCCAGCGCGAACTGGCCGACAAGGCGGAAAGCTCGCGTATCACCCAGTTGCAGCAAAGTCTGGAAGCAGGCTTCAACCGCCAGGCCGCGCAACTCGAGGCGCACAAGACTGAACTCACCGCACGCATCGACCGTCTGGAGCAAACCCACGCACAGCACCTCACCGAGACCGGCAACGGCCTCTCGGCAGCACTGGCGGAACTGGACGACCGCATCGCCCGCAAGGGTTGATGGCGGCTGCGGTCAGGCCGTGCTCGGTCTCGCGGGTTGGCTCATCGCTGCACATGCGCCGTGAGGCGATTCGCAGCGTGTGATCGCCCATCGCCCCGCAGGGTCAGGCTTCGAACAGGCACCGCACCGCGTCCAAGCCGCAAACATTCAGCGCCGTGCTGGCCGCATCCTGCACGGTGGGTTTGGCGTGGTAGGCCACGCTGAGGCCAGCGGCCTTCATCATCGCGAGGTCGTTGGCCCCGTCGCCGATGGCGATGGCTTGTTGTGGCGTGCAGCCGATGCGGGAGCAGGTGTCGAGCAGGGCTTGGCGTTTGCCCTGGGCGTCGACGATGGGGCCAAGGGCGTGCCCGGTGAGCTTGCTTTCGCGCCATTCCAGGGTGTTGGCGGCGACGAAATCCAGGCTCAGGCGCTGTTGCAGGCGTTCGGTGAACCAGGTGAAACCGCCGGTGGCCAGCAGCACCTTGAGGCCGGCAGCCTTGGCTGCAGCAATCAGCGCCTCGGCACCGGGGTTGAGGTGCAACCGGGCGTACACCTCCTCCAGCACGCTCTCGGGCGTGCCGGCGAGCAGGGCGAGGCGGCGGCGCAGGCTTTCGGCGTAGTCCGCGATCTCGCCGCGCATCGCAGCTTCGGTGATGGCGGCGATCTGCGCTTTCTTGCCGCTGGCGGCGCCGAGTTCATCGATGGTTTCCATGGCCACCAGCGTGGAGTCCATGTCCAGCACCAGCAGCTTGAAGTCGGCCAGCCGCAGGCCGGCGGGGACGACGGCCCAGTCGAGGCCGTGCTCGCGGGCGATCGCTGGCAGGTCGCTGCGCGCCACCTGCGGATCGACGCCGATGTTGCGCAGGCGCATGGCCTGGGCTCCCCAGTCTGACTGCAGGTT
This sequence comes from Burkholderiales bacterium, assembly GCA_013044035.1. Lineage (GTDB taxonomy): Bacteria > Pseudomonadota > Gammaproteobacteria > Burkholderiales > Burkholderiaceae_C > Thiomonas_A. The sequence continues at coordinate 31,051 of JABEVE010000026.1, forward strand.
CGGGAGTTTTTCCAGGCCGCTCGGCTGGGTGAACTCGGCGATGTGCGCAACGAGGTCGGCATTCAGTGTGTTGGGTGCGGCAACTTGCAGGACGAGGTGGTGCATGGCTCGGGTCGTGGTGTCAGATCGTGGCGGCTGGGAAAAACTGGGCTGGAGACTGAACGGAGCGTTGGGCCGTGCGGCTTCAGGCTGCCAGGGCTTCGTCGCGCGGTTCACCGAGCAGGCGTAGGGTGTCGCGCACCAAACGGACGCGAGCGGATGCATCCTTGGCATCGCGCTCGATGCGCAACCGGTCGTTGCCGGCGAGTCGCACATGGCGGTGGTTCTGCACCAGCCAGATGATCCGGGCGCCGTCGATGGGCGGATTGGGGCGGAACTGGATCAGGGTTTGCCGATCGGCAGCATCCACTTTTTGCACTCCGTAGCGCGCGGCCAGCAGTCGCAGGCGGTGGGTTTCCAGCAGGTTGAGCGCGGCACTGGGCATACGGCCGAAGCGGTCGACGATTTCCTCGGCGACGTCTTGCAGCCTGGCCTCGCTGCCGGAACTCGCTAGGCGCTTGTAGAGGCTGAGACGGGCGTGCACATCGGGGCAGTAGTCTGCCGGCAACAGCGCGGGCTCGTGCAGATTGATTTCGGTGGTCACGCCCAGCGGGTGCAGCAGGTCGGGCTCACGCCCGGCCTTGAGCGCCTTCACCGCTTCGCCCAGCATGTCGATGTACATCTGGTAGCCGACCTCCTGCACATTGCCGGATTGCGACTCGCCCAGCGCCTCGCCGGCGCCACGAATTTCCAGATCGTGCATGGCAAGGTAAAAGCCGGAACCCAGTTCTTCCATCTGCGTGATGGCGTCCAGCCGCTGCAGCGCGGTTTTGGACAGCGACTGCACTTCCGGCACCAGCAGATAGGCATAGGCTTGGTGGTGCGAGCGCCCGACGCGACCACGCAACTGGTGCAACTGCGCCAGCCCGAATTTATCGGCCCGACTCATGACGATGGTGTTGGCGGTGGGCACGTCGATGCCGGTTTCGATGATGGTGGAGCACAGCAGCAGGTTGAAGCGCTGGGCGTGGAAGTCGCGCATCACGCGCTCCAGATCACGCTCGTGCATCTGGCCGTGGGCGATGGCGATGCGCGCCTCGGGTATGAGTTCGGCCAGCATCTCGCGTCGCCGCTCGATGCTCTCCACCTCGTTGTGCAGGAAATACACCTGTCCGCCGCGCTTGATTTCACGCAGCACCGCTTCGCGAATCACCGCTTTGCTTTCATTGCGCACGAAAGTCTTGATCGCCAGGCGCTTTTGCGGCGCTGTGGCAATCACGCTCAAGTCACGCAAGCCCTCCATCGCCATGCCCAGCGTGCGCGGAATCGGCGTGGCGGTGAGGGTCAGCATGTCGACCTCGGCGCGCAGGGCTTTGAGTGCCTCCTTGTGGCGCACGCCAAAGCGGTGCTCCTCGTCGACGATGACCAGGCCGAGACGCTGGAACTTGATGTCGCCGGACAGCAGTTTGTGGGTGCCGATGACCACGTCCACCGTGCCCGCCGCCATGCCCTCCAACGCCGTTTTCACTTCCTTCGGCGAACGAAACCGCGACAGCTCGGCAATCCTCACCGGCCAGTCGGCAAAGCGGTTGCGGAAGGTTTCCACATGCTGTTCGGCCAGCAGCGTGGTGGGCGCGAGCACGGCCACCTGCTTGCCGCCCATGATGGCGATGAAGGCGGCGCGCAGGGCCACCTCGGTCTTGCCGAAGCCGACGTCGCCGCACACCAGGCGGTCCATCGGCCGGGGCGAGATCATGTCCTGCACCACGGCGTGAATGGCTGCGCGCTGGTCGGGGGTTTCCTCGAAGCCGAAGCCTGCGGCGAAGGCTTCGTAGTCTTGCGCGGCATAGCGAAAGGCATGGCCGGCACGTGTGGCGCGACGGGCGTAGATGTTGAGCAGCTCGGCCGCGGTGTCGCGCACCTGCTCGGCCGCCTTGCGCCGCGCCTTGTCCCACTGGCCCGAGCCCAGGGTGTGCAGCGGCGCGTTGTCGGGGTCCACCCCGCTGTAGCGGGCGATGAGATGAAGCTGCGCCACGGGGACATACAGCGAAGCCTCTTGCGCATAGCGCAGGTGCAGGAACTCGGCCGGACCGTCACCCAGGTCAAGCGAGGTCAGGCCCTGATAACGACCGATGCCGTGCTGCTGGTGCACCACCGGGTCGCCGGTTTTGAGTTCGGAGAGATCGCGGATCAGGTTCTCGACATCGCTGGCGCGCTCTTGTACGCGGTGCCGGCGCTGGCTGGGGCTGAGGGCGAACAACTCGGTTTCGGTCAGCAGGGCGATGCCGGCATCCGACAGGGCGAAGCCGGCAGCAAGCGGGGCGACGACGAGGCCGAAGGCCGTATCGGCGGCGGTGAAAGCGGCCCAGGACTCGGTGACGCGCGCGTCGAGCCTGGACTCGCGAAGCAAGTCCAGCAGGGTTTCACGCCGTCCCGCGGACTCGGCGCAGAGCAGGACGCGCAGCGGATGCCGGGCATCGCGTTGCCCCGCGTCGAGCCAGGCCTGCAGGCGGCGCAGGGGTTGCTCGCTGCGCCGCTCGATGGACAGGTCGGGCAGGGCGCACGCGGGCAGGCCCGGCATGGGTTTGACTGGCAGAGCCGCAAAGCTCGGAGATGCCGAGGAGGGTGCGTCCGAAGCTATGTTGGAAGCTGAACCGGGCGAGATTTCGGCACTTGCCGCCGGTTGAACGGCGCCCGACGCTTTGACGTCGTCTGCGTCGCCAGCGGCCGACTTCGCCGCGAAGGTTTGCGCTCCGCTGCGCAGGCCGAGTTGCGCCAGAGGCTTGATGCGCAGAAAGAATTCTTCTTCGGTCAGGTACAACTCGCCCGGTGCCAGCGCCGGGCGTTCCGGGTCGTGTTGAAGCAGGCGCCAGCGGTCGGTGGTGTCGGCCCAGAACTGGCGCATGGCGCCGGGCACATCGCCCAGCAGCACCACGCCGGCGTGCGGGCCGGCGTAGTCGAGCAGTGTGGCGGTGTGGTCGAAAAACAGCGGCAGGTAGTACTCGATGCCAGGACCGGCCACGCCCTGGGCCATGTCCTTGTACAGCGGGCTGCGGCTGGGGTCGCCTTCGATGCGTTCGCGCCACTGGGCACGAAAACGCTGTCGCGCGGCTTCGTCCAACGGAAACTCGTGGCCCGGCAGCATGCGCACCGTGTCCACCGGGTAGAGGCTGCGCTGGCTATCGGGGTCGAAGGTGTGGATGGACTCCACGGTGTCGCCGAATAGGTCCACCCGCAGGGGCAGGGCACTGCCCATGGGATGCAGGTCGAGCAGGCCGCCGCGCACGGCGTACTCGCCTGGCGCCACCACCTGGGTGACATGGGTATAGCCAGCCAGCACGAGCTGGGCGCGCAGGGCGGCTTCGTCGATGGCTTGACCTTTCTGGAAACTGAAGGTGGTGGACGCGAGAAAGGCCGCAGGCGGCAGGTACTGCAGCGCGGTGGTGGCTGGCACCAGCACGACGTCCAGCGCGGCGTGGTGCAGGGTCCAGAGCGTGGCCAGGCGCTCGGAGACCAGGTCTTGATGCGGCGAGAAGGCGTCGTAGGGCAGGGTTTCCCAATCGGGTAGGACGCCGCAGCGCAGATCGGGTGCGAACCACAGCATTTCGGCTAACAGGCGCTGGGCGTCGGCTGGATCGGCAGTGACGATCACCCACGGCCCGCGCCCGGAGCTTGAGGGGCTGCGCGTCTGCGCCAACTCGGCCAACAGCAAAGCATCGGCGCTGCCGGCGGGTTTGGGCAGGGCATGGCGGTTACCGGGCTTCAGCGCGGGCAGGGCAGGCGCGAGAAACAGAGTTTGCGGGGGGGAGGTTCGAGACATCCCTAGAATTTTCGCAGGTGCGGCCGTCCGCCGTGCGCAAAGCGAAGCGATGTCCATGCATGCCCTCATTCCTTGCGCCGGTTCAGGCGCGCGCCTGCCGGGCGATGTGCCGAAGCAATACCGCCAGCTGGCCGGCGCCGCGGTTGTCGCCCACACGGTGCGGGCATTTCTCGCTTGCCAGCAAGTGACCTCTGTGCATGTGTTGGTGCAGGCGGGAGATGTGCAAGCGCGGGCGGTGCTGCCGAACCACCCACGCTTGCGCATCCACGAAGCCGGTGGCGCCACCCGCTCACTGACGGTGTTGCAGGGGTTGCGGGGTTTGCAGTCGCAGGGTGCTGGTGAGCAGGATTGGGTGCTGGTGCACGACGCTGCGCGCTGCTGCATCACGCCCCAGGCCATCGTCGTATTGATCGAAGCCTGCCGCCACGACGCTGTGGGCGGTCTGCTGGCGCTGCCGCTGCCGGATACGCTGAAGCAGGCCGCCGCTGACGCGCATGCGCCGCAAACCATGCGTGTGGCCACAACGATCCCCCGCGACGGCCTTTGGCTGGCGCAGACGCCGCAGATGTTCCGTCTCGGCACGCTGCTGACGGCCTTGGAGCAGAGAGCTCAGGCCGGGATCACGGATGAAGCCTCGGCGGTGGAGCGCATCGGGCTGCGGCCCAAACTCGTGCTCGGCAGCAGCAGCAACATCAAGGTGACGTTCGCCGACGACCTGATGCTTGCTGAATCCCTGATCACCATGCACGCCTGTGGTGTCACAACCCCCGGAGCCGACCATGCATGAGCCGAAACTGGAATGGCGTGTGGGGCAGGGTGAGGACATCCACGCCCTGGTTCCCGGCCGTAAGCTGGTGCTCGGAGGCATTGAAATTGCGCACCACAGCGGCCTGCTCGGGCACTCCGATGCCGACGCGCTGCTGCATGCCATCACCGATGCGCTACTGGGAGCAGCTGGGCTGGGCGACATCGGTCTGCTATTTCCGGACACCGACCCGCGCTACAAGGGAATCGACTCGGGCGCCTTGCTGCAGGCGGCCATGGCAGAGCTTGCCGCGCATGGCTGGCAGGTGGTGAATGTGGACAGCACGGTGTGCGCCCAGGCCCCGAGGCTGGCGCCGTACCGCGACGCCATGCGTCAGTCCATCGCCCGGTTGCTGGCCGTTGCGCCGGAGCAGGTGAACGTCAAGGCGAAGACCGCCGAGCGCCTTGGCTTCGTGGGCCGACAAGAAGGCATTGCCACCAACGCAGTGTGCTTGTTGCAGCGCGAAACACCCAGGCGCTGAAACTCGCGTGCGCGGTGCTTGGCGCTGCCTGGTCGCCTGTCCGCGCGGCTGTCCGGACGACTGTCGACCTTGTCCGTGATGCGCCGCCGCATTACACTCGCGCTTTCGCCAGTCATCCACTTGCTGCGCGCGGCCCGCTTGTGTTGTTGGGCCCGCGCTTAAACCTAGCAAACCCACAAGCTGCGCGATCAAGCTTCAAGAGCAGGCCACAAGCCTGGCTGGAGAGGCGCCAACGGGTCTTTCGTCAGAGAAATTCATCGAGGTGATCATGGACATGTCCAGAACTGAAATTCAATCGGCCGCAACGGCCGTTGCACAACACCCCCACAAATCGTCGTCCGGAACCACGGCCATCACGGGTTCGGAGATCCTGGTGCGCTGCCTTCAGCAGGAGGGCGTCAAGTACATCTGGGGCTATCCCGGCGGCGCGGTGCTCTACATCTACGACGAGCTGTACAAGCAGAACACCATCCAGCATGTGCTGGTGCGCCACGAGCAAGGCGCGGTCCACGCGGCCGACGGCTACGCGCGTGCCAGCGGCGAAGTGGGCGTGGCGCTGGTGACCTCGGGACCGGGTGCGACCAATGCCGTCACCGGCATCGCCACCGCCTACATGGACTCGATTCCGATGGTCATCATCACCGGCCAGGTGCCCACCTTCGCCATCGGACTCGACGCCTTCCAGGAATGTGACACAGTGGGCATCACCCGCCCTATCGTCAAACACAATTTCCTGGTGAAGGACGTGAAGGATCTGGCGCTGACCATGAAGAAAGCCTTCCATCTCGCCCGCAGTGGTCGTCCCGGCCCGGTGGTGGTGGACGTGCCCAAGGATGTGTCGCGCGACACCGCGCCTTTTCATTACCCCGAGCATGTCGACATGCGCTCTTACAACCCGGTGCGCAAGGGCCATGGCGGGCAGATTCGCAAGGCCGTGCAGTTGCTGATGCATGCCAAGCGGCCTTACCTCTACAGCGGTGGCGGCGTGGTGCTGGCGAATGCGTCGGACAAGCTGCGCGAACTGGCCACGCTGCTGGGTCTGCCCTGCACCAACACGCTCATGGGGCTGGGCGCCATTGCCGCCTCCGACCCGAAGTTCCTGGGCATGCTGGGCATGCACGGCACCTTCGAAGCCAATATGGCCATGCAGCACAGCGATGTGGTGCTGGCGGTGGGGGCGCGTTTCGACGACCGCGTCATCGGCAATCCCAAGGACTTTGCCCAGGTCGAGCGCAAGATCGTTCACATCGATATCGACCCCTCGTCCATTTCCAAGCGCGTGAAGGTGGACGTGCCCATCGTCGGCGATGTCGGCGAGGTGCTGACGGAACTCATCGAGCAGATCGAGCAATTGAAGGCGGTCGGCCAGCGCCAGGACATGGCAGCCTTGGCCACCTGGTGGGGACAGATCGAGGAGTGGCGCAAGCGTGATTGTCTGAAATACGAGAAGTCCGACCTCGTGATCAAGCCGCAATACGTCATCGAGACGCTGTACGAGCTGACGAAGGAGCGCGAAACCTATGTCTGTTCCGACGTCGGCCAGCACCAGATGTGGGCGGCGCAGCACTACCGCTTCGACCATCCGCGGCGCTGGATCAACTCCGGCGGTCTGGGCACCATGGGCGTGGGCCTGCCCTACGCCATGGGCATCAAGCTGGCCAAGCCTGATGCCGAATGCGTGGTGATCACTGGCGACGGCTCGATCCAGATGAACATCCAGGAACTGGCCACCTGTCTGCAGTATGGCACTGCGGTGAAAGTGCTGCTGCTCAATAACGGCTACCTCGGCATGGTGCGGCAGTGGCAGGAAATCGAATACTCCGGCCGCTACTCGCATTCGTACATGGATTCGCTGCCCGACTTCGTCAAGCTGGCCGAGGCTTACGGCCATGTGGGCATGCGAGTGGTGAAGCCCGAGGACGTACGCCCGGCGCTGGAGAAGGCCTTCGCCATGAAAGACCGCACCGTGTTCATCGACTTTGCCGTGGATCCGACAGAAAACGTCTGGCCCATGGTTCAAGCAGGCAAGGGCATCACGCACATGCTGCTGGGGTCGGAAGATCTCTGAACGATGCGCTGGCCGCGCCCGTGCAGCGGGTTCACCCGACCGCGCAGCGCGACGGCCGCCAGCCACCTGTGCAGCCGACCCGTTTCCAACCATTTCCATCCACCATCACGCCTCAAGAGCCAGGCCCCGCTTACCGGCGGCGCACGAAGCCTGAGGTGGGAGATTGCACATGAAACACATCATCGCCGTCCTGCTTGAAAACGAACCCGGTGCCTTGTCGCGCGTGGTCGACCTGTTCGCCGCGCGCGGCTACAACATTGAGTCGTTGTCGGTAGCGCCGACTGAAGATGATTCGCTCTCACGCATGACCATCGTCACCAGCGGCTCGGACGAAGTCATTGAGCAAATCACCAAGCATCTGAACCGACTGATCGACGTGGTGAAAGTGGTGGACCTCACCGAGGCCAACTACATCGAGCGCGAGCTGATGATCATCAAACTGCGCGCCGTCGGCAAGGAGCGCGAGGAGATGAAGCGCATGGCGGATATTTTCCGTGGCCGCATCATCGATGTCACCGACAAGACCTACACCATCGAGCTGACAGGTGACGAGGCCAAGCTCGATGCCTTCATCCAGGCGGTTGAGCGCACCGCCATTCTGGAAACCGTGCGCACCGGCGCCAGCGGTATCAGCCGCGGCGAGCGCGTGCTGCGCGTCTGAACCAACCAACCCATTTCATCCCGAGGAGCTGACATGAAAGTGTTTTACGACAAGGACTGCGATCTTTCTCTCATCAAGGGCAAGAAGGTCACCATCATCGGCTACGGCTCGCAAGGCCATGCCCATGCCCAGAACCTGAACGACAGCGGCGTGAAGGTCACTGTCGGCCTGCGCAAGGGCGGTGCGTCGTGGGACAAGGCGAAGAAGGCTGGTCTCACGGTGAAGGACGTGGACGACTCGGTGAAGGGCGCCGACGTCATCATGATTCTGCTGCCGGACGAGAACATCGCCCAGGTCTACCGCGAGCATGTCGAGCCGAACGCCAAGAAGGGCGCCGCTCTGGCCTTCGCCCACGGTTTCAACATCCATTACGGCCAGATCACGCCACGCGCCGACCTCGACGTGATCATGATCGCGCCCAAGGCCCCCGGCCACACCGTGCGCAACACCTACACCCAGGGCGGTGGCGTGCCCCATCTCGTTGCCGTGGCGCAGGACAAGTCCGGCAAGGCACGCGATCTGGCACTGTCGTATGCGATGGCCAACGGCGGTGGCCGCGCCGGCATCATCGAAACCAACTTCCGCGAAGAAACCGAGACCGACCTGTTCGGCGAGCAGGCCGTGCTGTGCGGCGGCACGGTGGAGCTCATCAAGGCCGGTTTCGAGACCCTGGTGGAAGCCGGTTATGCGCCCGAAATGGCTTACTTCGAGTGCCTGCACGAACTCAAGTTGATTGTTGACCTGATCTATGAAGGCGGCATCGGCACCATGAACTACTCGATTTCCAATAACGCGGAATATGGCGAGTATGTCAGCGGTCCGAAAATCGTCACCGACGACACCAAGAACGCCATGCGCCAGTGCCTGAAGGACATCCAGACCGGTGAATACGCCAAGAGCTTCATCCTGGAAAATCGCGCCGGTGCTCCCACGCTGACCTCCCGCCGCCGTCTCACCGCGGAGCATCCGATCGAGAGGGTGGGCGAGCAGCTTCGCGCCATGATGCCTTGGATCAAGGCCAACAAGCTGGTGGACAAGAGCAAGAACTGATTGGCCTTGAAAGGCAGCGCTGCACTTGCAGACGCGCTTCATGCCGGCCCTGTGCGACGCGTCGCACAGGGCCGGTTGTGCATCGAAAGACCCGGAGATGATTCGAATGTCGCGGCCCGGCAGGCCAACCCCGCGACTACACTGCCGCTATGGACTACCCCCATCCCATTCTTGCACGCGAAGGCTGGCCGTTCATCGGCGGCATCGTTCTGATTTCGATTCTGGCCTGGCTATTCGCCGGTTTCTGGTGGTCATTGCCGTTCTGGCTCGTCAGCATCTTCGTCATTCAGTTTTTTCGCGATCCGCCGCGTGCCGTGCCGCAAGAACCCTTGGCCGTGCTGGCGCCGGCCGATGGCCGCATCGTTGCCATCGAGCGTGCCCACGACCCCTACGCCAAGCGCGATGCGCTCAAGATCAGCGTGTTCATGAATGTGTTCAACGTGCATTCCAACCGTGCACCGGTCACGGGCATGGTCCAGACCGTGAGCTACTTTCCCGGAAAGTTTCTCAACGCCGATCTCGACAAGGCATCCCTGGAAAACGAACGCAACGCCGTGGTCATTCAGCACAACGCCCGCATCGTGACAGCGGTGCAGGTGGCTGGGCTGATTGCGCGCCGCGTGCTGTGCTATACCAAACCGGGCGATCAACTGCAGCGGGGGCAGCGTTTTGGTTTCATCCGCTTCGGCTCGCGCGTCGATCTCTACTTGCCACTCGACACCATGCCCCGGGTGTCCATCGGCGACAAGGTCTACGCCACCAGCACGGTGCTGGCGGCATTCCCTGCTGACATGTCAGCCTGAATCCAGGGGGAACTCACCATGCCACGCAACGTCACACGATTTCCAGAGTCCGCCCAGCGGTCGAGTGGCAGCAGCAAGCGTGCGCCCGACGAGGACGAAGGCCTGGACCCTGGCCTGCCCGATCCGGGGGAAGACTTGCATCATCTGCCGCAGCGCCACCGGCGCGGCATTTACCTGCTGCCCAACTCATTCACGGCTGCGGCTTTGTTCGCCGGGTTCTACGCCATTGTCATGGCCATGGCGCAGCGCTACGACCTGGCCGCCACGGCCATTTTCGCGGCGATGGTGCTCGACAGTCTGGATGGCCGGGTTGCACGCCTGACCCATACCCAGAGTGAGTTCGGCGCGCAATTCGACTCGCTGGCCGACATGGTGTCGTTCGGTGCGGCACCGGCTCTCATCATGTACCAGTGGTCCCTTCACGGTCTGGGCAAACTGGGCTGGCTCGCGGCTTTCGTTTACTGCGCCGGAGCGGCGCTGCGCCTGGCGCGGTTCAACACCAATATCGGCGTGGTCGACAAGAACTATTTTCAGGGCTTGCCCAGCCCGGCTGCTGCGGCGCTGGTGGCGGGGTTCATCTGGATCATGTCCGATGCCAGCGTTCTCGGCACCCATGTGCCCTGGGTCGCCTTCGCCATTACCGCGTTTGCGGGTGTCACCATGGTGACAAATGTGCCGTTCTACAGCTTCAAGGCCGTGAGCCTGCGGCGCAGTGTGCCATTCATCACGATGTTCCTGATCGTGTTGCTCATCGGCCTGATCGCTTACCGCCCGCCGCTGGTGTTGTTCGGGTTGTTCGTGCTGTACGCGCTGTCGGGCTACGTGCTGTATGCCTGGCGCCGCTTTCACGGCAAAACCGCCAGCGTGATCTCCACGTCCACGGATGAGCCCGACGAGCGCGGGCTCCATGGCTGAACATCGATGTCGTCGCCAAGCGGCGTGAAAAGGCAGGCTGGCGGCTGATGTTCATGCTTGGCGCTCCAGTCAGGGCGCCAAGCGGCGTGTTGAGGAAGGACGCAGCGGTTCAGCCCTTCACGAGGCGCCGGCCTTAGCCGAAAAGTTTCTTGGTGATGCCCGCGACATGCGCGCCCTGGAACTTGGCAATGGCAAGTTCATTGGCACTGGGCATGCGACTGCCGTCGCCTTTGCTCAAGGTGGTCGCACCATAGGGCGTGCCGCCGGAGATCGCGTCCATATTGGTGAGTTCGGGGCAGGCGTAGGGCACGCCCACCACGATCATGCCTTGGTGAAACAGGGTCGTGTGAAACGAGGTGATGGTGGTTTCCTGGCCGCCATGTTGGGTCGCCGTGCTAGCGAACACACTGCCCACCTTGCCGACCAGCTTGCCCTGCTGCCAGAGGCCGCCGGTCTGGTCGAGGAAGTTGCGCATCTGACCGCACATATTGCCGAAGCGGGTCGGGGTGCCGAAGATGACGGCGTCGTACTCGGCCAGCTCTTCGGGCTTGGCGATCGGAGCAACTTGTTCGGTCTTGGCGTGGATCGCGGCCACAGTCTCCGGGGGCATGGTTTCGGGTACACGCTTGATCGTCACGTCGACGCCGGGCACTGAACGTACGCCTTCGGCCACTTCCTGCGCCATGCGTTCGATATGCCCCCAGGTGCTGTAGTACAGAACGAGAACTTTGGCCATGAAAAACTCCTTGTAGGGTAACGGTTTGAGACCTTATGATGCCTTCATTGGTTGTAAAAATGAAGTAGATACATTTTAGTAACCACATGGTTTTACATCGCATTACATGCCAAGCCTGTGACAAGTCGGTCGTCAAAGCCGGGATGCAAGGTGAGGCCGCCACACAGGCGCGTTCATGAGGGCCAGTCATGTCCAGCGAAACCACGGTTGAATGTCCCATGAATGCGCTGCTGCGGATGCTGATGGGCCCTTGGACCAGTTACATCCTCTGGACTTTGCGACAGCAGGGTCCGCAGCGCTTCGGTGCGCTCAAACGCATGATTCCGGGAATCTCTTCCCGGGTCTTGACCGAACGGCTCAAAATGCTGGGCGATGCGGGCGTGGTCCACCGCGAACCACTGATGACCATTCCGCCGCAAGTGACCTACAGTCTGACCCAGCGCGGTGCTGAGCTATCGCCCGTGCTTGATGCGCTCGACGCGCTTGCGCGCAAGTGGAGTCAAGAAAACGCACATGCAGGGCAGGCCATTGCCCAGCAGGCCTCAGTCGCTGATCAGGAGGCCAACATGCTGTCGACAATCGACTAGGGCGCGGTGCGCAGAGTCGACCTTGCTGGGGCCGCGAGACTTAAAAATCGAATCGGTACGGCTGCCGCCATGGCAGAGTAGCCGGCATCGTTGGGATGCACATGGTCGCCGCTGTCGAAGCGTGGCAGCAAGCGGATTGGATGCGCAGGGTCTTGCAAGGCAGCATCAAAGTCGACGACCCCATCAAATGCGCCACTGTGACGTATCCAGGCATTGACCGCCTGACGGATGGCTTCGCGACTGGGAGGCAGACTCGCGGGTGTGATGGTGCCGCCATAGATGGCCACACCCTTGGCATGTGCTTGACCAATCAGGTTTTTGTAGCCTGCGATCAGTTCAGCCGCTGTCACTTTGACATGCGGCACATCGCAGTCCAGGCCGGAATGGGGTGGCACAAACCCGAAATTGATGTCATTGATGCCAACCAGCAGGATGACGTCGCGAACGCCCGCCTGCCCGAGCGCATCACGCGAGAACCGCTGCAACAGGCTGGGGCCGTAGCAGGGCGAGTCATGAAGCAGACGGTTGCCGCTGATGCCGGCATTGAGCACGGCCACATGATGCATGCCGGCCGCGCGCAAGCGTCTTACAAAATCATCCGGCCAGCGTCGGTTGGCGTTGAGAGTCGAGCGCATGCCGTCGGTGATCGAGTCACCGATGGTCACCAGCGCCGCGTTGTCTTCGCTCGGGCCGACTTCGACGTCCATGCCGTCGAGCCAGAGGTAGGCCGTGAAGCGCCGCTGAAATGGCGCACCATTCACGTTCTTGCTGAAATCGCCTTGGTCGGCAATGAAATTGACTTGATTGGCCATCTTGTGCCAGGTCCTGGGCACGATCCGATCCGGAACCCACAGGCTGACGGCCATGGCCCTGCCCGCCACCACCGGCAACGCCACCGTGTCACTCAGCAAGGTCTGCCCAGCAGGTATCGACACTGTGTCTTTGCCATGGAAAGTCACCTCGCGCAGCGTGCCTTGTTGCACAGCGGCGCCTAGCGCGGATGCAGCCACGGTCACCCCGCCGAGGCGTAAGGCCTGTGTGCCGAAACGATTGCTGATGCGCAGCCGCAAAGCGCTGCCTGAAAGCGTGGGCATCACAATCTGGCGCAGTGTCATACGGTCCAGAGTCGGGGCGCGGTTGAAGCTCGGCGCAGCCGGGTTCAGCGACACAGCCTGAGGCGCCACCATCCACGTACCAACCCAGTGAGCGGCCGACTTGTCGGCGAGGCGCTCAGCGCCAAAAACCAGCGGGATGCCGCTGGCAAGCAGTACAACCAGCACGAGGCGATGGAAATTCATGGTGCCCGGAGCCGGGATCGAACCGGCACGCCCCTTTTCAGGATAGCGGCGGATTTTAAGTCCGCTGCGTCTACCAATTTCGCCACCCGGGCATGTCGTATCGACGTAAGGCTAGCAAGAGCTGCTGCGTGGATGCTGGAGGCGGGGGTCGGAATCGAACCGGCATAGACGGCTTTGCAGGCCGCTGCATAACCACTCTGCCACCCCGCCAAGGGTAGGCTGCTTCACATACTGTTGGAGTCAATGCACAGGCCGCGAGACACGCCAGCTCAAGCATGTGCGTTGCTGTCCCCGGGGCCTTGCTGGTGCTGCGAGCTGATCCAAATTCTCGCCGAAAAAAAAGGGAAGTGCAGGGCTTCCCTTGTTTGGAACAACATCAAACGCGTTCAATATTTGGAGCGGGAAACGAGGCTCGAACTCGCGACCTCAACCTTGGCAAGGTTGCGCTCTACCAACTGAGCTATTCCCGCGAAGCCAGAAATGATACCGCAAAAAGGTGCACTGTCAACCGAAAGCGCAAGCCTCAGATCTGCGCTGCCAAGCCGCCGACGACGGCATGCATGCCGGCGTCGACATGCAAGATTTCGGCGGTGACACCGCTGGCTAGATCCGACAACAAGAAGGCGCTTGCGTTGCCAACCTGTTCGATGGTGACGTTGCGCCGCAAGGGGGTGCTGGCTTCATTGAACTTGAGCATCTTGCCAAAATCGGCGATGCCCGAGGCCGCAAGCGTCTTGATCGGACCGGCGCTCACACCATTCACGCGCATGCCGCGCGGGCCGAGCGATTCGGCCATGTAACGCACGGTGGCTTCGAGCGCGGCCTTGGCCACGCCCATGGTGTTGTAGTTGGGGACGACGCGCTCGGCGCCGAGGTAGGTCATGGTGATGAGCGAAGGTGAGTTGCCGTTGGCTGCGCTGGCTTGGAGCAAGGGCAGCGCAGCTTTTGCCAGCGCCGGAAATGAGTAGGCGGAGATGTCGTGCGCGACGCGAAAGCCTTCGCGGGTCAGGCCGTCGATGAAGTCGCCGGCAATGGCTTCGCGCGGCGCGAAGCCGATGGAATGAACCAGGCCGTCGAGTTGTGGCCATTGCACGCCAAGGTCGTGGAAGAGGGCGTCGATCTGGGCATCGTCGGCCACGTCGCAGGGGAAAATGAGTTGGCTGCCGAATTCCGCAGCGAAACCCTTGGTGCGATCCTGGAAGCGTTCCCCGACGTAGGTGAAAGCGAGTTCGGCGCCCTCGCGGTGGCACGCTTGCGCAATGCCGTAAGCGATGGAACGGTTGGAGAGCAAGCCCGTGATCAGGATGCGTTTGCCAGCGAGAAAGCCCATGAGATGTCCTGTGGATGCGGGTCGAGGAAGGAAGTCGCTGCGGGGCGCGCAAGCACGCTCGGATCGGCGCTCGAATGCGCGTGAAAGTCTTCGATCTGTGCTGCGATCCGCCGATGCGGCAGAATTCTCGCATGGCCCACGCTCTCAGCCTCAACCGGCGCACGCTCTTGCAAGCCCTTGGGCTTGCACTTGCGCCCTGGTCAGTGGATGCCAATGCTGCAACGCCAGTCGTCGCAGCCCTGGCCTTGTACGACAAACCCAAATACCCCCCAGGATTTACGCATTTCGACTATGTGAACCCGAATGCGCCCCTTGGGGGAACCCTCTGGTTGACTCCGCCATCGCGCGCTGGCAGCTTTGACAAGCTCAATCCATTCACTCTGCGCGGTACGGCGCCACCCGGGATCAACACCCTGGTGTTTGAATCGCTGATGACGGCGAGTTGGGACGAACCCAACAGCGTCTATGGTTTACTGGCCGAAGACGTGGAACTGGCCGCGGATCGCCGTTCTGTGCTCTTTCGCTTGAACACGGCGGCGCGTTTCGTGAATGGTGACCCCGTAACTGCGGACGATGTGCGCCACAGCTTCGAAACGCTCGTCGGCCCCTACGCAGCACCCAGCATCAAAGTGCAGTTTGCCGATGTGGCGCGGGTTGTGGTGGAAGACATACGGCATGTGCGATTCGACTTCAAGCGGCCCAACCATGAACTGCCCTTGATCGTCGCTGGCCTGCCCGTGTTCTCGCGCCAATGGGGTGCCGGCAAGCACTTCGACGAGGTGGTGAACGAGCCTCCCATCGCCTCCGGCCCCTACAGCATCGAGCGCATGTCCCAGAACCGGGACATCGTCTACGCCAGGCGCACGAACTACTGGGGCTGGAGCCTGCCGGTGCGTCGTGGTCAGTACAACTTCGCGCACATCGGCTTCAAGCTTTACCGTGACGAAACCGCGCGGCTGGAGGCCTTCAAGGCTGGGGACTTCGACCTGATCCAGGAGTTCATCGCCAAGAACTGGGTGCGGCAATACACCGGGCCGGCATTCGCCAGCGGCGAACTCGTCAAGCGCGAACTTCCCAACCACAATCCGGCGGGTTTCCAGGGCATGGTGTTGAACCTGCGCCGTCCGCTGTTCAAGGACATTCGCGTGCGTCATGCGCTCGCTTTGGCACTCGATTTCCAGTGGCTCAACGGGATGTTTTTTTACGGCCAGTACAAACGCATCCATGGCTATTTCGCCAACAGCCCATTCGAGGCCAGGCATGCCCCCGGGCAGGACGAACTGACCCTGCTCGAGCCGTTGCGCCCGCAGCTGGCGCCCGAGGTTTTCGGTGTCCTGCCCACTTTGCCGAGCACGGATCCTCCGGGCGGTCTGCGCGCCAATCTGCTGGCAGCGCGCGGCTTGTTGCGCGAAGCCGGCTGGCACTACCGCGACGGGGCCTTGCGCAACGTCCGTGGCGAGGTCTTCACGTTCGAGTATCTCGACAGCCAGGGCTCGATGGCACGGGTGATCACTCCTTACGGTCAAGCGCTTGCAAGGCTGGGCATTCGCTTGGAGTACCGTCAGGTCGACTACGCCCTGTACCAGCGGCGTATGGATGGCTTCGACTACGACATGACCACGGTACGTTATCTCGGCAGCCCCAGTCCCGGCAATGAATTGCGTGATCGCTTTGGCTCGGCCGCTGCGGCCATCGAGGGGTCCGACAACGTCTGGGGGATTCGCAGTCCAGTGGTGGACGCGCTCATCAGCTACGTCGTACAGGCCCGCACCTGGGCGGAGTTAGTGGCGGCCTGCAAGGCGCTGGACCGGGTGCTGGTGTGTGGCTGGTACTCGGTGCCGCAGTGGTATGCAGCAAGCCACCGCGTGGCCTATCGCTCCGGCTTGTTCGGCATGCCGAGCACCTTGCCGCTGTACTACGAGCCCGAGGCCTGGTCCATGGCTTGCTGGTGGTCGCGGCCAGGGGCAAAACCTGCGGTGGAGAAACAAGCATGAATCTCGGCTGGTATGTTGCCAAGCGCCTGTTGTTGATGGTTCCAACCCTGTTCGGTGTGCTCTTGCTGACCTTTGCGGTCATTCAGTTTGTGCCGGGCGGTCCGGTCGAACAGATGGTGGCGCAACTGCGCGGCAAGGCACAAACCGGCGAGGCCGCAGGAGGTCTGGCCTATAGGGGACAACAAGGCATCAACCCCAAGCAACTGGCCGAGATCAAAAAACTCTACGGCTTCGACAAGCCGCCGGCGGAGCGCTTTGTGCGCATGATGGGCCAGTTCCTGCGCTTCGATCTGGGGCGCAGTTACTTCTATCACGAGAGCGTCTGGCAACTCATCAAGGAACGCATGCCGGTGTCCATCAGCCTCGGCCTCTGGACCTTCCTGCTGACCTACCTGATCTCCATCCCACTGGGCATCGCCAAGGCGGTGCGACATGGCAGCCGCTTCGATCTCGCCTCCAGTGTGGCCGTCCTGGTGGGTTACGCCATCCCCGGCTTCGTCCTGGGCGTGGTGTTGCTGGTCTTGTTCGCCGGAGGCAGCTTCTGGCAATGGTTTCCGCTGCGCGGCCTGACGTCCGACGGTTGGTCCAGTTTCACGCCTTGGCACAAGATCACGGACTACTTCTGGCACATCACCCTGCCGGTTGTGGCCATGGTGGCGGGAAGCTTCGCCGTCATCACCATGCTCACCAAGAACGCCTTTCTGGAGGAAATCCGTAAGCAATACGTTCTGACCGCGCGTGCCAAGGGCGCCAGCGAACGCCGCGTGCTGTGGCGCCATGTTCTGCGCAACGCCCTCATCCCGCTGGTGACGGGTTTTCCGGCTGCATTCATCGGCGCGTTCTTTGCCAGCTCCTTGCTGATCGAGACGCTGTTTTCCCTGCCCGGACTTGGCTTGCTGTCCTACGAATCGGTGATGCGGCGCGACTATCCGGTCGTCATGGGCACGCTTTACCTGTTCACGCTCATTGGTCTGGTGACCAAGCTCGTGTCCGACCTTTGTTATGTGTGGGTCGATCCACGGGTGCAATTCGAAAGCCTTCAATGAGCACTGCGCCCATAGCCTCTGCCTCGCGCTATGACGCACCTGCTCTTGCGCGCTCGCCCGCACAACTCGCCTGGGCCCGCTTCAAATCCCAACGTCTGGGTTATATGAGCCTATGGATTTTTGGCTTCCTGTTCGGCTTGAGCCTGCTGGTTCCGGTGTTGTGCAACGACAAGCCGCTGCTGGTGCGGTATGAAGGGCGCTGGTACATGCCGCTGCTGCACACCTACCCCGAGACGACTTTCGGCGGCGACTTCCACACTCCCACGGATTACCTCGACCCGCTGATCCGCAAGCACCTCAGTGAGGGTGACAACTTCGCTCTCTTTCCACCCGTGCCGTATCGCTACGACACCATCAATTACTACGCCATCCAGCCCAACCCGGCGCCCCCTTCGGCACAGAACTGGCTGGGGACTGACGATGGTGGGCGTGACGTGCTCTCGCGCCTGGTCTATGGCTTTCGTGTCTCGGTGCTGTTCGCGCTGGCGCTCACGCTGAGCGGAACCCTGCTGGGGGTCGTGATGGGTGCCATCCAAGGCTATTTCGCTGGGCGCGTGGACCTCACCTTGCAACGCGTGACCGAGGTGTGGGGGGCGATGCCGGAGTTGTACCTGCTCATCATCTTCGCGTCCATCTTCGCTCCCAGCTTCCTGCTCCTGCTGGTGCTGCTGTCGCTGTTTGGCTGGCTCGGCTTGTCCGACTATGTGCGTGCCGAATTCCTGCGCAACCGCCAGATGGACTACGTGCGCGCCGCCAGGGCGCTGGGTGCAAGCCATTGGCAAATCGTCACGCGCCACATCCTGCCCAACAGCCTCACGCCGGTCCTGACATTCCTGCCTTTTCGCATGAGTGGCGCCATCCTGGCGCTGACGAGCCTGGATTTTCTCGGACTCGGCGTTCCCCCTCCCACCCCCAGCCTGGGTGAGATGCTGGCGCAGGCCAAAGGCAATCTGGACGCCTGGTGGTTGTCGATCTCCGTGTTCATCACCCTGGTGTTGACGCTCTTGCTCCTCACCTTCATCGGCGAGGCGCTGCGCACGGCGCTGGATCCGCGCCGGGACTTGCGATGAGGTCACGTCCATGAGCGCCATTCGCCGCGCGACGTGTGAAGCGTCGTCGCAAACCGATGCGGCCTTGCTGCGCATCGAGGCGCTGAACGTGGACTTCGGCCCGCAGCGGGTGGTCCACGACTTGAGCATGGAGTTGCATACCGGTGAAAAATTTGCCCTGGTCGGGGAGTCCGGCTCGGGCAAGACCGTCACTGCACTTGCCATCCTGCGCTTGCTGCAGGGCGCAACCGTCAGGGGGCGGGTGCTGTTCCAGGGGCAGGACCTGGCCTGCATGCCGGAGCGCCGTCTGCGTGGCGTTCGCGGCCGTGACATCGCGATGATTTTTCAGGAGCCGATGAGCGCGCTCAACCCGCTACAGACCGTCGGCCAGCAAATCGCAGAGTCGCTCGAACTGCACGAGGCTTTGTCACGCAAAGCGGCATGGGCGCGAGCCGTGGCCTTGCTCGAACGCATGGGCATCGCGGACTCGGCGCGCCGTGTGCAGAGCTATCCGCATCAGCTTTCCGGTGGCCAGCGTCAGCGCGCCATGATCGCCATGGCCCTGGCGTGCAAGCCCCGGCTGTTGCTGGCGGACGAACCCACCACGGCACTGGACATGAGTGTGCGGGCGCAAATCCTGGCGCTGCTGGACGAGTTGCAACGCGAAGAGGGGCTGGCCGTCATGCTCATCAGTCACGATCTGCACTTGGTTCGCGGCTTCGCCCAGCGTGTAGCCGTCATGCAGCAGGGGCGCCTGGTGGAGCAGGGTGCCACGGCCGAAGTCTTCGCGCACGCGCAACATCCCTACACCCAGGCCTTGCTGGGCAGCTTGCCGCAACGCGACGTTGAACCGCTATCGCCGCAGGCACCGATTGTTTTGCACGCCGAGCGGGTCAGTGTGGCTTATGCCCAGCGCGGCTCGTGGCTGCGACGGCGCCTGCACAAGGTGGTGGATCAGGTATCGCTTGAGCTTCGCGCCGGCGAAACCCTCGGGCTCGTGGGCGAATCGGGCTGCGGCAAGACCAGCCTCGCCATGGCCCTGCTTGGCCTGCAGCCCATGGGGGAAGGGCGTGTCAGCCTCGCCGGGGTGGAACTTGCCGGTCTGGACAGCCATGGTTGGCGTGCCGCCCGGCGCAGGATTCAGGTGGTGTTCCAGGATCCGTTTTCTTCATTGTCACCGCGGCGCAATGTCGAGCAAATCGTCGCCGAGGGCCTCAACATCCATGAGCCTGGACTCGATCAGGCAGCCTGTCGCGTGCGTGTGGTGGACACACTCCGCGACATGGGCCTGGATGCGAGCATCCTGCCCCGGTTTCCCCACGAGTTCTCCGGCGGACAGCGGCAGCGCATTGCCCTGGCGCGGGCGCTGGTTCTGCACCCCAGCGTTTTGGTGCTCGACGAGCCGACCAGCGCACTGGATATTTCCGTGCAACAACAAATCCTGCGCCTGCTCGTCAGGCTGCAACGCGAACAGGGCCTGGCATATCTGTTCATCACGCACGATATGGCTGTGATCGGCGCCATGGCCCATCGCATTGCGGTCATGCGCGAGGGCAAAATTCTCGAAACGGGCGAGGCCCTGGCCTTGTTGCACCACCCGCAGCAGCCCTACACCCGGCAACTGATCCATGCCGCCGGCGTTGCCGGCTGACAGCGCCCAGACTCCGACTCGAGGCGGGCGGAATCCGGCCCCTAGCAACTGCCCCCAAGACCGTCATAAGTCCGCGCAACTTGCCAAAATTCGCATTTTCCCTTATTATTTCAAGGCTGTAATCCATTTCTGCATGTGCGTTTGTTCGACGAGGCCTGAGCCTCGGCAGGGTGGATGTGTAAGAGCCGGGTTGGCCAGATGGGCGACACAAATGGGCGACACCAATCGCCCTTTTTTTTTGTCGGTACCTGGTGACAAGCCGGGCAGCGAGTTCGGTAGCGAGTCGGGCAGTGGGTCTTTCAAAGCGGATGGTGGCTTCAGGGTGCAAGGCAGTCGCGGTATGCAGAAGACAGAGATCATCGAGACGACCGTCCGAGGGATGGGCTACGCCTGCGTCGAGATCGCCTGGGCTTCGGCAGGCCTGCTGCGCATCACGATCGACCGTCTCGACGGCGAGTTTGTCACAGTCGATGATTGCGAGCGCGTCACGCGCCAGTTGCAGTACGCGCTGGAAGTCGAAGGTCTGGACTACAGGCGCCTTGAGGTGTCATCTCCCGGGCTTGATCGCCTGGTGAGGCTGCCGGACGACTGGCAGCGTTTTGCGGGTTTGGAAGTGGAAGTGACCTTGCGTGCGCCGTACAGGGGCCGCAAGAAATACCGCGGTGTGTTGCAGGCCCCGACAGCGGCAGCCGTAGGCGGGAGCGCTGAAGCGCCTGCCCAGGCTGATGGCTATGTCGTCGTCTGGGACGATGCTTTGCTGGCGGCTGCTGCGGCGGCGAAACCGGGTGGGAAAAAATTGAAGGCTGTCAAACCGGCTGCGGCGAAGAAGGCCAAGCCCACTGGCACGGATGGTGGTGCCCCGGGGGCGAACGGCGTCACGGGGGATGTGCATGAATTGCGTTTTTCCATGGCCGAGGCGCGCGAAGTCCGCCTCGTGCCCGTGCTTGACTTTAGGGGTCGAAAATTATGAATCGTGAGCTGCTGATGCTGGTCGATGCGCTGGCGCACGAAAAGAATGTGGAGCGGGATGTGGTGTTCGGTGCGGTCGAGGCCGCGCTGGCTTCGGCCACGAAGAAGCGCTATCCCGGCGAGGTCGACATTCGTGTCGCCATCGACCGCGATACGGGTGCTTATGAAAGCTTTCGCCGCTGGCTCGTGGTGCCGGACGAGGCCGGGCTGCAGCAGCCTGATGCGGAAATCCTGCATTTCGAGGCGCTCGAGCAGATCCCCGACATCGAGGTCGGGGATTACATCGAAGAGCCGGTGGAGAGCGTGGAATTCGGCCGTATCGGCGCCCAGGCGGCGAAGCAGGTGATCCTGCAAAAAATTCGTGACGCCGAACGTGAGCAGATTCTGAATGATTTTCTCGAGCGCAACGACAAGATTTTCGTCGGTACGGTCAAGCGCATGGACAAGGGCGACGCCATTGTCGAGTCCGGTAAGGTCGATGCGCGACTGCGCCGCGGCGACATGATCCAGAAGGAGAATGTCCGCGCCGGCGACCGCGTGCGTGCCGTCATCTCGAAGATCGACCGCCAGGCCCGAGGCCCGCAAATCGAGCTGTCGCGGACTTCGCCCGAATTCATGAAGGAACTGTTCCGCCTCGAGGTTCCCGAAATGGAGCAGGGCATGCTGGAGATCAAGTCTTGCGCCCGCGATCCTGGTGTGCGCGCCAAGATTGCCGTGTTGTCGCACGATCGCCGCATCGACCCGATCGGCACGTGCATCGGTGTCCGCGGCTCGCGCGTGAATGCCGTGAGCAATGAACTGGGCGGCGAACGCGTCGATATCGTGCTCTGGTCCGAAGATCCGGCGCAATTCGTCATCGGTGCTTTGGCGCCCGCCAATGTGCAGTCCATCGTTGTCGACGAGGACAAGCATGCCATGGAAGTGGCCGTGGACGAGGAAAACCTGGCCCTGGCCATCGGGCGTGCCGGACAGAATGTGCGCCTCGCGTCGGAGCTGACCGGCTGGGCCATCAACCTGATGTCGGCCGAGGAGTCACAAAACCGGCATACGGCTGAAACCGAAACCATGCGCGAGCTGTTCCGCAATAAGCTCGATGTGGATCAGGAAGTCGCCGACATCCTCATCCAGGAAGGCTTTACCAGCCTGGAGGAGGTGGCTTATGTGCCACTGCCGGAAATGCTGGAGATCGAATCGTTCGACGAGGACACAGTGCATGAACTGCGCAACCGTGCCCGCGACGCCTTGCTGACGCAGGAACTGGCCAGCGAGCAAAAGCTCGAGGAAGTGTCGCAAGACCTCAAGAGTCTCGAGGGTCTGTCCAGCGACGATATCGCGAAGCTGATCGATGCCGGCATTCAAACCCGTGACGACCTGGCCGATCTGGCCGTGGACGAACTCACGGCCATTACCGGGGCTGAGGAAACTCAGGCCAGCGCGCTCATTCTCCAGGCTCGCGAACATTGGTTCAACGCCTGAGAATTGCGAAGCAAGGAACCACCCATGGCACAAACAACCGTCGCGCAACTCGCCACAGAGCTGCACATTCCCGCCACCCAATTGCTGGAGCAATTGGCTGCTGCCAGTGTGCACAAACAAACGCCCGACGACTCGATCAGCGATGTCGACAAGGCGCGTCTGCTTGACCATCTGCGTGTGGCTCATGGCGTAGTGGGCGCGGATCGTAAAAAAATCACGCTGACGCGCAAGCAGACCACGGAAATCAAGCAGGCCGATTCGACCGGCAAGGCACGCACCATCCAGGTCGAGGTTCGCAAGAAGCGCGTGTTTGTCAAGCGCGACGAGACGACCCCTGCAGAGCCTGCGGCTCGCGTGGTCACGCAACCTGTGGTCGACGAAGCCGAGCTTCGTCGACGCGAGGACGACGCGAAGCGTCAGTCCGAGTTATTGGCGCGCCAGGCCGAGGAGATCGGCAAGCGCCAGCGCGAGGAAGAGGAGGCCGCACGAGTTCGTGCTGCCGCGCAACAACGACAAGATGAAGAGCGCCGCTTGCAAGCCGAGGCCAAGTCTGCCATCGCGGCACAGCAGCCGCCCGAGCAGGACGATGACAAAGTGCGCAAGGCTGCCGAGGTGCAAGAGCATGCTGCTGCTGCGTTGAAGCTGGATTCCAAGCGGGCTGCGGAGGCTGCAGCATCCGCAGCCCGCGCGGCTGAACTCGAGTCTGTGCAAGTGCGACGCAAAGCTGCCGAAAACGAAGCTGCGGCCATTCGCGACATGCTCTCTCGCCCTCGCGCGGTGCTGCACTCTCCCAAGCCTGAAGTCACCAAAACGGCTGAGGTTGCCGCCAAGGCGGGGGCCACGATCAAGGGCACCATCCACAAACCTGCTGCTGGCACAGCCAAGCCCGCGGGCGTGGCAGCCACCACCACGACGGCAGGCGCGAAGGATAAGAAGCAGGTCAAATCCGAGCAGTTGTCATCGTCCTGGGCTGACGAGGCGGCAAAGCGCCGCGCCATCAAGACACGTGGTGACGCTACGGGCGGTACGGCTGCCTGGCGCGGCGCCAAGGGCGGCTCACGTCGCGATTCGCGTGAAAAAGAAGCGCCACGTTTTGTGGCGCCAGTCGAGCCGCAAGTGCGTGAGGTGCATGTACCCGAAACGATCTCTGTTGGCGATCTAGCCCACAAGATGGCGGTGAAGGCGTCCGAGGTCATCAAGGTGCTGATGAAGCTGGGCCAGATGGTGACCATCAACCAGGTGTTGGACCAGGAAACCGCGATGATCATCGTGCAGGAAATGGGCCATACCGCCATAGCGGCCAAACTTGACGATCCGGAAACCTTCCTCGAGGAGGATGGCCAGCTTCCGCAAGAACTGACCTTGCTCCCACGCGCGCCGGTGGTCACCGTGATGGGGCACGTCGACCACGGGAAGACGTCCTTGCTGGACTACATCCGCCGTGCCAAGGTAGCCTCAGGCGAGGCAGGCGGCATTACCCAGCACATCGGCGCCTATCACGTCACCACGCCGCGCGGCATGATCACCTTTCTCGACACTCCCGGCCACGAGGCCTTCACCGCCATGCGGGCGCGGGGCGCGAAAGCCACCGATATCGTCATTCTGGTGGTCGCTGCAGACGATGGCGTGATGCCACAGACGAAAGAGGCGATCGCCCACGCCAAAGCGGCGGGCGTGCCCATCGTCGTGGCGATGAACAAGATCGACAAGCCTGATGCGAACCCCGAGCGCGTGAAGCAGGAACTGGTGGCTGAGCAGGTCGTGCCCGAAGAGTACGGCGGCGAATCACCGTTCGTGTCGGTATCGGCCAAAACCGGTCAAGGCATCGACGAGTTGTTGGAACAAGTGCTGTTGCAGGCCGAGGTGCTGGAACTCAAGGCGCCGGAAGACGCGCCGGCCAAAGGGCTGGTGATTGAGGCCAGGCTCGACAAGGGCCGCGGTCCGGTGGCCACGGTGCTGGTCCTCTCTGGCACGCTCAGGCGCGGTGACGCGGTACTGGCAGGCTCCAGTTATGGTCGCGTGCGCGCCATGCTGGACGAGGTTGGCAAGCTGGTGCCCAGTGCCGGACCCTCGATACCGGTGGAGATCCAGGGCTTGACGGAAGTTCCCGTCGCCGGCGAGGAAATCATCGTTCTTCAGGACGACCGCAAGGCCCGCGAGATCGCTCTGTTCCGCCAGGGCAAGTTCCGCGATGTCAAGCTGGCGCGCCAGCAGGCCGCGAAACTGGAAAACATGTTCGACCAGATGGTCGAGGGCATGCAAACCCTCAATCTCATCATCAAGTCTGACGTGCAGGGTTCGCAGGAAGCGCTGGTGCATGCGCTCACCAGGCTGTCGACTGAGGAGATCAAGGTCCAGGTGGTGCATGCGGCGGTTGGCGGCATCACCGAGAGCGATGTGAATCTGGCGATCGCCTCTCGGGCCGTGATCATCGGCTTCAACACCCGCGCCGACGCGGGTTCGCGCAAACTGGCCGAGCAGAATGGCATCGACATTCGCTACTACAACATCATCTACGAAGCCGTCGACGAGATCAAAGCTGCCATGTCTGGCATGCTCACGCCGGAGAAGAAAGAAGAGACCCTGGGCTTGGTCGAGGTGCGCGAGGTCTATCGCATCACCAAGGTCGGCACCGTGGCGGGCTGCATGGTTCTGTCCGGCCTTGTCAAGCGTTCGGCCCAGGTGCGGGTGCTGCGCGACAACGTGGTCATCCATACGGGCGAGCTCGACTCTCTCAAACGCTTCAAGGACGATGCGCGTGAGGTCAAGGAAGGTTTCGAGTGCGGCTTGTCGCTGAAGAATTACCAAGACCTGGAAAAAGGCGATCAACTCGAAGTGTTCGAAGTCAAGGAAGTCGCGCGCACGCTTTGACGCAACAGCCGCCGCGCCGTCACCACCCGGACGTGGTTGCGGCGCGGGCTTTGCGTTGTTGCAGCCGCTGTCGCGTCAGCGATTCCACATCAGTCTCCACCGCGATTCACCCAGTTCATGCCACGTCAGGCCAGCAGTCCACACCGCGTTCACCGTATCGCCGACCAGATCCAGCGCGACCTGTCGGCGTTGATCCCGCGTGAGCTGCGTGATCCGCGCATCGGCCTGGTGACCATTGCTGATGTCCAACTCACGCCCGATTACGCGCACGCACGCGTCTTTTTTACCGTGCTGGGCGGCGAACCCGACTATGTGGCTGCGGCGCTCAACGAGCGCGCCGGCTATTTGCACAGCCTGTTGTTCAAGCGCTTGCGTATCCATACCGTGCCGACGCTGCATTTCGTGTTCGATCAATCCACCAGCAAAGCCAGCGATATGAATGCGCTCATCGCCCAGGCGGTCGCCACGACGGTCAAGGACGATTGAGCGCCTTGCGCTCGGTCGGATGTTTCATGGTTGCAAGCCAACGGCAGCGTTCCAATTGGCAGTCGGTGCATGGCGTCATGCTGCTTGATAAGCCACGTGGCTGCACCTCGCAGACCGCGCTGCAGCAGGTGCGTCGCGCGTTGCGCGCCGAGAAGGCTGGGCACACCGGCACACTCGACCCCCTGGCCGACGGCTTGCTGCCACTGTGCTTTGGCGCGGCCACCAAGTTCGCCCAGATGCACCTGGACGCGGACAAGGCCTACCGGGCGGTACTGCAACTCGGCGTCACCACCACGACGGACGATGGTGAGGGTGAGGTGATCGAGCGCAAGGCCTTGCCCGACTGGACGAGTGTGGAACTGCGGCGAGTGCTGCAAGGCTTCGTCGGCACGATCGCACAGACTCCGCCGATCTACAGTGCCCTCAAGCGCGCCGGCAAGCCGTTGTATGCGTATGCGCGCAGTGGCCAGGAAATCGACGTTGCTCCGCGTCGGGTGCGTATCGACGCCATCGATCTCGTGGCGTTGCAAGACGACGTGCTCACCCTCGACGTGCGCTGCGGCAAGGGCACCTACATCCGAGCGCTGGCGCGCGACATTGGCCACCAGCTCGGCTGCGGCGCTCATCTTGCCGCCTTGCGCCGCACCGCAAGCGGCGGATTCGAGATCGGCCAGGCGTGTACGCTGGATGCCGTATGCGGGCTCGATGCTGGCGCCGCGCAGGCCCATTTGCTGCCGGTCGATTCCCTGGTGCAGGGATTGCCGCGCGTCGATCTGGATGCATCGCTATCCGCTCGCTTGCTTCACGGCCAGACCGTTGTGCCTGAACTGGGGCCAAGCATGCCGCACGGCCAGGTGCGTGTGCATGGAGGAATCTCCCCCCATCTTTCATTTCTCGGCGTTGCGCAATGGGACGGGCATGTGCTCTCCCCGCAACGCCTGCTGAGCAACGAGGAACTGCAAGCGCAGTGAACACACCATGACACGATCCATTCGCAACATCGCCATCATCGCTCACGTCGACCACGGTAAGACCACCATGGTCGACCAACTGCTGCGTCAGTCCGGTACCTTTCGCCAGAACCAGCAGATCGCTGAACGGGTGATGGACTCCAACGATCTCGAAAAAGAGCGCGGCATCACCATTCTTTCGAAGAACTGCGCGGTCGAATGGAAAGGCACGCACATCAACATCGTCGACACCCCCGGCCACGCCGACTTTGGTGGCGAGGTCGAACGCGTGCTGTCGATGGTGGACAGCGTGCTGCTGCTGGTCGATGCTGTCGAAGGCCCGATGCCGCAGACCCGCTTCGTCACCAAGAAGGCACTGGCGCTGGGCCTCAAGCCGATCGTCGTCGTCAACAAGGTGGATCGTCCCGGCGCGCGCGCCGACTACGTCATCAACGCCACCTTCGAACTGTTCGACAGACTCGGCGCCACCGAAGAACAACTCGACTTCCCGGTCATCTACGCCTCCGGCCTGAACGGCTGGGCGAGTCTGACGCCAGGCGAGGCCGGCACCGATCTGGCGCCGCTGTTCGACGCCGTGCTGCAGCATGTGCCCGCTCACGCGGGGCTGGCGACCGATCCGTTGCAGCTCCAAATCTGCTCACTCGACTACTCCACCTTCGTGGGCCGCATCGGCATTGGTCGCATCAACAGCGGCACGCTCAAGCCGATGCAGGATGTGGCGGTGTACAACGGCCCCGATTCCACCCCGTTCAAGGCGCGAGTCAACCAGGTGCTCAAGTTCGAGGGCCTGGAGCGCAAGCAGGCTGACAGCGCGGGGCCAGGCGATATCGTGCTGATCAACGGCATCGAGGATGTCGGCGTCGGCGTGACCCTCACCAGCATTGACAATCCACGCCCCCTGCCCATGTTGCTGGTCGATGAGCCGACACTGAACATGAACTTCTGCGTCAACACCAGCCCGCTGGCCGGTCGTGAAGGCAAGTTCGTCACCAGTCGCCAGATTCGCGATCGCCTCGACCGAGAGTTGCAAAGCAACGTCGCCCTGCGCGTGAAAGACACCGACGAAGATGGCATCTTCGAAGTCTCCGGGCGCGGTGAATTGCACCTCACCATCCTGCTGGAAAACATGCGCCGCGAAGGTTTTGAATT
This sequence comes from Burkholderiales bacterium, assembly GCA_013044035.1. Classification (GTDB taxonomy): domain Bacteria; phylum Pseudomonadota; class Gammaproteobacteria; order Burkholderiales; family Burkholderiaceae_C; genus Thiomonas_A. Next base: position 59,306 of record JABEVE010000026.1, read on the forward strand.
GGCCGTGAGCAAACCACGGGTGGTGTTCCATGATGTCGGCGGCCAGCGTCATGAGCCGATCGAGTTGGTGACTGCCGACGTGGAAGAGCAACACCAGGGCGGCGTCATGCAAGCCCTCGGCGAGCGCCGTGGTGAACTCGTGAACATGGAGCCTGACGGCATGGGACGCGTGCGCCTGGAGTACCGCATTCCGGCGCGCGGCCTGATCGGCTTCCAGAACGAATTCATGAACCTGACGCGCGGCACCGGGCTCATCAGCAACATCTTCGACGGCTACGGGGCCTATCGCGGCGAAATCTCCGGGCGCAAGAATGGCGTGCTCATCAGCCAGGATCAAGGCGAGATCGTCACCTACGCCCTGGGCAAGCTCGATGACCGCGGTCGCATGTTCGTGAAACCCGGCGACCCGGTGTACGAAGGCATGATCGTGGGTATTCACAGCCGCGACAACGATCTCATCGTCAATGCTGTGCGAGCCAAGCAGCTCACCAATTTTCGTGTCTCGGGCAAGGAAGACGCCATCAAGATCACACCGCCGATCGAACTCACGCTTGAGTACGCGGTGGAGTTCATCGAGGACGACGAACTGGTCGAAATCACGCCCAAGTCCATCCGCTTGCGCAAGCGTTATCTCACCGAGCACGAGCGCAAGCGCGCTGGCCGCTCGGATGCACAGGCTGCCTGAGGCGGCCGGTTCACCCTCGCGTCAGCGTTGACGGAGTTGTCGTGTCAAACGACGTCCAACCTGAGCACACCAAGTCTGTACTCGCCATGGTGGCGGCCACGCTGCTGTGGAGCGTGGCCGGTGTCGTCACGCGCCAATTGCATCAACACAATGGTCTGATTCTGGTGTTCTGGCGCAGCAGCTTCACGGTGCTGGCCGTGCTGGCGTGGCTGGCCTGGAGCCAGGGCCTGCGCCGCGCCTGGGTCGATGTGCGTGGCGCATCGCGCCTGCTCTGGTATTCCGCCTGCTTCTGGGCGGTGATGTTCACCGCCTTCATGGTCGCGCTCACGCTCACCAGCGTGGCCCAAACCCTGCTGACCGACAGCCTGAGTCCTCTCATCGCCGCCGTGCTTGGCTGGCTGCTGTTGCACCACCGCCTGCCCGGTCGCACTTGGGCGTCGGTCGCGCTGGCCACGATCGGCATGGGCTGGATGGTTTGGCACGATCTGCAATCGCCCGCGGCGAGTGCGCAGTTACTCGGCATGCTCATCGCCCTGGCCGTGCCCATCGCTGCCGCCTCGAACTGGGTCAGCCTGCGCCGTGCCGGCAGCGCGGTGCCGATGCAGGCCGCCGTCCTGATTGGCGCACTGTTTTCTGCACTTGCAGTGACACTGCCGGCCTGGCCTGTCAGTGTCGATCTTCACGACCTGCTTTGGCTGGGCTTTCTAGGTGTGTTCCAACTTGCGGTTCCAGGTTTGCTGGCGGTGTGGGCTGCACAGCGCCTGGCACCTGCCGAGGTTGGCTTGCTCGGTTTGCTTGAGACCGTGTTCGGCACACTCTGGGCCTGGCTCGGCGCTGGCGAACAGCCCAACAGGCACACACTTCTCGGCGGGGCATTGGTGTTGAGTGCCCTGGCCGCAAACGAGCTACTCGGTTGGCGTCAAGCCCGCCGACGCACCATGCAAAAAACCTGGCTTGATACGCAGACGCAATGAACGCCTCAGCGTCATACAACCCATGGCGCTTGGCGGTTGCGCCAATGCTCGACTGGACCGACCGCCACTGTCGCTACTTCCACCGCCAACTCAGCCGCCGTGCGCGCCTGTATACCGAGATGGTGACCACGGGTGCCGTGATCCATGGCAATCAGTCACGCCATCTGGACTTCTGTGCCGAGGAGCATCCCGTCGCCCTGCAACTCGGTGGCAGTGAACTGGCCGACCTGGCGGCGAGTGCGAAACTGGCGCAGCGCTGGGGTTACGCCGAAATCAATCTGAACTGCGGCTGCCCGAGTGAACGGGTGCAGCGCGGAGCCTTCGGAGCCTGCCTGATGGCCGAAGCAGCACTGGTTCGTGACGGTGTGGCCGCCATGCGCGATGCCGTCGGCGATGCGCTGCCGGTGACGGTGAAGCACCGTATCGGCATTGACCGGACCGAGAGCTATGCCTTCGTGCGTGACTTTGTCGGGACCGTGGCCGCTGGAGGGTGCTCAGTCTTCATCGTGCATGCGCGCAATGCGTGGTTGCAGGGCTTGAGCCCGAAGGACAACCGGGAGATCCCACCCTTGCGCTACGAACTGGTGTATCAACTCAAGCGTGAATTTCCGGGACTCACCATCGTGCTCAACGGTGGTGTGAAGTCCGATGCCGATGTACGCCGACATCTGGACCATGTCGACGGTGTGATGATCGGGCGCGAGGCTTATCAACGGCCCTGGTGGCTAAGCAGTTGGGATGTCGAGTATTTCGGTTCCGAGCCGATGCATGGCACGCCACAGAGCGTGGAAGATCGCATGCTCGACTACGCCCGACGCATGGCGACGCAAGGCACACCGACATTCGCCATCACCCGTCATATGCTCAATTTGTGGAAGGGCGAACCCGGCGCACGTCTGTGGCGGCAGGTGCTGAGCAACCCTGCTCTGCGTCAGCTGGAACCCGAGGATTTATTCCGTCGGGCCGCACATGTGCGTCAGGCCGCGTCGTTGGCGTTGGCGGACTGAAATCACTGGTGCGGCGTCACGTCGCAGGTCCATGCCGCGGACTGGCTGCGATGGTCGGAGTTCAAACCTGCGCGATGATCTGCGTCGCCAGGCGATCGAAAGCGGTTGGGCTCGCCTCGTTCACCAACCACGACGGACTTGCCATCAGACCCTGGTAGTTGCGCGCCATGGATTTGCCATAACTCGGGTCGTAGTGCTGTGCCAGAAGGTCATCCACCAACGAGGGAAAATCACCCACCTCCACCAGTTGGCGCCAACGGGCCACGGTCTGCTTGCCGCGCAGTTCCGTCAGCGATTCAAGCCGAAACAGCAGCTCGGCTCGATCTCGCGTGAGGGCCTCGTAGTCGTCCAGAAGCATGCGAACCCGGGTTGACGCCGTGGCTTCGAGGCGCAAGCAGGGGCTGGCATGCATGCGCGCCAGCAGCGCGCTGGGCACCTGCAGTTTGCCAATGCGCTTGCTTTCGCTTTCGATGAATACCGGCAGCCCAGGATCGAGTTCGCGCAACTTCGCCCAGATGCGTGTCTCGAAATGCTTCTGGCTGGGTTGGGGTTCGCCCGGCAGAGCGCCGAGCACGGAACCTCGATGCGCAGCCAGCATCTCCAGATCGAGAACTTGCGCGCCTCGCATTTGCAGCGCACTCAGCAGCCGGCTTTTGCCGCTGCCCGTGGGGCCGCAGATGACGCGGAAGTTCAAGGGCGTCACCAGGGCATCGAGTTGTCGCACCAGTGCGGCGCGCAAGGCTTTGTAGCCGCCACGCGCCAGATGGACACGAAAACCGATTTGGGCCAGCACATGCGCCATCGATCCCGAGCGGTTGCCGCCACGCCAGCAATACACCAGCGGCGCAAACTCTTTCGGCCACCCTTCGGCATGCCGCTCGACATGCGTTGCGATGTTGCGCGCCACCAGCGCGGCGCCCATGCGCCTGGCCTCGAACGCGCCGGTCTGCACATGCAATGTGCCCACTCGCGCGCGTTCGGCGTCGTTCAGGACGGGCCAGTTCAGGGCGCCTGGCATATGGTCGAGGGCAAACTCGCCGGGGCTGCGCACATCCAGCACGGCATCGAACTCGGACAGCCGCATCAAGGCCTCGTCCGCGGTCACATCATGCAAGCTCATCAGGGCTCACTTCACGGCATGCAGCGGCACGGCGCGCAGCAAGGGCAGCAACTTGGGCCACACCGTGTTCAGCATCACGGGCTGGGCGACGGCGGTGGGATGGATGTTGTCGGCCTGGAACCAATTCGGGTGGTTGACGACGCCAGCCAGAAAAAACGGGACCAGCGCCACCCGTTCCGATGCGGCCACGGCGGGAAAAATCGCCGCAAAACGCTGGGTGTAGGCTGGCCCGTAGTTGGGTGGGATTTGCATGCCGATCAAGAGCACGCGCGCGCCCTTGATGGTCGACTGCTTCACCATCGCCGTGAGGTTGGCTTGGGTCGTGCTCAAGGGCAAACCACGCAGTGCATCGTTGCCACCCAACTCGACAATGACTACCGCGGGGTGATCGCGTTCGAGCAAGGCTGGCAAACGGCTCAGGCCACCGGCAGTGGTGTCGCCGCTGACGCTGGCGTTCACGACACGCCATGCCGGGAACTGTCGTGCCATGCGCGCCGCCAACAAGCTGACCCAGCCCTTGCCTGTTTCCAGACCATAGCCTGCCGACAAACTGTCGCCCACGACGAGGACGACCGGATGGAAGGCTTGCCGTGCGGCCGGCGTCTTCGTCGACGCCATCGCAACCTGGGAGATACCCATCCCGGCCAGCCAGATCAGCGCAGTTCCTAAAATGAGCCATCCATTGCGCGCACGCTTCATATGACATCCACCGATTCGCGAACCACCGTTGCACAAGCTGCCATTGTCGCGCAGCACTTGAGCAAGGTCGTGGACGATGCCCACAGCCCACTGACCTTGCTCGACAACGTGAATCTGCGGGTCGGGAGTGCCACCAGCCTGGCCATCGTCGGCCCGTCCGGTTCGGGCAAATCGACCCTGCTCGGACTCCTGGCCGGGCTAGATCTGCCTAGCTCTGGCCAGGTCTGGATCGACGGCATCGATTTGTTTGCCCTCAGCGAAGATGGCCGCGCCGCCTTGCGTGCCCACAAGTTCGGCTTCGTGTTCCAGAATTTTCAGCTCATCGGCCACCTCAATGCGTTGGAAAACGTGACACTGGCGATGGAAATCTCCGGACAGACCGGCGCCTTGCGTGCCGATGCCCAAATCATGCTGGAGCGCGTGGGCCTGGGCGCCAGGTTGCGGCACTTGCCGGCGACACTGTCGGGCGGCGAGCAGCAGCGCGTAGCTCTGGCGCGGGCTTTCGCCACACGGCCGTCCTTGCTGCTCGCCGATGAACCCACCGGCAACCTGGATGCGGCTGGCGGCTTGCGCATCATCGACCTGATGTTCAGCCTGCAACGCGAACTGGGAACCACGCTGGTGCTGGTGACGCACGACAATGCCCTGGCTTCACGCTGCGACGCGGTCGTCGAGCTGGAAGCTGGCCGTCTGGTGAAGCCGGCCGCGGCCACCTTGGTAATCCAGACATCATCCGGGGTGCCGGCTTGAGCCTCAAGCTGCTGTATGGTTTTCACGCTGTCGGCGCGCGACTGCGGGCCGCACCCGACAGCGTGCGTGAACTGCTGGTTGAGAGTTCGCGGCATGATGCGCGCATGCAGCAATTTCTGGCGCGCGCGCAGGACGCCGGCCTGACCGTCATCGCGGTCGACAGTGCACGGCTCGACGCCCTGGCCGGAACCCACAGACACCAGGGTGTGGTGGCCCATGTCGAGCCGCTGGACAAGAAGTCGACCCTGGACGCCGTTCTGGACGCGACGACGGACATCCCCTTGGTGTTGGGCTTGGACGGCGTAACCGACCCGCACAATCTTGGTGCCATACTGCGCACGGCCGATGCAGCCGGGGTGCACGCTGTGTTCGCACCCAAGGACCGCGCCGTGGGTCTCACGTCCACCGTCGCCAAGGTTGCTAGCGGCGCGGCCGACTCGATGCAGTACATCATGGTCACAAACATGGCGCGTACCCTGGCAGCCTTGCGCGAGCGCGGACTCTGGGTGGTGGGTGCCGCGGGCGACGCGGCGGATACCGTGTTCGATGCCAAACTCGCCGAGCCGACCGCGTTGGTGCTGGGTGCCGAAGGCAGCGGCATGCGCCGATTGGTGCGCGAGGGCTGCGATCAACTCGTGCACATTCCCATGCAGGGTTGTGTGGATAGTCTGAACGTCTCGGTCGCTGCAGGCGTCTGCCTGTTCGAGGCCGTGCGCCAACGTTGTTGTTTGGCCGCGGCATCCGGCCAGCTTTAGCGCGAGGAAGATTGAGAAGCGCGGACGCTGGCCCTATAGTGATTTAATCGGTGGAGTGCTACAAGCTGTGACGCTTGAGGGCTGCACCTGACAGCCGTTTGCCGCCCGACACCCAGATCGCCATGCTGCAATCCGACCCGTTACGCCAATGCATAGACGCTGCACTCAGCGACTCCGACGAGTTGATCCGCCGCGTCGCCCGGCAAGTTGTGGAATCGTTTCAAGTCCATGCCGAGTCGGCTTTGAGCAGTCGGGATCGGCAACACTATGACGACCTGCTGGTGGTCCTGCGCCAGGCTGAAGGCGATCTGGTACGCGCGTTCGTCGGCCAGTTCAGTTCACTGCTGCAACAAGAAATTCAGGGCAAACCCGCTGCGCCTGCCAGGTCGGCCGAGTTGCGACTCGATCAACTCGCCCTGGTGGATGATGCGAGCGTGCAGGAGGACGTGGAGGTCTCGCAGATCATTCGCATGATCGAGTCAGGCGCCGAGTGGGAAATTCGTGATCTCAACGCCCGCATGGAATCACTGCGACAGCGAGATGGCCAACTTCGCGGCCGCGACGCTGAGACGAATCCTTTACGCCCGGAAGTTTTCGGTCGCTCGTTGCAGCGAGCGCTCGGCAGCCTCGACGTCGACCACGAAGCGCGTTTGGCTTTGCTGCGAGCTTTTGGGGTGGCCATGACCAGCGCCTTGAAAGAGACCTACAACACCTACAACGGTCGCCTCGAGGCAGCCCATGTCACACCCGCACGTTACTCCGTGCGGACATCGGGCACTCGCAGCCCTGTGCAGCGCCAGCCGGAGCCTGTTGCAGGCAAGGGCAGCAGGCAAGAGGACGCTCCGCTCGGCAGTGCCGATGCGATGACGGCAATGGGTGCTGATGGCATCCTGCAACTACGCGATCTGCAACGCCTGCTCCAGGGCTACGACGCGCCATCAACTGTGCAAGGAAGACAAAATTTTCACGCCGCACCCTCGCCTGACGATACAACCGGCGGACCTCAATCCACCTTCGGCCAGGCCATGCAGACGGCCATGCTGCGCTCCGCGCTCGAGCGTCTGACCCAGGCCAACCGATTAGGGGTGGGCGAAGGTTTCACGCAATGGTCGGAGCCTGGAACCGTTGGCGGGCGGCCGGTCAACATCATCGAGCATTATCGGGATGAACTGCAGTCGGCAACCACACGGCCGCTCGAGCGTCTGACCATCGACGTGGTGTCGCTGATGTTCGATCACATTCTTGCTGACCCCCGGCTGTTGCCACGGGTGCGTGCCGCCCTCGGCCGTCTGCAAATTCCGATCCTGCGCCTGGCACTGAACGATGCCGGTGTGTTCAGCTCGCGTCACCATCCAACCCGACGGCTCATCAACCGCATCGCCAGTTTCAGCGCCGGCTACGTCAACGCCGACGAGGTTGCCGCCAGTGGTTTTCTCGACTGGCTCGACGGCACGGTCGAATCCATCGTCAATGCCGAGAGCGAAGGCGAAGAGGTCTACGCGCAGCAACTCGAGCGCCTGGAGGCCTGGATCGCCCGGCGCGCCGCGGAAACACAGGAGAGCGAACGCGATGCCGTGGAGGCGCTGCGCCGCGCCGAATTCCGCACCGTCCTCGGTTCAGCCCTGAGCCGCCATGTATCGAGTCTGCTGGCCCATCTCGACATCGACGCCTACCTGAAAGACTTCATGCGCGGCCCTTGGACGGCTGTTCTGGTCGAGTCCGTGTTGCGCCACGGCGAGGACGCCGAACCCACGCGCAATTACAAGCGAGCCGGCAGCGAGCTGCTCTGGAGCGTGCAAGCCAAACAGGGTGAAAACCAGCGCAAGGACTTGTTGCAGCGGCTCCCCGGCCTTGTGCAGAAACTGGAAGAAGGTCTCAGCCTGATCAACTTGTCGCTGGATCAGCGCGCCGCATTTTTCTCCAGCTTGATGCGAACCCATGCCCAAGCGATTCGCGGCGAAGGCATGGTCTCGTCGGGTCAAGCGGCCGACGCCTATTTGCTGCAAAGCGAGTGGGACCGTCTGCTGCATCTGCCGAAGGGGCAGGCCGAACTCGGCGCGATTGAACAAGTTCAATTGCCCGAGGTCGATCGCGAGCGCGCTGGTTTGATCGACGACCTCGACCTCCAATTAGACCTGTCCACGCCATCCAGCCAGCCGGATGTGGGTCTGGGAGGCGATCCATCCCCGGCCTTGCAGGCCATCGACAGTCCCGGTGCGTTCATTGATTCCTTGGAGGAGGGCCATTGGGTGCACTGGTATTTGCAAGGCCAATGGACGCGGGCGCTGTTGGCATGGCGTAGCCCCCAAGGGTTATTTTTCATGTTCACCAGCCCTGTGGGCGGCCATGCCCATTCACTCACACGTCGCGCTTTCGAGCGTTTGCTGAAATGCGGTCACATCTTGCCGCTGGAAGACAAGAACCTGATGGACCGGGCGGTCGAAGGTGTATTCAGCGGACTGCGCCAGCGTGCGCTTCAGCCCGCCTGAATCCGATTTGCAACGTGCCGGTCCGGCCGAGACCGTTCGCAGTGTCAACAGCAAACGCCGAGATCCCTATAATGAGCAGGTTTTGTTGAATGCAGCTCGGCGAGTTTCAGGTCCCTTCGCTCAATCCCTGCAAAACAATCGCAAACTGGCCTCACCAGGTGCCCGGCGGTTTTTGCGGCCCCATGTACTGCAAGGCGGATATCCTTGCTGCATCGGTTGCTCCCACCGGGTTCTGGCCAGATTTCAGACCCAACCTAGGACACATGATGAATGTTTCAATGCGAGAAATGCTCGAGGCGGGGGTGCACTTCGGTCACCAAACCCGTTTCTGGAACCCGAAGATGGCCCCTTACATTTTTGGCCATCGCAACAAGATCCATATCGTCAACCTCGAAAAGACGTTGCCGATGTTCCAGGACGCTTGCAAGTACGCTCGCCAGATGGCTGCGCGCCGCGGTACCGTGCTTTTCGTGGGGACCAAGCGACAGGCGGGTGAGTTGGTGCAGGCCGAAGCCACGCGTTGTGGCATGCCGTTCGTGAATGAGCGCTGGCTCGGCGGCATGTTGACCAATTTCAAGACGGTCAAGGGTTCCATCAAGAAACTTAAGGACATGCAGATCCAGGCGACCGAAGGCGCGCTGGAGCACATGACCAAAAAAGAGCAACTCATGTTCCAACGTGAATTGGACAAGCTGGTGAAGTCCATCGGCGGCATTCAGGACATGGCGGCTCTGCCCGATGCGCTGTTCATCATCGATGTCGGCTATCACAAGATCGCGGTGGCCGAAGCGCATATGCTGGGCATTCCGATCATCGGCGTGGTCGACACCAACCACTCGCCCATTGGCATCGATCATGTCATTCCCGGCAACGATGACTCGGGCAAAGCCGTTGCGCTCTATGCGCGCGGCATGGCTGATGCCATTCTCGAGGGCAAGAATGACGCCCTGCATGAAGTTGTGCAGACGGCTGCAGACGAGTCCGGCGAATTCGTCGAAGTCCAGGACGAGCCGCACGCTGCCTGAACTCGGCCTCGCGTTTTTCGATCCACCGAGGGGGCTGTTTACAGCCCCTTTGTTCAATCCAGGAGAAGAATATGGCGGCAATCACCGCATCCATGGTCGCAGAACTGCGCGCCAAAACCGACGCCCCCATGATGGAATGCAAGAGGGCCCTCACCGAGGCCGAGGGCGATATGGGCCGGGCTGAAGAGTTGCTCCGCATCAAGCTTGGCAGCAAGGCAAGCAAGGCGGCGTCACGCGTCACCGCCGAAGGCATCATCGCCATTCACATGACCGGCAGTACCGGCGCGATGGTCGAAATCAACTGCGAGACCGACTTCGTCGCCAAGAATGACGACTTCCTTGCCTTTGGCCAGACTCTGGCGAAACTCGTCGCCGAGGAAGGGCCTGCTGACGTCGCCGCGTTGTCAGCACTGACCGTCGACGGCTCCACCATTGAGGCCCGCCGCGCGGTGCTCATCGGCAAGATCGGCGAGAACATGTCGATTCGTCGCTTCAAACGCTTCGCCGGCGATGCACGACTCGCCAGCTATCTGCACGGCACCCGCATTGGCGTGGTGATCGAATATGTCGGCGATGAGGTGGCCGCCAAGGACGTGGCCATGCACGTGGCCGCGATGAAGCCCGTCGCGCTGTCTGCCGCTGACGTGCCCGCGGCCCTTGTCGAGGCCGAGCGCTCGATTGCCAGGCAAAAGGCCGCCGAAGACGCAGAGAAGGCCAAGGCCGAGGGCAAGACACCCCAGCCGGCCGAGATCGTGGCCAAGCGTGTGGAAGGCAGTGTGCAGAAGTATTTGAAGGAAGTGTGTTTGTTCAGCCAGGCTTTCGTGAAAAACGACAAGCAGACCGTCGAACAGATGCTCAAGGCAGCGAACACCACCGTGAAGGCGTTCACACTCTATATCGTGGGTGAAGGGATCGAGAAAAAATCAGAAAATTTTGCCGATGAGGTGGCGGCGCAAATTGCCGCGCAGGCCGTTGCTGCTCGCACCCATTGAACGTCCGATCATCCATCTCCCTGCAAGCGAGGCATCACGCATGAGTGGCTACAAGCGGGTTTTGCTCAAACTCTCTGGCGAAGCCCTTATGGGCGACGATGCTTATGGCATCAATCGCGCCACCATTGTGAAAATGGTCGAGGACATCGCCCTGGTCACGCGCAGCGGTGTGCAGGTTGCCATCGTCATTGGCGGAGGCAACATCTTCCGCGGTGTGGCGGGAGGGGCCGTTGGCATGGACCGTGCCACGGCGGACTACATGGGCATGCTGGCAACGGTGATGAACTCTCTCGCTCTGGCTGATGCCATGCGCCATGCTGGTCTGGTGGCGCGTGTCATGTCTGCCATCAGCATTGATCAAGTCGTCGAGTCTTACGTGCGACCCAAAGCTTTGCAATATCTGGAAGAGGGCAAGTCGGTGATTTTTGCCGGAGGTACCGGTAATCCATTTTTCACCACCGACACGGCTGCGGCGCTGAGGGCTGCGGAAATCGGTGCTGAAGTCATGCTCAAAGCCACCAAAGTCGACGGCATCTACACTGCAGATCCGACCAAGGATCCAACAGCAACGCGTTACCCAAGCATCAGCTTCGACGAGGCCATGATCAAGCGTCTTCAGATCATGGATGCAACTGCATTTGCCCTCTGCCGGGACCAGGGTTTGCCCATCCGCGTTTTTAGTATTTTCAAACCCGGTGCACTGCTGCGGGTCGTGCGGGGTGAATCGGAAGGCACTCTGGTGCATCTTTGAATTTCTCATAAGTTCAAAAACATGACGATCGTTGACATCAAGAAAAACACTGAGCAGAAGATGCTCAAGTCCATCGATGCGCTCAAGTCCGATCTAGCCAAGGTGCGTACCGGCCGCGCCCATACGGGCCTGCTTGACCATGTCATGGTGGACTATTACGGCACCATGATGCCCATCAATCAAGTGGCCAACATCAACCTGCTGGACGCACGAACCATCAGCGTGCAACCGTGGGAGAAGAAACTGGCGCAGGCCGTGGAAAAAGCCATTCGCGATTCGGATCTGGGCCTCAACCCTCAGAGCCAGGGTGATGTGATCCGGGTGCCCATGCCGGCGCTGACCGAGGAGCGCAGGCGTGACCTGGTCAAGGTCATCAAGCACGAGGCCGAAGGCGCCAAGGTTGCGGTGCGTAATTTGCGCCGCGATGCGAACCAGCAACTCAAAGATCTGGTCAAAGCTAAAGTGGCCTCCGAGGATGACGAGCGCCGCTCTCAAGACGATATTCAGAAAATGACCGATCGTTTCATCGTAGAAGTCGACAAACTTCTCGCCCAGAAGGAAGCGGAAATTCTGGCCGTCTAACTCAGCTGCGCCAGCAAGGAGCGACAGTGGCGTCGAAGCAAGTCTCAAAGGAACTCGAACAAGCCCCACCGGGTTTGCGCCATATCGCCGTGGTGATGGACGGTAATGGGCGTTGGGCGCAGCGCCGCTTGCTGCCGCGCACGGCAGGACACAAATATGGCGTTGACGCCCTGAAGAGCGTGGTGCGCGGATGCATCGCGCAGGGAGTGCCGTTTCTCACTGTCTTTGCTTTTTCGTCCGAGAACTGGAATCGCCCGGCCGATGAAGTCTCGGCGCTGATGGACCTTTTCGTCCAGGCTTTGCGCCGCGAAACGCGCGAACTGGCAGCACAGGGCGTACGCCTGGTTTTTGTCGGCGAACGCAGCGCCTTCGACACGCCGATGCGTGAATTGATGCGCCAAGCCGAAAGTCTGTCCGCTGTGAACACCCGTCTCGTGCTCAACGTGGCGATCAATTACGGTGGTCGTTGGGACTTGGTGCAGGCGATGCGGTTGCTTCAGGTCAGCGGCGAGCCCATCAGCGAGGAGTCGTTGGCGCGGCATCTCTGTCTGGCTGATATGCCGGCGCCCGACCTGCTCATTCGCACGGGCGGTGAGCGGCGCATCAGCAACTTCTTGCTTTGGCAGATTGCGTACACCGAGTTTTACTTCACCGACATTCTCTGGCCTGATTTCGACGAAAAATCGCTGGCACTCGCGATTGCCGATTACGCGCAACGGGAGCGGCGTTTCGGCACGGTGCATGCCCAGGCCCCCGGTCTGCGCGTGGCTTGAGGCGCGTCCACAAGCTTCCATGTTGCGCACGCGCATCATCACTGCAGTCGTCCTGCTGGCGCTGCTGCTGCCCACGCTCTTTCTCGCTTCGCTGCCGGTCTTCGCACTGATCATGGCCCTTTTTTCCAGTGCGGGCATGTGGGAGTGGGCTCGGCTGGCAGGCTTCAAATCCATCGCTGCCGTGGTGTGGGCTGTGCTTTGGTTGGCAACGGCCTCGGCCCTGCTGTTGATGCAGGCTGGAGTTGTTGGCTCAATCGCAAACCTTCGCCTGATCCTGATCGCAGCGGCCTTTGCCTGGATCGCACTGCTCGCCTTTTGTCTGCCACGCGCGAGTCTTCCACGATTTCTTGCCGTGCCTGCCGTTCTTGCCGTGCTGGGCTTTATCGTGATGTTTGCCGCTTGGCTGGCGCTGCTGTTGGCCCGCGAGGCCGGCCCAGATTTTCTCCTGTCATTGCTCGGCATCGCCTGGGTGGCGGACATCGCAGCCTATTTCGGCGGCCGCGCTTTCGGTCGCAGCAAGCTTGCGCCGCGGATCAGCCCGGGCAAGACCTGGGCTGGCGCCTATGCCGCCTTGTTAGCGGTCCTGGTTTACGCCTGGGTGTGCAGCACGCTACCCGGTCTGTCGGGCACTTTGCCCGCGCGCATCGATCAAAGTGACGGCATGCCGGCCATGCTGCTCAGCGCCGTTGTGTTGGTCACCCTCAGCATCATGGGGGATCTGTTTGAATCCTTGCTCAAACGCCATGCAGGTGTGAAAGACAGCAGTGGCCTGCTGCCTGGCCACGGTGGTGTGCTCGACCGCGTCGATGCACTGCTGCCCCTGTTGCCCATTGCCTTGCTCTTCATCGCATGAAACGCGTCGCCATTCTCGGCTCCACCGGTTCCATCGGCCAAAGCACATTGGAGGTGCTGGCCCTGCATCCTGACGAATTCGAGGTCTATGCGCTGAGCGCTCAACGTCGTGACGATCTGCTACTGGCGCAATGCCTGCGTTTTGCCCCACGACTGGCCGTATTGAGCGATGCCGCAGCGGCCCAGCGCCTACGAGCGGCACTGCGCTCGCACGGCAGCAAGACCGAAGTGCTGCAAGGTGACGCGGCCCAAGTTCAAGTCGCGCAAGCACTCGAGATGGACATCGTCATGGCTGCGATCGTCGGGGCCGCAGGGCTTGCTTCGAGCATTGCGGCTGCGCGCGCCGGCAAACGCGTGTTGCTGGCGAACAAGGAATCGCTGGTGATGGCGGGCGAGCTTTTCATGCAGGCTATGCAGCAGGGTGGAGGGCTGCTCATTCCGATCGATAGTGAACACAGTGCGATTCTGCAAAGCTTGCCGGATGAGCGCGGTCACTGGCGGAGCAGCGTGCGCGAAATCACACTCACGGCATCAGGGGGACCATTTCGTCAGTCCGAGCCATCGACCCTGCGTGATATCTCTCCCGACCAAGCCTGCGCTCACCCGAACTGGCGCATGGGGCGAAAAATTTCGGTCGATTCCGCCACGATGATGAACAAGGCGCTCGAAGTCATCGAAGCGCATCACCTCTTCGACATGTCGCCTGGGCAAATCCAGGTGCTGATTCATCCCCAGAGCATCGTCCACTCCATGGTCGGCTACCACGACGGGTCCGTCGTGGCCCAACTCGGCATGCCCGATATGCGCACTCCGATCGCCTACGGTTTGTCTTATCCGCAGCGTATGGCTTCTGGCGCATGCTGGCTGGACTTGGCGCGCGTGGGTCGACTTGATTTTGAATTGCCCAATCCCCAGCGTTTTCCCGGTTTGCAACTGGCTTACGCAGCCTTGGCCATGCCGATGGGGGCCTGTGCCGTGCTCAATGCTGCCAACGAGACGGCCGTCGATGCCTTTCTTCAGGGCCGGATGCGTTTCACCGACATCTACCGTGTCAATGCCGAGACACTGAACGACGTCCCTCTCAACGCGGCATGCAATCTTGACGACCTGCTTGAACTCGACCAACTGGCCCGTCAGCAGGCACAGGTCCGTATCAATACCCTGGTTCCGTGAAGCCGGGCACAATCCACGTCGGTGCCGCATACAGCGAGTTGCCTTGAGGAGTTTCAGATGGTCACTGTGCTTGCCTTTCTTTTCGCCCTTGGTCTGCTCATCACGATTCATGAATATGGCCATTACCGTGTCGCGGTCGCGACCGGGGTGAAGGTGCTGCGCTTTTCCATCGGCTTCGGCAAGCCGTTGTTGAAGTGGAAGCGTGGGCGAGATCAGACGGAGTTCGTGATCGCCGCCATTCCGTTGGGTGGCTTCGTGAGGATGGTCGATGAACGCGAGGGCGACGTTCCTGCTGCCGATTTGCCGCGTGCCTTCAACCGCCAGACTCTGCTCAAACGCGCCGCGATCGTTGCGGCCGGTCCTGCTGCCAATCTGCTGCTGGCTGTGGTGCTGTTTGCGGTCGTTGCATTCGTCGGCGTGCGTCAGCCGGTTGCGTTGTTGGGAGCGCCGCCATCAGGCAGTCCTGCGGCCATGGCCGGTGTACGCTCGGGCGACCAGGTTGTGGCGATCACGGCCGACGGCGTTACCCAAGCAGTGCAGTCCTGGTCCGATCTGCAGTTGCAATTGCTCACCGCGGCCATGAGTGGGCAAGCGGTGACCCTGAAGATCAGGAACACCGACGGCGCCTTTGCAAATGCCACCTTGCAGTTTGCAGGCGCCGAGGACGAGGCCAGTCAGCCAGACTTTCTCGCCACATTGGGTTTGCGGCTGGCAAGCCCGCCGGCATTGATTCGTGAGACCCTCGCCGGAGACCCCGCCGAGAAGGCCGGCATGCGCGCCGGCGATGTGGTCACGCAAGTGAACGGCAAGGCCATCCGCGGGGCCGATGCCTTGCTCAAGGCCATCCAGGCCAGTGCGGGCAAGCCCCTGCAGTTGCTCGTGAGGCGCGGGCAACAAAACGTCGCACTGTCCATCACTCCGCAAGCGGAATCTGCGGCTTCCGATGGTCAGCGAATCTGGCGTATCGGGGCGGTTCTTAGCGGCGAAATCCCGACGGTGGTGGTCAAGAGCGGGCCCGTCGGAGCCATGCTCCAGGGCGTCTCGCGCACATGGGACTTGAGTGCGCTCACAATCAAGACACTGGGAAAAATGGTGATCGGCCAAGCTTCTCTCAGGAACCTGAGCGGACCGGTGACCATTGCCGACTATGCAGGCCGTAGTGCCGAGCTTGGTTGGCTGTCGTACATCAGTTTTCTGGCCATCATCAGCGTGAGTCTGGGCGTGCTGAATCTGCTGCCGCTACCGGTCTTGGACGGAGGTCATCTCTTGTATTATGCGATCGAAGGTTTTACGCGTCGCAGTATTCCCCAGCGTTTGCAGGAAAGGCTGCAGCAAGGCGGCCTTGTCATCATTGCACTGATGATGACCATTGCGCTCTACAACGACTTCGCCCGGCTCATCGGGCCCATGCATTGATCCCAATTCCGAGGTTAATTTGAGGTTCCGTCACGCATTGCAGGGTACTGCCGTGGCCGTGTTGGCTGTGGCCTGCGCCAAGGCCTACGCCGCCGACACATTCGTCATCAAGGACATCCGCGTCGATGGCCTTCAAAGAACCGAACCAGGGACCGTTTTCAGCTACTTGCCCTTTCGCGTGGGTGACACCTACACGCCGGAGAACGGCGCTGCTGCCATCCGGGCTTTGTTCGCCACCGGACTGTTCAAGGATGTTCGTGTGCGCACAGACCATGATGTGGTCACCATCATCGTCGAAGAGCGCCCGGTGATCGCCAGCGTCGAGTTCGTCGGCACCAAGGAATTTCCGAAGAAAACCCTGATCGAGGCGCTCAGCCAGGTGGGGCTTGGTGAGGCTCGCCCTTTCGATCAGGCCTTGGTCGACAAAGCAGTACAGGAACTCAAGCAGCAATATCTGGCGAAGGGCTACTACGCTGCAGAGGTCACCACCACCGTGACGCCGCTGGAGCGTAACCGCGTCAATGTGCTCTTCAATGTGACTGAGGGTGCGATCGCCAAAATTCGCGCCATTCACATCGTTGGTAACAAGGTCTACAGCGAGAGCGATCTGCGCGATCTGTTCTCGCTCTCCACGCCGGGTTGGTTGAGTTGGTACACCAAGTCCGACCAGTACTCGCGAGCCAAGCTCAACGCCGATCTCGAAACCTTGCGCTCCTATTACCTCGATCGCGGTTATCTCGATTTCCGCATCGAGTCCACCCAGGTGGCTCTCTCGCCCGACAAGAACAGCATGTTCATCACTGTGAACATCCACGAGGGAGCGAAGTACGCGGTTTCAGGCTACAAGCTCGAAGGCAACTATCTGGGCCTGGCGGACGAGTTTCGCGCCTTGGTCAAGCTCAAGCCAGGAGACATGTACAGCGCCAAACTGCTCAATGAAAGCGTCAAGTCGATCGTCGAAAAATTCGGCGTCTATGGCTACGCCTTCGCTCGTGTCGAGCCCAAGCCTGAAATCAATCGTGAAACGCACGAGGTCTTTTTCACCATCGATGCCGATCCAGGCAAGCGAATCTACGTTCGTCGCATCAACATCTCCGGCAACACCCGGACCCGTGACGAAGTCATCCGCCGCGAATTCCGTCAATTCGAAGACGCCTGGTACGACGTCGACCGTATCAAACTCTCGCGTGACCGCGTCGATCGTCTGGGCTACTTCAAGGACGCGACACTCGGAACCCGCGAAGTTCCTGGTACGAGCGACCAGGCCGACCTAGACATGCATGTCACCGAGAAACCCACAGGCATGCTTGGCTTGGGAGTCGGGTTTTCCAGTGCCAACAGCATCTCGTTCAATGCGTCGGTGAGCCAAGACAATATTTTTGGTAGTGGCAACAACCTGAGCGTTGACTTCAATACGTCTAGCTATTACAGAACCGTGTCGGTGTCCAGCACCAACCCGTATTTCACCCAAGACGGAATCAGTCGCACGGTCAACGCTTATTACCGCACCATCCAGCCGTACTACAGCCAGGGCAACAATTACACCATCACGACGCCAGGCTTCAATGTCCAGTTTGGCGTGCCGTTCACGGAATACGATCGTGTGTTTTTCGGCGCGGGATTCGAGCAATACAGTCTGGCCTTGGCTCCCGGTGCGCCAGCCTCCTACATCGCCTACGTCAACCAGTTCGGTAAAACTTCTTCTGGTATTCCGTTGACCATCGGTTGGCAGCGAGACAGCCGCAACAGTGCACTGGTTCCTACCGATGGACGCTACCAGCGACTGAGCGTGGAGTACAGCCCGTTCAGCAGTTTGCGCTATGTTCGCTCGACTTATCAATTCCAGCAGTTTTTGCCGGTCAGTCGACAAACCAACTTGGCATTCAACGGATTGGTGGGTTATGCCCATGGCCTCAATGGCAGACCCCTTCCGATCTTCAAGAACCTGTATGCCGGTGGCATTGGGACTGTGCGTGGTTTCCAGCAAAGTTCTCTTGGCCCCCAGGATGCGCAAGGTTACGCACTCGGGGGTGCCAAGTTGCTCGTGGCTGATTTCGAATACCAGTTCCCATTCCCGGGAACCGGTGCGGACAAGAGCCTGCGCATGTCGACCTTTCTCGACAGCGGCTATGTCTGGGGTGAAAATCAGAAGGTGAGCTTGTCGGACATGCGCGCCTCGGTCGGTGTGGCGGTATCCTGGATCTCACCGATCGGCCCGTTGAAGTTCAGCATTGCCAAGCCCATTCGTTCACAGCCCAGCGACAGGCTGCAAGCCTTCCAGTTCACTGTCGGTACCGCTTTCTGATCACCACGCCAAACGCCATGATGTCGATGACTCGTCTGACTCGTTACACCCTTGTTGCCAGTTTTTGCACGGCAATACTCTTTGCCAGCATGCCAGTCAATGCGCAGTCGGCACCGGCCAAGTCCATGACTGCAGCGGGGGCGACTGGAAAAATCGGTTTTATCAATACCGAACGCATTCTGAAGGATTCGACCTTGGCAAAAGCTGCGCAGCAAAAACTCGAAGCTGAGTTTTCCAAGCGCGACAAGGAGCTTCAGGACATGGCCGCCAAAATCAAGGCGCTAAACCAGAAGCTCGAAAAAGACGGCCCGGTGATGTCGGATAGTGATCGCATCAACTCCCAACAACAGCTGGCGGACATGAACAGGGACTTTCAGCGCAAACAACGCGAGTTTGGCGAAGACTTGAATGCCAAGCGCAATGCTGCCCTGGCCATCGTGCTCGACAAGGCGAATAAAGTCGTGAAGGAAATTGCCGAGAAAGATAACTACGACATCATTTTCCAGGATGCCGTGTATGTGAATCCTCGCATTGACATCACCGACAAGGTCCTGAAGGCCTTGGATGCTTCCAGTAAATAACCATGAGCGAGGAGCCCCTGGGAGCCGCAAAGGGCCTGCGGGTTGACGAGATTGTCTCCACATTGGGGGGCACCCTGCGGGGTGATGCGCAACATCGGGTTTTGCGCATTGCGTCCATCGAGCGTGCTGGCGCAACCGACATCGCCTACCTCAACCACAGCGGCAAGCGCGCGTGGCTGAACAGCACGCAAGCCGGCTGCGTGGTCATGCCTCCTGATCTGGAGGCCGAGGCGAAGCGTCTCAGGGCAGCCATACTGACACCGGATCCCTACCTGTACTACGCCCGGCTCGCTCAGTGGTTCGCCGAGTTGCAGGCCGAGCCTGAAGCGGCTGGAGTGCATGCTTCTGCCGTGGTCGACCCAGGGGCGCATGTGGCTCCAAGCGCCGTGGTTGGCCCATGTGCCGTGGTCGAGCATGGCGCGGTGATTCATGATGCTGCACACATCGGCGCTGGCTCCTTTGTCGGTCGCGATGCCATCATCGGCCAGGGCACGCGCCTGCATCCACGCGCGGTAGTGCTCGCGGGTTGCACATTGGGTGCGCGCTGCATTGTGCATTCGGGTGCGGTGATCGGGGCGGACGGCTTCGGCTACGCACGGGATGAGCACGGCGTTGGGGTCAAGATCCCGCAAACCGGCAGCGTGCGTATCGGCAACGATGTGGAGGTCGGGGCCAACACGACCATCGACCGAGGTGCGTTGGACGATACACGCATCGGTGATGGCGTCAAGATCGACAACCTGGTTCAAATCGCGCATAACGTCCAAATCGGTCCCCACACCGCGCTGGCTGGCTGTGTCGGCGTTTCGGGTAGTGCGCGTATTGGCGCCTACTGTTTCATCGGCGGGGGTGTGGGCATTGCCGGACACCTCGAGATTACGGACCATGTCGTGATCGGTGGCATGTCGCTGGTTTCCCGTTCCTTGCGCCAACCGGGGCATTACACCGGGGCCTTCCCCCTGGATACCCACCAGAACTGGTCAGAAAATGCGGCAACGCTACGCCATCTGTCCCAACTGCGTACTCGAGTGCGACAACTCGAAAACAAGCTTGAAACCCAGGTACTCCCTGACTCGACCCAGCCATGATTGTCTTTGACATCAACCAGATCCAAAAGCTGCTTCCTCACCGCTATCCCTTCTTGCTGATAGACCGGGTGGTGGAATTTGAGAAGGGCAAGCGCATCTTGGGCTACAAGAATGTCTCGTTCAACGAGCCCTATTTTTCGGGCCATTTCCCGCAAAAGCCGATCATGCCTGGAGTTCTCGTCCTGGAAGCTCTGGCGCAGGCTGCAGGCATTCTGGCCTTCGGCACCCTGGAGCAGGGCGCCGAAGAGAGTTCGGTGTATTACCTGGTGGGCATCGACGGCGCCCGCTTCAAGCGCCCGGTCGTCCCCGGCGACAGCCTCATGCTCGAGGTGGAGATGGTTCGCCAGATGCGCAGCATTTACAAGTTCAATGCCGTGGCACGGGTCGAGAACGAAGTCGTGGCGCAGGCTGAGTTGATGTGTACCGAACGCCAGATCGACTGACGGGGCTGCCTTGAGCTTGATTCATCCCACAGCAATCGTTGACAGCAAGGCGCAGATCGATTCCGGTGTTCGCATCGGGCCCTTGTGCGTCATTGGCCCGGATGTCCGAATCGGCGCCGGCACCGAGCTCGGCCCGCATGTCTGCGTCCAAGGACGCACCCGCATTGGCCGTGACAATCGGATCCACGCTTATTGCTCGCTCGGCGGGATTCCCCAGGACAAGAAGTACGCAGGTGAGCCGACGGAGTTGCAGATCGGCGATCGCAACACCATTCGTGAATATTGCACGCTGAACCTGGGTACGGTGCAAGACGCTGGGGTCACTCGCCTGGGCGACGACAACTGGATCATGGCATACGTGCATGTGGCGCACGACTGTCAGGTTGGCAATCACACGGTCTTTGCCAACAGCGCCCAATTGGCCGGTCATGTGCATGTCGGCGACTGGGCCATCCTGGGCGGCTACACAGGGGTGCATCAGTTCGTGCACATCGGTGCCCATGTGATGACCGGCATCAGCGCCGTGGTCACACAGGACGTGCCACCATTCGTGTTGCTCGCTGGACATCCAGGGGTGCCTCACGGTGTCAATACCGAGGGTCTGCGCCGGCGCGGTTTCGACCCAGCGCGCATTGCTGTGTTGCGTGAAGCCTATCGCAAGCTCTATCGCCAAGGCTTGTCGTTGCAACAGGCCCTGGCTGCGCTGGCAGATCTGCAGGCAACGCATGCCAGCAGTCGCGAAGATTTGGCGCAATTGCTCGGTTTTATCGCGACCAGCAAGCGCGGCATCGCGCGCCCCTGAGTCAAGCCTCGGCTCTTGCCATGTCAGTCGGCTTCGTCGCCATGGTCGCCGGAGAACCCTCCGGAGATTTGTTGGCCTCCCATATTCTTGCCGCGCTTCGCAAGATGCAGCCCGAGGTGGCGTGCGCGGGCATCGGTGGCGAGCGCATGCGCGAACAAGATTTCACGGCCTGGTGGCCGACCGAGCGCCTGGCTGTGAATGGCTACGCCCAGGTGCTGCCACGTCTGCCCGAGTTGCTGTGGATACGGCGGCGATTGCGACTCAGTCTGCTGCGGCAGCGACCCGCCGTGTTCGTCGGGGTCGATGCGCCCGATTTCAATCTGGGTTTGGAACGTCGTTTGCGCGAAGCCCGGATTCCCACCGTGCACCTGGTCAGTCCATCCATCTGGGCTTGGCGACGCGAACGTCTGCACGGCATTGCCCAGGCGGTCGATCACATGCTTTGTGTCTTTCCGTTCGAGCCGGAGTTGTATGCGCAAACCCGCGTGCGCGCCACCTATATCGGCCACCCATTGGCGGAAGTGATTCCCGATCGGCCCGATCGGCATGGCGCGCGCCAATTGCTCGGGCTGGCGCAAGATGCCTTGGTCATCGGCCTTCTGCCTGGCAGCCGGCTCGGCGAAATTCAACACATCGCTCCCAGCTTTCTCGGCGCTGCAAGGCTGCTGCAGCAACGTCATGGTGCTCGCATCGTCCTGCCTGTCGCACATCCGAGTCTTCTAGCCCTGTTGCAGCGGCAGTTGCAGGCTGTGCCGGGGCTCGACATACAGATCGTGCAAGGCCAGTCCCACACCGTCATGGCCGCCTGCGACTTGGCACTGGTGGCAAGTGGCACGGCGACCTTGGAATGCGCTTTGTTCAAGCGCCCGATGGTGATTGCTTACCGTGTGCCCGAGTTGTCGCGGCGACTCATGACTGGCAAGGGCTACCAACCCTGGGTTGGTCTGCCGAATATTCTTGCGCACGCGTTTCTGGTGCCTGAATTGCTGCAGGATGCTTGCACTCCTGATGCGCTGGCCGAAGCGGCCGAGAGTCTACTGCAGGACAGCGTGCGACAAGCGCAGTTGCAAAACCGCTTTACCGAGATGCACGCGCAGTTGCGTCGGCCGACGGCAAACCTTGCTGCGCAGGCCATCCTCGACGCTGCCAAGGCGGGATGAGACCATGGACGTTGGCCAGCAATCCGCATCGCCCCGAACCGCGTATACGCCATGCGCCCCGCACATCGCTGGGTGTGACGAAGTAGGGCGTGGCACATGGGCGGGCCCGGTCGTCGCTGCAGCCGTCATTCTCGATCCCCGTCGTCCGCTTGCAGGTTTGTCTGACTCCAAAAAACTCTCCCGCAAGCGTCGTGAAATCCTGGATCTTCTGATTCGTGAGCATTGTCTGGCGTGGAGCCTTGGGCAGGCCAGTGCTCAGGAAATTGACGAGATCAACATTCTTCAAGCCACGCTACTGGCCATGCAGCGCGCCGTGGCCGCACTCACGCTGCAGCCTGATCTCGTGCTTGTCGACGGCAATCGCACGCCTGAACTGCCCATGCCCTGCGAGGCCATCGTCGGCGGCGATGCCACGCAGCCGGCCATCAGTGCTGCATCCATCATCGCCAAGGTCTACCGCGATCGACTGATGCAATCCCTGGCGAAGGAGCACCCTGTTTACGGGTTTGATCAGCATTTCGGCTACGGCACAATGCAACATCGGCTTGCCTTGCAACGCCATGGCCCTTGCACCGAACATCGCCGCAGTTTTTCCCCCATACGACAACTCATTGATCCCATCCTGAGCGAAGGTCGCCGTGAAACGCATCATTTCCGCTGAGAATCCATTGGTCAAAACGCTGCGCGCGTTGAGCAGCGAACCCGGTGCGGTCAAACGCCTCGGCCAAGTCTGGCTCGAAGGTATTCATCTCGTGCAGGCAGCACTGGATAGCGACCATCATGCCGATCCCCTGGTGACGACTGATGATGGACTGCTGCAACCTGAAATCGCAGCCCTGGTCGAGCGCGCCGGGAGCACGAATACCGTCATCCTGCACCGCGCGTTGTTCAGTTGGATTTCCACAGTGGAAAATGGTCCGCAAGTCGGGATGTTGATCGACAAGCCCAAGGGCGCGAAGCCCAAAGCTGGTGCTGCAGTCGTGCTCGACCGCATTCAGGATGCCGGTAATGTCGGCACCATCTTGCGCACTGCAGCCGCGGCCGGATGCGGTGCAGTCTATTTGCTGCGAGGCACGGCTGGAGCTTGGACGCCTAAGGTCTTGCGCGCAGCCATGGGAGCGCATTTTTACTTGCCCATCTTTGAGGACGCGCCCTGGGACCAGGTTGCGAACATCGTCCCACGCCCGATCTACGCCACCGCCTCAGTTGCAGACATGGGCCTGTATGAGTTGGATTTGAATCAACCCGTGACTTGGGTGTTCGGCAATGAGGGGCAGGGTATTTCCGAGCACCTGATGGCCAAATGCTCAGCCGTCGTCCGCATCCCCCAAGCCGGACCGATCGAATCCATCAACGTGGCCTCGGCGGCTGCGGTGTGCCTTTTCGAAGGTGTGCGTCAACGCCAATTGGTTGAGTGATGCAAGGACTCCATACCCCCCCAAGCCACAACGCCGGCACCAGTTAACAACCGGTTCGTCGTTTGGATGCGGCATCAGTCGCCTTGCATCAGGCAGGGTTTGCGTTCGCTTGCACCAATGCCAGACTGAGCGACCCTGGCGACGCCCAGATGCGCCCGGCCAGGCTCATGTGGGTGACATGCAGGCGCACCTGCATGCGGTCAGCCTGCTGGCGCAAGCGCATAAATTCCGGCCATTCTTGCAATTCGCGAACGCTGCCATCAAAGCTGATCTGCAAGGAAGTCCCCTGAATGCCGCCCTGCTGCAGGCTGTGCTCGGCATGCTCAAAGACCTCAGCGACCGCATGGCGCCAACGCCTGGCACGCGACCTGCAATGCAGCCCGTCGGGCTGACTGGACAGAACGGGGTAAGGCTTCCAAAGCTTGTGGACACCCGATGAACATGCCTGTACCCAAGGGTTCAGTACCGGATTGCCCAACGTGGAGAGTGTCGTAGCCATGTCCCTCGGAAAGCGCGGGACCACCCACTGGTGCGTCATGCTCGACATCTGGGCGGCTGTCTGCGCCACAAGATTGACGGGTTCGCCAGCGTCAAGTTTTTTCAGCAGAATGCGCGCCTGCAAAGCAGGGCCCGACAGCATCGAGCCGCCATCGAGACAGAGTACTTGTAGTTCAGGCGGTAACCCACGACTGCGCCGCAGTTCGTGAATTTCTTCCAGATGTTGCAACAGCAGCGTTTGCAGTGCGGCTGCGGGATCGCTGAGTACGCGCATGGATCCGATGTAGATCAACCAGTCGGCATTGACAGCGATATTGGGATAGAGGCGGTACTCGAGCCCTTCCACGCTGGGTGCAGCGATTTGTGCCGTGCGCAACCGCTCGCGCCCCAGATGGCGCAGTTCGCCACGTTTTTCCCGCAGGCCCTTGTCCATGAAGGTACGCCCAGGCCATTGAATCGCCAAGGGCAGGACGCGCAGGCGCGGGTGCTGTGCCATCGTGCTGGAGATGTCGGCCGCGGCATCGACCATCACCACGCCGTAGGGGTTTCCATGGCGCAGCGGGTTGATCGGCAATGCCTGCTCTTGCTCAGGCCGGTTTTGCTGGGTGGAGGCGAACCCCAGCAGATATTCGTTCTTATTGCTTTCGTACGAAGTCGTGGCCATGGTCGCAAAGGGAAGGTGGAGAAGCAGTGCTGGGATGGATTTGGGCAAAGCATCAGGGTACGGACGTTGATCTCAATATTCCAACCGATCGGGACGAATGAGCTGCAGGATTGTGGTGGCGATTTCCTCGATGGATTTATGTGTGGATGACAGCCAGCGTATGTCTTCGCGTCGCATCAAACGCTCGGCCTCGGCGACCTCCTCCATGCAATTGGGCAACGATGCATACGTGCTGCCAGGCTTACGCTCGCGGCGAATTTCACTCAAACGCTCCGGCGCAATACTCAGGCCGAACAACTTGCTGCGATGCTGCGTCAACGCTGAGGGCAAGCGCATGCGGGCGAAATCTTCCGGAATGAGCGGGTAATTCGCGGCACGCACACCATGCTGCATGGCCAGGTACAAAGACGTGGGGGTCTTGCCGCTGCGTGACACGCCCACCAGGATGACATCGGCCAGTGCCAGATTGCGCGACGATTGGCCGTCGTCATGCAGCAAGGCGAAATTGATCGCGTCCATCCGGTCGTTGTAGCGCGAGCTTTTCGCAACGTCGGAGAACTGGCCAATACGGTGGTTGGACTTGATGCCGAAGGCGATCTCCAGCGGTTCGACGAAGGTCGTGAACATATCCATCACCAAGCCATTGCAGGAGCGGATGACCTGCAGCACCTCGGTGTTCACGAGGGTGATGAAGACAACCGGTGGGCGCCCCTCATTGCGCGTGGCCAGGTTGATGCGTTCGACTGCCTGGTGCGCTTTCTCGATCGTGTCGACGAACGGCAGGCGTATGCGATGGGGTTGGGCGTCGAATTGCGCAAGGATGGAGTTGCCGAAAGTTTCGGCCGTGATCCCGGTTCCATCCGAAACGAAAAAGACTGATCGATTAGGCATGTTGCGTTGCATCGAAAAAAGCCAACCCGGGCTTTAGAATCAAAGTCAGTCTCGTCTGCAAGGCTTCGTCATTTTCGCGCATCTCCAGCACCGTAGCCGCACCAAAACAGCAAAAACAACCTGTGCAGCACGCGTGTGTGCCAAGCCTGTGTAGGACTTGTCCAGATTTCTTTCATTCTATTGAGGGTTGCTCATGTCAAATCAAAGCCAGGTGCGCTTTTGCGACACCGACTGGGTGGTACCGTTCGAGAAGTTGAGGATCGACGATGTCGAGGTGGTGGGGGGTAAGAATGCCTCACTCGGTGAAATGATCAGTCAACTTAGGGCAAGTGGTGTTCGCGTGCCGGGTGGTTTCGCGACCACGGCCTTCGCATTTCGTCAATTTCTCCAGCAAGAAGGGCTGGATGCGCGCATCAAGCATGCGCTTGACAACCTGGACACCGACGATGTGCGTGCGCTGGCACGCACTGGAGCCGATATCCGGAAGTGGGTGAGCGAAACGCCACTGCCCGCCCCCCTGGAAACCGCCATCTGCGAGCATTTCAGCGCGCTGTCTGCCGCTGAACCTGACGCCAGCTTCGCCGTGCGCTCCTCGGCTACGGCCGAAGACTTGCCGGATGCCTCGTTCGCGGGTCAGCAGGAAACCTACCTCAACGTCACCGGTATTGATGCAATACTCGACAAAGTTCGACATGTCTTCGCCTCGATGTTCAACGATAGGGCGATTTCTTACCGGGTGCATCAGGGCTTCGGGCATCACCAGGTTGCCCTTTCCGCTGGCATCCAGCGCATGGTGCGCAGCGATCTTGGAGTCGCTGGGGTCATGTTCACTCTGGACACTGAATCTGGATTCGAGGATGTGGTCTTCATCACCTCGTCGTATGGCCTGGGCGAGACGGTGGTGCAGGGCGCCGTGAACCCTGATGAGTTCTATGTGTTCAAGCCGACGCTGCGCGCCGGCAAGGCGGCCGTCATTCGCCGCAACCTGGGCTCGAAGCTCATCCGCATGGAATTTGCGCCAGCCGGCTCGGATCGCCTCGTGCAAACCGTGGACACACCGGCCGAATTGCGCAACCGCTACAGCCTGAGCGACGCCGAAGCGAGCGAATTGGCAGCCTTCGCGCTGACCATTGAACAGCACTATGGCCGACCGATGGACATCGAATGGGGCAAGGACGGCAAGGATGGCCAGATCTACATTCTTCAGGCAAGGCCCGAAACGGTGAAATCTCGCGCGCACGGGCGAGCGGAACAGCGTTTCACGCTGATGCAGAAAAGCACACCTCTTGTGACCGGACGTGCGATCGGCCAAAAAATCGGCGCAGGCCCGGTTCGGGTTGTCGATTCCGTGGCGGACATGGATCAAGTGCAGCCTGGCGACATTCTCGTCACCGACATGACCGACCCCAACTGGGAACCGGTGATGAAAAAGGCATCAGCCATTGTCACCAACCGTGGCGGGCGCACCTGTCACGCGGCCATCATTGCGCGCGAACTCGGCATACCGGCAGTCGTTGGATGTGGCGATGCGACCCATCTTCTCAAGGATGACATGTTGGTCACCGTTTCCTGTGCTGAAGGCGATACAGGCATCGTCTACGAAGGCTTGCTGGAAACCTCGGTGACCGAGGTCAGGCGCGGCGAGATGCCCGACATCCCTGTCAAGATCATGATGAACGTTGGCAATCCCCAACTGGCGTTCGACTTCTCGCAGATTCCCAATGCTGGTGTCGGTTTGGCCCGTCTGGAATTCATCATCAACAACAATATTGCTGTGCATCCGCGAGCTGTGCTTGAGTACCCCAACGTCGACGCCGACTTGAAGAAGGCGGTGGAAAGTGTCGCCCGCGGCCACGCCAGTCCGCGAGCGTTCTACATCGACAAACTCACCGAAGGTATCGCCACCATCGGTGCTGCGTTCTACCCGAAGCCCGTCATCGTGCGCCTGTCGGATTTCAAGTCGAACGAATATAAAAAACTCATCGGAGGTTCGCGTTATGAGCCTGATGAAGAAAACCCCATGCTCGGTTTTCGCGGCGCATCACGCTACGTATCGAGCGATTTCGCTCAGAGCTTCGAGATGGAATGCATCGCCCTGAAGCGCGTGCGCGATGAGATGGGCTTATCCAATGTGGAAATCATGGTGCCTTTCGTACGAACCTTGAAGGAGGCACGTGGGGTGATCGATCTGTTGTCGCGCAACGGGCTCAAACGCGGTGAAAAGGGTCTACGACTCATCATGATGTGCGAGGTGCCCTCGAACGCCGTGCTGGCGGCCGATTTTCTCGAATTCTTCGATGGCTTCTCCATCGGATCGAACGATCTGACGCAACTCACCCTCGGATTGGACCGTGACTCGGGCTTGGTTGCGGAGGCTTTTGATGAACGCGACCCGGCCGTTCTCGCCTTGCTCAAGCAAGCTATCGTTGCCTGTCAGGCGAGTGGCAAATACGTCGGCATCTGCGGACAGGGCCCGTCCGATCACCCGGATTTGGCTCGCTGGTTGATGGGCCAAGGCATCGAATCGATCTCCCTGAACCCGGACACCGTGGTCGCCACGTGGCAATCTTTGGCCGTGAACCCAATGCATTAATCTATAATTAAATGTTTTCTTTGCCGCACTGGGACTGACGCCCTGGGCGGCTTTATCCGCAAAGAACCCCCCGTGGGGCAGAAGGAGTCTGTATGCGTCATTATGAAATCATTCTCATCGTTCATCCTGACCAGAGCGAGCAAGTCCCCGCCATGGTCGAGCGCTACAAAGGTCTGGTGACCAGCAAGGGAGGCGTCGTGCATCGTTTCGAGGATTGGGGCCGTCGTCAAATGGCTTATCAGATCCAGAAGCTGGCGAAGGCCCACTATTTGTGTCTGAACATCGAGGCCAGTCAGGATGTGTTGCAGGAACTGGAACACGGCTTCAAGTTCAGCGATGCGGTGTTGCGCCACCTGATCGTCAAGATGGATAAGGCGGAAACCCAGCCATCTGTCATGATGCGTTCGGTTGAGCGCGAAGAGGCCCGCAAGGCCCAGCCGGAGCAAGTTGCCTGAGCATCAACCGACTCGAGATTCTCGCAACGGTGACCGAGCGCGGCGCGCTGCGCTATACACCGGCTGGTGTCGAGGCGCTGGATCTGCGTGTGAATCACGCATCCGCACAAGCCCTTGCCAGCCATGTGCAACTGATCGAGTTGGAGTTGCAATGTGTTGCTTTTTCGCTCGTGGCGCGGAAGCTGCAGCATGTGCAAACGGGTCAATTGCTACATCTTGCGGGCTATATGATGCCCAACCGGCGTGGATCTCGAACCCTAAAGTTAAATATTACCGAATGCATTGTGGAGCCTGAACATGGCCTATTTCAAGAAAACCGACCGTAAGAACAAACCCAAACGCAATCAGCAGTCTTCGCTGTTCAAGCGCAAGCGCTTTTGCCGTTTCACCGTCGCCGGCGTCAAACAAATTGATTACAAAGACCTTGACACACTGCGTGAATTCCTGGCTGAAAATGCCAAGATCATCCCTGCGCGTCTCACTGGAACGCGTTCGATCTTCCAGCGTCAACTCAATACGGCGATCAAGCGCGCTCGCTTTTTGGCCCTGATGCCGTTCTCCGACCAGCACAAGAGCTAACAGCCAAGGACAATTCCCATGCAAATCATTCTGCTCGAAAAAGTGGCTAAGCTTGGTAATCTTGGCGACGTGGTCAAAGTCAAGGACGGCTATGGCCGTAACTTCCTGATTCCCAAGCGCAAGGCGCGCACCGCCACGGCTCAGGCCTTGCGCGAATTCGAAGCCAAGCGCGCTGAACTGGAGAAGCTGGCGGCCGATAAATTGGCCACGGCCCAAGCTCTCGCCACGAAGATGGAAGGCTTGACGGTTCAACTTGTGCAGAAAGCCGGTGTTGATGGCCGCTTGTTCGGCTCCATCACCAACCACGACATCGCGGAATCTCTCGGCAAGCAAGGTTTCGACGTTACGAAAGCCGCCGTGCGCTTGTCGAATGGTCCGCTCAAAACCGTGGGTGACCACGCCGTGGACGTGGTGCTTGCCACTGACGTGACCGTGGCCATCACCGTTTCGGTGCTGGGCGATCACGCCTGAGTGTTTTCCTGCCCCAGCAAAAAAGCCGCGCATGAGCGCGGCTTTTTTGTCTCCGATTGTCAACCGCCGGCCCTTCATTGCTGCTAAACCCGCTCCCACTGATAAGCTCGTCACCATGTCTGCCATGATGGACTCCACCCTTGAGGGTTTGCGCACACCTCCGCACTCGGCCGAGGCCGAGCAATCGGTATTGGGTGGGCTCATGCTCGACAATCAAGCCTTCGATCGGGTTGCCGACATCCTGCACGTCAACTTTTTCTATCGCCATGAACATCGGCTGATCTATCAAGCCATTAGCGAGTTGATCCAGGCTACCAAGCCTGCCGACGTCATCACCGTGCTGGAGGCTTTGCAGTTGCGTGGCCAAGCCGAGTCTTGCGGCGGCCTCGTTTACCTCAATGCATTGGCACAGGGTGTGCCGAGTGCGGCCAATATCCGGCGCTACGCCGAAATCGTCCGGGAGCGCGCCATTTTGCGCAATCTCGTCACCATCAGCGACGAAATTGCCCAGAGCGCGCTCAACCCGCAGGGCAGGGCGGTGCAGCAGATTCTCGATGAAGCGGAGTCGCGAATCTTTGCCATTTCCGAAGCCGGCGCCCGCGGCAAGGCTGGTTTCCAGCCCATGAGGCAGTTGCTTGGCGAATTGCTCGACCGCGTTCAGCAACTCTCCGAGCATGGCGGATCGGACATCACCGGCGTGGCCACGGGCTTTGCCGATCTGGACCGCATGACGGCCGGCATGCAGGCAGGCGATCTCGTCATCATCGCGGGCCGGCCCTCGATGGGCAAAACCTCGCTCGCCATCAATATTGCCGAGCATGTGGCTGTCAACGAGCAATTGCCGGTGGCCGTGTTCAGCATGGAGATGGGTGCCTCGCAATTGGTGTTGCGCATCGTGGGTTCCTTGGGCCGCATCGATCAATCGCATCTGCGTACGGGACAACTCACGGAAGACGAATGGTCACGCCTACCGGAGACCATCGAGCGCCTCGACGAGGTGCAAATCCATATCGACGAGTCGCCGGCGCTCAACCCGTTGGAGGTCCGCGCGCGATCCAGGCGTTTGGCTCGCCAGTGCGGCAAACTAGGCTTGATCGTGGTCGATTATTTGCAACTCATGACTTCATCACGCGAGGGCGAGAATCGTGCGACAGAAATTTCCGAAATTTCCCGTTCGCTGAAAGCCCTGGCAAAGGAACTGCAATGCCCGGTCATCGCCTTGTCGCAGCTCAACCGCGACCTGGAAAAACGCACCGACCGGCGTCCGGTGATGAGTGATCTGCGCGAATCGGGCGCCATTGAGCAAGATGCGGATGTGATTCTGTTCATCTATCGCGACGAGGTCTACAACAAGGACTCGAAGGATCAAGGTGTTGCCGAGATCATCATCGCCAAGCAGCGAAATGGTCCGATTGGCGTGGTCAATCTTGCATTCCTGCGGCAACTCACACGGTTCGAGAATCTGGCACGCGAGTTCTAGGACCTTTCGCCTCCTGCTCCTGAATTTCGCCCGTTTGGCTTACAAAATGTCCGTGGCGTGATCGGCCAAACGGCTGCGTTCGCCACGCGCCAGCGTGATATGTCCGCTGTGCTTCCAGCCCTTGAAACGGTCGACAACATAAGTCAGACCTGAGCTGCCTTCGGTCAGGTAAGGTGTATCGATCTGGGCGATATTGCCCATGCAGATGATCTTGGTCCCAGGGCCGGCACGCGTGATCAGTGTTTTCATTTGCTTGGGCGTCAAATTCTGTGCTTCGTCGATGATGACGAACTTGTTCAGAAACGTCCGACCGCGCATGAAGTTCATACTCTTGATTTTGATCTTTGAGCGGATGAGCTCTTGTGTCGCAGCTCGCCCCCATTCACCGCCCTGGGATGCGCCGCCTGACTGGTTCAACACCTCGAGGTTATCGTCAAGCGCTCCCATCCAGGGTGACATTTTTTCTTCTTCGGTGCCTGGCAGATAACCGATATCTTCACCGACAGGCACCGTGACGCGAGTGATGATGATTTCGTTGTAACGCCGCTCCTCCAGCACTTGGTAAAGGCCTGCAGCCAGTGCAAGCAGGGTCTTGCCGGTGCCAGCCTGGCCCGTGAGTGTCACGAAGTCCACTTCCGGATCGAGCAGCAGATTCAGTGCGAAATTCTGTTCCCGGTTCCGCGCCGTGACGCCCCAGACACCATTTTTCTGATGACTGAAGTCGCGGATGACCTGCAGCACTGCAGCGGAAGCACGGATTTCCTTCACCCGGGCATACAGGGGCGTAGCGCTCGGTGACTCCCAGTACACAGCCTGATTGACCAGCATGGCTGAAACCAGCGGTCCCTGCAGACGATAGAAGGGCTGGCCACCTTGCTGCCAGCTCTCCACCGACTGTGCCTGCTGCTCCCAGAAATCGGCCGGCAGGGGAAAGACACCTGTGTAGAGCAAGTCCGCGTCGTCCAACGTCTTGTCGTTGGCGTAATCTTCCGCGTGCAGGCCCAAGGCGCGCGCTTTCACACGCATATTGATGTCCTTGGACACCAGCACCACGGGACGCTCGGTATGCGTCTGCGTCAGTGCCTGCAGGACGGCCAGGATCTGGTTGTCGGCCTTGCCTTGCGGCAGGGCTTCTGGCAAGCGCGCTTCATGCGCACGGGTCTGGAAAAACAGCCGGCCGCGCGCTTCGCGGTGACCCGTATGGTCCAGCTTGATGCCCGACTCAATGCCGCCCTCAGCCCCGGCCACCAGCACGTCCAACTCCCGGCTGGCCTGACGCGCATTGCGGGCCACCTCGGACATGCCTTTCTTGTGCCCATCCAGCTCTTCAAGCGTGATCATGGGAAGGTACACATCATGTTCCTCGAAGCGGAACAATGAGGTCGGATCGTGCATCAGGACGTTGGTGTCCAGCACAAACAATTTCGCCACTTCTGACGTCTTTTCAACAATGCGCTTGGCTGCTTTACGCGGTGCGTTCGGTTTGCTGGGCGGGGTGCCAGCCGATGACTCCAATGCGCTCGTGGCTAGCGCAAACGCAGGTGCTGGATGGGACGACACTTCGGCATTGGGCAGCATGCGCTCGGCCGCGCGGGTTGTTACCGGCTTGGCGGGAACAACGCTGCGTGCCGGGTTGGTGCGCAGCGTGACTGCGGCGACCACAGCTTGGTCATCGGACACTGACGAGGCTTTCACCAGGGAACCGAGTTTCGTTGGGGGCTTGGGCAGTGGCATGGCGATGAATGGGTCGGAAAGGGCTCTGGCGGTGGCTGGACGTCAGCGAAAACGTGTGCCGCAAAGCACACAACCGCTTTCAGCCATGACCGAAAAGCGGTTGTGTGGTTGACGACGCTGACCAACTGACGACATACCAGTCATTTGGCGCATGGCAGAGTTTGCGTAGCGGATCGACGCCTGTGTTCAGCTGGATTCAAAGTTTACGGACGGCTTCGAGCACGTCTTCAACGTGGCCGGCCACCTTGACGCCGCGCCATTCCTCGCGGAGAACGCCCTCGGCATCGAACAAAAAAGTGCTGCGCTCGATACCCTTGACCTTCTTGCCATACATGATCTTGTTCTTGACTACACCGAACATGTGGCAGAGCTTTTCTTCAGTGTCGGCAATCAGGTCGAAGGGTAATTCGAGGTGTGTGCGGAATTTGTCGTGCGAAACCAGGTTGTCGCGCGAGACACCGAAGATGACAGCTCCTGCCGCCTCGAACTCCGCGTAGAGATCACGAAACTGCATGGCCTCGGTGGTGCATCCAGGCGTCATGTCCTTAGGGTAGAAATACAGAATAAGTTTTTTGCCCTGATAGTTTTTTGGGCTGAATTTGATTTCGCTCGTGGCCGTAGCCTCGAAATCCGGAACAAGCTTGTTGAGCACCAAAGCCATGAAGTCTCCTGATAGCGGGCCGTACAGGTCAGTAACGGCTCTGAATGAGCCCACCGTCACCGCATTGCGGACTGAACGCCCACGCCTGCCGAAGGCACCCGTCAAACAAACAATTCAGATTTTAGCAAGTGGAGTTACAAATCATCGCCACGCACGGCAATGGGCGTATGCGGCAAAGGATCAATCAACAATCCGGCCACGACCTTGCGGCCCTCAGCCGCCAGGATGTTGTAGGTTCGGCAGGCTGCTGCTGTATTCATGATTTCGAAACCAATGCCATGCTCCATCAGCACGCGCAACACACCAGGTTTCGGAAATTGTTGACGATTTCCGGTGCCAACAATGACGATCTCGGCTTGGTTTTTAATCAGGCGAGCGAAATGGCTCTCTGCGAGGGCCGCGAAGCCGTCTTGACCCCAGACCTCGGGCGGCATGTCGGAGCCGACGCAGATGCCATGCTCGTAGCGCACGCCATTGACCATCACAAAGCCAGGGCCTTGCGCGGAAATGGTGAACTGGGCCGGGCTTGAATCCGGTTGCAGCTTCATGAAACGGGGGTTTTGCCTTGGGCGATGTCTCTGACAAACACGTTAGATTATAGGGTTAGGTTCACTGCCGTTGGTTCTGATGGCGGCCCAAGTTCAGGGTTGAATCGAAGGCAAATCCGGTCCATGGAGGCAAGGTGCGGGAATTTCGAAAGTCGAACAAATTGGCGGATGTCTGCTACGACATTCGTGGCCCGGTGCTGGACAAGGCCCGTCAGATGGAGGAGGACGGCCACCGGATCATCAAGCTGAATATTGGCAATCTGGCCGTGTTTGGGTTTGATCCGCCTGATGAAATCGTGCAGGACATGATTCACAACCTGCCACAGGCCGCCGGCTATACCGACTCGAAGGGTTTGTTCGCACCGCGCAAGTCCATCGTCCACTACACCCAGCAACAGGGCGTGGCCGGCGTGAGCATCGATGATGTCTTCATTGGCAACGGCGCATCCGAGCTCATCAACATGAGCATGAACGCCTTGCTCAACAACGGCGACGAGGTGTTGATTCCCGCGCCTGATTACCCGCTCTACACCGCGGCCGTTTCGCTGTCCGGCGGCAAGCCGGTGCACTACCAATGCGACGAGCAGTCCGACTGGTATCCCGACATTGCTGACATTCGCAAGAAGATCACACCCAACACCAAAGCCCTGGTCGTGATCAACCCGAACAACCCGACTGGCGCGCTCTATCCGAAGGAATTGTTGTTGGAACTGGTTCAGGTGGCGCGTGAACATGAACTGGTGGTGTTTGCCGATGAAATCTATGACAAGACCCTGTACGACGGCCATGTCCATCTGAGTCTTTCCTCGCTGGCTGACGACGTGCTGTTCGTCACCTTCAACGGGTTGTCGAAAAATTACCGCGCCTGCGGCTACCGTTCGGGTTGGATGGTGGTGTCAGGCAACAAGCGCCATGCGCGTGATTACATCGAGGGCCTGGCGATGCTGGCGTCCATGCGCCTGTGCGCCAACACGCCAGGTCAGCTTGCCATCCAGACCGCGCTGGGCGGCTACCAAAGCATCAAGGATCTGGTGGCGCCGAATGGCCGACTGACCAAGCAGCGCGATCTGGCCTATGAACTGCTGACGCAGATTCCCGGCGTGAGCGTGGTCAAGCCCAAGGCTGCGTTGTATATGTTCCCCAGGCTGGACCCGAAGGTCTACCCCATCGTCAACGATCAACAGTTTGCCTACGACTTGCTGGCCGAGGAAAAGGTGCTGATCGTGCAAGGGACGGGTTTCAACTGGCCGCGCCCGGACCATTTTCGCCTTGTCTTCCTGCCCAATGCCGACGACTTGACCGAGGCCATCGGCCGCATCGCGCGCTTTCTCGAACATCAGCGTAAGAACAAGCGCAAACCCATTGCCGCTTGATGCTGTCCGGCGTTTTTGGCGCCGTTTGGGCGCCGAGCCTTTCCCTACTTCGTTCAACACGATGAATCCTATTCAAATTGCCCTGCTGGGCGCGGGTACGGTGGCCTCAGGGGTTGTCAGGGTGCTTGAGCGCAACCAGGAAGAATTGCGCCGCCGTGCGGGGCGCGGCATTGCGGTGGCGGCGGTCGCCGCGCGAAATCCTGACAAAGCGCGCCAGTCCATGGACACCGCGTTGCCCATCACGCAGGACTTCATGGGGCTTGCGACCCGAGCCGACATCGACATCGTGGTTGAACTCCTGGGCGGCATTTCGCCGGCGCGCGAAATGGTGCTCGCCGCAATTGCCGCGGGAAAGCATGTCGTCACCGCGAACAAGGCGCTGATCGCGCTGCACGGCAATGAAATCTTCGCTGCAGCCCAGGCCAAGGGCGTGATGGTGGCATTCGAGGCGGCGGTGGCCGGTGGCATTCCCATCATCAAGGCGCTGCGCGAGGGACTGGCGGCCAATCGCATTGCCTGGGTTGCCGGCATCATCAACGGCACCACCAATTTCATCCTCTCGGAAATGCGCGACAAAGGCTTGAGCTTCGATGCCGTGCTGCGCGAGGCGCAACAATTGGGCTATGCCGAGGCCGACCCGACCTTCGACATCGAGGGTATCGACGCCGCACACAAGATCACCATTCTGTGCGCCATCGCCTTCGGTGTTCCTGTGCAATTCGACAAGGCGCATGTGGAAGGCATCACGCATCTCGACGCGGCCGACATCCGCTATGCCGAGCAACTGGGCTATCGCATCAAACTGCTGGGCATCACGCGGCGGGCGCCCGAGGGCATTGAGTTGCGCGTGCATCCCACCCTCATCCCGGCAACGCGGCTGGTGGCCAATGTGGAAGGCGCCATGAATGCCGTGGTGGTGCAGGGAGACGCCGTGGGCGCAACGCTCTACTACGGCAAGGGTGCCGGGTCCGAGCCCACCGCCTCGGCCATCATCGCCGACCTGGTGGACGTCACGCGCCTTCATACCGCCGACCCCGAGCACCGTGTGCCGCATCTGGCTTTCCAGCCGGGGGCATTGGCAAATACGCCGATCCTGCCGATGGAGCGTGTGACCACCGCGTACTACCTGCGCATTCGCGTGCGCGACGAAGCCGGCGTGCTGGCAGAGATCACCCATATCCTGGCCGAATGCGGCATGTCCATCGACGCGCTGCTGCAACGCCCATCCGGCGAGAACGACCAGCACACCGACGTCATTTTGTTGACCCACGAGACCCTGGAGTGCCAGATGAATCAGGCCCTGGCGCGCATCCAGAAGCTCGACACCGTGCTTGCGCCCATCGTGCGTCTGCGCAAGGAGGAGTTGCGCTGATGTTTTACTTGAGCACACGCGGCGAGGCCGCACAGCGTCGCTTCGACGACATCCTGCTCGAGGGCCTGGCGCCCGATGGCGGGCTGTATCTGCCCGAGCACTACCCCCGTTTTAGCGTGGATGACCTGCGCCACCTGCAGAGCCTCAGCTACCCCGATCTGGCATTTGAGATCCTGCGGCCCTATGTCGAACCGATGGACGCTGCGATCCTGCGTGCCTTGGTGCGGGCAACCTACACCGCTGAGGCCTTCGGCAGCGCCGAGGTGGTACGCATCAAACCGCTGGACGCGCAGATCAGTCTGGTGGGCGTGTCCGAAGGGCCGACGCTGGCCTTCAAGGACATGGCCATGCAACTGCTTGGGCGGCTATTCGAGCAGGCCCTGGCCAAGAGCGGGCAGGAACTCAACATCCTCGGAGCGACCTCGGGCGACACCGGCAGCGCCGCGGAATACGCCATGCGCGGGCGCCGCGGCATTCGCGTGTTCATGCTCTCGCCGTTCGGCAAGATGAGCCCGTTCCAGACAGCCCAGATGTACAGCCTGGCGGACGCAAACATTCACAACATCGCAGTGCAGGATGTGTTCGACAGTTGTCAGGACATGGTCAAGGCGGTTTCGAACGATCTGAACTTCAAGCGCGCCAAGCGCATCGGCACCATCAATTCCATCAATTGGGCGCGGGTCGTGGCCCAGGTGGTGTATTACTTCGCGGGCTATCTGCGCAGCGTGCGTGGCGTCGGCGAGTCGGTGGCTTTCACCGTGCCATCGGGCAATTTCGGCAATATCTTCGCTGCCCATGTGGCACGCCAAATGGGCCTGCCCATCCATCGCCTGGTGCTGGCTACAAACGAGAACAACGTGCTGGACGAATTCTTCCGCAGCGGCGTGTACCGGCCGCGCGGCGCGGCCGAAACCCATCACACCTCCAGTCCGTCGATGGACATTTCCAAGGCCTCGAATTTCGAGCGTTATGTGTTTGA
Organism: Burkholderiales bacterium; assembly: GCA_013044035.1. Classification (GTDB taxonomy): domain Bacteria; phylum Pseudomonadota; class Gammaproteobacteria; order Burkholderiales; family Burkholderiaceae_C; genus Thiomonas_A. The sequence continues at coordinate 97,444 of JABEVE010000026.1, forward strand.
CATGCTGGGGCGCGACCCCGCTCGTACGCGCGACCTATTCGAACTCCAGCTCGGCAAGCATGGTCATTTCGACCTGTCGCGCGACCAGGCATTCACCCAAATGCAGGCCGAGATCGTTTCCGGCCACAGCAACCACGCGCTCAGGCTGCAGACCATCCGCGACGTGTGGGAGCGCAGCAGCGTGATGATCGATCCGCATACTGCCGATGGTGTGGCCGTGGCGCGTGCTCACCTGGAGCCGGGCATTCCCATGCTGGTGGTGGAAACTGCGCTGCCGGCCAAGTTCTCGGCGACGCTGGTCGAGGCCATCGGCCAGGAGCCGCAGCGTCCGGAGTCAGCCGAGAACCTGGAGCAGCGCCCACAGAAATTCGTGGTCATGAAGCCTGACGTCGATGCGCTCAAGACATATATCGCCTTGCATGTCTGAGGTGCTGCTGGATGAGAGACCGCTGCATGTGGTCGGTTTCGCGGGTTATTCCGGCAGCGGCAAAACCACACTGGTCGAGCAACTCGTTGGCCATTTCAAGCAGGCGGGCCTCGTCGTCTCGGTCATCAAGCACGCGCATCACAACTTCGACATCGATCACCCTGGCAAGGACTCCTGGCGCCACCGCAAAGCCGGCGCACACGAGGTCTTGGTCGCCTCCGCGTTTCTGGTGGCGCTGCAGCGGGAGTCCGCGAAGCCGGAGGAGCACAGCGTCGAGACGCTCTTGCCCATGCTGCACAAAGTGGATTGGGTCCTGGTCGAGGGCTTCAAACATGCTCCCATTCCTAAAATCGAGGTTTGGCGGCAGCGAGCCGGTAAACCGGTGTGCTACCCCGACGACGCGCATATTCTGGCGATCGCCACGGATGAACCGCACCACCTGCCGCAACCCACCACGGCTACCCTTCTCGATATCAACCAACCCGCCGCCGTGGCCCAATGGCTGCTCGACAATCACCTCCTTTTCCGCCGTGCCGATGCAAGCTCATGACCATGCACTGATCGATGTGGATGCCGCCTTGCAGGTGCTGCTGCAAGCTGCGTACCCTCTGAGGCATGTCGAGTCGGTGGACACCCTCGGAGCCCTGGGCCGCGTGCTGGCCGCCGAGGTGCGCAGTCCCATCGACGTCCCACCTGCAGCCAACACCCAGATGGATGGCTACGCCGTGCGCAGTGCCGACATCACCAGCATCCCCACCCGGCTGCGCGTCAGTCAACGCATTGCCGCCGGGCGCCTGGGCCAACCGCTTCAGCCGGGTGATGCTGCGCGCATTTTCACGGGCGCCTTCATGCCCGATGGAGCCGACGCCGTGGTGATGCAAGAGCAATGCGTGGCCGATGGCGATACCGTCACCTTGCAGCATGCACCCAAGCCGGGTGAATGGGTGCGCCCGCGTGGCTGCGACGTGCAGGCCGGCAGCGTGGTGCTGGAGCGTGGCCACCGCCTGCGGCCCCAGGATCTGGGGCAGGCGGCGTCGGTCGGCGCCGCCACGCTACAAGTGGCGCCACGTCCACGCGTGGCCCTGCTGTCCACCGGTGACGAACTCATCATGCCCGGCGAACCGCTGCCGGCGGGCGCCATCTACAACAGCAACCGCTTCCTGCTCAGCGGCCTGCTCCAGGGCCTGGGTTGCGCCGTGACGGATTTCGGCCAAGTGCCCGACCGGCTGGACGCGACGCAAGATGCGCTGCGGCTCGCGGCATCGGAGCATGACCTCATCCTGACATCCGGCGGGGTCTCCGTCGGCGGGGAAGACCATGTCAAACCCGCTGTGCAGGCTTCGGGGCAACTGGCGTTGTGGCAAATTGCGATGAAACCCGGCAAACCTCTGGCCTTCGGCGGTGTACGGCGACCAACTGGTGGGAGTGCGCATTTCATTGGCCTGCCGGGTAATCCGGTCTCCAGCTTCGTCACCTTTGTGCTGTTCGTGCGTCCTTTCCTGTTGGCGCTGCAAGGCGCAAAGCAGCTCGCACCTCGCGGCTTGTCGTTGTCCAGCGCCTCGACCTGGACCCGGGCAGACAAGCGTCGCGAATTCCTGCGCGCCCGTCTTGACGCCGATGGTCAAGTCGCGCTGTACCCCAACCAGAATTCCGCTGTACTGACCTCCACGGTCTGGGGCGATGGTCTGGTGGATAACCCGGCTGGCATGACCTTCAAGGTGGGCGATCCTGTGCACTTCATTCCTTTCGCCGAGCTGCTCGCCTAAATCCATCATGCAAACCACCATCCGTTATTTCGCCAGCGTGCGTGAGGCTGTGGGCTTTGGCAGCGAAACCCTCGATCTGCCCGACAGCCTGAACACCCTGGCTGAGGTGCGCGTCTGGCTGGCAGCACGCAGTTCCCGCCACGCTCTGGCACTTGGCCAGGACAAACCCCTGCGCATGGCTTGCGACCACGTCATGGCTGGGCCCGAATCTCACTGGATTGCCGGGCGCGAAGTGGCGTTCTTCCCGCCAGTAACGGGCGGCTGAGCTTGCGTGGCGCCAAACAGTCATGAACGCCTTCACATCCACCATCCGGATCCAGACTGCTTCCTTTGACGCTGGCGAGGAAATGCGTCGCGTGCGCTCGGGCCGCACCGACATCGGTGCCTTGGTGTGTTTCGAAGGTGTTTGCCGTGACCACAACGGGGCTCTGGCCGGGCAGGGCGAACAGGCGGTGCGGGCGCTGGAACTGGAACATTACCCTGGTATGACCGAGCGCAGCATTGCGCTCATGGTCCAGGAGGCACAGCAACGATGGCCACTGCAGGCCACAACCGTGATTCACCGCGTGGGTGCCCTGGAGCCGGGCGACCCCATCGTGCTGCTCATCGTCGCATCGGCCCACCGCCATGCGGCATTCGAGGCCTGTGCCTTCCTGATGGATTACCTCAAGACCCAGGCGCCCTTCTGGAAAAAAGAAACCACTCCCGACGGAGCGCATTGGGTTGATGCCCGCGAGGCCGACGATGCGGCACTTGCGCGCTGGGGCATCACGGCAAGCAACAACACACCAGCCGGCTGAACCCGACGCGGATTTCACGCGCCAAGCCGCGATAAGGTTGGTTGTTCAGGCTATTTCTGCGCTCGCCTTCCCCCAGTCGGGCGACGGCAAGACGGACGGCGCCGGCGAAGTTAACCGCCATGCCCTGGGCCGATGCGGGCTTCGGCCTCGCCGCGCAGTTTGCCGATGGCTACTAATGCAGTGCCCCAAATACCGCGCAAACGGTGGGTTGCGAGATACACGAGCCAACCGCGCTGCGTCCAGCGCAACACCCCACGCGGGCGCCAGACCAGCACGACCAGCCCGGCCAAGGCAAGCGCCGGCGCGCGGTCCTTCAGAGTCCGACCGACGGCTTGCAGACTGACCTGCAGGCGGGCCACGGTGTTCATGCCGGCCTCCACCTTCTCGATCAAACCCACGCAACCACGACGCTGATCCGCGGCGAGAAGTTGCAGGCGCTGCTTGCGCAGCAGCAATTCAACCGACTCGGGGCTCATGGGCACGCTCGACGGTCATGGCTCGCGTCTCAAGGCCGAGCGGTCTTTGTTCAATTCGCTGATGGACGCAGCGAACAAGCGGCTGCCGGCCGCCACGGTGTGCGCCGCCACGGTGGCAGCAGCCACGCCCAGGGCGACGAACAGGCCGGTCGCGAGGCCCAGTGCGAGCAACCGGTGGCTGTCCCACAAGGCGACGGTGATCCAGAGCGCGGCGAACACGGCGGCGAAACCCAGGAACAAGGCTGCCAGCACCGTCATGAACAACAGGCGGGCGAGGCGCAGCTTTTCTTCCTGCAGTTCGACCGTGAGCAGTTCCAGCCGCGTTTGCGCTGCGGCCAGCAGGTTGTCGAGCCGGGCGCGCAGGCTGCCGGTCCAGCCAACGTCGGGGCGATCGGCCACGGAGAAACTTTAACGACGGCCAATCAGCAAACCGAGCAGGAACGCCACGCCAGCAGTGGCGCCAATCGACGTCCAGGGATTGTCATGCACGTATTGATCGGTGACGCGGGCAACTTCCTTACCCTTTTCGAGCACATCGGTCTCGATTTGCTCCAACTGGTGACGCACGGTGCCCAGGCGATCGCTCAGGCGCCCACGCACATCGGCAATCTTGTCGCCCGCCTGACCGGCCGTGAGCTTGAGCAGTTCCTCGGCATCGGCAGCAACTTCCTTCAGGTCGGTGACGAACTTGTCGGTCACGTTGACGTTGGCGGGGGTTTGCACAGCGGTTTTGGCCATGGTCATACTCCTTGAGGTTGTTTGAGGCTGTTGAGGTTGAATGGCGAGTCGACGCGTCAGGCTTTATAAACAGCATATGGGCGAAATGCTGCATTGCAAGCAAGTTGCGATGTGATGACCACGCCGGGTCGGCGGCTGTCAGGCGCAGTATGCCCTGTAAACCGCAGACTGGGTTTATCTAGATCAAGATCAGGCCAAGGCGTCAACTTGAAAATGTATGAACGCAGCCGCATCTGCTGGCATAGGCAACACGGAGTCATCCATGCGATTCGAGAAACTCACCACCCAATTCCAGGAAGCCCTGAGCGAAGCTCAGTCCCTGGCCGTGACGCAGGACAATCCTTACATTGAACCGATTCACCTGCTGGTGGCCCTGCTGCGGCAGGATGGCCCGAAAGCTTTGTTGGGGCGTGCCGGGGTTTATGTGCAGGGGTTGGCCACCGCGGCTCAGGCGGCGCTGGGTCGACTGCCGCAGGTGCAGGGCAACGAGGGGAATATTCAAATCAGTCGCGAGTTGAACAATCTGCTCAACCTGACCGAAAAGGAGGCTGGCAAGCGCGGCGACCAGTTCATTTCCAGTGAATTGTTCCTGCTGGCATTGGCCGACGACAAGGGCGAGGCCGGCAGGCTGACGCGCGAGGTGGGCCTGACACGCACATCGCTGGAGACGGCGATTGACGCCGTGCGTGGCGGCCAGAGCGTGAACAGTGCCGACGCCGAGCAGCAGCGCGAGGCCTTGAACAAATACACCCTCGACCTGACCGAGCGCGCCCGCGCCGGCAAGCTCGACCCGGTGATTGGCCGCGACGACGAAATCCGCCGCACCATCCAGGTGTTGCAGCGGCGCACCAAGAACAACCCGGTGTTGATCGGCGAGCCAGGTGTGGGCAAAACGGCCATCGTCGAGGGTCTGGCCCAGCGCATCGTCAGTGGCGAAGTGCCGGAGACGCTGAAAAACAAGCGTGTGCTGGTGCTGGACATGGCTGGGCTGCTGGCAGGCGCCAAGTTCCGTGGCGAGTTCGAGGAGCGGCTGAAGGCCGTGCTCAAAGAGGTGGCGGCCGAAGAGGGCCGGGTGATTTTGTTCATCGATGAAATTCACACCATGGTCGGCGCCGGCAAGGCCGAAGGCGCGATGGATGCGGGCAACATGCTCAAACCCGCCTTGGCACGAGGTGAGTTGCACTGCATTGGCGCCACAACCTTGGACGAGTATCGCAAATACATCGAGAAGGACGCCGCGCTGGAGCGGCGCTTCCAGAAAGTGCTCGTGGACGAGCCCACGGTCGAGGCGACCATCGCCATCCTGCGTGGCCTGCAAGAGCGCTATGAGTTGCACCATGGCGTGGACATCACCGACCCGGCCATCGTCGCCGCGGCCGAACTGAGCCACCGTTACATCACCGACCGTTTCCTGCCCGACAAGGCCATCGACCTGATCGACGAAGCCGGCTCGCGCATCAAGATGGAAATCGACTCCAAGCCCGAGGTGATGGACCGGCTGGACCGCCGCATCATTCAACTCAAGATCGAGCGCGAAGCCGTGCGCAAGGAAAAGGACGAAGCCTCGCAAAAGCGCTTTGGCCTGATCGAAGACGAAATCGCCAAGCTGCAAAAGGAGTATTCCGACCTTGAGGAGATCTGGAAGGCGGAGAAAGCCGCAGTCCAGGGATCTGCACAGGTGAAAGAGCAGATCGACGCGATGCGTTTTCAGATCGAGGAGCTGACGCGCAAGGGCGATTTCAACAAGGTGGCTGAACTGCAATATGGCCGTCTGCCCGAACTGGAGCGGCAGTTGAAAGACGCCCAGGCCCAGGAGTCGGCTGGCCGCACCAAGGGCGACAAAGCCACGCCACGTCTGTTGCGAACCCAGGTTGGAGCCGAGGAGATCGCCGAGGTGGTCAGCCGTATGACCGGCATTCCCCTGTCCAAACTGCTGCAAGGCGAGCGCGACAAGCTGCTGCAGATGGAAGACAAACTGCACCAGCGGGTGGTGGGCCAAGATCAGGCGATTCAGGCCGTGTCCGACGCCATTCGTCGGTCACGCGCAGGTTTGTCAGACCCGAACCGGCCTTACGGCTCCTTCCTCTTTCTTGGCCCCACGGGAGTTGGCAAGACCGAGTTGTGTAAAGCCCTGGCCGAGTTTCTGTTCGACAGCCAGGATCACCTCATTCGCATCGACATGAGCGAATTCATGGAGAAGCATTCGGTTGCGCGCTTGATTGGCGCGCCGCCGGGCTACGTCGGCTATGAAGAAGGCGGCTATCTGACCGAGTTGGTGCGGCGCAAGCCCTACAGCGTGATCCTGCTCGACGAGGTGGAAAAGGCGCATCCGGACGTGTTCAACGTGCTGCTTCAGGTGCTCGACGACGGCCGCCTGACGGACGGCCAGGGCCGCACCGTCGACTTCAAGAACACGGTCATCGTCATGACGTCCAATCTGGGATCGCAGCACATCATGGCCATGGCCGGGCAACCGCAGGAGGCGATTCGTGATGCCGTCTGGATCGAGGTCAAACAGCATTTTCGGCCCGAGTTCCTGAACCGCATCGACGAGGTGGTGGTGTTCCACGCGCTGAGCCAGGCGCAGATCGGGGATATTGCGCGTATTCAGCTCAAATCGCTGGAAAGTCGGCTGGCGCAGATGGACATCAAACTGGAAGTCACGGCTGCGGCGATTGCCGAAATGGCCAAGGCGGGTTACGACCCTGTGTTCGGCGCGAGGCCCTTGAAGCGTGCAATCCAGAGCCAGATCGAGAATCCACTGTCCCGACGCATCCTGGAAGGCGGCTTCGGACCGAAGTCGGTCGTGCCGGTGGATGTGCGAGATGGCCAGATCGTGTTCCAGCGCACCGTACATTGAGATCTCGGGTGCGACCTGCTTCTTGCGTGGCCTTGCTGGTGCGCAAGGCCACGTCCGTCAACCGGAACCTTTTGCATTGCAGCCTGTCTCTCATGGGCCTGCGCTGGCGCATCCGCAGAGCACAAGCCAGCCTGCTTCGGGCTGCTCCGCTGCGACAAGGGGACGTCTCCCGGCCTTGTTTCAGGCGGCTACGATGATGGCCGAAACGTCCACTTGGCCTATCGCATGAACTTGAACCCACGACGCAGAACCTTTCTCCTGGCTACCGCTGCGCTGGCCCTGGCCAGCTCGCTTGCGGCCTGCGGTCAAAAGCAGCATTGGGATCTCGACAATGTCAGCGCCGTATTGGCCAATTTGAAATTCAACCTGATCTCGGACACGGGGCAAAAGGTGACGGCGGCCGACTACAAGGGCAAGGTCGTCATCCTGTATTTTGGCTATACCCATTGCCCGGATGTGTGTCCCCTGACCATGGCGCATCTGGCCGAGGCGGTGAAGGAGTTGGGGCCCCAAGGCAAGGATGTGCAAATCCTGATGGTTTCGGTGGACCCTGCGCGCGACACACTTCCCATTCTGCGTGCCTACACCCAGGCTTTCAGCCCGCAAGCCATTGGCCTGACGGGGACACCGCAGGACATCGAGGATGTAGCCAAGCGTTACCACGTTGCCTACCAACTGGGCAAGAAAGACAAGTCGGGCCAATATGTGGTCGACCACAGTGCCGCCATCTATGTCTTCGACAAAGACGGGCGCGGTATTTTGATCGGCTCAGACCTCACCCCTGTGCCGTCCATCGTGCACGATGTCAAACAGTTGCTGGCCGATTGAGCCGAGGCCGGGCGGCCGTTCTGGTTGATGTCCGCTGCCGCAATCGACTTCAGCCCACAGGCCTGGGGGCGGGAGCGGGAGAGTTCACTGCGGTGGCTTGGCGTGAGAGTACCGGCAAACGGCCACGCTCCGACAACCGCATCCAGTTCCGCAAAGCCACCATGGCGGCAATGACGTTGATGCCGGAGGCCGGAATCCACAGGATCAAGCCGCCAAGATGTTGATCCGTCAGCGGATCGATGCCTGATATCGCTCGGCCACACAGGGTGTAGATGGGGTACCAGTCCGCACTCGTCAGCGCCAGCACGGCACCCAGAATCATTTGCGGGATCATGGCGACGATGGGCAGGAAAATGCGTCCCCCCGGTCGCATGTGCGCAGGTGGCGCGGGCCTCGGGTCGAGCACCAGCCACCAGAACAGCAGCCCGTCGACCACCATGGTCCAGTTCATCAACTGGTAGAGCATGGTGTTGAGCATGACGCCCACATGGATGAAGGGCACCAGCCAGAACACGACCAGCCCGGAGAACAGGGCGCCAGCAATCCAGGGGTTGAGCACGAAATCGGTGATGCCCCGCATCGGCGGGGTGCGCATCAGGGGCGTCAGGTAGCGACTGCGCCACCGCGCTGGAATGCCCGCGCGCCACGTAGGGACGGGCCAGGCCAGCATCACCAACAAGGGGCCGAGGTCATGCAGCGCCATCTGCTGCAGCATGTGCAAAAAGAACTGATGTTCGGCGTAGTAGTCCCACTGGGTCTGCAGCCCTTGGTACGTGAGCAGCCAGCCGAGCCAGAACCACATTTGCCGCCACCAGGGCGTGTGCTGCCTGCGGCTGCCGCGCCAATACAAGGCCGCACCGCCCAACAGGAAAAGCGCCATCGGCCAGGATGGATACCAGGGGTGGAGCCAGTGCAGCAAGGAACTCATCAAAAGCGTCGTCAGGATTCAAACGTCAGGTCAAGAGGATAACGCCGTCGGCATGCACCACCGGGTGGCAATCTGTACACAATGAACCCCGACCGGAAGAACGAGGTCGCGCCTTTTGATTTCGCGCAAGGAAGACTGCACGGTTTGCCGTTCCAATAGGCTGCAAGGCCAGGGTCGGCTCACCATGACATCAGGAGCAAGAGCATGCCATCGTCGATGTCAATCTGCGATTTTTGCGACCAGCATCCGGAGGCGATCTCCACGGGTCTGCTTCGGGTTTTGCCGCCGCTGTTCAGGAACTTCGGCCGCTTGCAGTCCTTTTACGGTCAAGTCAGTACCGTGCAATGTTTCGAAGACAACGGCCTGGTTCGCGCAGTGCTGGGGGACGCCGGCATGGCGCGGGTGCTGGTGGTCGACGGTGGCGGCTCAATGCGGCACGCACTGTTCGGCGGCAATCTCGCTGCGCTGGCGGCGCGCAGCGGCTGGGCGGGTGTGGTGATCGACGGATGCGTGCGGGATATCGCTGAAATCGCCGCAGCCCCTGTCGGCGTGCGCGCCTTGGCTGCCATGCCGATGCCGCCGCGCAAGCAGGGCGCCGGACAGCGCGATCTTGCGATTCGGATTCAGGGCGTCACGGTGCGACCTGGTGACTGGCTCTATGCCGATGCCGACGGCATGCTGGTCAGCGCCGAACCGCTGCACATGGGCCACCGATCGGGATCAGCTGGCAAATAGGCATCCGGACGATGCCGCCCTGCAAGAACGTCGTTTCTGCAGTTCATGTGCCAGATCAAAAGCCGCTGCGAATCAGCCCAACTGCCAGCCCCTCGATGACGAAGACCTGATCAGGCTGCACCACGATGGGCGCGAAATCCGGGTTTTCCGGCAGCAGTTCAATGTGCCCGGTTTTGCGTTGCAGACGCTTGACCGTGACTTCATCGCCCAGCCTCGCCACGACAATCTGGCCGTTGCGCACATCCTGCGTCTGTTTCACGGCCAGCAGGTCGCCATCCAGAATGCCGGCTTCCTGCATGCTCATGCCTTTGACCTTGAGAAGATAGTCAGGCCGGGATGCAAACATTCGGGCCTCGACACCGATGGTCTGTTCGATATGTTCCTGCGCCAGAATGGGGCTACCGGCAGCCACACGGCCGATGAGCGGCAGCAAGAGTTGTTCCATGCCGGGCAGGGCGCGCGCGTGCGGGCGGCAGGTTGCCGGCCGCACCGTTTGCCTCGCAGTGGAGGTGAGCCGGATGCCACGCGACGTTCCCGGAGAGAGTTCGATCATGCCCTTGCGCGCCAGGGCATGCAGATGGTCTTCGGCGGCGTTAGCTGAACGAAAGCCCAGTTCAGCGGCAATTTCGGCGCGCGTGGGTGGGTAGCCGGTGCGCTCGATGGCCTTGGAAATGAGCGTGAGGATTTCTCCCTGACGCGCAGTAAGCTTGGTGCTGGGTGTCGGCATGGTGCTTTCTCTCTCAAGCAAGTCAGAGGACCAATCCAAGGTGCTGACCCCTGGGTTGGGCTTCGAGGCTAGGCCAGAATATTAAGCCGGATACTGTCATCATCAACAGCCTGTATTTTTATCCAGATCATCATCACATGCAATCAAAAATCGATATTTCCCTGCCCAAAGTGATCGTGCTCGGTACCGGAGGCACCATCGCTGGGGTCTCCACGGCGCATGCGGCGCAGGCCGGCTACCGGGCCGGCGTGCTCGATATCGCCGCTCTTGTTGCCGCCGCTCCCGGCATCGAGCTACTTGCGAACTTGCAGGTCGAGCAAATCGCGAGCATCGACAGCAAGGACATGGGTGCTGCCGTCTGGGAGCAACTCGCCAGACGCATCCGCGACGGGTTGCAGCAGGAAGACGTGGCTGGTTGCGTCGTCACCCACGGCAGCGACACACTGGAGGAAACCGCCTACTTCCTACATTGCGTGTTGCCGGCAGGCAAGCCTGTGGTTCTGACAGCGGCGATGCGCCCCGCTACCGCGCTCTCGGCCGATGGACCGCGCAATCTCTACGACGCGGTGCAAGTCGCCTCGAGCCAGCAGGCACAAGGGCTTGGCGTGGTCTGCGTGCTGCATGGGCGCATCCATGGCGCTTGCGATGTGAGCAAAGCACAGCCGACGGCGGTGGATGCGTTTTCGTCCGGCGAACGCGGCCCGCTCGGTTTCGTCGGCGTGCAGGGCGTGCAGATCACGCGCCTGCTGCCGTTGCAACCGTCAGACCCGTTGTCGCTGACACCATGGCAACCCCCAAGGGAAGGCTGGCCCCGCGTGGAGTTGGTGCATAGCCATGCGGGCGCAGACGGCGCGGTGGTGCGGGCCTTGATGCGGTCATCGCAAAGCGGCGATCCAAGCCACAAGCTGGCGGGTTTGGTGGTGCTGGGAACGGGCAGCGGCACGGTGCATGAGCAGTTGCAAACTGCCCTTGACGAGGCCGAGGCAACCGGCATCAGGGTGGCTTACGCCTCGCGCATGGGAGCTTTGTCGGGGGGCGACTTCGACGGCTTGAACGCCGTGAAGATTCGCATTCGTCTGATGCTGGAACTGGCCGCCGCTGCAGCTTGAATCACAGGCCCGAACTGCACTGCTGAAACAGGCTCCGGGTGAGGGCCAACACGGCTTGGGCTGTTCGCACCGGCGACAGGCAGGCAGATGCCGTGCCACCTTCAGCGGCAGTAGCTCGCAACCGCAGCCATGGCCTGTTGGCGTTGAGCGGCGCGTTGGGCGTCCGTGAGAAAGGCGCGATTGCCATGCGCATCCACCTCAGCCAGGCGTACGCCGCTGTCGAGCGTCTGCAACTGACGTTGGGCATGTTGGCAGTTTGCCTGTCTGGTTTGTGCGTCGAACTCCTGTTGCAAACGTTGCGCCGCCTCCTTCGCGCGCTTGTCTTGCTCCAGCTTTTGCTGCAGCTCGCGCGTGGCCTGGGTTTGCGCTGTGACCTTGGGAACTGATGCCGACGCAGTCGGCAGACCAGAAGCCGAAGCCGCGCTCGCTGCGGGCGCGTTGGTCCGCATGGGAGCGGCTGCCGGTTTGGCCAGGATATTTTTGAGCGGAATATTCGGTGGCGGCGGCAGGTCGCTGTACTGCACCACGCCGGCGGGAGAAATCCATTTCCACTGGGCATCCGCCGTCTGGGCCGCGAAAAGGTTGGCCACAGCGAACAAGGCGGCTGGCACCGCGACACGACACAGCTGGCGGACTGATGGGCGGACGGGGGCGAATGCGGACATTCATGGCTCCATGGTTGTACAAAAGCTTAAGCCATTTGACCGCCGCAAAGCCCTGTTTTCATGCCGCGCGGCCTCACATCCGGGCAGGTGTTGCAGGCATGCCGCACCTGCGTACTCGGGTGCAGGAGTGCGCGGTCTTTTATCATCGACTTTTGCGCCTGGAGGATTTATGCGCCTGCTCGGAAAAGCGTTGACCTTTGACGACGTCTTACTGGTCCCAGCTTATTCTCAAGTTCTACCCAAAGACACCGACCTTTCCACCCAGCTCACACGCCGCGTGCGCCTGAACATTCCGCTGATCTCGGCGGCGATGGACACGGTGACCGAGTCCAAGCTGGCCATTGCCATGGCCCAGGAAGGCGGCATCGGCATCATCCATAAAAACCTCACACCCAAGGCGCAGGCCACGGAGGTGGCGCGTGTCAAGCGCTACGAATCCGGAGTGCTGAAGGACCCGATCACCATTTCGCCGGGCGTCAAGGTCAGCGACGTGGTCAACCTGTCGCGGCAGCATGGCATTTCGGGTTTTCCGGTGATCGAGAACAACAAGGTGGTGGGCATTGTCACCAACCGGGATTTGCGTTTCGAGACGCGATTCGATCTGCCCGTGCGCGACATCATGACCCCGCGCGAGCGGCTGGTCACGGTGCGTGAAGGCGCCACGGTGGACGAAGCCAAGGCGCTGATGCACCGACACCGGCTGGAAAGGGTGCTGGTGATCAACGATGCCTACGAGCTGCGCGGCTTGATGACGGTGAAAGATATCCAGAAAGCCACCGAGCGTCCCAACGCGGCGCGCGATCCCCAGGGCAAGCTGCGCGTCGGCGCGGCCGTGGGTGTGGGCGATGGCACCGAAGAGCGCGTGGAGGCTTTGGTGCGCGCCGGTGTGGATGTGATCGTGGTCGACACCGCGCATGGCCACAGCCAGGGCGTGATCGACCGCGTGCGCTGGGTCAAGCAGTGCTACCCGGATGTCGACGTGATCGGCGGCAACATCGCCACCGCCGAAGCGGCGCGGGCACTGGCCGATGTAGGGGCCGATGGCGTCAAGGTCGGCATCGGCCCGGGTTCCATTTGCACGACGCGCATCGTCGCCGGGGTCGGTGTGCCGCAGATCACCGCGATCGCCAACGTCGCGCAAGCACTGACAGGCAGCGGTGTGCCGCTGGTCGCCGATGGCGGCGTGCGTTACTCCGGCGACATCGCCAAGGCCATCGCCGCTGGAGCGCACACCGTGATGATGGGCAGCATGTTCGCCGGCACGGAGGAAGCCCCGGGCGAAGTGATTTTGTTCCAGGGCCGCTCGTACAAGACGTACCGCGGCATGGGATCCATCGGCGCGATGAACGCCGGATCGGCCGACCGCTACTTTCAGGACGGCACCCAGGCTTCGGCCGCTGCCGGAGCCGAGAAGTTCGTGCCCGAGGGCATCGAAGGCCGTGTGCCCTACAAGGGCTCGCTCGCGGCCATCCTCTATCAGCTGGTCGGTGGCGTGCGCTCGTCCCTGGGCTATTGCGGTTGCCCCAGCATCGACGCCATGCGCGGTCAGGCGCAGTGCGTGGAGATCACCTCGGCCGGGATGCGGGAAAGCCACGTGCACGACGTGCAGATCACCAAGGAAGCGCCCAACTATCACGTCGATTGATCCTGAGGCGGTGTGTGAGCAGAGCACCACACCTCCATGACCCCATCGTCACTTGAACCTGCCTTCATGCACGACACCATCCTGATCCTGGACTTTGGTTCCCAGGTGACTCAGCTCATTGCCCGCCGCGTGCGCGAAGCGCATGTGTACTGTGAAATCCACCCGAACGACGTCAGCGATGCTTTCATCCGCGAACTGGCGCACAAGGGGCTCAAGGGCATCATCCTCTCCGGCAGCCACGCCAGCACCTATGAGGACCAAGAGTTGCGTGCGCCGCAGGCGGTTTGGGAGGTAGGCGTGCCGGTGCTCGGTATCTGCTACGGCATGCAGACCATGGCCGCACAACTCGGCGGCACGGTGGAATGGAGCGAGCACCGCGAATTCGGCTATGCCGAGGTGCGCGCCCGTGGCCATACTCGATTGTTCGATGGCATCGAAGATTTCAGCACGCCCGAAGGCCACGGCATGCTCAAGGTCTGGATGAGCCATGGCGACAAGGTGACGGTGCTGCCACCAGGTTTCAAACCGATGGCGTCCACGCCAAGCTGCCCGATCGCCGGCATGGCCGACGAGACACGCGGCTACTACGCCGTGCAGTTTCATCCCGAGGTGACGCACACCTTGCAGGGCAAGGCCATCCTGACGCGCTTTGTGCGCGGCATCTGCGGCTGCCGGGGTGACTGGATCATGGGTGACTACATCGCCGAGGCCGTGGCCTGCATCCGCGAGCAGGTGGGCATCGAGGACGTCATCCTCGGCCTGTCAGGCGGGGTCGATTCCAGCGTTGCCGCGGCGCTGATCCACCGCGCCATCGGCGACCAGCTCACCTGCGTGTTCGTCGATCACGGCCTGTTGCGCATGAATGAAGGCACGACGGTGATGGAGATGTTCGCCGGACGCCTGCATGCCAAGGTGGTGCATGTAGACGCCGGCACCCAGTTCCTCGGCCACCTGCAAGGTGTCAGCGACCCCGAGCAAAAGCGCAAGATCATCGGCCGCGAGTTCGTCGAGGTTTTCCAGCGTGAGGCCAAGAAGCTGGTGAATGCCAAGTGGCTGGCGCAAGGCACCATTTATCCGGACGTCATCGAGTCCGGCGGCGCCAAGACCAAGAAGGCCACCACCATCAAGAGCCACCACAACGTCGGCGGCCTGCCTGAAACCCTGGGGCTCAAACTGCTGGAGCCGTTGCGCGAGCTGTTCAAGGACGAGGTGCGTGAACTGGGCGTGGCGCTGGGGCTGCCTCCCGACATGGTGCATCGCCATCCCTTCCCTGGCCCCGGCTTGGGCGTGCGCATCCTGGGCGAGGTCAAGCCCTCTTACGCCGACCTGCTGCGCCGCGCCGATGCCATCTTCATCGAGGAACTGCGCGCCTTCAAGGACGAAGCCACGGGCAAAAGCTGGTACGACCTCACCAGTCAGGCGTTCGCCGTCTTCCTGCCGGTCAAGAGCGTGGGCGTGATGGGCGACGGTCGCACCTACGAGCACGTGGTCGCGCTGCGCGCCGTGCAGACCAGCGACTTCATGACCGCGGACTGGGCCGAGCTTCCTTACGCTCTGCTGAAAAAAGTGTCCAGCCGCATCATCAACGAGGTGCGCGGCATCAACCGCGTGACCTACGACGTCTCCTCCAAACCCCCGGCCACGATCGAGTGGGAGTGAACCGCCATGCGTGCAGGTTTCGGATTGATCGGTTTGTTGCTGGCGCTGCTCATCGTCGCCTGGCTGGCCAAGACCGAGCTGGCACCGCCCCCAGTCGGCTCTCAAGCTGGCGGAGCCAAGGCATCCGTCTCACTGGATCCGAGCATCAATACCCCGGCGCAAGGTGCTGCAGCGCTGGACCAGTTCAAGCAGAAGCTGAACCAGGCCTTGCAGACCAGGCCAGTGAACGCGCCTTCCTCGCCTTGAACGCGCTGGCCTTGCCCGCACCGACATGACCACGGCGATGACCGAAGCCGATTCAACCGACCGCGCTTTCATGCGCCTGGCGCTCGATCAGGCGCAAAACGCCTGGCTGCTGGGTGAGGTGCCTGTGGGCGCGGTGATCGTGCATGGGGGCCGAGTCATCGCCACGGGCTACAACCGGCCCATCGGCGACAGCGACCCCACGGCCCACGCGGAAATCACCGCCCTGCGCCAGGCCGCCAGCCTGCTCGGCAATTACCGCCTGCCGGGCTGCACCCTCTACGTCACGCTGGAGCCCTGCGCCATGTGTGCGATGGCGCTGCTGCACGCGCGACTGGACCGTGTCGTGTTCGGCGCCCGCGACCCCAAAACCGGCGCCGCTGGTAGCGTACTGAATCTGTTCGATGAACCGCGCTTGAACCACCATTGCATCTTGCACACCGATGTTGAAGCCGACTCCTGCGGGCGCCTGCTGCAAGATTTTTTCCGCGAACGCAGAAACCAGTTGCGACAAGCGCGTGAAACCGCTGCTGTCGAGTTGGTCACTCCGATTGAAGCCGAAGGCGATCGGGGCCGTGAAGATGCCCAGAGCCGCGTGCACGCCACGGGGATCGATGTGCAGCATCTCGATGAAGCCGGTGATGCGACTGCGAACCCGTCGCAGGTGTAGCCGATCTTCGTGTGCCTCGCCGCTTTCCAGTGCGTATCGCCGTGACCCCGGCGTCACGCTCTGTCGGAGCCATCGGCTTGATTGCATCAACCTTTCATCAACCGCCCTCGCTTGAGGCGATCACCCACATGACTGCGACAAACGCTACCCATCAAACCCATGCACGCGGCCTGCTGCGGCTGATCTCACCCTCTGGCGCTGTGCCCGAGCCCGAGCGCATCGAGCGTGCCGAGCGGCATTTACTGGCACTCGGTTTTCGCGTGCAGCGTGACACCCAGGTCTTGAACCGGGTGCAGCGCTTTGCCGGAACCGACCCCCAACGCCTGCAGGCCATCCACCGGGCAGCGCGCAGCAAGGCGCGGGTGGTGCTGGCCACACGCGGCGGCTATGGTCTTGGCCGCATCCTGCCGCGGCTGGACTATGCCTTGCTGGCCGAGGCCATGACCCAGCGTGAGCAATGCTGGGTGGGACATAGCGATTTCACCGCGCTGCAATTGGCGGTGCTGGCGCAGACCGGCGCCGTCACCTACAGCGGACCGATGGCGGCTTACGACTTCGGCAACGAGAAACTCGACGACATCACCGTGGACAGCTTTCTCGACGCCCTGGACGGCAGCCAGGAGGCGGTGGGCTTCACCTGCGACGACGCCCCGCGCGGGTTGGACGCCGCTGGTGTGTTATGGGGTGGGAACCTGTGCCTGGTGGCCAGCCTGGTGGGCACGCCTTACCTACCCAGGCAACGCGGTGTGCTGTTCCTGGAAGACGTTGCCGAGCAACCTTACAGCGTGGAGCGCATGTTCACCCAGCTTTTGCACGCCGGTGTGCTGCAGCGGCAAAAAGCCGTGGTGCTGGGCGCATTCACCGAGTACAAACTCACCGCGCACGATGCCGGCTTCGACCTGGCGGCTGCCGTGGCATGGCTGCGCGTCCAACTCAAGCCGCATGGCGTGCCGGTTATCACCGGCCTGCCGTTCGGCCATGTGCGGACCAAGCTGACCCTGCCCCATGGCGCCAGGTGCCGCCTGGTGCGTGATGGCGGCGAAGCCTATCTGGTGTTTGCCCACGCCCACGGCTGAGGCACAGTGTCTCAAGCGCCGGCGTCGCCGGATCGGCCGATCCGCACCACGATCTTGCCCATCGTTTCGCGCCGGCTGAGCCGCGCGATGGCTTGCGCCGCCTGATCCAGCGTCACCTGCTCGGTGATCTCCGGACGCAGGCTGCCCGCGGTGAACCCTTGCAGCAATTGCCGCACATTGCCGGCATGTTGCTTCGGGTTGCGCTGCACCGCCTCGCCCCAGTAGACGCCGAGAATCTGGCGTTCTTTCAGCAACGCGAGATTGAGCGGGATGCGAGGAATGTCGCCCGCCGCGAAACCCACCACGAGGTAGCGGCCACGCCAGGCCGTGGCGCGCAGTGCGGCTTCGGCGTAAGCGCCGCCCACCGGGTCGAGCACCACGTCGGCGCCTTGGCCGTCGGTCAGCGCCAGCAGGCCTTGGCGCAGGTCACCGCTGGCATAGTCCAGCAGGACGTCGGCACCATGCGCCTGGGCGAGCTGCAGTTTCGCTTTGCTGGATGCCGCGGCGATCACCCGCGCGCCCATGGCCCTGGCGATGTCCACCGCCGCCAAGCCCACACCACCACCGGCACCGAGCACAGCCAGGGTTTCGCCGGGCTGCAACTGCGCCACATCTTGCAGCGCGTGAATGGCGGTGCCGTAGGTCAGCATGAACGCCGCACCTTGCTCAAAGCTCATGCCGGCCGGCAGGGGCATCACGCGGCGTGTGTCCACCGCGCAGCGTTCGGCCAGGCCGCCGTGGCCGGCGAAGGCGATGACGGCATCGCCCGGCTTGTAGGCCGTCACGCCAGCGCCTGTCTGCAGAATGGTCCCGGCAAACTCGGCGCCGGGCGAGAAGGGCAGGGGTGGCTTGGTCTGGTAGAGACCCTGGACGATGAGTGCGTCGGGAAAGTTCAACCCGCAGGCGCGCACCGCGATCACCACCTCGCCGGGTGCTGCGGTGGGGTCGGGCGCGTCGCCCAGACGCAGCGTGTCGATCGGGCCATAGGCCATGCACAGCAGGGCTTTCATCGGGACACCTCGGCAGCGGTGGGGGGCGTGGGTGAAACCGGGGGCGTCAGCGGCGTGGGATTACGGCCCTGCACCATGTCCTGGCAACGCAGCTCCACCGCCTGCAAAATTTTGCGGTGCGGCACGATGTAGAACTGCCCTTGCTCCACGGCAGAGAACGTGACGCGGGCGATGTCGTCGGGCGTGAGCTTGCCGGACTGCACCGCCTGGGCCATACGCGCAGCGTAGGCGGCTGATTGCGGCGACAGTTCGGGCTCGGCGCCGAAACGCGGCTGCCGGTGGCGCCCGCTCTGGTTGATGCCGGTGGGCACCCAGGCTGGGCACAGCACCGAAACACCGACCCGCGAGTCCTGCTCGGCAAGCTCCGCATACAGGGTTTCCGACAACGTGACCACGCCATGCTTGCTCACGTTGTAGGCCGCCATGCCGGGGCTCGACACCAGGCCCGCTGCGGAGGCGGTGTTCACCACATGGCTGGGCTCGTGTTGCTGCTGCATGCGCGGCACGAAATGGCGAATGCCGTGGACCACGCTCATCAGGTTGACCCCCAGCACCCAGTCCCAGTCGGCGGTGCTGTGCTCGGTGGTGAGTCGGCTGCAGCCCACACCGGCGTTGTTGAACAGCAGATGCACGGCGCCGAAACGGGCGAAGCCGGCATCGGCCAGGGCGGCCACATCAGCCTCACGGCTGACGTCGGCCGCGTGCAGCAACAGACGTCCGGGCGGCAGGCCAAGGCTGGCTGTGGCGTGTTGCAAGCGGTCGACGTCGAGATCGGTCAGCACCAGCTTCATGCCGCGCGCGGCCGCCTGCCGCGCCAGGGCCACGCCGATGCCGCCGGCGGCACCGGTGATGACGGCTGTTTTGTCCTGAAAGTTTTGCATGGGAAGTCCGTTGGAGAGTGTCAGCAAAGGAACGCCGTTCAGGCGGGGTCGAACACGATGACACCGCGGGCATTGCGCCCGGCTTGCAGGTCGCCGAAGGCTTGGGCGGCCTGGTCGAGCCGATAACGCTGGGTGATGAGCTGATCGAGCTTCAAGCGTCCGGCGCGGTACAGCGCAATGAGCCGGGGAAAATCCTGTTGCGGCCGGGCCGAGCCGTAGTAGCTGCCGGTGAGGGTCTTTTCCTCGAAGGTGAGGCTGGCAGTACGCACGCTGGTGACATCGGACTGAGCGGCCACGCCCACCACCACGGCCGTGCCCCCTTTGCGCAGGCTGCCATAGGCCTGCGCGACGAGCGTGCCCAGGCCGACGCACTCGAACGCGTAATCCACGCCGCCGTCGCTCAGCCGTTTGATGGCCTTGACCACGTTGGGCTCCAGGCTCGCATCCACAGTGTCGGTGGCGCCGAACAGGCGCGCGAACTGGAGCTTGTGAGCGACGGTGTCCACCGCGATGATGCTGGCGGCCCCGGCGATGGTGCAACCCTGGATCGCGCTCAACCCGACGCCGCCGCAGCCGAACACGGCCACGCTCGAGCCGGCCTGCACCCGCGCAGTATTGAACACTGCGCCCACGCCGGTCATCACGCCGCAGGCCATCAGGCAGGCCGGCTCGAGCGGCATGGCAGCATCGATCTTCACCACGCTGTCCACATGCAACGTGGCGTATTCGGCCATCACGCCGCAACCGGAAAACACCGACAGGGGCTGGCCGGTGGCGTCGAACGTGCGTACCGTGCCGTCGGGCAGGGTGGTGAGAGCCCTGGCGGCCTGGTCGCAGAGCTGCGGCCTGCCGGTCTGACAATAGCGGCAACGCCCGCACATGCTGACGAAGGAGCTGACCACGGCATCGCCCACGGCGAGTCGGGTCACGCCCTCGCCGACATCGACCACGATACCGGCGCCTTCATGCCCCAACACCAGGGGCGGCGCCATCGGAATGGTGCCGTTGGTGGCCGAGAGGTCGCTGTGGCACACGCCGCAGGCGGCAAGGCGGATGGTGACTTCGTTGCGACGCGGTGGATCGACACGAATGGTCTCGATCTCGAATGCGCGTTGCGGGCTTCGACAAACCACGGCGCGGGCTTGGCGTGCAGGCATGGGGATTCTCCTGAAAGGTTCAGGCCGCGAGCGGGCCGCGGGCGACACGCTGCAACTGGGCATCGCTGTCGCCCAGCCAGAGTTCGATGGTGGTCAGGCGCTTGAACCAATGACTCACCTGCATCTCGTCGGTCATGCCCATGCCGCCGTGCAATTGCACCGCCTGCTGCGAGACGAAGCGACAGGCCTGGCCAACCCGCGCTTTGGCAGCGGCGAGCACGCGGCTGCGTTGCGGGGCGTCGCCGTGGGTGCACATCTCGGCGGCGAGCAGGGCCATCGAGCGCGCCTGCTCCACCTCCATCCACATGTCCACGGCGCGGTGCTGCAACACCTGAAAGCGTCCGATGGGCTGGCCGAATTGCTGGCGGGTGTTGAGATAAGTGACCGTGGCGTCCAGGGTGGCCTGCAAAAGACCAACGCTTTCGGCGCACAGCCCTGCCAGCCACAAGGCGCGCATGTCTTCAGCCATCGCCGCGCCCTGGCCGGCCGGATCGATGCGGGCATCGGCAGCAAGCTGCACACCATCCAGCTTCACGTCGGCGGCACGCTGGGCGTCGAGCAGGGCATAGGGTTGCAGGCTGACGCCGCGGCTGCGTGCGGGCACGGCGAACCAGGCAATCGTGGCGTCCTCGGCGCATGCCGATACCAGCAGGAGATCGGCGAAGGGCGCCTGCAGCACCAGGGTCTTGGTGCCGTCAAGCCGCCAGCCGTCGGCATGGCGCGTCGCCTGGGTCGTGGGCTGCTCGATGTCGAAGCCTTCGCCCAGCTCGAACACCGCAGGTGTGGCGATCGCCTGGCCCACGGCCAGGCGCGGCAGCCAGGTTTGCGTGGCCGCGCTGTCTTCGCTGGCGGCGAGCAGTTGGGTGGCCAGCAGCGCGCTTGCCAGCACCGGCTCCAGCGGCAGCGCCGGGGCAAGGGTCTGCAAGGCATGCAGGCCGTCCTGCACACTCGCGTTCAAGCCGCCGTGGGCATCGGGCACAAGCAGGGCGGTGATGCCGAGTTCGGCCAAGGTTGCCCAGGCTTGCGGACTGAAGCCATCCGCGGATGCCGAAGCGCGGCGTTGGGCGAAGCCGTAGTCGCGCTGCATGAAGCGGCGCAGCGCGTCCGCCAGTTGGCACTGATCATCGGTGGGTTGCCACTGCATGCGGTTTCCTTCACAAACCCAAGGCGCGGGCCAGAATGTTCTTCTGGATTTCGTTACTGCCGCCAAAAATGGAGAGCTTGCGCCAGTTGGCGTACTGTGCGGCGAGCAGATCGTCACCCTGGTCTTCAGTCTCGGCCATGGCTGCGGGTGCTTCGACGCCCTCTGCGGCAGGCGCGAAGGGCAGGGCGCGCTGGCCCGCGGCGTGCATCAGCAGTTCCGACAGGCGCTGCTGCAACTCGCTGCCCAGCACCTTGAGCATGGAACTCTCCGGTCCCGGCGGGCCATCGCGCTGCAGCATGCGCAGTTGCGTCGCTTCCAGCGCCAGCAGATCGATCTCGATCTGGGCGACGCGCACCGCGAACAGCGCATCGCCGCGCAGGCGCTGGCCGTTGGCGTCGGTCCGGGCAACGATGTCCTTCAGGCGTGCCAGCTCCCGCTTGACGATGCCCACACCCGCAATATTGCTGCGCTCGTGACCGAGCAGGTATTTGGCAATGGTCCAGCCCTGGTTCTCCTCGCCCACGCGGTTGGCCACGGGCACGCGAACCTCGTCGAACCAGACCTCGTTGACCTCGTGTTCTCCATCCAGGGTGATGATGGGACGCAGCGTGACGCCGGGTGAGCGCATGTCGATGAGCAAGAAGGAAATGCCCTGCTGCGGCTTGGTCGCGACGTCGGTGCGCACCAGGCAAAACATCCAGTCGGCGTATTGACCGAGCGTGGTCCAGGTTTTCTGCCCGGTGACGATGTAGTCCTCGCCGTCGCGCAGCGCGCGGGTTTTGAGCGAGGCCAGGTCCGAGCCCGAGCCCGGCTCGGAATAGCCCTGGCACCACCACACCGTGCCACTGGCGATGTCGGGCAGCAGATCCCGGCGCTGGGCCTCGCTGCCAAAACGCATCAGCACAGGAGCCAGCATCTTCAGGCCGAAGGGCAGTTGCCGCGGCGCGCCAGCCAGGGCGCATTCCTCGTCGAACAGGGCTTGCTGAACAGCGTTCCAGCCGGTGCCGCCGAATGGTTCCGGCCAATTCGGCGCGGCCCAGCCCTGGGCATGCAGGATGCGTTGCCAGCGCACGAAATCGCCCTTCTCCAGGCGCGAGCCGCGCAACACCTTGCGGCGGATGTCGACTGGCAGGGCCGCGCTTAAAAACCCGCGCACTTCAGCACAGAAATCGGCGTACTCGGGACACAAGTCGATATCCATGGGCGATCCATGTGCGCCATACCTGCGCAGGGTGGGAGAAAGCGGACACAATGCGATCGGCGGTAAAACCGCATTGCGGAATTTTGTTCCGTGAAATATGGTGACGATTGTTCGGCGTGTTGGTTGGGCTGTCAAGCTTGGCCAGGCGCCACCTTCGCAGCAAGCATCGAGACTTCGCCCCGACCATGAAAACGTCCATCTCCCAAGCGTCGCAGCCCAAGCGGATCGGCGAACCGAGCCCCGGCGCAGAGGACAACCGTCAATTCGTCACGGCGCTGGCGCGGGGGCTGGAGGTGTTGTCCAGCTTTCGCTCGCGCGACAAGTCCTTGGGCAACATGGAGATTGCCCAGCGCTGCAAACTGCCCAAGTCCACCGTCTCGCGCCTGACCTACACGCTCACGCGCCTGGGCTACCTCGCGCAGGACGAGGACAGTGGCAAGTACCGTCTGGGAACGGCCACGCTGTCACTGGGTAGCACGGTGCTGGCGCGCATGGATGTGCGCCAGGTGGCGAGGCCACTGATGCAGGAACTGGCCGATGCGTCCAAGGCCATGGTGTCGCTGGGTACACGCGACCGCTTGTCACTCATTTATGTGGAAAACTGCCGCAGCGCCTCGGCGCTGACCCTGAGTCTGGACGTAGGTTCGCGCATTCCCATGGCCACCACGGCGATGGGCCGTGCTTACCTTGCCGCGGTGGGCGAGCGCGAGCGTGCCGCGGTTTACGACGATCTGGCCGCGCTCGACGGTCTGGCCTGGCCGGCGCTCAAGCGCGGCATCGACAAAGCCCTGGAGGACCATCGCACGCTGGGCGTGGCGTGCTCCTTCGGCGACTGGCAGCCGGACGTGAATGCCATTGCCTTGGGCTTCGACCCCGGCGGGGGCATGCCGTTGATGGCGATCAACTGCGGCGGCCCGGCGTTCCAGTTATCCCCCGCCTTCCTGCTGGAGGAGGTCAGGCCGAAACTGATCGCGATGGTGCAGCAACTCGAGCGCTTGATGCTGCGCTGAACAGTCTTCGCTGCCGGCTGTCGTCCCGCCCGGTGGTCGTCGCGCATGCAGGCGTGGTCCCCGCAGGCTCGCGTGCCCGGACTGCCGTGGCGCGCTTCAAACCGCACCCAGGAACGCACGGATTGCCGTCTCGACTTCCTGTGGCTGCTCGTGTACCACCCAGTGCGAACCACCCGGCACGCGATGGATGCGCAGATCGGGCACGACGGCCTCCAACCCGTCGAGCAACACGGGCAAGAGGGCCGGATCCTGCTCCCCCCAGATCACCAGGGTGGGCATGGGGATGAGGAAGTCTTTCGGCTCCAGCTTCAAGCCTGCTGCACCCGCTTGTGTCGGCGTGGGTGGCACCAAGGGTGAGGCGCGGTAGTAGTGGAGCATTGCGTCCATGGCTGCGGGTTGCAGCCAGGCCTGCTTGTAGAGCGCGATCTCGACTTCGTTCAGCACGATCTCTCCCGTCACAGGATGACGAAACAGGTCGAGCAGACGCCGGCAATCGTCGCGCAGCAACAACTCGGCTGCGTCGCTCTCGCGAAAACGCAGCATGTATCGG
Source organism: Burkholderiales bacterium (assembly GCA_013044035.1). GTDB lineage: Bacteria > Pseudomonadota > Gammaproteobacteria > Burkholderiales > Burkholderiaceae_C > Thiomonas_A. The sequence goes on from JABEVE010000026.1 coordinate 121,749, forward strand.
CTCGCCGCTTGCTGTGCCGGGTCATGGGTGAGGGCGCGGGCAAAGGGAATGGGGTGGGGCGAGTTGATGATGACCAGCCGCGAGATGCATTGTGGCTGGCGCGCCGCCAGGCTCCAGGCCACCGCGCCGCCCCAGTCGTGCGCGACCAGCACGCCGTGCGCATAGCCAAAGTGTTGCAGCAAGCCGAGCAAATCGTCCATCAACGGTTGCACCCGATAGGCGGCGACACCCTGCGGTTTGTCCGAGAGGTTGTAGCCGCGCAGGTCTGGCGCCAGGGCGAAATGATCACGGCTGAAGGCCGCGAGTTGCGCCTGCCATGCAGCCCAGCATTCGGGGAAGCCGTGGACGAACAGGATCAAGGGTTTGCCCGGCTCCCCCGCGCTCGCGGCGTGCAGACGAATGCCGCTGGGCAGGGTGACATCATGGTGTTGCAGCATGCCGCACTCCGGTTCAAGGCGAAGGCACGCGCACCAGGCGGCCGTTCACCAGGTAAGCGACCCCATCATCGGCATGGGGTTGGGCCGCGTACTCCACCTCGGCGTCGAGGCGGCGCGCCGTCATCAGCCGTCCTACGCGGGAGTCTCGCAGGCTGCGCAGGGCGTCGCTGCCTTGGTGCACGGCGGCAGCGGCCAGCGCTGCGTCGGAAAAACTGCGCACTCCGGGTGTCTGCTGCAGACAAGTCACCAGCAGGCCGGCACCGTAGAAATCCTCCAGATTGAACTGCCCGCTGGAGCCCGCACAGACCACCAGCAAGGTGCTGTGCGGATGCTCGCGCAGCACATGCGCAATGGTGGCCCGGGCGTTGCGCAGGCTTGCGGCGTAAACCCGGGCGGCGGCTTGAGCCTTGTGCAGCGCAACCGTGCCGTTTGTGGTGCTGTAGATCAGCGTGCGTTCGCGCAGGTCGTGGCGCAACAGCGCAAGCGGCGTGGGGTGAACAAAGCCGGGCAAGGTCTCGGCGTCGAGTTCACCGCTGAGGATGGTGCTGGACGGCTCCAGCCCTGCGGCGATGTGGCGCGCGTGCGCGGCGTCCAGCGCCGGAATGACGGCACTGGCCCCGGCCTGCAGTGCAGCCAGTGCCGAGGTGGTGGCGAAAAGCACGTCGAGCACGATGACCACGCGGCCATCCAGGCGCTGGGTGTCGAGTTCCTCCTTGGTCAGAAGGACGTGAATTTTTTGCATGGTTTCGAGCCGACGCCGTGGCGTCGTTGGGCGCCTTTACAAGTGAACGCCGGCAGGCTAGCATCGATCGTATTCAAAACAAAGTTCTGCATTGCGGAATCGCGTATCTGCAATCGCACCGGGCTCGTTCACATTCCAGGAGACAGCATGAGCAGCGTCATTGCATCGCGCTTCGAGGACGTTGCCGTCCTCACGCTCGACAACCCCCCGGTCAACGGCTTTGGCAGACAGCAGCGACGCCTGCTGGTGGAGGCCATCGATGCCGCCGCTGCCGATCCCACGGTGCTCGGCATCGTCGTCACCGGAGCCGGAGCGATATTCTCCGGGGGCGCCGACATTCGCGAATTCGGCAAGCCCGAAGCGATGGCGTCGCCCCATTTGCTCGATGTCATTGCCGTGGCCGAAGCCTGCGCCAAACCCGTGGTCGCAGCGATCAACGGCACCTGCATGGGTGGCGGGCTTGAATTCGCACTCGGCTGCCATGGCCGCGTGGCCCTGGAGTCAGCCCTGGTCGCGCTGCCCGAGGTCAAGCTCGGGCTGCTGCCGGGTGCTGGCGGCACGCAGCGCCTGCCGCGTGCCGTGGGGCTGGAAACCGCCATGAACATGATTGTCTCCGGCGAACCGGTGCCAGCCAGGATGCTGACGAAAACGGCACTGTTCGACGCTGTGGTCGAGCAGGACGTGGTGGCGGCGGCAGCCGACGTCGCGCGCAAGCTGGCGGCCTCGCCGCAGTCCACACCCAAGGTGCGCGACGATGCGCTTGACCACGCCGACGCCGAAGCCTTCATCCAGTTCACCCGCACCATGGTGCAGGCGCAATTCCCGCGCGAGCCGGCCCGTCTGCAGTGCGTGGAGGCGGTGGCCGGCGCGCTCAAGCCCTTCGATGAGGGTCTGTTGCTGGAACGCGGGCTGTTCGCCATGCTGATGGCCACGCCCGAATCGCAGGCGCTGCGCCACGCCTTTTTCGCCGAGCGTGCGGCGTCCAAAATTCCCGACGTGCCTGCTGACACGCCAACACGTGCCGTGGCCAAGGTCGGCGTCATCGGCGCCGGCACCATGGGGGGCGGCATTTGCATGAATTTTTTGAACGCCGGCATCCCCGTCACGCTGCTTGAAACCGCGCAGGAGACGCTGGACCGAGGTGTGACCACCATCCGCAGGAACTACGACAACTCGGCCAGAAAGGGCAAGCTCAAGCCTGAACAAGTGGACAAGCGCATGGCCCTGCTGCGCCCCACGCTGGATTTCGCGCAACTGGCCGATTGCGACCTCGTCATCGAAGCCGTGTTCGAGACCATGGAAGTCAAGCGCGAGGTGTTCCAGCACCTGGACGCCGTGGCAAAATCGGGGGCCATTCTTGCGTCCAACACCTCGACCCTCGATCTGGACGCGATTGCCGGTTTCACCAAGCGCCCGCAGGACGTCGTCGGTCTGCATTTTTTCAGTCCTGCCAACGTCATGAAGCTGCTGGAAGTGGTGCGCGGCAAGGCCACCTCCAAGGACGTGCTCGCCACGGTGATGAAAGTGGCCAAGACCATTCGCAAAACGGCGGTGGTTTCGGGAGTGTGCGACGGTTTCATCGGCAACCGCATGATCGAACATTACGGCCGCATGGCGAACTTCCTCGTGGAAGAGGGCGCGAGCCCGCAGCAGGTGGACCGAGCCCTCGAAGCCTGGGGCATGGCGATGGGGCCATACCGCATGGCCGATCTGGCAGGCAATGACATCGGCTGGGCGATTCGCAAGCGGCGTTATGTCGAGAAGCCGACGGTGCGGTATTCCGCCCTGGCTGACCGCCTGTGCGAGCGCGGCCGTTTTGGTCAGAAGACGGGAGCCGGCTGGTATCGCTACGAGCCGGGCAAGCGCGATGCGTTGTCAGACCCCGAAGTGGATGCACTCATCCTGGACTACCGCAAGGAGATTGGCGTCGCGCCTCGCCCGTTCAGTGACGCCGAGATCGTCGAGCGTTGCATCTACGCCTTGGTGAACGAAGGCGCGCGGCTGCTGTCCGAGGGAATCGCGCAGCGCGCTTCGGACATCGACCTCGTGTACCTGGCCGGATATGGTTTCCCGGCCTGGCGCGGTGGGCCGATGGGCTACGCCGACAGCGTCGGTCTCGCCATGGTGGCGCGGCGCATGCGCCAGTTCGCGGCGCAGCCGCGGGGCGATGCCGAGTTCTGGCAACCCGCGCCACTGCTGGCTGAACTGGCGGCGCAGGGCAAGACCTTCAGCGGCACTTGACCCCGCCAACGCTGCGGACGCCTGATTCCAGGACCTTCGGCTCGCGCGCAGCACGCCTCGGCGCACAACGTCATACGCAACACAACCCATCCCTTGGAGCTTTCCATGCTAGAGGCCGTCATCGTTTCCACAGCACGCACGGCGCTTGCCAAGTCCTGGCGCGGCGCGCTCAACCTCACCCACGGCGCCACCCTCGGCGGTCATGTGGTGCAAGCCGCGGTGCAACGCGCGGGCATCGACCCGGCCGAAGTTGAAGACTGCATCTTCGGCTGCGCCTACCCCGAGGGAGCTGCTGGCAGCAATATCGCGCGGCAGATTGCGCTGCGCGCCGGACTGCCGGTGACGGCGGCGGGTGCCACCGTCAACCGCTTTTGCGCGTCGGGCCTGCAGGCCATTGCCATCGCAGCGCAACGCGTCATCGTCGACCAGGTTCCAGTGATGGTCGCCGGTGGCGTCGAGTCCATTTCCTGTGTCCAGAACGATCGCGCCAACAAGCACATGCTGCGCGAAACCTGGCTGCAGCAGCACAAGCCCGAAATCTACTGGACCATGTTGCAAACCGCCGAGACCGTGGCCGCGCGCTACGGCATTTCGCGGCAGCAGCAGGATGAATACGGCGCACGCAGCCAGCAGCGTGCTGCGGCCGCCCAGGCCGCAGGCCGGTTCGCAGACGAGATCGTGCCCATCACCGTGCGAGCCGGCGTGGCCGACAAGGCCACCGGCCAACTCTTCACGCGCGAAGTGACGCTCAGCGCCGACGAAGGCATTCGCGCCGACACCACCTACGAGGGCGTGGCCAGAATCCGCCCGGCGCTTCCCGGCGGGCTCATCTCCGCGGGCAATGCCAGCCAGTTTTCCGATGGTGCTTCGGCCTGTGTGGTCATGAACGCCAGGCTTGCCGAGCAACGCGGGCTCAAGCCCCTGGGGGCATTCCGCGGTTTTGCCGTAGCCGGTTGCGAGCCGGATGAAATGGGCATCGGCCCCGTGTTCGCCATTCCGCGTCTGCTGCAGCGCACCGGGCTGAAGATCGACGACATCGGCCTGTGGGAGCTGAACGAGGCATTCGCCGTGCAGGTCATTTACTGCCGCGACAAACTCGGCATCCCTGACGATCGTCTGAACGTCAACGGCGGCGCCATTGCCGTGGGCCATCCTTATGGAGTCACGGGCGCGCGTCTGGTGGGCCATGCCCTCATCGAGGGCAAGCGCCGCGGCGTGAAGTATGTCGTGGTCACCATGTGCATCGGCGGTGGTCAGGGCGCGGCGGGCTTGTTCGAGGTGCTGTGATTGCCGCTTGCACAGAACCGTTGAGCCATGCGCCAAACCGTCGATTTCCTGTTGCGTGACTGGCTCGACGTTCAAGCCCTGAACGCCAGGCCACGTTACGCCGAGCACAGCTTCGAGACCTTCGCCCAGGTGCTCGACACCTGCGAACGCATCGCCCGCGACAAGTACGCGCCCTTCAATCGCCTGGTCGATCTCGAAGAGCCACGCCAGGACGGCGACCGCGTCATCCTGCCACAAGCCACGCACGATGCCTGGCGTGCCTACGCCGAGTCCGGCATGCTGGCTGCGGCCCAGGACGAAGCCCTCGGCGGCATGCAACTGCCTTACACCGTGGAGGCCGCAGCCAATGCGTTTTTCGCCAGGGCCTCGGTCAGCATCGGCGCAGGCCTGCTCACGGTGGGCAACGCCAACCTGTTGATGGCACACGGCACTCCGGCGCAGCGGCGCGTGTTCGCGCAAGCCGAGTTCAGCGGCCGCTGGGCGGGGACGATGTGCCTGTCCGAACCGCAGGCTGGATCCAGCCTCTCCGACATCGCCACCCGCGCCCTGCCGGATGGCGACGATTTCGAGACCGACGCCCTCGGTCCTCGCTACCGCCTGTTCGGCAACAAGATGTGGATATCGGCCGGCGAGCACGAGCTCACGGAGAACATCGTGCATCTGGTGCTGGCCAAGATTCCCGGGCCCGATGGCAAGCTCATCGCCGGTCCGCGCGGCATTTCACTGTTCATCGTGCCCAAGATCCTGGTGGATGCCGAGGGCCAGATCGTCCGCAAGTATGACGCCCCCCAGAGTCTGCGCGACTCACTCGACGGGAAGGCCGGCGAGCCGTCCGCGGGGGCAACCGCGTATCTTCGCAACGACATCACCCTGACCGGGCTCAACCACAAATGCGGTTGGCGCGGCACCCCCAACACCCTGCTGAGTTTCGGTGACGGGCGCCATCCGGTGGGTGGCGCAGCGGGTGCCATCGGCTGGCGCGTCGGTGCGATCGGCGACGGCCTGCGCTGCATGTTCCACATGATGAACGAGGCGCGCATCGGCGTCGGCTTGGCCGCCGCCATGCTGGGCATGGCGGGCTTTGAGGCTTCGCTGGCCTATGCCCGCCAGCGCCCGCAGGGACGCCCGGTCGGCCCCGCAGGCAAAGACCCGAGCCTGCCGCCCGTGGCCATCATCGACCATGCCGATGTGAAGCGCATGCTGCTGGCACAGAAGGCTTACGCTGAAGGGGCCCTGGCGCTGGAACTGTACTGTGCGCGTTTGGTGGACGAACACCGCACCGGTGCCGAAGCCTCGGCACGCGACGCCGGTCTGTTGCTGGACGTGCTCACGCCCATCGCCAAGAGCTGGCCATCGGAATGGTGCCTCGAAGCCAACAGTCTGGCCATTCAGGTGCTTGGCGGTTACGGCTACACACGTGACTTTCCGGTGGAGCAGTACTGGCGCGACAACCGCCTCAACATGATCCACGAAGGCACCCATGGCATTCAGGCCCTGGACCTGCTCGGCCGCAAGGTGGTGATGCAGGGCGGTGCCGGGCTGGACCTGCTGGCCTCACGCATGCGTGCCACCGCGACCGGTGCCGAAGCCATCCCGCCCCTGCAGGCGCACGCTGCGGCGCTGAACGCAGCGCTGCAACAACTGCTCACAGCCACGCACGCTGCATGGGAAGGTGGGAACCCGGTGGCGACCCTGGCCAACGCCACTCCCTACATGCAAGCCTTCGGCCATGTGGTGTTGGGATGGATCTGGCTGGACGTGGCGCTGGTCGCGCAGGCACAGGTGCATCAGGCTCACAGCCCGGATTTTCACCACGGAAAACTCCAGGCCTGCCGCTATTTCTTCGCTTACGAATTGCCCAAGATCCAGGCCTGGCTGCAGGTCGCCGCCCAACGCGACCCTACGTGCCGCGAGATGCACGACGCCTGGTTTTGAAGCCACAACGACGATCAACTATCGAACCACAGCGATCATGACGTCCACCGTGCAAGGGCTCTTCAATCTCAGCGGACGCCGCGCCCTCGTGACCGGCGGTTCGCGCGGGCTTGGGCTGCAAATGGCACAGGCGCTGGGGGACATGGGTGCACGGCTCGCCCTCGTCGCGCGCAAGGCCGATGAACTGGAGCAGGCGCGGGAGTACTTGCTCGGCCTGGGCCTGCAGGCGCAGGTTTTTCCGGCCGACCTTTCGCGCCGCGAGACCCTCACGCCGCTGGTGCGCAGCGTGAGGGAAGCGCTGGGCGGCATCGACATCCTGATCAACAACGCCGGTGCCAGTTGGGGCGCGCCGGCCGAGGACTACCCCGACGAAGCCTGGGACAAGGTCATGCGCCTGAACGTGGACGCGGTGTTCGGCCTGTGCCGCGAGGTCGGCAAGCACGGGATGATCGCCCAGGGTCGCGGCAGCATCGTCAATGTGGCATCCATCGCCGGTCTGCGCGGCAACCCTCTGCCCATGCGCACCATCGCCTACAACACCTCCAAGGGCGCAGTGGTCAATTTCACCCGGGCGCTGGCGGCGGAATGGGGGCAGTACGGCATCCGTGTCAACGCCATCCTGCCGGGATTTTTCCCGTCCAAAATGACAGCCGGCTTGCTCGACACCATGCGCGATCAGATCCTTCAGAAGACCCCGCTGGCGCGCATCGGCGGCGAGCACGATCTGATGGGTGCGGCCGTGTTTTTCGCCAGCGATGCATCGCGACATGTCACCGGCCAATGCCTGGCGGTGGACGGCGGCGCAAGCTGCATCTGACAGCGCTGGCAGCGATCTCCAAGGATGTGATGCAAACAGACGCCACCCTGGAAGTAGCCGACGTGCAGCAAGCACGACGCGAGGCGCCATCAGCGCAGGATGCGCCGCGAGGGCAGGGCGACGGGCAAAGCGTGCGCACCGCGCTCGCGGCCGTCACCAGCGTCGTGCTGGCCGGTGGCGGCAACCGCTGCTGGTGGCAGGCGGGCATGTGGGATGTGCTGGGAGCCGAGGGACTGGCGCCGAGGCGCGTGGCTGGCGTGTCGGCCGGTGCGGCAACGGCCTGCATGCTGCTGGCGGGCAAAACCGAACAGACCCTGGAGCACTACGGCCGTATGACGGCGCGCAACCCACGCAACGTCTACCCCGAGCGCCTGCTGCGCGGCGAGCGCGTGTTTCCGCATGCGCAGATGTACCGCGAGGCGCTGCTCACCATCCTCGACGCACAAGCGCTCGAGGTGCTGCGCGGGCAAGCTCCGGTCTCCGTGCAGGTCGCGCGTTTGCCGCGCTGGCTCGGTGCGCGCAGTGGCGTCCTGGCGGGCATCCTGGCCTACCAGTTCGACAAGCAGGTGCGCCAATTGCTGCATCCGCGTGCGGGCCGCAGCCTGGGTTTCGAAGCAGAGGTCCTGCTCGCTCAGAATTGCCGCACGCCGGATGAACTCGCCGACCTCCTGCTCGCGTCCAGTTGCACCCCGCCGTTCACACCGGTGATGCGCCTGCATGGTCGCTCAGTGCTCGACGGCGGCATGGTGGACAACGTCCCAGTGGATGCACTGCCGCCTGAAGCCGACGACGGCGTGACTCTGGTGCTGCTCACCCGGCGCTACCCGCGATCCCTGCCGCAAACGGCACATCGCGTCTACATCCAGCCCTCGCGCCGCGTGCCGGTGCGTGGCTGGGATTACACCAACCCCCATGGCATTCGCGCCGCCTACGAACTTGGGCGGAACGATGCACGCCAACTGCTCGTTCGCATGGGCGAACGCGGTCTGGCAACTTTCCTGGAGAACACAGATGGCTGACCATAATGTGCAACTCGTCCTGGCCGAGAGGCCCAGCGGCTGGGTGGAAGAACACCACTTCCGGCTCGAACACGGCCCCGTGCCCGAACCGGGCGAGGGCGAAGTGCTGGTGCGCAACCACTGGCTGTCGCTTGACCCGTATATGCGCGGACGCATGTCCGACGCCAAGTCCTACGCCGAGCCGGTGGCACTGGGCGCGGTGATGGTAGGCGGCACGGCAGGGGAGGTCGTGACCTCGCGCGATCCGCATTTCAAGCCCGGCGACAAGGTGGTGGGCATGCTGGGATGGCAGTTGTATGGCGTCGCTCCCGCGCGTGCCCTGCAAAAGGTCGATGTGACCCATGTGCCGCTGGCGGCCTATCTCGGTCCGGTGGGCATGCCCGGCGTCACGGCCTGGTACGGACTGAACGCCATCTGCGCCCCCAAGGCTGGCGAGACCGTGGTGGTGACCGCGGCTTCCGGCGCGGTGGGCAGCGTGGTGGGCCAACTCGCCAAGGCCAAGGGCTGCCGCGCCGTGGGTGTGGCGGGCGGTGCGGAGAAATGCCGCTATGTGGTGGAGGAACTCGGCTTCGACGCCTGTGTCGACTACAAAGCCGGCAACCTCAAGGCCGACCTGAAAGCGGCGCTGCCCAATGGGGTCGACGGCCTGTTCGAGAATGTCGGCGGCGAGATTTTCGACACCCTGCTGACGCGCACCAACGCCTTCGGCCGCATTGCGCTGTGCGGCATGATCGCCGACTACAACACCACCGAACCGTACTGCATGAAGAACCTGCGCACGGTCTTGATCAACCGTCTGAAACTGGAGGGTTTCATCGTCTCCGAGCACATGGACCAGTGGCCCGCCGCGCTGCGCGAACTCGGCGGCCTGGTGGCCAGCGGCAAGCTGCAATGGCGCGAGTCGGTGGCCCTGGGGCTGGAACAGGCGCCTGCCGCCTTCATCGGCATGCTCAAGGGCAAGAACTTCGGCAAACAGTTGGTCAAACTGAACTGAACCAGGTACAAGCGATGCAAGCCGAGACCCGCGAGGTGTCCCCCGCACTGGCGTTCGACGTGACGGCCCTCGCCAACTACCTGCATGCACACATGCCCGATCTGCAAGGGCCCTTGCATGTGGCGCAGTTCAAGGGTGGCCAGTCCAACCCCACGTATTTGTTGACGGCAGTCGACGGGCGGCGTTACGTGCTGCGGCGCAAGCCGCCGGGCAAACTGCTGCCATCGGCCCATGCCGTCGACCGTGAGTTTCGTGTCATGCAGGCTTTGGGGCGAAGTCAGGTGCCGGTGCCGCAGATGCAATTGCTCTGCATGGATGAAAGCATCATCGGCACGCCGTTCTTTCTCATGAGCCTTGTCGAGGGCCGCATCCTCTGGGACCCGCTGCTGCCCGGCATGCAGCCCACCGAGCGCGCGGCGATTTTCGACGAGATGAACCGCGTGATCGCCGCCCTGCACCAGGTCGATGAGGCCGCGCTGGGGCTGGGCGACTATGGCAAGCCGGGGCAGTACATCGCCCGCCAGGTGGCACGGTGGACGCAGCAATACCGCGCCAGCGAAACCGAGCGCGTCGAGGCGATGGACAAGCTCATCGACTGGCTGCCGGCGCACATTCCCCCGGGCGACGAAACCGCCATCGTGCATGGCGACTATCGCCTGGACAACGTCGTCTTTCACCCCACCGAGCCGCGCATCCTGGCGGTGCTCGACTGGGAACTCTCCACCCTCGGGCATCCGCTGGCAGACTTTGCCTATCACTGCATGGCCTGGCGTCTGGCACCGGGGCAGTTTCGCGGCCTGGTCGGCGGCGATCTGGCCGCACTGGGCATACCCAGCGAGGCCGACTATGTCGCGCGCTATTGCGAGCGCACCCAGCGCGCGCCGGTCTCTGCGGGCGACTGGGAGTTCTATGCTGCCTTCAACATGTTCCGTCTTGCCGGCATTTTGCAAGGCGTCCTGGCGCGGGCGCTGCAAGGCAACGCGTCCAGCGCGCAGGCGCTCGAAGCCGGCCGCCGCGCCCGGCCTTTGGCCGAGGCTGCCTGGGCGCAAGTCGAGCGCGTGTTCGGTCATTGAGAGGCCATCGATCGGCTATTGAGCACGCAACCCAACCACCAAGGAATCCCCATGGAATTCAGTCACAGCGACAAGGTCAGCGCCCTGCAGGAGCGTGTCGGCGCCTTCATGGAGGCGCATGTCTACTCGAACGAAACACGATTTTTTGCCGAGGTCGAGGCCAACCGCAAGGCCGGTGATGCCTGGCAGCCCACCCGGGTGATCGAGGAACTCAAGGCCGAGGCGCGCCAAGCGGGCTTGTGGAACTTATTCCTGCCCGAGTCCGCGCGCGGCGCCGGCTTGAGCAATCTGGAGTACGCGCCGTTGTGCGAGATCATGGGTCGGTCGCCCATCGCCCCCGAAGCCTTCAACTGCTCGGCGCCCGACACCGGCAACATGGAAGTGCTGGAACGCTACGGCACCGCGGAGCAGAAAGCGCAGTGGCTGGAGCCGCTGCTGCGTGGCGAGATACGCTCGGGTTTCGCCATGACTGAGCCTGGCGTGGCCTCGAGCGATGCCACCAACATCCAGGCCAGCATCCGTCGTGATGGCGATCAGTACGTCATCAACGGCCGCAAGTGGTGGACTTCGGGCGCCAACGATCCGCGTTGCAAGGTGCTGATCTTCATGGGCAAGACCGACGCTGCCAACCCCGACCGCCATCGCCAGCAATCGATGATCCTGGTGCCGATGGACACGCCCGGCGTGCAGGTGCTGCGCCATCTGCCGGTGTTCGGCTACGACGACGCGCCGCATGGCCACGCCGAAATCCAGTTCACCGAGGTGCGCGTGCCGGTGGGCAACATGCTGCTGGGCGAGGGCAGGGGGTTCGAGATCGCGCAAGGGCGCCTCGGGCCCGGTCGTATCCACCATTGCATGCGGCTCATCGGTCTGGCCGAACGGGCGCTGGAGTCCATGTGCCAACGGGCGCTGGCACGCACGGCGTTTGGCCGGCCGGTTGCCGACCAGGGGGTGACGCGCGAGCGCATCGCCAATGCCCGTCTGCTGATCGACCAGGCACGCCTGCTGGTGTTCAAGGCCGCCGACATGATGGACCGCGCCGGCAACAAGGTGGCGCGCAAGGACATCGCCATGATCAAGGTCGTCGCCCCGAACATGGCCTGCCAGGTGATCGACTGGGCGATGCAGGTGCATGGCGGCGGCGGCGTCAGCGACGACTTCGGCCTGGCCTATGCCTACGCCAACGCCCGTACCCTGCGCTTTGCCGACGGCCCCGACGAGGTGCATCGCGACCAGATTGCGCGCCTGGAGCTGGAACGCTACAAGTCGCGCCATTGATCGCCGGATAGCGCATGCGCAAGCAACCACCCACAGGCAAGGACGATGTTGCCACCACGTTCGAGCGGGCGACTGGCATGCGGTGGCGCTGGCGAGTTCGCGCATGGACACGATTGCCGGAGCCGGGCACACCAGCCATTCGACACGCCCTGCGCCGTCCACGCTGGCAGCGAGCGTTTTCTGTGAACCTCGCTCTGTGCCTGAACGGTATGCATTCTGGAGACGAAGCATGAACACGCGCCATCTGGATTTCTGGCCCAAGGGGTTGCCACATCACCTCACCATTCCCGAAACAAACCTCTTTTTCAACGCCGAGGTGTCGGCGGCGCGTTACCCGGACAAGCCTTTCCTGATTTTTTACGACAAGGCCCTGACCTTCTCCGGGTTCAAGCAACAGGCCGAAAGCATCGCCGGTTTTCTGCAACACGATTGTGGCGTGAAAACGGGCGACAGGGTTCTGTTGGACATGCAGAACAGCCCGCAATTCGTGCTGGCTTATTACGGCATCCTGCGCGCCGGGGCGGTGGTGGTGCCCATCAACCCGATGAACCTGACGCTGGAACTCGCCCACTATGTCGAAGACTGTGGCGCCACGGTGGCCTTCGTCGGCCAGGAACTGTTTGCGCAGACGCGGCCGCTGCTGGGCAAGGGGCTGAATCGGATCATCGTTGCCGCCTACAGCGACTACATCGCCAGCGCACCGAGCATCAACGTGCCGCCATTCGCCTCGGCGCCGCGCGAGAATCTTCGTGAACCTGGGGTGACACTCTGGGTGGACATGCTGGAGCAGCAGTTCAAGCCAAGCCCACTGTCGACCGGGCCGGACGACCTCTGCGTCATGCCCTACACCTCGGGCACCACCGGCAAACCCAAAGGTTGCATGCACACCCACCGCAGCGTGATGAGCACGGTGGCTGCCGGCACCGAATGGCTGCACATGCCCAAGGACACCGTGGCGCTTGCGGTGCTGCCGTTTTTTCACGTCACCGCCATGCAGGGCGGCATGAACGGTGCGCTCTACAACGGCAACACCGTGGTGCTGTTGCCGCGCTGGGACCGTGAGGCTGCTGCCGAATGCGTGCAACGCTACAAGGTGGGAACGTGGCAGGCGATCGCAGCCATGGTCGTGGATTTCCTGATGAATCCGCGCATCGAGGACTATGACCTCTCCAGTGTCTGGAATATGAGTGGCGGTGGCGCGGCCATGCCCGAAGCCGTGGCGCAGAAATTGCACGACCTCTGCGGCATCACCTACATCGAGGGCTATGGCATGACGGAAACCATGGCGCCCACGCATGTGAACCCGGTGCATCGCCCCAAGCAGCAATGCCTCGGCGTTCCGATTTTCGACGTCGATGCCCGCATCATCGACCCGCAAACCCTGCGCGAACTGCCCCAGGGCGAGGTCGGTGAAATCATCGTCCACGGACCCCAGGTGATGCAGGGCTACTGGAAGCAGCCCCAGGCGACGCAAGAGGCCTTCATCATGCTGGAGGGCAAGCGCTTTCTGCGCACCGGCGATCTGGGCCGCGTGGATGACGAGGGCTATTTCTTCATGGTCGACAGGCTCAAGCGCATGATCAATGCTTCGGGCTACAAGGTCTGGCCGGCCGAGGTGGAAACCATGATGTACCGGCACCCGGACATTGCCGAGGCTTGTGTCGTGGCCGCGCTGGACAGCAAGCGCGGCGAAACGGTCAAGGCCTATGTGGTGCTCAAGCCCGATGCACGTGGCCGCATCAGCGAACAGGACATCGTCGAGTGGGCACATACGCACATGGCGTCATACAAAAGTCCACGAATCGTGGAGTTCGTCGAGAGCCTTCCCAAGTCCGGCACGGGCAAAGTGCAATGGCGTGCCTTGCAGGAGAGGGAGGCAACGCGGCACACCCATTCGACAGCCTGAACCGTCCTCCATGGACCGACTCGACGCAGACTCGATTGCCTGCAACAACCCACCAGGATGAACCCCATGATCGTCGTCCACCACCTCAATGAATCACGCTCGCAGCGCGTCCTGTGGCTGCTGGAAGAACTGGAGGTGCCCTATGACATCCGGCACTATGCCCGTGACCCCAAGACCCGACTGGCGCCGGCGGAACTCACCACAGTGCATCCTCTGGGCAAGTCACCCGTGATCGAAGATCGTGGCCAGATCATCATCGAGTCGGGCGCGATTGTCGATTACCTGATCCGGCACTACGGCGAGGGCCGTTTGCAACCGCAACAGCCTTCGCTGGATTTCGAGCGTTACAACCAATGGCTGCACTACGCCGAAGGATCGGCCATGCTTCCGCTGCTGCTGAAGATGTATGTCTCGCGCCTTGGCGAGGCGGGGGCTCCGCTGGCCCCGCGCATCGACAGTGAACTGGCCAATCACCTGGGCTTTATCGACCGTGCCCTTGAGGGCCGTGAATGGCTGGTCGGCGACACGCTCACTGGCGCCGACATCCAGATGAGCTTCGTTGGCGAAGCCGCGCGTGGTTTGCGCGCCAGCTATCCAAACATGAATGCCTGGGTGCAGCGGTTTCAGCAGCGACAAGCTTACCGGCGCGCTCTCGAGCGCGGTGGACCTTATTCCTTCGCGACTTGATCAGGCCGGGCAGGGCGCGCAGCTAGCTGCGGCAAAACCGTCAGTTCTGAACCATGAACAAGACCGTCAGCCAATCAGCCACCAGGGCCGGTTTGGTCTCGCCCTCGATCTCGATCGTGACGGCAAGTCGCATTTGAAATCGGTGATCGGCCTGCTGTTCCAGTGCGGCGAGTGTGAAAACGCCCCGAACGCGAGAACCCGCGCGCACCGGCGTCACGAAACGCACCCGGTCGAAGCCGTAATTCATGCTCATGGCCAAGCCTGAAATCTCAGGCAGGACGGCCTCGGCGAAATGACTCAGCAAGGACAGCGTGAGAAATCCGTGCGCGATGGTGGACCCCAGTGGAGTGGCCTGGGCACGCACAGGATCGACATGGATGAACTGGTGATCGAGCGTCGTCTCGGCAAAAGCGTCTATGCGCGACTGCTCGACCGCCAACCAGGGCGAGGCTCCGATCACTTCTCCGGTACGGGCACGCAAAGCGTTGATCCCCAGCGGTATTGCCACAGCCTGCTGCATTCGCGTCATCCCCTCGCCGATTTCCGTACTTGACTATTTCGCCAGCAGCGACTCCAAAAACGCCAACTCGGCCGCGAGCCTCGCATCATGCGCCGCCTCATCCGCACGGGCGCTAGCCGGACTCCAGAGGCCGCGCATCAGAAACACGCTGAAGAGGAGAAACACAATCCCGGCCTCGCAAATCCAGAACCAATTCGCCCACTCGGCAGGAGCGGCCTCTGCGTCCGCCTTGATTCCCGCGAGGGCTTGCAGCAGCGCAGGTGCAGGCGCAACGTGTGTTGCGAGGGCATGTTGGTAGGCGGCAATGACATCAGGGGCGGTCAGCAGCGGGTTGAACGATTTTTAATCATGGAGGGGGTAAGTCAAATCCCCCTGCCTTGGCTCGCGATGCGAATTCAGTCGAACGCCTGCAGCATATTGATGCGGCTTGGCGGATTCTAAAACACCTTCGAGATTTGCAATAAAAAATACACGTCATTCTTCACTCCGCCGCGCGCTTGAACATCGGTCGACAGTTGCGCCTGGAGTGCGACAGTGGGGGTTAGAAAGTCTCCCGCATCAATACCAACGCGTGTAAAGTCATTGCGAATGCCCGTGTCGATCGGGCCTGCTGCCTGCGATGTGCCATTCGGCAAGGTCACATTCCCAGTCAAGTATTGCTTGCCACCCCAGGTTTTTTCAAATGCCAAGCCCACATAGCCCAGTGTTTGTGGGTGTATGTAATATGGAAGATAGGCAAGAATCTGTTCGGATGCCTCAGTATGGCTGACGCCGCTGAATGCGCCAGCATGATAATTATCAGAATTGCCATAATAATAGGCATCCCCCCAGATCTGAAAATCGAGGCGTTTACCCTGAGGATTCCCAAATACGATGTGTGTATAGCCCGCCTCAATGTTATTAACCCAGTTGTTCGTGCTCGCATTCAGTGCCGCGTTCGAATCGTAGGCGCCGCTGGGTGGGCTGATGAAATAGGCGAGCGTCAACACGGCATCCGTCTTGGGATTGTAATAGGGCTTGACGTAGGCCGATAACTGGGGTTCAGCCAGCCCGCTGTTGTTGGACAGACTCGCTCCTCCAATCTTCGTCGTTCCGATGAATTTCACGTAGGGCTGAATGAGTTGCAACCCCCACGACATGCCGTCGATAGGTGGAAAGGTATGGATAATTCGGAAAACAGGAACATCAGTTTGAATGTTTGTATTGCTTAATTTTGCCCCATTCGTTGTGTAGTAATTACTGGCCGACGAATAAATATTGTAAAGCTGCACGATCGTGAGATTGGGCGGAGGCAGTGCGCCATCGTATGGCAGCGGCCCAGCGGCGCGTGCTACGGTGCTGAGGCAAAACATTGTCAAGCCAACGCCGAGGGCCGCTGACCTGCCCCCTGCCAGCCATACCAAGCTGAAGTAGCAGGAGTCTGCCAACTCAGGAGAATGGCGGACATGAGGAAGAGCAAATTCACAGAGGAACA
>JABEVE010000027.1 GCA_013044035.1 Burkholderiales bacterium
GATGCGGCGTTGCAGTTTGTCCAGGGTTTCTACAGATGTCATGGGAATTCCGATCGTGGAAAGAATGGGGATGCCGTGGTGCGAGGGGGGGGACTCGAACCCCCACGCCGGTGAAGGCGTCAGGACCTAAACCTGGTGCGTCTACCAATTTCGCCACCCTCGCAGGGACCAGGCGCAACATGTCAGCATGCCTGCGAACTGCGGTCACCGCCATCGCAAGCCGGGAGCAAGACTGCGTTATGCCATCGGCAAACGCATTATTTTATCCTCCAGCCTGCGTGGGCTTTCGTGCAAAGCAGCCCATCCCACAGCCATGAAGCCCCATGCCGTCTGAAAATTTGTCCACAACGGGCTTCGCCCCTCGCGGTACATCCTGGTACTACGCCACGCTGCAGTTGCCCCCAGCGCAACGTCAAGCTCTGCTCGCACTGCAAGCCTGGTGGCGTGCGGTGCGCAGCATTCCCCACAGTGTGACGGACGCTGGCGTGGCGGCTGCCAAGCTGGCCTGGTGGGACGTGCAGATCGGTCAATCCCGGGATGGGCGACCTGATCATCCCCTGCTGCTGACCTTGCAACCGGCCCTGAATGCGGCTGATGTGCCACTCGAACTCCTGCTGCAGGCGCTGGCGCAGGTCGACGAGGGATTACGGCAAAACCGCTGGCTGGACTGGCAGGGGCTGCAACGTCACCTCGGCGATGGGCCCGGCCATGTGGCCCGTGTCGCCTGCTTGCTCGCTGGGCAGAAGAACATCGCGGCACTCGATTACGCGCAAGCGCTCGGCGCCGCCCTGGCCCAGGTCAGCCTGGTGCGTGACGTCGGGCGCGACCTGCGCCGAGGCTTGATCTTTCTGCCTGTGGAGGCCCTGGCTGAGCACGAGGTGAAAGCGCGCCAGTTGCTGGACGGCACGGATTCGCCGCAAGTGCGCGCGCTGCTGCGCGACGCCGCCACGCGTGCCTTGGCCACGCTCGTGGCGGCCGATGCGCGCCGCCCGATCGGGATGGGCCTGGCTGCTCGGCCGGCCGTGGCACTGTCCAAGATGGCGCACGCCTTGCTGCGTGAAATGGAGCGCGAAAACTATGACCTGTTGGGACAACGCATCGATCTGCCGCCCACGCGCAAGCTGTGGCTGGCATGGCGGGCGCAGCGGGCGGCGCGCTGAAATCAGCCGGGCTGGCACCGGCCCCCTCCGGACTGAACCCAGGTCAGGACGCTTCCAACTCACCCTTGAGTTGGCGGTATTCGTCCAGCGCATCCGGGTTGGCCAGTGCAGTGAGGTTTTTTACCGGCTCGCCATGCACCAGATTGCGGACCGCAAGCTCCACGATCTTGTTGCTCTTGGTGCGCGGAATGTCGTGCACCTGCACCACGCGCGCTGGAACGTGGCGTGGTGTGGTGTTCTGGCGAATGGCCAGCTTGATGCGATGGATGAGTGCATCGTCCAGTTCCAGGCCCTCACGCAGCTTGACGAACAGCACCACGCGCACGTCGTTGTAGGTCCCGGGCGGCCAATTCTGGCCAATCACCAATGACTCCACCACCTCCGGCAGTTGCTCCACCTGACGATAGATTTCCGCCGTGCCGATGCGTACCCCGCCCGGGTTGAGCGTGGCGTCGGAGCGGCCGTAGATGATGTAGCCGTGGTGCGCCGTGCGCTCGATGTAGTCGCCGTGGTGCCACACCCCGGGCATGCGGGTGAAGTAGGCGTCCATGTATTTGCTGCGCCCCTTGTCCATGCTGCCGTCCACCAGGAAGCCCAGGGGCATGGTGGGAAAGGGCTGGGTGCAAACCAGCTCGCCCTTTTGCCCATCGGGCAGGGGCTTGCCGTCTTCGTCGAACACGGCCACGGCCATACCCAAAGCTGCGGCTTGGATCTCGCCGCGCCACACAGGATGGGTCGGCGTGCCAAGGGTGAAGCAACTCACCAGATCGGTGCCGCCGGAGATGGAGCTCAGGCAGACATCGCGCTTGATGCGCTGGTACACCGTATCGAAACCCTCGGCCACCAGGGGCGAGCCCGTGGAAAAGACGCTGCGCAAGGCTGCAAGCCGATGGGTTTTGATCGGCTCCAGACCGGCCTTGTCCATGGCCTCGATGAACTTGGCCGAGGTGCCGAAATGCGTCATGCCGACCGCGTCGGCATAGTCAAAGAGAATGTTGCTGCCGGCGGCGAAGGGGGAGCCGTCGTAGAGGCACAGCGTCGCGCTTTGCGTCAATGCCGAAACCAGCCAGTTCCACATCATCCAGCCGCAGGTGGTGAAGTAGAAGACGCGGTCGCCGGTGTGCACATCGGCATGCAGGCGCATTTCGCTCAGGTGCTTGAGCAGCACGCCACCCGCGCGGTGGACGATGCATTTGGGTACCCCCGTGGTGCCGCTGGAATACAGGATGTAGAGCGGGTGGTCGAAAGGCAGTTGCACGAAGCGCACCTCGCCGCCGACAAAGGGCGCCAGTGCTTCGGCCCACAGCGTCGCCCTGGGAATGGCGGACAAGTCGGCGGGCGCGCCCATAGCCTGGGCCACATAGGGCACGACGAGCACGGCCTGCAGACTCTGCAGGCTGGGAATGGCCTCGGCCAGCTTGTCGCGCACGTCCACGGTCTTGCCGGCGTAGAAGTAGCCGTCGCAAGCCACCAGCACTTTCGGTTGCACCTGACCGAAACGGTCGATCAGGCCCTGGGTGCCGAAATCGGGCGAGGCCGAGGTGAACACTGCCCCCAAGCTGCTGGCCGCGAGCATGGTGATGACGGCTTCGGGCAGATTGGGCAGATAGGCCGCGACACGGTCACCCGGGCCCACGCCCTGCGTCGCCAGCCATTGCTGCATGCGTGAGACTTCGGCGTGCAGTTGCCGCCAGCTCAGTTCGCGCCGCACCTTGTCTTCGCCCCAGAACAGGATGGCGGTGAGGTCGTCCTTGCGACGCAGCAGGTTCTGGGCGAAATTGAGCCGGGCGTCGGGGAAGAAACGGGCGTCGGGCATGCTCTCTGCCGGCAGGTAAACCCGCTCACCGCGATGCTCGGCTTTCACGTCGGAGCTATCCCAGACCGCGCCCCAGAATTCGCCCAGGTTGTGGGTGGACCATTGCCATAGGGCTTCGTAGTCCGCCAGTTGCAGGCCGTGCCGCTGGTTGACGAACTGGCGAAACGCCGTGACATGCGCCGCGGAGACGCGTTCGGGGCTTGGCTGCCACAGAAGCTGGTTTTGCTCGAGCGTGAGTGGGGCGTTCATGCTGATTCCTCCAACAAGGGTTTCACAGGCTGGGGTCCGCTGTTCATCAGCTCGCCATCAGCCGCCGCAGTTCTTCGGGCAATGGCGCGCTTTTGCGCAAGGCGTGGTCAATCCACACCGTCTTGGCGCCGCCAGTGGCATGAAGCGTCATGATGTCGTCGGTGCGGCGCAGTTCATAAAAAGTGTCGAAGCTGCTGCGACCGGGGTTGGCGATGAACAAGCTGACCCGCACGTTGCCAGGATGGCGCAGTTCCTGGTGAAAATTGCAAAAGGCGTTGACGATGACCGGCCCTTGCCCTTGCGGCGCCGCACCCATGTCGAGACTGCTCAGCCAGTCGAGTCGGGCAACTTCCATGTAGCGGAAGTACACCGTGTTGTTGACATGGCCCATCGCATCCATATCGCCCCAGCGTATGGGAACGACGATGTCGAAAACAGGCCGCTTGCGGGCGGGCAGTTCGAGGTGCATCGTCCGGTCGTCTCCGTTGTCAGACGCCGAAGCCGTCGTCGGCCGCAATCACCGCGCCGTTGACGAAGTGGCTCTGGCCGCTGGCCAGCATCAACAGCACGCCGTCCAGGTCTTCGGGTTTGCCCACACGCTTGCGCGGCAGCATGTCGATGAGTTTCTGGCCGGCTTCGGTGGCCCAATGGCCATGGTTGATCTCGGTGTCGATGTAGCCGGGGCAGATGGCGTTGGTGTTGATGCCATAGCGCCCCCACTCCAGTGCCATGGCGCGCGTCATGTGCACCACGGCAGCCTTGCTCATGGCGTATACGCCAATCTGGGGCAGCACGCGCAAACCGGCCATGGAAGCAATGTTGATGATGCGCCCCCCCGCCCAGGTCCCCGGCGCCGCGCCCTTCGAGCGGGCGATCATGCGCTTGGCCACTTCCTGCGCGACGAAGAAGGCGCCGCGCGTGTTGGTGTCGAACATGCGGTCGTAATCGTCGGGTGAAATCTCGCTGAGCTTGCGCGCCACCGACATGCCTGAGTTGTTGACCAGGATGTCGATGTTGCCCATCTCGGTCTCGGCATGGGCGACTGCCGCACCGATACTCTCGGTGTCGGTCACGTCCAGTTTCACCACGTGGGCGTCGCCGCCCTCGGCCTCGATGTGGGCACGCAGCTCTTTCAACCGCT
Organism: Burkholderiales bacterium; assembly: GCA_013044035.1. Taxonomy (GTDB): domain Bacteria; phylum Pseudomonadota; class Gammaproteobacteria; order Burkholderiales; family Burkholderiaceae_C; genus Thiomonas_A. Next base: position 4,367 of record JABEVE010000027.1, read on the forward strand.
CGGTGCGCCGCCCCGCCAAGACCACGCCGGCGCCAGCTTGCGCCAGCACGCGGGCAAACTGCCAGCCAAGGCCGCTGGAGGCGCCGGTCACCAGCACCACACGACCGGATAAGTCAATGGAATAGGCCATGTCTGTCTTCTGTGAATGTTGTGTGAATAGGGTCGTGCCAACGGACCAGCCTGGATTCCACTCGCAGCGCCAGCCTCGGCATGAGGCCATGGTACGAGCGATGCCGCGTTGCAACAACGCCGCGATACGCCCGGCGCCGAGCGCAGGGTGCGGAGATGGCGCTCGCGGCCCCCAGGCAGGCGCTCTTTGCCGATAATGTCGATATGTCCGAGCGAACCATTCCCATCGTCGATCACCGCTACGCCTCGAGTGTGCCGACTGTCCCCGTGCATGCTCTCGCGCCCGGTGCGCTGCTGGCCGACAAGCTGGGCAGGCCATTGCACGATCTGCGCATCTCCATCACCGACCGCTGCAATTTCCGCTGCACCTATTGCATGCCCAAGGAAGTGTTCGACACGCGCTATGAATTCCTGCGTCATGCCGATCTGCTGCGGTTCGAGGAAATCGAGCGCCTGGCGCGTGTGTTTGTCGGCCTCGGCGTGCGCAAGCTGCGCATCACCGGAGGCGAGCCGCTGCTGCGCAAGGGTGTGGAAGACCTGGTCGCCATGCTCGCCGCCATCCGCACGCCAGACGGCGAGCCGGTGGAGCTGACCATGACCACCAACGCCTCCATCCTCGCGCGCAAGGCCGCATCGCTGGCGCAGGCCGGCTTGCACCGCGTGACCGTGAGCCTGGACGCGATTGACGACGCCGTGTTTCGCCGCATGAACGATATGGACTTCCCGCTGCAAACCGTGCTGGAGGGCATTGCCGCGGCGCAGGCCGCCGGACTGCATCCGGTGAAAGTGAACATGGTGGTGCAGCGGGGCGTGAACGACAACCAGATCCTGCCCATGATCGAGCATTTCCGCGGCAGCGGCGTCGTGCTGCGCTTCATCGAATTCATGGATGTGGGCAACACCAACGGCTGGCGCATGGATCAGGTCCTGCCCTCGGCCGAGTTGCTGGCGCGCATTGCCCAGCGCCATCCGCTGCACGCGCTCGACCCCACCGTGCTGGGTGAAACTGCCGAGCGCTGGCTGCTGGACGACGGTAGCCTCGAAATTGGCGCCATCTCCAGCGTCACACAGGCCTTTTGCCAAGACTGCAACCGCGCCCGCCTGTCGATGGAGGGCAAGCTCTACCTTTGCCTCTTCGCCAACCACGGCCACGACTTGCGCGCCCTGCTGCGCGGCGACGCGCAGCAAGGTATCCAGCAGGCGAGCGACGCCGACCTGCAGGCCGCTCTCGCCCAAGTCTGGAGCCGGCGTGACGACCGCTATTCCGAGTTGCGCGGCAGCGCCGCAGCCCAGGCCCAGCGTACCGAGCGACGGGTGGAGATGTCGTATATCGGCGGTTGAATGCAGTTGACGCCAGCCACCGCCTCGTGACATTCGTGGCACCCCGCCCGCGCGACGCAAACCCCCATACACCCACCCGCTCACCGAGCCCAACATGCCCGAAACCCTCGCCCCGGATGCCATCACCGGCCTCGTTCTTGCCGGCGGGCGTGGCTCGCGCATGGGCGGCAGCGACAAGGGCCTGCAACCCTTTCGCGGCCTGCCGCTGGCCATGCACGCGCTGCTGCGCCTGCAGGCTCAGGTGGGGATGGTGATGATCAACGCCAACCGCAATCTTGCCGCCTACGAGGCCTTCGGCGTGCCGGTCTGGCCCGACGCCGACCCCCTGGCCTATGCCGGACCGCTGGCCGGCTTCGCCACCGGGCTGACGCATTGCGACACCCCCTGGCTGCTCACCGTGCCCTGCGACTGCCCGCTATTCCCGCCCAACCTGGCCCAGCGCCTGGGACAAGGACTGGCTGATGCATCGGCGGAGGTGGCGATGGTGCGCGTGGGCGGGCGCACCCAGCCGGTGTTCTGCCTGCTGCGCGCCGATCTGCTGGAAAGCCTGTCGCGTTTTATCGATGGCGGCGGCAGCAAGATCGACGCCTGGACCGCCACACTCAACACCGTGGAAGTCGATTTCGATCATCCCGGCGAATTCGAGAACGTCAATTCCTTGCCCGAGCTGCGCGCGCTGGAAAAGGCCCCCCTCACGTCTTCCTCATCCCCGGCTCCAACCGCTCGCTGAAGTCTCGCCATGTCCGCATCCCCCAGCACCCTGCCCCCCGACCTCGCCCAGGTCGTCAGTTGCGTCAGCGGCTACGACCCCAAGGCTTTGCCGGTGGACAAAGTGCAGGACGTCATCCGCCGTTTCGTGCGGCCCGTGCGCGTCGCCGAGCGCGTGGACCTGCGCGCCGCTCTCGGCCGGGTGCTGGCCGAAGACGTCATCGCACCAATGGACGTGCCCGCCCACGACAACTCCGGCATGGACGGCTACGCCCTGCGTTCCGACGATCTCGGCACCGATGGCGCCGCAACCCTGCGCATTGCCGGCACCGGTCTGGCCGGACACGAGTTCAGCGGTGACGTTCCCGCAGGAAGCTGCCTGCGCATCATGACCGGCGCCGTCTTGCCTGCGGGCTGCGACACCGTCGTGCCGCAGGAATTCTGCCGCGTCGACGGCGAACTGGTCCACGTCCCCCCAGGTGTGCTCAAACGCGGCGACAACGCCCGCATGCGCGGCGAAGACCTGCGTGCGGGCCAGCCCGCGCTGCCGGCCGGCAAGCTCCTGCGCCCGGCCGACATCGGGCTCATCGCCTCGCTCGGCCAGGCCGAGGTCATGGCGTGGCGCCGCCTGCGCGTGGCCTTTCTGTCCAGCGGCGATGAACTCCGCTCCATCGGCCAGCCGCTGGGCGAGGGTTGCGTCTACGACAGCAACCGCTACACCCTCTGGGCCATGCTGCAGCGCCTGGGCTGCGACGTGCTCGATCTCGGCGTGGTGCGCGATGACCCCGCACTGCTCGAAGCCGCGCTGCGTCATGCCTGCGAAAACGCCGATGCCGTCATCACCTCGGGCGGCGTGAGTGTCGGCGAGGCCGATCATCTGCGCAGTGTCATGGCCGCGCTCGGTGATGTGGCGTTCTGGCGCATCGCCATGCGCCCAGGCCGCCCCATGGCCTTCGGCAGCATCGCCAGCCACGACCAGCGTGCCGTGCTGTTCGGCCTGCCCGGCAACCCCGTGGCGGTGATGGTCACCTTCTACGCCTTCGTTCGCGACGCCCTGTTGCACATGATGGGCGCCGCCGCCAAGCCCCTGCTCCTGCTGCCGGTCGCGGCACAGACAGCCCTGCGCAAACGCCCCGGCCGCACCGAATACCAGCGCGCCGTGCTCACCCCATTGCCGGATCAACCCGGCCGCTACTGCGCCCGCACCACCGGCGACCAGGGCTCCGGCATCCTGCGCTCGATGAGCGAGGCCGACGGCTTCATCTTCCTACGCCACGAGCAAGGCAGCGTGCAAGCCGGCGAGACGGTGGAATTTTTGCCGTTCGAGGGGTTGGTCTAGGTCCGGAAACATGCTGGGCCGCCCTTGGGCTTTCTCACCCCCCCCGGGACGGCTCATGCGCCGCGGCAGGTCTGGAGATACCCTCAAAAAATCTTGTTGATCAAGTCCTCACCCAGGCCGATGCCTGCACCCATTTCCATGGCCTGGCCGAAGCCCGAGCCGAGAAAACCGCTGAGGGCTCCCATCAACCCCCCACCGGCGGGACGGCCGTAGGCGGAGGCCATGGCACTCTGGTTCATACCTTGGGGCATGTAGCCGGGCTGGGACGCGACGGACATGGGCTGCAGTTGGTTTTGCTGGTTCTGCCACATGGCATGGATGGCCTGCAGCAACTGGTTCATCTGCTGCTGCTGGGTCTGCACGGCCAGTGCGACTTCGCGCAGGTCGAGCAGCCATTCGCGGGCATCGGTGTTGCCGCCTTGCGCGGCGGTTTGCAGCTTGCCGGCCAGAGCCTGCAGTTCCTGTGCGATGGCCTGATCCTGGGTTTGGAGTTGCTGGTAGTTCTGGTCGATGGTCTGGAGATCCATGGTGCTTGCGTGTCGATGATGGAAGGATGCAGGGATTGTGGTGCCGGACGATGGCACGACAAGGCATCGCCTGGGTAAGGAAAAGTAAAACAGGCGGCGAGAGTTTGCCGCGATGCCACCGTGGCGGATGACACGAAAGCCGCGAATAAGGGATGCCGGGGCAAGCGGCCGCCACCTAAGATGATCTTCGATCTGAAGAACTCGTGCCAGGCGCGCTCTTCGTCCTTTCCACGCGCAAGGAACACACATGGCAGTCCCATGTTTGCCTGGTCGCGGGGCAGGTGTCGACCCCGCCCTGGGGCGCCTCTGAGCATCCGCCGAAAGTGAAAGGCCCGGGCTGGCATGTGTGGCATTACTGGCATTCTGGATTGGCAGCAAGCGCCGGACCCCGCCGCGGTGCGGGCCATGACGCAACTTCTGCATCACCGTGGCCCGGACGCGAGCGGCTTCCACCACGAAGGACCGATTGCGCTCGGCCATGCGCGCCTGAGCATCATCGACCTCGAAGGCGGCGTGCAGCCCATGGCGCATGCCGAACGCCAGCTATGGCTCACGTTCAACGGCGAAATCTTCAACCATGTGGAACTGCGACGCAGCCTGCAAGCACGTGGTTGCCGTTTCGCCACGCGCTCGGACACCGAAGTCATTCTTCACGCCTATGCGGAATACGGCGACGCCTGCGTCGAGCACCTGAACGGCCAGTTCGCCTTCGCGCTGTGGGATGCCCGCCGCCAACGTCTGCTGCTGGCGCGTGACCGCGTTGGCATACGCCCGCTGTTCTACACCCGGCTTGACGGGCCGGGGGGCGGTCGCTTCGCCTTCGCCTCGGAGGTCAAGGCGCTGTTCGCGCTGCCCGCAGTTCCACGCAGGCTCGACATCCAGGCGCTGGGCGAAATTTTCACCACCTGGGCGCCGCTGTCGCCGCATGCGGTCTTCGCCGGCGTGCACAGTTTGGGGCCAGGCGAGTGCATGGTGGTCGACGCGCAGGGCTCACGGTCCTGGCGTTACTGGGACTGGAACTTTCCGGCGCAGGGCGCTGAATCTGCCGAGCTCTACGCCAGCGCCGACGAAGCCGCTGAAGCGCTGCGCGCGTTGCTGATCGGCTGCGTGCGTCTGCAACTGCGCGCCGACGTGCCCGTGGGTGCCTATCTCAGCGGCGGGCTGGATTCGTCGGTCATCACCACCCTCATCCACCACCACACCAGCTCGCCGTTACGCACCTTTTCGCTCACTTTCGACGACGCCGAGTTCGACGAAAGCGCCGAGCAGCGCCTGCTGGTCGACCACCTCGGTTGCGAGCACACGACCCTGCACTGCACCCGGGCCGATATTGCCGCAGCTTTTCCACTGGCCGTCTTCCATGCCGAATCTCCGATCCTGCGCACCGCTCCGGCACCGCTGATGCTGCTGGCCGGGCACGTGCGCGACAGCGGCTACAAAGTCGTGCTCACCGGCGAAGGCGCGGACGAAGTGTTCGGCGGCTACGACCTGTTCAAAGAGGCGCGCGTGCGGCGCTTCATGGCCCGGCAGCCGCAATCCGCCTGGCGCGGCGCGCTGCTGGAGCGGCTTTATCCCTACTTGCGGCATTCCCCCGCAGCCGGACGGGCGCTGGCGCAGCGTTTTTTTGCCGATGGTGCCGAGCATCTGGGCCAGCCCGGCTTCGGCCATCTGCCCCGCTGGACCACGACGCAGCGCACCTGGCAGTTTTTCTCGCCCGCCGTACGCACCGAACTGGGCGACTGGAACGCGCTGCAAGCCATCGCCAGCCAGGTGCCGCCCGAGTTCGCGCACTGGCAGGCGCTGCTGCAAGACCAGTACATCGAGGCCCACACCTTGATGAGCGGCTACCTGCTGTGCTCGCAGGGCGACCGCATGGCCATGGCGCATTCCATCGAGGGCCGTTTCCCGTTTCTGGACCACCGCCTCATCGCCTTCGCCAACCGGCTGCCGTCGCGCTACAAGCTGATGGGTCTGACCGAGAAATGGCTGCTCAAACGCGCCATGCGCGGACTGCTGCCCGAGAACATCCGCACCCGCACCAAGCAACCCTACCGCGCCCCCGACAGCCAGAGTTTTTTCGAGCAAGGCAAACCGGTGGATTACGCCGCTGAGCTGATGAGCCCGGGCGCAATTGCCGACGCCGGCTATTTCGACCCCGCCGCGGTGAGCAAACTGTTCGCCAAATGCCGGGCCGGGCGGGCCATCGGCTTCGCCGACAACATGGCGTTCGTCGGCGTGCTGTCGACCATGCTGCTGCATCGGCAGTTTGTCACCATGCCGCCAGCCACCCCGCAAGCGCGGGAGTACCGGACGACGGCCTTCCCGTAAGCTCAATGGCGTTCCGACTTGCACCTCCTCGATCGCGCTCACGGCGCCACAAGGTGCACCGTTCCCGCATCCCTGATCCAGTCCTGCCCCTGCCGTGCGACTTCACGATTTTTTCGCCTCCGCCGCAGTTCGCCTTGCCACCAAGACCGCGCTCGTGTGTGACGGGCGACGCAGCAGCTACGCCGACATCGCTGCGCAGGCCCAGGCGCTGGCACTCAGCCTGCACCAGCATGGCATTCGCCGCGGCGACCGCGTGGCACTGTTTCTCGACAACTCCGAAGCGATGGTCGCAGCCGTGTTCGCGGTGCTGCAAGTGGGTGCTGTGTTCATGCCGGTCAACACCCTGACCAAGGCTGACAAGCTGGCCTATATGCTCAATGACGCGCAAGCCAGCGCGCTCGTGACGCAAACCGCGCTCACCAGCGTCGCGAGCGGAGCCCTGACGCTTGCGCCCAGCGTGCATGCCTGCTGGATGTTGGGTGACGCAACTCCTGCCGACGCCACACAGGCCACCATCGGCCACGCCACATGCCTGCCCTATCCCGCAGGACGGCCAGCGGATACCCCATTGCACCCGCTGGACGCTGCGGTGATCGACCAGGACCTGGCGGCCATCATCTACACCTCCGGTTCCACCGGCCACCCCAAGGGCGTGATGCTCACGCACCTGAACATGATCACCGCGCAACAGTCCGTGAGCCAGTACCTCGGCCTGCACGAAGATGACATCATCGCCTGTGCCCTGCCGCTGGCGTTCGACTACGGGCTGTATCAGGTGTTGATGGCGTTCAAGCTTGGTGCCACCGTGGTGCTGGAACGCTCGTTCACCTATCCGGTCAAGGTGCTGCAGACCATGGCGCGCGAAGGCGTGACCGTGTTCCCCGGCGTGCCCACCATGTTCGCGCTGCTGACCGCGCTGAACAACCTGGCCGACTTCGATCTCTCCCGTCTGCGCCTGATCACCAACACCGCCGCAGCCTTGCCCGAGTCGCATATCCGTCGCATGCGCGAACTCTTTCCCCGGGCCAAGCTGTACTCCATGTACGGCCTCACCGAATGCAAACGCGTCACCTATCTGCCCCCCGAGCAACTCGACATCCGCCCCACCAGTGTGGGCCGCGGCATGCCCAATGAAGAGGTCTGGCTGGTGGACGACGCCGGTCGCCGTCTGCCCAACGGCAGCACCGGCGAATTGGTGATTCGTGGCAGCCATGTCATGCGCGGCTACTGGAACAAACCGGCAGAAACCGCCGAGCGCCTGCGCCCCGGCCCGCTGTCGGGGGAACTGGTGCTGTACTCGGGCGACGTGTTCCGCACCGACGCCGAGGGCTGGCTCTACTTTGTCGGCCGCAAGGACGACATCATCAAAAGCCGTGGCGAGAAGGTCAGCCCGCGCGAGGTGGAAAACGTGCTGTATGAGTTGCCTGGCGTGCTTGAAGTGGCCGTGGTCGGCGTGAACGATGCCTTGCTCGGCCAGGCGGTGAAGGCTTTCGTCGTGCTGGCGCCAGGGCGTGCCTACACCGAACGCGACGTCATCAAGCATTGCCACGCGCGGCTGGAAAACTTCATGGTGCCCAAGAGCGTGGAATTTGCCACCAGCCTGCCTCGCACCGACACCGGCAAAATCCGGAAAACCGGATTGTGCTGAAGTCCGAACCGGCTCCAACATCGCCTAACTTCACGCCACCATCGCAACAGCGACCACGACACCGTCAAGGGAAACACCATGGCCGACATCAAAACCGAGGTTCGACGCTACATCGACGACAACTTCATCATGGGCTCCAGCGGCGCCCCATTTGCCGACGCCGACTCGCTGCTCGACCTGCATATCGTCGACTCCACCGGCATTCTCGAACTCATCCTCTTCCTGGAAGAGACCTTCGGCATCCAGGTGCATGACGCCGACATGGTGCCGGAAAACCTCGACAGCCTGAACGCCATCGAGGCCTATGTCCAGCGCAAGCACCTGGCGCGGGTCGCGGCGTGAGCGTGCCTGCGCCAGCTCTTGCAACCATGCACTGTTCGGCAGCGCTCACGGCGGACGTGTTCACGCTCGACTGCGCCGCCGAGGTCGAGCGCATCGGCCGGCACTTGCGCGCCAGCCTGGCGTCCATGCACAAGCGTGGCGTGGTGCTGGGCCTGTCGGGCGGTGTCGACAGTTCGGTCTGCGCGGCCCTGGCGGTGCACGCCCTGGGGCCCGCCAAGGTACAGGGCCTGCTCATGCCCGAGCAAGACTCCAGCGCCGACAGCGCCGACCTGGGCACGGCCGTCGCCGCCCGGCTCGGCCTGCGTTGCATCACCGAAAACATCGCCCCAACACTGACAGCCATCGGTTGCTACCGCTGGCGCGACGACGCCATCCGCATGCTGTTCCCGGATTACGACGAAACCTGCAAATGCAAGATCGTGATCGCCAGCGGCTCAGCCGGCAAGGTGCATTTCTTCGACCTCGTTGTGCAGACGCCAGGCGGCGCAGAACGGCGCGCGCGCCTGCCGTTACGCGAATACCTGCAGATCGTCGCCGCCACCAACTACAAGCAGCGCATCCGCAAGACCGTGGAATATTTTCATGCCGACCGACTGAACTACGCCGTGCTGGGCACACCCAACCGGCTGGAATACGACCAGGGCTTTTTCGTCAAGAACGGCGACGGCGCCGCCGACATCAAGCCCATTGCCCATCTCTACAAAACCCAGGTCTACGCCCTGGCGCGCCACCTCGGCCTTCCCGAGGCCGTGTGCTCTGCCGCGCCCACGACCGACACCTATAGCCTGCCCCAGGGCCAAGACGAGTTTTATTTCGCCCTGCCCTACGCGCAAATGGACCTGGCGCTGTGGGCGCACAACCACCTCCGCCCAGCAGCCGAACTGGCCACCGCCCTTGGTCTGAGCGAGGAAATTGCTGCGGGCATCTACACCGAAATCGAAGCCAAGCGCCGTGGCACACGCTACTTGCACCTGCGCCCGCAACTGGTGGAACCGCTGGCCGAGGTCTGCCCCAAGGAAGCCCCTTGAACACGATGCCGCTCCCCGCCACCCATTCGACGGACCAAAGCCATGATGCTGTCGTGCTCGGCCCGGATTACGCCGCTCGGCTGCACCGGCTCGAGCAAACCCTGTCCACCCTGCCCGACAAGCCCGAGGAAACACCCGACTCCTGCCTGCGAGCGCTGTGGCACATGGCCAGCGGCATGGCCTTGTCGGTTGCCGCGGCACACGACCAGACTCTGCCCACGCTGGACACCGCGCGATTGGCCGCACTTGATGTGCTGATCGCACGCCGTCTGCAAGGCGTGCCCGTGGCTTACATCACCGGCCGCCAGCGCTTCATGGGGCTGGATCTGCTCGCCGGGCCCGAGGCACTGATTCCACGCCGCGAGACCGAAATGCTCGGCGTTGCGGCGCTTGCCAAGCTGCGCGAACGGGTGGCTGCGCACGGCGCGGCGCAAGTCATCGATGTGTGTTGCGGTTCGGGCAACCTGGCCCTGGCGCTGGCTGCAGCCGAACCCAAGTCACAAGTCCATGGCGCCGACCTCTCCGCCAAGGCCATCACGCTGGCTGGCAGGAATGTCGCATTGCTGGGCCTGGAGGAACGCGTCACGCTGCATACCGGCGACCTGCTGTCGCCGTTCCATGCTCCGGAGTTTCAAGGTCACATCGATTTGATCGTGTCCGCCCCGCCCTATATCTCCTCCGCCAAGCTGGACATCATGCCAGCGGAAATCATCCGCCACGAGCCAGCACTGGCGTTCGACGGTGGCCCGTTCGGCGTGGGTATCCTGATGCGCCTCATCCGCGAATCTCCTGCATTGCTGCGCGCCGGAGGTTGGCTGGGCCTGGAAGTCGGCCTGGGGCAAGGACCGGCCATGCAGCAGATGCTGCGCAAAAGTGCCAGCTTCGACACGATCGACGCCGTGTGCGACGCCGGCGGCCAGATCCGCGTGCTGCTCGCCAAGAAGCGCGAGATGACGGCGACCAACGCCGACGATCGTGGCTAGCGCGCCCGAGCAAGCCAGCTACCGGGTCGAGCCTGCCGATCTCGACAAAGACGCAGCGCAGATCGTCGCGCTCTGGTCGCTCAACCTCGGCCACGCCGAACGCAGGCAAGCCAAGTTCGACTGGTTCTATCGCAACAATCCGACGGGCATCCCGCAGGTCTTGTTGCTCAAGCAAGGACAGAGCGTGGAGCCTATCGGCACCGTCGGCCTGGGCGGCCGCATCATGCGTTGCGGGCCGCATTCGGTGCGAGCCGGATTGATGGCCGACTTCGCCGTGAACATCCAGCATCGCACCTTGTTCCCGGCACTGACGCTCCAGCGTGCGGTGCTGGAGCAGGGTCTGGCACGGCATGAACTGCTGTACGGCTTCCCTAACGCCAAATCCCTGCCCGTGGTCCAGCGTGCCGGCTTCGATGTTGCCGGTGGCCTGAGCCGCTATGTGCGCGTGCTGCGCACCCAGGACTATTTGCCGAATTGGCTCCCAAGACAGCTGCGTCGCGGCCTCGGTGGCGGACTCGATATCGCCTTGCGACTGCGCCACGGGCTGCTGTCCAGGCTGCTGCTGCGGGAGCATGCCCAGACGGCGTGGCTGGATCGGGCCGACGCGCGTTTCGACAGCTTGTGGGCCGAACACCAGGTGGGCAACGCTGGCGTCATCGGCGTGCGCGACAGCGCCTTTCTCAACTGGCGCTTCCGCTCCACAGCGGCGCATCGCTACCGCATTTTCACCCTCGTCAGCGCAGCATCTGACCCCTCCCGCGAGCCCGCAAGCAGGCCTGCACCGGCAACTCGCCAGAGCGTTGGCATCGCGTCGATGCCAACCGCCGAGAAGTTGCTCGGCTATGCCGTGTGCGAAACCGACGGGACATCGCTGCAAGTGCACGACTTGCTCGCAGCAAACCCTGCGTCGCGACATCTGCCGATTCTGCTGCGCCTGCTTACGCGTGACGCGCGCCGGCAGGGTTGTCGCAGCGTCTCGCTGGAATTCATGGGGGAGTCCGACTTGGTCACGCTCTTGCTGCATGCCGGGTTTCGCGTGCGTGAGTCTCGCTCCCAGCCTGTCATTCTCGCCATGTCGGCGCCGATGCGGGCCGTCATGCAGAACCGCTCCTGGTACCTCACCCGGGCCGACGTCGACACCTGACATCGACGCCCGGGCCGAAGTTGGCGTCCGGCTATTCCTTGGCGTGGTTGATGGAGTATCTGGGAATCTCGATGGTCACGTCCTGGTCGCTCAGGATGGCCTGGCAAGACAGGCGCGAGGTGGGCTCCAGGCCCCAGGCGCGGTCCAGCAGATCGTCCTCGCTCTCGTCGGCCTCACCCAGCGAGCCATAGCCCTGGCGCACGATGACGTGGCAGGTGGTGCAGGCACAGGACATTTCGCACGCATGCTCGATGGGAATGCCATGCTCCAGCAAGGCCTCGCACACGGATGTGCCGCGCCCGGCCTCGACCTTGGCGCCTTGAGGGCAGTATTCGTGATGCGGCAGGATGGTGATGACTGGCATGGGCTCAACGCTCGGATGGGTTTGTTGCCGTCTCGAATGGCGTGGTGTCCGCCAGGCTGGAGACGTTGCGTCCTGTCAGAGCCGCGCGAATGCTGCGATTCATGCGCAGGGCGGCAAAGGGCTCGGTGGTGCGCGCCAGATGCGCGATGGCGTCGCGGATGGCAAGATGGTCGTCGCCGCCGGCGGCGGCCTTCGCCAGCATGGCCATGGCGGCATGAATGCGGTCGCGCTCATCGGCACCCAGCAAATCGGCGTCGGCCTGCATGGCGCTGCGCGTGGCGTCCAGCATGCGTTCGGCGTCCACCTGTTCTTCGTGCAAGGCACGCTGCGCGGCGTCCTGGTCGGCAGTGGCGAAGCCGGCTTGCAGCATGTCGGCAATCTGCGTGTCGCTCAAGCCGTAGCTGGGTTTGACTTCAACCTGCGCCTGCACACCGGTGCTCTGCTCCCGCGCACTGACCTCCAGAAGACCGTCGGCGTCCACTTGAAACGTGACGAGAATGCGTGCGGCGCCGGCCGTCATCTGAGGAATGCCGCGGAGCTCGAAACGCGCCAGTGAACGGCAATCGGCGACCAGTTCGCGCTCCCCCTGCACCACATGGATGGACATCGCCGTCTGACCATCCTTGAAGGTGGTGAACTCCTGCGCCCGCGCGGTGGGGATGGTGGTGTTGCGCGGAATGATGCGCTCCACCAACCCGCCCATGGTTTCCAACCCCAGCGACAGCGGAATGACGTCGAGTAGCAGAGGATCATCGTCCCGGTGATTGCCGGCCAGCGCGTGCGCCTGGCGGGCAGCGCCAATGGCCACGATCTCGTCGGGATTCAGGTTGACCAAGGGCTCGCGGCCGAAGTAACGCCGCACAGCTTCGCGCACCACGGGCATGCGGGTCGAACCGCCCACGAGGACAATGCCTGCAATGTCTTCCGGGGTCACCTGCGCGTCGGCCAGCACCTGCGCCAGCAAAGTGACTGTACGTTGCGTGAGCGCCTGCGTGCAGCCTGCGAATGTCTCCCGGCTAACGGTCTGGTCGATGCTCCGGCCAGGCCCGAGTTCGGCCTGCACCCGCACCGTGGGCCGGTCGCTCAAGAATTCCTTGGCGCTGCGCGCGGCTTGCAGCAAGCGGCTGTGCGCCGGGGCATCGAGCTCCTCGCCCAGGCCGGCATGCTGCGCCAGAACGCTGGCGAGCGCACGGTCGTAATCGTCGCCGCCCAGCGCCGTATCACCGCCGGTGGCCATGACCTCGAACACGCCCTGTGTCAGGCGCAACACCGACACATCGAAAGTCCCGCCGCCGAGGTCGTACACGGCGTACACGCCTTCAGCCGCCTGGTCGAGACCATAGGCCACGGCGGCGGCGGTGGGCTCGTTGATCAAGCGCAGCACGCTCAGCCCGGCGACGCGTGCGGCATCCTTCGTCGCCTGGCGCTGAGCGTCGTCGAAATAAGCCGGAACGGTGATGACGGCACCTACCAACTCGGTGCCCAATGCGCTCTCGGCCCGCTGCTTGAGCACGCGCAGAATGTCGGCTGAGACATCGATCGGGGTCTTCAGTCCTTGCGCCGTGCGCATGGCCACGACCCCTGGTTGATCGGCGAATCGGTAGGGCAGGTGCAGTTCCGTACCCAGATCGGCCAGGCTGCGCCCCATCAAGCGCTTGGCCGAAACAATGGTGTTGTGCGGATCGTCCACCTTCGCCGCCAGCGCGTCCCAGCCCACGACGGGCTCGCCCTGCGGCAGGTAGCGCACCGCCGAAGGCAACAACACCCTGCCCTGCGCGTCGGGCACGCATTCCGCCACGCCGCTGCGCACCACGGCGACGAGCGAATGTGTGGTGCCGAGGTCGATACCGGCCGCCACGCGGAGCTGGTGCGGATCGGGTGACTGACCGGGTTCGGAAATCTGGAGCAGAGCCATGCGGCGAAAAGCACGTTGGGGCGCGCGGTTGATGACAGCACTCAGGCTGCCGGGTGGGTGGGTTTGGCAGGATGCGAAGCCTGGCCGGCTCCGCGCATGGCGAGCGGGCCAAGATCTTGCCGGAATCGGTCGATGAACATGAGGACGCGCACCTGATCGGCCGCCTCCAGTGCACGGCGCTCCTGCTCGTCCTGCGGGACGTCGTCGAGCAGCGTGGCGAGTCGCTCCAGAACCTCACAGCGCGCCTGCTCGACGGTTTGCAGTAGATCGCGGATACTCGCTGCATCCGCCACCTCGCGCGCTTCGTCCAGGGTGTCGCGCCACTGCATCTGTTGCATCAGGAATGCCGCGGGCATCGCCGTGTTGCGCTCCGCATGGATCGGGGCACCACGCAGCTCACACAGATAAGCAGCGCGCAACTGCGGATCTTTCAGCGTGCGGTATGCCGTGTTCACCTGGGTGGACCATTGCATGGCCAGTCGTTTGTCCGTCGCAGTCGCGCCGGCAAAACGATCGGGATGCACGGCGGCCTGGAGCTGGCGCCAGACCTGGGTCAAGACCGTGCCGTCGAGCGCGAAGCGCTGCGGCAGGCCGAAGAGGGTGAAGTGGTCTTGGGTGAAATCGGCGTGGCTTTGCGCCTGGGGCATTGCGGCAGTGGGCATGCGTGAGTCTGGATGCGTGGCCGTCGATGCAAGGACGGTTCAAACCCGGAAGGATTCGCCACAACCGCAACGATCGCGCTCGTTGGGGTTGTTGAACTTGAAGCCTTGCTGCAGGCCTTCGCGCACGAAGTCGAGCTCAGTCCCGTCGAGATAACTCAGGCTCTTGGGGTCGATCAACACCTTGACGCCATGGCTCTCGAACACCCGATCGTCCGCGGTGACAGCATCGGCATATTCCAGCTTGTAAGCCAAGCCGGAGCAGCCGGTGGTCTTGACCCCCAGGCGCACACCCACACCCTTGCCGCGCTGCGCCAGGTAATTCTGCACATGCTTGGCGGCTTTTTCGCTCAGCGTGATGGACATTGTTGTGTCTCCGTCCCCATCGTGCTCAGGCAAGCTCGACTCGCGCAGGCTCCGCGGAATGATCCGCGGACGCGTGACCCAGCCGCGATTGATAATCTTTCACTGCCGCCTTGATGGCGTCTTCGGCCAGAATGGAGCAGTGAATCTTCACTGGCGGCAGGGCCAGTTCCTCAGCGATTTGCGTATTGCGAATTTGCATGGCGTCATCCAGCGTCTTGCCCTTGACCCATTCGGTGACCAGCGAAGACGAAGCAATGGCCGAACCGCAGCCGTACGTCTTAAAGCGTGCATCTTCGATGATGCCCTTGGCGTTGACCTTGATTTGCAATTTCATCACATCGCCGCATGCCGGCGCGCCCACCATGCCTGTGCCAACTGTGGGATCGTCCTTGGCAAAAGAGCCGACGTTGCGCGGATTCTCGTAGTGCTCGATGACTTTGTCGCTGTAGGCCATGATGATCTCCTGGTGAAGGGTTGCGCTTCAGTGCGCCGCCCATTGAATGGTGCTGATGTCGATGCCGTCCTGGTGCATTTCCCAGAGGGGGGAAAGCTCGCGCAGCTTGGCCACCTTCTCGTGCAGAATGTTCACGGCGTAGTCGATGTCGTCTTGCGTGGTGAAGCGGCCGATGGTCATGCGCAGCGAAGAGTGAGCCAGTTCGTCACTGCGGCCCAGCGCCCGCAGCACATAGGAGGGCTCCAGGCTGGCCGAAGTGCAGGCCGAGCCGCTGGACACCGCGATGCCCTTGATCGCCATGATGAGCGATTCGCCTTCGACGAAGTTGAAACTGGCGTTGACGTTGTGCGGCACACGGTGCTCGAGGTTGCCGTTGAAGTAAACCTCTTCGATGTCATTCAGTCCGTTCAACAGACGGTTTTGCAGCATGCGGATGCGCTCGATTTCGGTGCCCATTTCCAGCTTGGCGATGCGATAAGCCTCGCCCATGCCGACGATCTGGTGCGTGGGCAGCGTGCCGGAGCGCATGCCACGCTCATGTCCGCCGCCGTGCATTTGCGCCTCGATGCGCACCCGCGGCTTGCGCCGCACGAACAGCGCGCCGATGCCCTTGGGACCGTAAGTCTTGTGCGAGGCCAGGCTCATCAGATCAATGGGCCAGTTCCTCAGATCGATGGTCACCTTGCCCGTGGCTTGCGCTGCATCCACATGGAAGATGATGCCGCGCTCGCGACACATGGCGCCGATCGCCTGCACATCCTGAATGACGCCGATCTCGTTATTCACCAACAGCACCGAGGCGAGAATGGTGTCCGATCGCAGCGCTGCCTTGAAACGATCCAGATCGAGCATGCCGTCGGGCTGCACATCGAGGTAGGTGACCTCGAAGCCTTGGCGTTCGAGTTCACGGCAGGTGTCGAGCGTCGCCTTGTGCTCGGTCTTCAGGGTGACGATGTGCTTGCCTCGTCCCTGGTAAAAATGCGCCGCACCCTTGAGCGCCAGGTTGATCGACTCGGTTGCGCCCGAGGTCCAGACCAGTTCCTTGGCATCGCAGTTGACAAGGTCAGCCACCTGGGTGCGTGCTTTCTCCACCGCGGCTTCAGCTTCCCAGCCCCAGGCGTGACTGCGCGACGCCGGATTGCCGAAGTGCTCGCGCAACCAGGGAATCATGGCATCGACAACACGCGGATCAACCGGCGTGGTGGCGCCGTAATCCATGTAGATGGGGAAGTGAGGAGTGGTGGACATGGGTTGGCTCGTGAAAAAGTGAACGACCGAGGCGCTTGACCTGGCTCCGTCTCAGGTCATGGTCTGGGCAAGATTGAACACTGAATTCGCGGCCCGCACCTTCACCGGTTTGTTCGTCGGCATGGGCGACACGGGTTTGCGCACCACCGCCACTTCCTCGATGGTCACACCTTGCGCCAGGTTTTGATCAACCATGGTTTTCAGGTTCACCGAATCGAGAAACTCGACCATGCGGGTGTTCAGCGCCGCCCACAGATCGTGGGTCATGCAACGGCCTTCGCCATCGTCGCCTTGACAATTTTCCTTGCCGCCGCACTGCGTCGCATCCAGAGGCTCATCGACGGCGATGATCACGTCGGCAATGCTGATTTCTTCAGGTTTGCGCGCCAGGCTGTAGCCGCCGCCGGGGCCGCGAACCGACTCGACCAGTTCGTGCCGGCGCAGCTTGCCGAACAATTGTTCGAGATAAGACAGGGAGATGTGTTGACGCTGGCTGATGCTCGCCAAGGTCACCGGGCCGAGATGCTGACGCATGGCCACGTCGATCATGGCCGTCACCGCAAATCGCCCTTTTGTCGTCAGTCGCATGGTGAATCTCCAAGTGTGTAAGCCGATGGCCGCTCAGTCGCCAAGCCGACTGTCACGCATCGCCTCTCAAGTCTGCCGCCGGTCGATTCTCGGGGAGACCCCAATCGGTCTGGACCACTGCAGGCGGTGATCCAGGGGCGCTCAATACCTGACGAATTCAGTAGGATTCTAGCAGAACCCCGAGTGAATCCGTCAACTACTAGGACTTTTTGTCTAGGACAAAGTTCCACAAGCGGCCTTATACGCCAAGCATCCGCATCCAGTCAGAGTCGCCCCAAAACCCCAAGTTCCGATAGGGAATAGAGGTTTTCACAAGCCGCTGTTTTCGAACGGTATTTTCCCTATCGTGGGCGCGAGCGACTGTGGCAACCCGAGGGCGACGCATTCCTGATCCGGGTCCGATCCATCCACCTCTGAAAGCAATTTTCGACGAGAATCTGAAGAAATTAACCTGAAATTTCGATGAGACTGACACTTCGACAACTCGATGTGATGGTGGCCATTGCCCGCAGCGGCAGCACCACCGAGGCTGGCAAACAACTGGCGCTGTCGCAATCGGCAGTGAGCGCAGCGCTGGCTGAGTTGGAATCTCAACTCGGCACCCGTGTGTTCGACCGCGTCGGCAAACGCGTGGTGCTGAACGATTGCGGCCGTCTGCTGCTGCCGCGAGCGCTGGCACTGCTGGACCAGGTACGCGAAGTGGAAACCCTGTTTGCCGATGGTGCTGCTGCGCTGCGCGTGAGCGCCAGCACCACCATCGGCAACTACCTGATGCCAGTTGTGCTGGGCGCTTATCAGCGGCGTTGGCCCCTTGCCCAGATTCAGCTTGAAGTTTGCAACACACAAGACGTGATTCAGGCAGTCGCCGATTATGCGGTGGACGTTGGCTTCATCGAGGGCGCCTGCCACCACGACGAGCTTGAAATTCATCCCTGGGTCAGCGATGAACTGGCAGTCGTCGCAGCACCGGGGCATCCCCTCGCGCAGGGACCGGTCAGGCTGGACCAGTTGGCCACTGCGCGCTGGATATTGCGCGAGCCGGGCTCAGGCACGCGCGAGACGGTGGAGGCACTGCTACTGCCACACCTGCAGCGTTTCGGCTCGACCATGCACCTGGGCAACTCAGAAGCCATCAAACATGCCGTGGCGGAGGAACTCGGTGTGAGTTGCCTGCCGCTGCGGGTGGTCCATGATCTGCTGATCGCAGAGCGGCTGGTGCGTGTGGCCACGCCCCTGCCCAAGCTCATACGCACGCTCTACCGCATTCAACCCAAGCGCAAGGTCTTTTCACCACCCTTGCAGCGTTTCATCGACCATTGCAGCGCCTGGCACGAAACTGCAACCTGAACTCCCGCAGCACATGCCCCCATCCGCCATCTAACCAGAAAGGGTGGATGGGCCCTGGCCACTGGGATTGATGTACCCGGCCATGCATCGAGCATGTCCCGATTCAACCTGAATCACGGGAGTAACCCTCTGCGGATTGCGCTTGTTACATCCATATACTTTGAGATACAAGTTCAACGCCGCGCGCCTCACCCTCCGATTGCCACAATCGATCGGCGCGTTTCGAGACAAGGAGACACCGTGGATCGACTGCTTGGCCTCTCACGAGGGATCGACTGGATCAACGATCAATTCGGCAAACTCACCTGGGGCCTGGTCTTCGCTTCGGTGTTCATCAGCGCTGGCAACGCTGTCGTGCGCAAGCTCTTCGACTACAGCTCCAACGCCTGGCTCGAAATCCAGTGGTACCTGTTCGCCGGAGTCTTCCTCCTCGGTGCCGCGTATACATTCCTGCACAACGAGCATGTCCGTATCGACGTGCTCTCCAGCCGTCTCTCCAAGCGCGGGCAGACCTGGATCGACATCCTCGGCATCCTCCTCTTCCTCTTCCCGTTTTGCTTCGAGGTGGTCAGGCTGTCGCTGCCAGTGGTGGGCAACGCCATGGCTTCGGGAGAAATGTCGTCCAACGCCGGCGGCTTGATGCGCTGGCCGGTATTTGTGCTGCTGCCCATTGGCTTCACCCTGCTGGCGCTGCAAGGCCTGTCGGAGTTGATCAAGCGTGTCGCCTTCCTCATGGGTCTTGCCCCCGACCCCACCTTGCGCAAAGGCGAGAAGACGGCAGAAGAAGAACTTGCCGCATTCATGCTCGAGCAAACCGCACGTGAAGAAGCGGCAGCTGGCAAAAAGGCCTGAGGGGACGACATGGACTTCATCATCGCCAATATCGCGCCCATCATGTTCGGCGCCCTCGTCGTCTTCCTGCTCATCGGCTTTCCGGTGGCCTTCAGCCTGGCAGCCTGCGGCCTGCTGTTCGGCTTCATCGGCGTCGAACTCGGCCTCATGCCGCAGGCGCTGCTGGAAGCCATTCCGCTGCGCATCATCGGCATCATGCAGAACGACACGCTGCTGGCCATTCCCTTCTTCACGCTCATGGGGCTGATTCTGGAACGCAGCGGCATGGCCGAGGACTTGCTCGACACCATCGGCCAACTGTTCGGACCCATTCGCGGCGGTCTGGCTTACGCGGTCATTCTCGTGGGCGCCATGTTGGCCGCCACCACCGGCGTGGTCGCGGCATCGGTCATTTCCATGGGACTCATTTCCCTGCCCATCATGCTGCGCTACGGCTACGATCGGCGCGTGGCCAGCGGCGTCATCGCCGCTTCGGGCACGCTGGCGCAGATCATTCCGCCCTCGCTGGTGCTCATCGTCATGGCTGACCAGCTCGGCAAATCAGTGGGCGATATGTACAAGGGCGCTTTCGTCCCAGGCTTCATCCTCACCGGCCTCTACATCGTCTATATCTTCGCCGTGACCATGGCGAAACCACATCTGGCGCCAGCCCTGCCAACCGAGGCCCGCACCATCCGAGAGCCCGACGGCACATCCGGCCTGCGTTCGCTGTCGCTGCTGTTCATCACCTGCCTGAGCCTCGGCGTCGGCTGGGCGCACTACTACGACACCTTCCTCACCTGGCGCGACAAGACGCCGACCACCGCGCCGCTGGACGAGACCATCGTCGTCTCCTTGTCGGTGGCCGTGCTGTTCGCCCTGGTTCTGGCCCTGTTCAACAAGGGCCTGCGCCTGGGCCTGCTGTCGCGCATGGCGGAGAAGGTCACCTTCGTCCTGATACCGCCGCTGCTGCTGATTTTCCTGGTGCTGGGCACCATTTTTCTCGGCATCGCCACGCCCACCGAGGGCGGCGCGATGGGGGCGATGGGCGCGCTCATCATGGCGCTGGTGCGACGCAGGCTGGACTTCAAACTGTTCGGCCAGGCGCTCAACACCACGGCCAAGCTGTCCACCTTCGTGATGTTCATCCTGATTGGCTCCACCGTGTTCAACCTCGTGTTCCAGGGCCTGGACGGGCGGGTCTGGGTCGAACACCTGCTGACCAATCTTCCTGGCGGTCAGCTCGGCTTCCTCATCGTGGTGAACATCCTGATATTCGTGCTGGCGTTCTTCCTCGACTTTTTCGAGTTGTCCTTCATCATCATCCCGCTCATCGGGCCGGTGGCCGACAAGCTGGGCATCGACCTCATCTGGTTCGGCGTGCTGCTGGCGGTGAATATGCAGACCTCCTTCATGCACCCGCCGTTCGGCTTCGCGCTGTTTTACCTGCGCAGCGTCGCACCCAAGGACGATTACACCGACAAGGAGACGAAAAAACGCATCGCCCGAGTCACCACGGGGCAAATCTACTGGGGCGCCGTGCCCTTCGTGCTGATCCAGATTGTGATGGTCGCGCTGGTCATCGGCTTCCCCGGCCTCGTCACGGGGTCGCTGGGTCGTCACGACAAAATTGACCTGGACAAGGTCAACATCGTGGTTCCGGCGAACGACCAGAGCTACACCACCGAGGCGCCGCCGAATTTCGGCACCTCGAATGCGGCACCGGGTCACGAGGGAGCATCCCAGCCAGCGGCATCGGGTGCCACTGGGGACGCCGGCAACGCCGAAGCCGACGACATCATGAAGGCTTTGCAAGCGCCCGCCGAAGGCGCTTCCGCTGCCAAGCCTTGACCTGCAAGCGACGCTGACCGCGATGCGGTCCAGCGTCGCCCTCAACTGACTTCAGCCTCCGTGGCGTCAGCGTAGGCGGACACCGGGATGCAGGCGCACTGCAGATTGCGGTCACCCCAGACGTTGTCGATCCGTCCCACCGGAACCCAATACTTGTGGCTGCGCAGGGCCTGTACCGGGAAAGCTGCTTGCTCACGGCTGTAGTCATGGGGCCAGTCGGCTCCGAGGATGGCGGCCGCCGTGAAAGGAGCGGCCTTGAGCGGGTTGTCTTCGCGCGGCATGGCGCCCTGCTCCACCAGGGCGATTTCACGGCGGATGGCGATCATGGCTTCGACAAAACGGTCAACTTCAGCGAGCGACTCGCTCTCGGTCGGCTCGATCATGAGCGTGCCGGGGACCGGGAAGCTCATGGTCGGCGCGTGGAAGCCGTAGTCCATCAGGCGCTTGGCGACGTCTTCGTT
Source organism: Burkholderiales bacterium (assembly GCA_013044035.1). GTDB lineage: Bacteria > Pseudomonadota > Gammaproteobacteria > Burkholderiales > Burkholderiaceae_C > Thiomonas_A. The sequence continues at coordinate 25,968 of JABEVE010000027.1, forward strand.
GCTGATGCCGCTGGCGTCTTTCAGGCCGCGCAAATCCAGTATGCATTCATGGGCGACGAAGCCGCTGTCGCCGGTGTAGAGCACCGGGAAATGGGGCGCCAGGCGACGCGCCATGTAGTTGGCGCTGAGGATGGACACGGCGCTGGCCGCAGTCAGTCCGGCCGCGCCCATCATGCGGATATACATCCAGGTGATGGGCAGAACCGAGGCATTGCCAAGGGCCGCGGAACTCACCGCACCCACCGCCTTGCCGGTATCGCCACTGCTGGCGTGGCCGGGCAGGAAGGGAGCCAGATGCGCGCGTACCGCCACCGGACCGACGCCGGGACCGCCGCCGCCATGTGGGATGCAGAAGGTCTTGTGCAGGTTGAGGTGGGAAACGTCGGCACCGAACTCGGGTGGGCTCGCCAGCCCGACCATGGCGTTCATGTTGGCACCATCCACATAAACCTGGCCACCATGCTGATGGACGATGTCGCAAATTTCGCGCACGCGCGGCTCGAACACGCCGTGGGTGGATGGATAGGTGATCATGCAGGCCGACAGCCGCGCCGCGTGCTGCTGCGCCTTGGCACGCAAATCGTCGAGATCGACGCTGCCCTGCGCGTCGCAAGCCACCACCACCACCTGCATGCCAGCCATCTGGGCCGAAGCCGGGTTGGTGCCATGAGCCGAGGACGGAATGAGGCAAATGTCGCGCTGCGTCTCACCGCGGCTCTCGTGCCAGGCATGGATGGCCAACAGGCCGGCGTACTCCCCTTGCGAGCCCGCATTGGGCTGCAGACTGATCGCGTCGTAGCCAGTGGCCTGCGACAACCACTGCTCCAGATCCGCGGCCATGCGGGCGTAGCCCCGCGTCTGCTCGGCCGGGGCGAACGGGTGGATGCTGCCGAATTCGGGCCAGGTGATGGGGATCATTTCGCTGGTGGCATTGAGCTTCATGGTGCATGAACCCAACGGAATCATCGCCCGGTCGAGCGCGATGTCCTTGTCGGCCAATCGGCGCAGGTAGCGCAACATCTCGGTCTCGCTGTGGTAGCGGCTGAACACCGGATGGGTGAGGTAGCTACTGGTCCGTGCGAGCGCCAGCGGGTAACGCGGTGCCACGCCCTTGGCATGGTCGGCAAACAAGGTGACGTCCGGCTGGCTTGCGCCGCGCGCCTGGGCAAAAGCGCCCAACACCTTGAGCAGATCCTCGCGCGTGGCGGTTTCGTCGAGCGCAACACCCACGCGGTCACTGCCGGCATGGCGCAGGTTGATGCCAGCTTGCTCGGCGGCCGCATGCACCGCTGCGGTGTGGGCGCCAGTCAAGACCGTGAGGGTGTCGAAGAAGGCCGCATGCTGCAAGCACCAGCCTTGCGCCTGCAGCGCATGGGCCAGGATGACGGTGTAGGCGTGCACTCGCTGGGCGATGCGGCGCAGGCCCTGCGGGCCGTGATAGACGGCGTACATGCTGGCCAGCACGGCGGGCAACACCTGCGCGGTGCAAATATTGCTGGTGGCCTTTTCGCGGCGGATATGTTGCTCGCGGGTTTGCAGCGCCAGGCGGTAGGCCGGCTGGCCGTGGCTGTCCACGCTCACCCCCACGAGCCTGCCGGGCATCTGGCGCTTGAGTCCATCGCGCACCGCCAGATAGGCGGCGTGCGGGCCACCAAAGCCCAGCGGCAGGCCGAAGCGCTGGGTGTTGCCGACGGCAATGTCAGCGCCCAATTCACCCGGCGAAGCCAGCAGCGTGAGCGCCAGGATGTCGGCCGCGACGATGACCACGGCGCCCTGCGCCCTGGCCGCGGCGATGAGCGCGCGATGGTCGTGCACGCCGCCATCCACACCGGGATACTGCAGCAGCACGGCGAAATGCGGCACTTGCGCGGCTTGTATGGCGGGGCCGACCACCACCTCCAGATCGAGCGGGCGCGCACGGGTGCGCAGGACCTCCAGCGTCTGCGGCAACACGTCGTCGGCCACGAACATGCTGCGGCTGGCGCTCTTGCCGCCACGCAGTGCCAGGGTCATGGCCTCGGCCGCGGCGGTGGCTTCGTCGAGCATCGAGGCGTTGGCCACATCTAGGCCGGTCAGGTCGGTGACCATGGTCTGGAAGTTGATGAGCGCTTCCAGCCGGCCCTGGCTGATTTCCGGCTGATACGGCGTGTAGGCGGTGTACCAGGCCGGGTTCTCCAGCACGTTGCGCTGGATCACGCCAGGCATGTGCGCATTGGCGTAGCCCTGTCCGATGAAGCTGCGCATCACCCGGTTTTGCGCTGCGATGTGGCGCAATTCGGCCAGCGCAGCCTCCTCGCCCAGAGCGGGCGGCAATTCGAACGGGCGGGCGCGACGGATGCCGGCAGGAATGACTTCGCGCATCAATGCTTCCAGATCGGGTTGGCCCAGGGCGTGCAGCATGTGCGCCTGCTCGGCTTCGCTCGGGCCGATGTGGCGGCGCTGGAAGGCGGCGGCATCTTCCAGTTCGGTGAGGGTGGGTTCGGTTTGCATCAACATGGGAAACTCGTCTTGGTCGGCGCCAGCCTCAGGACCGCGACAGGCGGCAGACGGCGGGCGATGGCAGGAAGGTTTTCAGGCACCTTGCAGCAGTTTGTCGTAGGCGGCCTGGTCCATCAGCGCATCCAGCTCTGCGGGGTCGCTCGGGCGCATCTTGAAAAACCAGCCCGACCCTTGCGGATCGGAATTCACCATGGACGGGTCGGACACCAGGCCATCGTTGCTGCCGGTGATTTCGCCCGACAGCGGCATGTAGACGTCGGCCGCGGCCTTGACCGACTCGACCACACCGGCGGTGTCTTTCTGAGCAAAGGTCATGCCGACCGCAGGCAATTCGACGAACACCACATCGCCCAGGGCGTCTTGCGCGTGCGCGGTGATGCCAACCGTCACAGTGCCGTCCGCTTCAAGGCGAACCCATTCGTGATCGGGGGTGTATTTGATGGTCATGCTGAACTCCGTGTCGGTCAATGTGAACAGGAACAATTTGAGAAAAACCTGGTGTGCTTCGGTACGCCAGTTCAATTGCGTACATAGCCGTGAGGCGTGAACGGCATGGGGGCGACATGCATGGGCACCTGTTTGCCTCGCACAAGTGCGAACAGGGCATGCCCCGGTACCGCCACGGCGCTCTCGACGTAGCCCATGGCGACCGGCATGTTGGCCGTGGGGGTGAGGCTGCCACTGGTAACGCGCCCCAGCCCGCGACCCGCGGCGTCTACCAGCATGGTGCCTTCGCGAACAGGCACGCGTTCGTCGGCGACAAGCCCGACGCGTTTGCGCGCCACACGGGCAGGGTCGTCAAGCTGCGCGAGGATGACCTCGGCCCCTGGAAAGCCTCCGGCACGGGCCCCGCCGTTGCGGCGCACCTTCTGCATGGCCCATTGCAGGCTGGCCTCCACGGCGGTGGTGGTTTCGTCCATGTCATGCCCGTAGAGGCAGAGCCCGGCTTCCAGGCGCAGGCTGTCGCGTGCGCCCAGGCCCGCGGGCCGCACGCCAGCCAGATCGAGCAAGGCGCGAGCCAGCGGCTCGGCATCCCGCGGGCGAACCGAAATCTCGACGCCGTCTTCGCCGGTGTAGCCGCTGCGGCTGATGAAGACCGGGTCGTTGCAGACCGAAGCGGGCAATTCGAACCAGGCTGCATCCATGAAGCGCAGCTTGCCCACATCCGGCAGCAGTGTCTGCAGCGCCGCGAGCGCCTTGGGGCCTTGCAGCGCCATCAACCCCTGTCCCGGGAGTTCTTCAATGCGGCAGCGCGCGCCGATGCGTTCGCGCATCCAGGCGAGATCCTGGGTCTTGCATGCGGCATTGACGATGAGGAAATACTCGCTGCCCTGACCACCCTCGAGCGGACGGTGGGTCAGCATCAAGTCGTCGAGAATCCCGCCAGCATGGTTGGTGAAATAGCCGTAGCGCTGACGCCCGAGCGGCAAGCCCACAACGTCGACGGGAATGAGACTTTCGAGAGCTTCTGCCGCATCCGGCCCAGCGATGCGTACCTGGCCCATGTGCGAGACGTCGAACAGACCGGCTGCGGCACGCGTGTGGAGATGCTCGGCCGTGATGCCGCCTGGATACTGCACCGGCATGGCATAGCCGGCGAACGGCACCATCTTGGCGCCCAGCAACTGGTGCAGCAAAAACAGGGGGGTGTGCAGCAGGACTGGCTCGGCTTGGGCAGACACGCAAGGCTCCGGAGAAGGGCGGAAATCCACCAGAGCATGCTCTGGTGACGACGCCCCGCTGTCCTTGGTACCTGAGAGATTGACCGCGCGCTTTGCGCCCGGCTTGCCCCTTCGGTGGACGCCGCACATGATGCAGGCGCCGCTCTCCAGTGAGGTAACCCGTGAGGGTGTCGTCAGTCCTTTTGCCTGAGCGGTACATCCGGAGATCCCGGATTTACGCCTTCGGCGGCCAAGGCGCCGCGCAACGGCACTTCGGCACTCTCCTGACGACGGCTCAGTTTAGCCCAAGCCAGCGGCTTATTTGCGTGAACGCATGCCCAGAGCTTTGCGCGCCTTGTCGTTGCGTTCCTTCTTGCGCTCGCCCATCTCGCGCATGGCGCGCTTTTGCGAGATGGCAAACATGGGATCGATGATTTCCCACCACACGAAGACAACGGCCAGGGGGATGGCAATCCACCACCAGGACAGGGTCGCAAACGGGCCGATTGCGGCGAATTTCAATCCCAACAGCACGATTGCAACAACCAATACCCACATGACTGCCCTCCATTTATCACGACGACCATCAAAATCAGATCAAAATGCAACCCAATGCAGCATCATGACACGCAACGCAGCCCATGTGTCGGTTAGCATTCTCGCTGCTGTCACGCCATGCATGCCAAGCACGTCAACCGCCCGCGTGGCGTCGCGTTATAGCGCGTAGCTTCGCTCAACCTTGGAGATCTGGAATGAAGAAAATTTTGATTGCTGTCGGTCTGGTCGTCGCCGCCGTGTCCCAAGCCAACGCTGCCGACATGATGGCGCTGGCCAAGTCTAAGAACTGCCTGGCTTGCCACGCGCTCGACAAGAAGCTGGTTGGGCCCTCGTACCAAGACGTGGCTGCCAAGTACGCCGGCAAACCCGGAGCGGAAGCCACCTTGGTCAACGCTGTGTTGCACGGTGTGTCTGGCGTCTGGGGCCCGGTTCCCATGCCTGCCAACCCCCAGGTCACTCCGGCTGAAGCCAAGGAACTGGTCACCTGGATTCTGAGCATGAAAAAATAATCACGCTCCAAGCGTGATTCATCGAAACGGGAGTGCCATGCACTCCCGTTTTGCATGGCGCTGGCTGCGCCAATCGGCAAGCGCCGTGGCTACCGGCTCAATGCTGTTTTCCGCCCCTCCGGAAAACTCGAAATCGTGATCGCAGGATCGACAAGTTCGCCATCCCGGTTGAAGCGAATGTCGTTCTTGGTCACGCCGTCATAGTCCAGGTGCCGGATGTCATGCCGATAGACCGCCGGATTGGTCGATCCGGCCTTCATCATCGCGTGGGCCAGCACCATGGTGGCATCGTAGGCATAGGGTGAATACAGTTCGAACGCATTCGGGCCGAACTGGGCCGTGAAGCGTCGTTGCCAAGCCTCCCCGCCCGGCATGCGCGCCACGGGAACACCACCATCGGCACAGATGACGTCCGAATTCGCCGCCGTGCCCGCAAGCCTGGCGAGTTCCGGAGTGCAGATCCCATCACCCCCCAGAAAACGCGCCTTGATGCCCATGCCACGCATTTGCTGCAGCATGGGGCCGGCTTGCGCAGCCATGCCACCGAAAAAAACCACATCCGGATTGGCAGCCTTGATCTTGTCCAGCAGATTGCTGAAATCCATGACGTCGGCCTCGATGGTCTCGTGCGCTTCGATCTGCAGGCCCACCCCTCGAGCCACGCGCGAAAAGGCATGACTCACGCTGGAGCCGTAGGTGCTGCGATCATCCACGACGACCACAGTCTTGGCCTGCAGACCGTTCCTGGCATAGAGCGCCAGGCCAGCACCTATTGCGTTATCGTTGGCGATGATGCGGAAGAACGTATCGAACCCTTGCTGCGCGAGCTTGGGATCGCTGGATGAGGGTGTGATTTCGGGTATGCCCGCCTTGAAGTAGATCGGCGACGCGGCCGCCGTGCAACTCGAATCGAGATGGCCAACCACGCCGTTCACATGTGCGGCGACAAACTTCCGCGCCACCTCGGCAGCACGCTTCGGGTCGCCACGATCATCCTGGGCGTCAAGCACCCACGTTACCCGCCGGCCGGCGATCGTGATGTGCTCGCGATTCAACGCGTCGATCGCCATGCGCACGCCATCGGTGTTGTCCACACCATACGCCGCCTGTGGTCCCGTCAAGGAGGCGGCGCTGCCGATCACCACCGTGACCGGCAATACACCACCACTTGACCCTGAGGGCTGACTGGATGAGACAACGGGCGCAGCCTGGACCCAGCCCAAAAGACAAACACTGACGGCGAGAACGATCGACGAGCGGGACGTGAATGACATGGGGAATCCTGCGAGAGCGGGTGTGACGCGCATTGTGCAATGCAAACATCCGCAACCAGCTGCAACAGACAAGCCGGGATTCGCGAAGACTCGGGCCCTGGACAGGCGCTCCCTGCGGCGTGGCAGGCCCGGGCGCCGCGCGTCGATCCGGCCGCCACGTCGCCTTGTCCAGGGCGACGCGGCGAGGCAGGCTTCACAGCGTTTGACTCGAAAGATCGCTGTTCAGAGGTCGAAATTCGTCGGCATCATGACCACATCACGGATGGTCATGCCGCGAGGGCGAGTCAGCATGAACATCACCACAGCGGCGACTTCGCTGGCCTCCAGCAGGCTCCCCGAATCCCGGGCTTCCTGCAGTTTCTCCGCCGGCCAATCGGCGAGCAAGGCGCTGATGACGGGGCCCGGCGAGACCGAACCGACACGAATGCCGTGCTTGAACACCTGTCGCCGTACCGTCTGGACAAAGCAATGGATCGCCCATTTGGACGACGCATAGACCGGCTCCCACGGCGTCGGGAAATGGGCCGCCAGGGAACTGGTGACGATGATGTCGCCGGTTTGACGCTCGATCATGTGCGGCAGCACGTCATGCACGTTTTTCATCACGACATTGACGTTCAGGTTCAGCATCCGGTCGATCGCGGCGGTATCGTTGTCGACCAGGTCACCGCCGACGTAGGACCCAGCGTTGGCGTGCAGAATGTCGAGCCGACCAGCCTGATCCAGCACCCTCGGCAGCAGCGTCGCGCAGTCTTCCGGGTCGAGCAGGTTGATGCGCAGCGGGATCACGGCGTTGCCATGCTTGCGGCTCACGGACTTCAGCCCGTCCTCGTCGCGGTCAACCATCACCACCCGCGCGCCTGCAGCCAGCATCGCCTCGGTGCTGGCCAAGCCGATACCCGACGCAGCCCCGGTCACGACGGCCACCTTGCCTTCCAACTCTTTTTCCATGGTCTCTATCCTCGTTTGGCGCTTGAAAATGACCGGCACCGAGAACATTGACCACGTTGTTGAACCCAACGCCGCAGTCGATGCTCGAGATCCGGTTGTCGCTGTGCATCAAGCCTTCGCAGGCTTTGTACACCCGAACTCGGCTCATGTAGACGATGGGGGTGCAGTTGGTTGTTTTGACGAGCCGACCATCAACTCGAGTTCGCACGCATCGTGGAAACGCCGACGCCCCAGGGACGTCGGACTGCCGTGTTCGGCTCCATGCGCAGTTTCGGGGGAATCGGGTGGCTCGCAGCCAAGCCGCGCATCTCGGAGCGGTCAGGCGCGAACTCCGGGGTGAGTTTGCGGCGAGTGCGTTCCATCGCAGAAGGCCAGCAGGAGCCAAGTTCAAGGAACAGGCAGCGTATGCGTCAACCAAAAAAACGCCCCGGCGAACGATTTCGCGAGGGCTATTCGTGGCAATGACTGGTGCGCCCGGCAGGATTCGAACCCACGACCCCTTGGTTCGTAGCCAAGTACTCTATCCAACTGAGCTACGGGCGCAAACAAAACCACAATTATATACCGCTGTGGGAGCGAGCCATGGCCGAATGGCCCGGCTACTGGCGGCAGCCACGGATCCGCCCCGCGACTCGGCTGTTTCGGGGAGTCGTCGATTTGGGCCGAAGCGACAATAGACGGCCATGTCCATCGCACGGGTCTTCTCGCTCAGCCTGCTCCTGCTCGCCACCAGCCGCCTGCTAGGCGTTCTGCGCGATGCCGTGATCGCCATCCAGTTCGGCCTGAGCGGCCATGCGGATGCGGCGCTCGTGGCCATGTCTTATCCGGACTTTACCGTCTCGCTGCTCTGGGGGGCGGCGGTACCGGCGGTGATGGTGCCGCGCATGGCCGGACGCACACCCGAGGTCATCGCCGCCGAGGCGGCACGATGGAGCCGATTGGCGTTGGTGACCTTCGCTGGCGCCGGGCTCGCGAGTTGGCTGTTGCAGGCTCCCATCACCCACTGGCTGGCTCCCGGGCTGGCGGGGATCGACGCCCGACTGGCCGCCCATACCCTGGGGCTGGCGGCACTGGTGGCGCTGCCGGCTGGTGCGGTCGCCATGGTCGGTGCCGCCGCATTGCAGGCGCAAGGGCGCCTGCAATGGCAATACGCCGGGAATGTGGTGTTCAACCTGGTGCTCATTGCCGGGCTGTTGCTGGCCGCGCACCTGCACGAATTCAACTGGATTGCCGCCAGCATCGCCGCCGCCGCAGTCGCCAGGTGGGCGCTGATGCGGCGCGTTGCCCACTTGTCACGGGCTCTATCGGCAAACTCGCCTTGGTGGCCCGACGCGAGCGGACTGCATGCTGCCGCACTGGCGTTGGCAGCCTCCGGCCTGACGGTGCTCTACACCCTGTCCGCGCGTGCCTTCGCATCGAGCGCCGGACCTGGACGCCTGGGAGTTTTCCATTACGCCCAGCGCATCGGCGAGTTGCCCCTGCACACCCTGTTCGCCGTGGCTGCAGCCCTCGCGTTGGCCCGCTTGTCGGCCGCAGAGGCTGCTGGAGATGCGGCGGGTGCGCGTCTGCGCGGGCGGCAGTGGATGCAGTCCATGCTGTTGCTGGCGGCGTTGCTGGGCGCCTGCGGCATGCTTGCCGCCCCGCTGGGCGTGCGCCTGGTGTTTGGCTGGGGGCAGATGCATGCGTCCGATCAGGACGAAGTGGTGCAATCCATGCGCTGGATTCTGGCGTTGTTACCGCTGCAGGCGGCGCAACTGGTGCTGGCGGCGAGGCTCAACAGCCACCGCCGCATCGCCGATCAGGTACTGGGCTATGGTTGCGGCCTGCTGGCGCTGCTCGCCGTTGGATGGTGGCTGCCCGACGTCTGGTGGCGGGCATTGGCTGTCTATGGCGCGGCATACCTGGTGGCCACCACCGTGTTGTGGCAACGCCTGGGCTCCCGCACCGATGATTTCGAGTGGCGCAACGGCGGCCTGCTGCTGGCCTCCCTGGCACTGCTGGGCGCCCTGGGCGGAATGCTGGACGCCGCACCCGCATGGGCATCGGGTGTGCTGCCCCTGGCGCTACCCGCCTTGCTCGCAGGGCTGTTGTTTGCAGCAGGTTTGGCCGTGTTGCTGCGTTGGGACACTCTGGGTTCGGAGGTCGGCCGCAAGCTGTTGCGCCGTTACACTCGACGCTGACGCGAACAGCCGAATCTCCCCCAGATGGACTGGATTCAGATCACCAACAACCCCGAATTCGCAGCCCTGGCCCAGGACTGCGGAGTGGGCCGCATCATGGTGGATCTGGAGCGACTGGGCAAGCAGGCGCGCCAAGGCGGACTCGGCACCTTCATCTCCGACCATCGCCCCGAAGACATCGCCCGCGTGCGCGCGGCGGTACCGACAGCCGATCTGATCGTGCGCGTCAATCCGCTGCACGCCGGCAGCAGCGACGAAATCGAGCAGGCCATCGCAGCGGGTGCCGACACCCTGATGCTGCCGATGTTCGAGCAACGTACTGCTGTACAGACCTTCTTGCGCCACATCGCGGGCCGCGCTCGCGGCATGGCCCTGCTGGAAACCCGCGCGGCGCTGGAATCGCTGCCCGCCTGGGCGGCCTTGCCGGGGCTGGATGAAATCTACGTCGGATTGAATGATCTGCATCGCCAACTCGGCGCGCGCTTCATGTTCGAACCATTGGGCAATGGCATGGTCGAGCGCGTGGCGCGGACCGCCCATGCGGCGGGCAAGCGCTTTGGCTTCGGCGGCATCGCACGGCTGGACGAAGGCATGCTGCCGGGCCGCGTGGTGCTGGCCGAACACCTGCGCCTGGGTTCCAGCAGCGTGATTCTGTCGCGCACATTCAACCGCGAAATGTTTGAGGGCGTGCCGAAACACGGCCACGCCCAGGCAGGGCTGGGGTGGCAAGCCGTCTACCGCCGCGAAATTGCGCGACTGCGGCACGCGGCGGACGTGTTGGCCACACGCACGCCGGATGAAGTGGAGAACGATCGCCTGCTGGCCTGCGACCTGATCGGCAAGACTGCCGCCATCTTGAGCGAGCCGGTGCCGGCAGCCACGCAGCCGCAACAAGCGTCGACCGCTTGAACACTTGGCCTCGCTCGGTCGGGTTCCATCCGGCGCGGCTGCGCACGCAGTGCTGCCGCGACAGGGGGTGATTTCTCCATGAAGCGCCTGTTCGACCTCGCCATCGCCGTACCTGCCTCCTTGCTGCTGGCGCTGCCCATGGCCGTGGTGGCCGCGGCGGTCTGGCTCGACAGCGGGCGCCCGGTGCTGTTCGGCCAGGAGCGCGCGGGACTTGGCGGCCGCCCTTTCAAGATTCTGAAATTCCGCAGCATGGTGGTGGATGCCGAGCGCCTGGGGCCACAGCGCACCGCCAGCGGCGACCCGCGCATCACCCGCGTCGGACGCGTCTTGCGGCGCACCAGCCTGGACGAGTTGCCCCAGCTCATCAACGTGCTGCGCGGTGACATGAGCCTGGTCGGCCCGCGCCCCGACTTGCCAACGCAGGCGACCGACTACACACCCGCCGAGTGGGCCGCGCGCTGCAGCGTGCGCCCCGGCATTACCGGCCTGGCCCAGGCGCTTTACCGTTCGCACGCCACAACGCAGCAGCGCCTGCAAGCCGATTTGGACTATGTGCGCCGTCACAGCGTGCGGCGTGATCTCTACATCATCGGGTTGACGGCAAGGCAACTCTTTCGCGCCAGCGGCAACTGAGCGCGCCGGGGTGGGCCGTGCGGAGCAGGCCGTGTCACCGACAATCGCGTTTTTCACTTCGGCTTGAACCATGTGCGGCATCTACGGCTATTTCGACCGTTCCGGCAGCAGCCTCGCGGCGCACACGCTGGCAGCGATGGACAGCAGCATCGTTCACCGCGGCCCTGACGACAGCGGGGTGTTCGCGGCCAATGCCGTTGCGATCGGCAACCGCCGCCTGTCCATCATCGACATCGCTGGCGGCCATCAGCCCTTCGTCAGCGACGACGGACGGATCGCGCTGGTGCAGAACGGCGAAATCTTCAACCACGTGGAGCTGCGCGCCGCACTGCAGCTCCAGGGCGTGCGCTTCGCCACCGACCATAGCGACACCGAGGTGCTGCTGCGGTTGTATGAGCGCGAAGGGCTGGACTTCCTGCCCCGGCTCAACGGCATGTTCGCCATCGCCATCTGGGATGGGCGCGAGCCCGAGAACCCACGGCTTCATCTGGTGCGCGACCGCATCGGCGTCAAGCCGCTGTTCGTGCAGGACGACGGTCGGCAGGTGCTGTTCGGCTCCGAAATCAAGGCCATGCTCGCCGCGCAGAGGGCCAGGCCCATGCTCGATCTGCCTGCGCTGCAGCACTACCTCGCCTACAACTACGTCCCGCCGCCCTTCACCCTCTTCGCGGGCATCCGCCATGTGATGCCGGGAACGGTGCTCAGCGTCAGCCGCGCCGGCAGCAGCGCACGCCGCTGGTGGAGCCTCGCCGAGCAGACTCCCGCGCCGCAGGGCTTCGCGCAGTGGCAGGAGGAATTCCTCGCCCTGCTCGACGATGCGGTGCGGCTGCGGCTGCGCGCCGACGTGCCCTTCGGCGCGTTTCTCTCGGGCGGAGTCGATTCCAGCACCATCGTGGCGCTGATGGCCCGGCATGTGCGCGAGCCCACGCGCACCTTCTGCATCGGCTTTCCCGACGCCCGTTTCGACGAATCGCCCTACGCCCGCGAAGCCGCACAGCGCTTCGGCGCCACGCACTGCGAACGCATCGTTCAGCCCGACATGCTCGATGACTGGGCTCGCGTGCTGTGGCATTGCGACCAGCCGCATGGCGACGCCTCGTTCATGCCCACGCGCGAGGTCTCGCGCCTCGCCGCAGGGCTTGGCCCCCACGCTGCGCTGCCCACCGAGGAGGCTATCGCCATGGGGCGGCCCGGGGGCGCTGGCGTCAAGGTCGTCCTCACCGGCGACGGCGGCGATGAGCTGTTCGCGGGCTACGACAAATACGCCAGCTTCATGGCGGACCCCGCGCTGTGCGAGCTGCCGGCCGCCGACTTCGCCCGGCACTATGTCGAGCACACCGGCCTGTTCGGCGAGCAGGCGCGCGCCGCGCTGTTCCAGCCCTGGCTGCGTCAGAGGCTGGCGGGTGTGGACAGCGTGCGCGACGTGGCCGCGCCCTGGTTCGAGCAGGCCGCGCACTTCGATCGCGTCAACCAGATGCTCCATCTCGACATGATGCTGCTGCTGCCCGGCAACAACCTCGTCAAGCCCGACCGCATGGGCATGTCCGTGTCGCTCGAGGCGCGCACCCCCTTTCTCGACTGGCGCATGATGGAGTTCGCCTTCCGCGCCGAAGGTCGAACCAAGCTGCACGAGGGCGACAAGAAACACTGGTTCAAGCGCGCCGTCGAACCGCTGATCGGCGAGGATCTGGCCCATCGCAAGAAGCAGATGTTCACCGTCCCCATCGGCGAGTGGTTCCGCGGCCCGCGCAAGACCTGGCTGGCTGCGCTGCTGTTCGCGCCGCAGGCGCTGGGCGCCCGGTTGTTCGACATGGCGCGGGTGCGCACACTGTTCGACGACCATGTTTCGGGTGCCGCCAACCACACCCGCGAACTGCGAGCGCTCGCCGCGCTGGAGTTGTGGGCGCAGCAGTTCGAACCCCGGCTTCCCGCATGAGCACTCCACCCCCTCGGCGCGCGCAAGACAACGCCGGGCCGCCGCAAGTTGTCTTGCTCCCCTCGGAGAGTGGGTTGGGTACAGCCCAACCCAGGGGGCCGTCCCGCATCCTCGCCGTGGCCTACGGTGGCGGCCATATCGCCATGATGCTGCCCGTGCTGCGCGCCCTGCGCGCCCGGCGGCCCCACCTCTCCATCACCCTGCTGGCCTTGACCACCGCCGCCCGCGTGGCGCGCGATGCCGGCGAAACCCCGCTGGGCTATGTCGACCTGCTGCCGCTACTGTCGGCGCAAGAGCAGGCGCAGGCCTTGGCCCTGGGCCGCGCGCTCCAGCCGGGCAACACCCACCCCGACATTGCCGAGGCCGAGACCGTGGCCTACCTCGGCATCAACGCCTGGGATCTGCAGCAGCAGCATGGCCCGGAGGCCGCGCAGACGCTGCTCGACACCAAGGGGCGCCAGGGCTTTTATCCCCTGCACGCCTTCCGCCGCGTGCTCCAGCACCTGCAGCCCGATCTGGTGCTGGCCACCAACTCCCCGCGCAGCGAACAAGCCGTGGTCGATGCCGCGAGCGAAGCGGGCATTCCCAGCCTGGCCTTGCTCGACCTGTTCGCCTTGGGCGCGACGCCCGCGGAATCCCGCAAGCGGGCTTCACCCCCCGAGGGGGCACAACAGTCTCGGGGCGACCCGTCGGCTTTTGTCGGCGACGCCTTCGCCGCCCGCACCCGCTACCCCAGCCGGGTGTGCGTGTTGTCCGAATCGGCGCGCGACAACCTGATCGCCGCCGGATGGCCTGCGGAGCGCATCGCCGTCACCGGCAACCCGGCGTTCGACGCCCTCAACACCCCGCAAACACGCGCAGCCGGTCTCGCGCTACGCGAAGTTCTCGGCGGCGCGCAGCAGCATGAGAAAACGTCGGGCCGCCCCAAGTTGGCTCATCCCCCTCGGGGAGCGGCCATTGCCCAGCAGCAGTCTCGGGTCACTCTCATTGTGCTGGCCCTGCAGCCCGAGCCCCTGCACCACGCCGCGTCGCCCGGCCGCACGGGCGACCCCACGCTGCCCGAGCGCATTCTCCGCGCCAGCATCGCCTGCGTGCGCCAGCACCCCGATTGGCGGCTCATCGTGCGGCCGCACCCCTCGCAGCCCGCACCCCCGCTGCCCGACGATCCGCAGTTCCGCCTGTCCGCCTCCACCGAGGCGCTGCACCCCCTGCTGCACGCGGCGGACGTGGTGGTCACCGGCACCTCGACGGTCGCCCTCGAAGCCCATCTGGCGGGCACACGCGTGCTGCAACTGCTCGACTCCATCGCCGCGCCCGCCATGCCTTACCGCGCGCTGGGCGTGGCCGATGCGGCGTGTCACCTGATCGATCTGCCGTTGGCCCTCACCGCGCTGCTCGCCCAGGCCAAGCCCAGGCGCGCGGCGACAGCCGCTGGCACCGCGGCGGACCGGGTCTGCGACGAGGCGCTGGCCCTGCTTGCGGCCCACTCCGCGGCAGTACCCGCAACTGACACCCGAGCAGGTCCCCACCTATAATCTGTACATCATTTCTGTACATTTTTAGGCTGGACATGATCACCATCTCGCTCAGTGCCCTGCGCAGCAACCTGCCGTCCCTGGTGCGCCGGGCGCAGCAGGGCGAGCGCATCGCCATCACCGTGCACGGAAAACCCGTGGCCGAGCTCGGCCCCAACCGCATCCCCGGCCAGCGTGAGGCCGCGCTGCAGCGTCTTGCCGCGCAGCGCGGAACCGTGATCACGGGCGATGTGCTGGCGCCGCTGGCCGATTCCTGGAGTGCCGATGCCGATCATTTGTGACACCCACGCCCTGCTGTTCTGGGCCGATACGCCGCAACGCCTCGGCGCCGTGGGGCGCCAGACCATGGCCGATGCCGCCGAGCGCGGCGATCTGGCCTGCTGCACCATCAGCCTGTGGGAAGTCGCCATGTTGCACGCCAAGGGCCGCATCACCCTCACTTCCAACAACGCCGCCGCTTATCTCGACGACATCGTCAGCGCGTTGAACCTGCAGGTTTTGCCCATCACCCCCCGCATCGCGCAGCGCACCCAGAGCGCCGATTTCGTCCACAGCGATACGGCCGACCGCATCATCGCCGCCACGGCGCTGGAATGGCGCGCCCCGCTCATCACGGCCGACGAACAACTGCACCGCCTGCCGGGGCTGCACTGCATCTGGTGAACACCATGACCACCATCGCCACCATCTGCGCCCGCGGCGGCAGCAAGGGCCTGCCGGGCAAGAACATCCTGCCTTTCGCGGGCCTGCCGCTCATCACGCACAGCATCCGCTTCGCGCTGCAGCATCCGGCCATCAGCGCCGTGTATGTGTCCACCGACGATGAAGCCATCGCCGCCGTCTCCCGCGAGGCGGGGGCCGTGGTGCCCTACCTGCGCCCGACGGAACTGGCGCGCGACGATGCACCGAAGCTGCCCGTCATCGAACATTTGGTGACGCACCTCGAAGCGCAGGGGCAGATCATCGGCCGCATCGTCGATCTGCAGCCCACATCACCGCTGCGCGCCCCAGTTGACCTCGACGGTTGCCTGGCCCGCGCCGACGCGCCCGACGCGCCGGGGCTGGTGCTCACCGTGTTCGACAGCGGCTTCAACCCCTATTTCAATCTGGTCGAGCAGTTGCCAGACGGATTGGTCTCCATCAGCAAGGGCGGTGGCCTCGCCGTGCGGCAGAGCGCGCCGGCGGTGTGGGCGCTGAATGGCTCGATCTACGTCTGGCGGCGCGCAGTCCTCGCCCATGCCGCCCGCCACGGCCTGTGGAGCGTGCCCGTGGCCGCCCATGCCATGCCCGCCGCGCGTTCGGTGGACATCGACACCGCCGACGACTTCGCCCTGGCCGAGTGGCATCACGCCCGGCAGCAGGCACACGCACAACCCTGAACAAAGCCCACCATGCCTAGCGATCGCGTCTTTCTCATTGCCGAAGCCGGCGTCAACCACAACGGCCAGCTCGACCTCGCGCTGCGACTCGTCGACGCCGCCCGTGCCGCCGGCGCCGACGCCGTGAAGTTCCAGACCTTCCGCGCCGCAGACCTCGCCCTGCCCGGCACCGCCACCGCCGCCTATCAGCAGGGCGCCACCGGCGAGACCGATCAATTCACCATGCTGCGCAGGCTCGAACTCAACGCCGAGCAGCACCAGATCATTGCCGCACATTGCGAGCAGGTCGGCATCGAGTTCATGTCCACCCCGTTCTCGGAAGCCGCGGTGGATCTGCTCGTCAGCCTCGGGGTGCGGCGACTCAAGTTGTCGTCGGGCGAACTCGTCAACCGCCCGCTGCTGGACAAGGCCGCCACCACCGGGCTGCCGCTGATTCTCTCCACCGGCATGGCCACGCTGGACGAAGTGCAACGCGCCGTCGGCTGGGTGCAGGCGGCGTGGGCGCAGCGAGGCATGCACCGCACCGAAAACACATCTGACCCCGCCTCCGGGCCGCCCCTAGGCGGGTTCAGCCCCCTCGGGGCTGAGAGCCGCGGCTCCGGTCTGGCCTGCGCCAGACTGGACGGCATCAAGGGGCCTTGCTTGCAGCAAGGCCCCGCCCCGCAAGGGCAGCGAGGGCAAGGCCCGAGCGTGGGGGCACTGCCCCCTCCCCTAACCCTGCTGCAATGCACCTCGGCCTACCCTGCCCCCGATGACGCACTCAACCTGCGCGCCATCGCCACGCTACGCGCCGCCACCGGCCTGCCCACCGGCTATTCCGACCACAGTCTGGGCAACACCGCCGCGCTCGCCGCCGTGGCGCTGGGCGCCTGCGTAGTGGAAAAGCACATCACCCTCGACCGCACCCTGCCCGGCCCCGACCACCGCGCCTCCAGCGAACCCGCCGAATTCGCCGCGCTGGCGCAGGACATCCGCCGCATCGAAGCCATGATGGGCGATGGGGTCAAGGCGCCGCGGCCCGACGAGATCGACGTGCGCGCCGTGGCCCGCCGCAGCGTGGTACTGGCCACCGCCCTGCCCGCAGGCACCGTGCTGCAGCGCGAACACCTGCAACTGCGCCGCCCCGCCAGCGGCATTCCCGCCGCCGAGTTCGACACCGTCATCGGCCAACGCCTGCGCACCGACGCCCCGGCGGGCGCGGTGCTGCAGTGGACGCACCTCAAAGGCGAAGCTGGAGCCTGAACCCGTTCAAATCTCAGTGACCCGGCTCATTCAGCATGATCTGCACGGCCGCGAGCAAACCAGGCAAAGCGTTCTGCACGATGTTCCAAACCGTGCCCGGATTGACCATGGCATAACCGTGGATCAACTGGTTGCGGAAAGCAACGATCTGCGGCACGTCCGGAATGCGGGAAGCCTTGGGGGCAGCCAGCTTGGCCAGTTGGTTGAGCGCTTCGCCGATCACTTCAAACTTACGCTCGACCGCGGCCTGCACCATCTCGTTGGCCACATAGGCCTTGATGTCCAAGCCTGCGGTGAAAGACAGGACAGGATCGCCAGCACTGCCTCGCGCACATCCCAAAATAGGGCGCGCGGTTCACGCTGCATACACGGGTTCGCGATGGCGGTTGATGCTGGCGAGCACATAGGGGTTGCGCACCGCGCCCGGCTCCACCAGATCGACACCCCGCGACATGAAGACTCTGTTGACTGCATTGAACGGCAAGTCCGCCAGCATCACCGATGCCGAACCCAGCGCCGCGTAGCATCACGCATGAGGAGCCGTCACCCGGGCGCGTTCAACAGGCTTCGGGACATCGTCCCCCCTGCTACGTCTACGCTCTCAAAGACTCAAGGGCGTCACCTGCCATGCCGTTTTATATCGGTCAAGGAACAGGTACTCGTTCTTTTTCCAAGAAGACACGCACATCGGTGATTGTTCCCTTTGGTGCAAAAGAAAAAGCTCAGATGAGCCTGTCACTCTTGAAGGATGCAGTTCTTGAACTCGCAAAAGCCAATCCGCATAGCGCCTCAAATTCTGATCTAAGCCGCTTTCATGCCCCGCCGCATCCTCTATCTCTCCGGCACCCGCGCCGACTTCGGGCTGATGCGTCAGACCTTGCACGCGGCCGCTGCGCATCCGGAGCTGGAGGTGGCGGTGGCGGTCACGGGCATGCATCTGCACCCCGACTATGGCCACACGGTGGACGACATCGTGGCCAGCGGGTTGCACATCGCGGCACGCATTCCCAGTGATGTGGGTGCGCGGGACGGTGCGGGCATGGCGCGGGCGATCAGCCAGACGCTGGCGGGACTGGTGCCGGTGCTGCAGGCCGAGCGGCCCGACGCGCTCCTGCTGCTGGGTGACCGGGGCGAGATGCTCGCGGGAGCGATTGCGGCGCTGCACCTGGGCGTGCCGTCCATCCACCTGCACGGCGGCGAGCGCTCGGGCACGGTGGACGAGCCGGTGCGCCACGCCATCAGCAAGCTCGCGGCGCTGCATTTCTGCGCCACCGTCGAATCGCGCGAGCGGCTCATCGCCCTGGGCGAAGAGCCGCAGCGCGTGCATGTGGTGGGCGCGCCGGGGCTGGACGATCTGGGCGATGCGCTGCACGCCCCGCGCTTTGCCGCGCTGCGGGCTTTGCAGACGGCGCTGGCACGGCATTCTCCCCACACCAACCCTCCCCACGCGTGGGGAGGGAGCGGTGATGCTGCGGGGGCCGGGAGGGATGACGCTTCCGCAGGTGCAGCGCCGTTCCCGCCTCCCCCGCCCTTGGGGGAGGCGGGGAGGGGGAGCCTTGCCGAACGCCCCTACGCCCTCGTCCTGTTCCACCCCGTGGTGCAGCAGGCGGGCGACGCGGCCGCGCAGACCCAGGCCCTGCTCGACGGACTGCGTGCTGCCGGGGCGGGCTCGGCCTTCAGCGTGATCTGGCTGGCGCCCAATGCCGACGCGGGCTCGGGATATATCGAAACCTTGCTGCGCTCGCAGCAGTGGCCCGGGTTTCACCGCATCACCCACCTGCCGCGTGCCGACTATCTGGCCGCGCTGCGCCACGCCGCGGTGCTGGCCGGCAATTCGTCGTCGGGCATCATCGAGGCGGCCAGTCTGGGCACGCCGGTGGTCAACGTCGGCAGCCGCCAAAACTTTCGCGAGCGCAACGCCAACACCGTGGACGTGACGCCGCAGGCCGGGGCCATCGAGGCCGCCATCCGGCAGGCTATGGCCCACGGGCCTTGGCCACACCATGCCGGTAACGTCTATGGTGACGGCCAGAGCGCCGCGCGCATCGCGCATCTACTGGCCACACTTCCCTTGTCGGCGGAGCTGCTGCACAAGGTCAACCGTTACTGAATCTCTCATGTCTGCCTCCCCCAAAAAACCTTTGCTGATCGTCTTTGGCGCCGGTGGCCACGGCCGCGTGGCGGCCGATGCGGCCATGGCGAGCGGCGCCTTTTCGCGCGTGGTCGCCTCGGACCGCAACGCGGCCACCTGGGGCGGCGAACTGCTGCCCGGTGTCCCGGTGCTGTCGCCGCAAGTTGCCGCCGCGCTGCCCGGGCCACGTGCCGTCCACGTCGCCATCGGCGACAACCCGATGCGGCGCGACGAAGCGGCGCGACTGGCGTCCGTTGGCCCGCTGGCCACCATCGTCCACCCCAGCGCCAGCGTGGCGGCCTCGGCGCGCATCCAGCCCGGCTGCCTGATCACGGCACAGTGCGTCGTCGGCCCCATGGCCGAGCTGGGCATCGGTGTCATCGTCAATCACGGCGCGGTGGTCGATCACGACTGCCGCATCGGCGCCTGGGCGCATGTGGCCCCCGGCGCGCGCCTCGGCGGCGCGGTGCAGGTGGACGAAGCCGCCCTGGTGGGCGCCGGCAGCACGGTGCTGCGCAATCTGCGCGTGGGCGCCGGCAGCACACTGGGCGCGGGCGCGGTGCTGTTGCAAGACCTGCCCGACGGCGAGGCCTGGGCGGGTGTGCCTGCACGACCCTTGGAACGCGCATGCGCCTGATTCAGCGCCACAACCATCAGCCCGCCGCACCGCCCTGCGAATGTACACTTCCATGTACATTCACCACCCTGTAAGACTGCGATGCGCGACACCACCTTCACCGAACTGCGCAACCACGCGCGTGCGTTTTTCGACCTGGTCGAAGCCGGCGAAACCGTGCGTGTGCTGCGCAAAGGCAAGCCGATTGCGGAAATTCACCCGGTGGCAACGCAGACGCCCTCGTGGAAGCGGCGCCCGGCACGTCCATTGGCCATTCCGGGCGCACAGATCGGCCGCCTGATTCTCGAACAACGCTGAAGACGCAGGGCACCGCATTGGCCATGCGCGTCTATTTCGATTCCTCGGCGTTCGCCAAGCGCTATGTCGACGAACAGGGCTCTGCCGACGTGCTGCATTGGTGCGATCAGGCCAGCGAGCTGGCGCTGTCGGTCATCGCCGTGCCGGAGCTCGTCTCGGCATTCTGCAGACTTCAACGCGAAGGTCTGCTCAGCGCGGCTCAGTACCGCTCCATCAAGTCGGATCTGCTGGCCGACATTGCGGATGCGCTGATCTGCGACACCTCACCGCTGGTCGTCAGCCGCGCGGTGCATGCCCTGGAGAACCATCCGCTGCGCGGGATGGATGCCATCCACCTGGGCGCCGCCATCGCTTGTGAAGCGGAGGTCTTCATTTCCGCCGACCTTCGGCAATGCAGCGCCGCGCGCGCCCTCGGCTTGCGGGTCGTCACTGTTTGACCACGCACTTCATCCCCATGCAACCTGACACCTTTCACGCCCTGCATCTCGCTCCCGGAACCACCCTGCACGAGGCGCTGGCGCGGCTCGATGCCACGGCGCAGGGCATTCTGCTGGTGACCGACGACCAGGGCCGTCTGCTGCGCACTGTCACCGACGGCGACCTGCGCCGTGCCGCGCTGGCCGGCACTCCGTCCACGGCGCCGCTGTCGGCCCTGCCCACGGCGCACGCGCCGCACACGGTGAACCTGCAGGCCAGCCAGCGCGACGTGCTGGCGCTGATGGACGCGCAGCGCATCGACCATGTTCCGGTGGTGGACGCGGCCGGGCGTGCGGTCGATCTGGTGACGCGGCGCGAGCTGTCGCAACGCGTGTATCTGTCCTCGCCGCATCTGGGTGACGACGAAGTGGCGCTGGTGCAGGAAGCCTTCGCCAGCAACTGGATCGCGCCGCTCGGCCCCCATGTCGACGCCTTCGAGCGGGAACTCGCCGCGCTGGTGGGCGTGCAACACGCCGCGGCCACGAGCTCGGGCACCGCCGGGCTGCACCTGGGACTGCGTCTGCTGGGCGTTGGCCCCGGCGACGTGGTGCTGTGCTCCAGCCTCACGTTCGTGGCCAGCGCCAACCCCATCAAGCAACTCGGCGCCACGCCCGTGTTCATCGACTCGGAGCCCGAGAGCTGGAACATGTCGCCGCAGGCGCTGACGACGGCGCTGGCGGCGCTGCGCGCGCAAGGCATCACACCGAAAGCAGCCGTGGTCGTCAACCTCTACGGCCAGAGCGCCGAGATGAACACCATCGTCCCACTGCTGGAGCAATACGGTGTGCCCATGCTGGAAGATGCCGCCGAATCGCTGGGCGCGACCTACCGCGGTCGGCCCAGCGGCAGCTTCGGCCGGCTTGCGGTGTTCTCCTTCAACGGCAACAAGATCATCACCACCTCGGGCGGCGGCATGCTGGTAGGCAACGACGCCGCGCTCATCGCGCACGCCCGCGCCCTCTCCACCCAGGCACGCGAGCCGGCGCGGCATTACGAGCATCATGAAGACGGCTACAACTACCGCTTGAGCAATGTGCTGGCCGGCATCGGCCGCGGCCAGTTGCGCGTGCTGGAGCAGCGGGTGCAAAGCCGCCGCGCCGTGTTCGCGCAATACCGGCAGGCGCTGGCTGGCGTGCCGGGCCTGCGCTGGATGGCCGAGCCTGAAGGCCACCGTTCCACCCGTTGGCTCTCGGCCTTCGTGCTCGAAGGCGAAGGCGCGCTGGCGCGCCGCGATGCCCTGCTCGACTTTCTCGAGCGCCACAACGTCGAAGCCCGCCCGGTGTGGAAACCCATGCATCTGCAGCCCCTGTACGCCGGCTGCCACTACGTTCCGCATGCGCCGGCTGCGACAGGCGCCGTGCCGTCCCTGGCATCCTCCCCACCCTCGGCTGGATCGCCCCGTGGGCCTACGCATGACGTGAGCCGCGCCCTGTTCGAAGGCGGCGTTTGCCTGCCGTCGGGCTCCAACATGAACGCGGCCCAGCGCGAGCGGGTGTGCGCATTGGTGGTGCGCGGCCTGGAGCTGATGGTGCAGACGGCATGAAACTCAAGCGCCGCACCACCAGCCGCATCGGCTGGCTTCCTCCCGTGAACGACGCGGCCGTGGTGGCACTGGCCTGGCTCGCCTCCTTCGCCTTTCGCTTCAGTCTCTTCAGCAACAACGCCCCAGCCAATATCGTGCACATCGTCGCCGTCAGCCTGCCGCTGGCGGTCGTGATCTGGGGCGGCTGCCTGCTGGCTTTCGGCGCCTATCGCACACCATGGCGCCATGCCAGCCTGCCGGACGTGCGCCGCCTGGCCACGGCCTCGGGGGTTGCCGCGCTGGCGCTGTCGGCGGCGCTGCTGGTCATCCGTTTGCCCAATTTCCCGCGCTCCATCGTCTTCATCCATCCGCTGCTGGCGGGTGCCGGCTTGCTCGCCTTGCGCCTGCTGGCGCGCATGCGCGCCGAGCGCAGCAGCCTGGGCGCGCTGCGGGAGAGCGCCCAGCCGCTGCTGGTGCTGGGCAGCCTGGACGACGCCGCCACCGTGCTGCAAACCCTGCGCGCCAGCCAGCAATGGCGGGCCGTGGCCATTTACAGCCCGACATCCTCGGAGGCCGGCCGCAGCCTGCAGGGCATGGACGTGCTCGGCCCGCCGCTGAAGCTGGGCACCGCCGCGCGGCAACTGGGCGTGAGCCACGCCCTGGTGGCTGGCGCCGCAGGTTCATCCGCCCGTCGCCTGCTGCTGGAGCAGGCCAGCGATGCGCGCCTCGCCCTGCTCACCCTGCCGCGCGCCGACGACTGGCTGCAAGCCGGGGCCGGGGCACCCGCGGCCGGCCCGCGCACCCTGGAACTCGACGATCTGCTGGGACGCGAAGCCGTGCAGCTCGACGTGCGTGGCCTGTCGGAGTTGCTGGCCGGGCGCTGCGCCCTGGTGACGGGAGCCGGCGGCTCCATCGGCTCCGAACTGTGCCGCCAGCTTGCGCGCTTCGGCGTGGGCAAGCTGGTGTGCGTCGATGTATCCGAGTTCGCCATCTACCAACTGGAGCAGGAACTCAAGGCCCGTCACCCGGAGCTGCCGGTGGCCTACCTCACCGCCAACGTGCGCGAGGCCGAGCGCTTGCGCTTGCAGTTCGCCGCCCACCGGCCGGCCGTGGTGTTCCACGCCGCGGCCTACAAGCATGTGCCGCTGATGGAGGGCGACAACGCCATCGAGGCGGTGCGCACCAATGTGCTGGGCACGCTGCATGCGGCACGCGCCGCTGCCGCCTGTGGCGCGCAGCGCTTCGTGCTCGTCTCCACCGACAAGGCCGTGAATCCGACCAACGTGATGGGGGCGAGCAAGCGCCTGGCCGAGCGAGTCTTGCAGGCCGTGGCCCGGCAGCACCCGGACACGCGCATGGTGGCCGTGCGCTTCGGCAATGTGCTGGGCTCCAGCGGCAGCGTGGTGCCGCGCTTCACGCAGCAGATCGCCGCCGGCGGGCCCGTCACGGTGACGCATCCGGACATCGTGCGGTTTTTCATGACCATCCCCGAAGCCGCCCAGCTCGTGCTGCAGGCCGGGCTGATGGGCGAGAGCGGCCAGATCTATGTGCTCGACATGGGCGAGCCGGTGAAGATCGTCGAACTTGCGCGGCTCATGATCCGCCTCTCCGGCAAGAGCGAAGACGAAGTGCCGGTGGTGTTCACCGGCCTGCGTCCCGGTGAAAAGCTGTTCGAGGAACTGCTCGCCGACGACGAAACCACCTTGCCCACGCCCCACCCCAAGCTGCGCGTGGCGCGGCATGGCGACGCCGATGACCGCAGCCTCGACCTGAACGCGCTGACCGCCTGCATCGCCACCCCCACTCCGGAGCCCGATGGCAACCAAGTCAAGGCTCTGCTGGCTGCGCTGGTGCCCGAGTATCGGGCCCAAGTCGACGCGCAGGGCCAGGACCAAGTTCGCGTCGAGGCCCCGCTGCAACCCCCCACCAGCCCCACCAGCCC
>JABEVE010000005.1 GCA_013044035.1 Burkholderiales bacterium
CCCCGCCTGCTGCTCCTCGCCCACGGCTCGCGCCAGCCGGAATGGGCGCGGCCCTTCGAGGCGGTACTCGCCGCCGTGCGCGCCGTCCGGCCTGCGCTGCAGGTGGAACTCGCCTACCTCGAATCCATGCAGCCTTCCCTGGCGCAAGCGCTGGATGCGGCGGGCGAGGCGGGCTGCACGCAACTGCATCTCGTGCCGCTGTTCCTCGGGGCGGGCGGCCATTTGCAGCGCGACATTCCGCAGGCCGTGCGCGATGCGCAGCAGCGGCACCCCCGGCTCACGGTGCGCGTTGCCGCTGCCGCCGGCGACAACCCGGACATCGTCGCCGCGCTGGCGGCCTACGCACTGCATTGCGCGCAGGATTGAGGCGGGTCCAGCGGCGCTCAGCGCCCAGGCCCTAGCGGTCGATCGACGACAGGAACTGGCGCAACTCCGGGGTCTGGGGCGAGGCGAACAACTGCTCGGGTGGGCCCATTTCGTGAATACAGCCCGCGTGCATGAAGACCATGCGGTCGGACACTTTGCGGGCAAAACTCATTTCGTGCGTCACCATCAGGAGCGTCATGCCCTCGTCGGCCAGCGCCTCGACGACGCGCAAGACTTCGCCGACGAGTTCGGGGTCGAGTGCCGAGGTGATTTCGTCGCACAGCAAAACCGCAGGCTCCATCGCCAGCGCGCGGGCAATCGCCACCCGCTGTTGCTGGCCACCCGACAGCTGGTCCGGGTGCGCGTCGAATTTTTCTTCCAGGCCCACGCGCCTGAGCAACTGCCGCGCCTTGGCCTCGGCATCGCCGCGCGACACTCCCTTGACCAGGGTTGGAGCCAGCATCACGTTGCGCCCCACGTTGAGGTGGGGAAAGAGGTTGAAGCTCTGGAAAATCATGCCCACATGCTGCCGCAGGGCGCGCATCGCCTGGGCATTGCCCTGGATGAGCGGTTGGGCATCGACCAGCAACTCGCCGGCGTCGAAGCGCTCCAGGCCGTTGATGCAGCGGAGCAAGGTGCTTTTCCCCGAACCGCTCTTGCCGATGATGGACACCACTTCGCCAGGCGCCACGTCGAGGTCGATGCCCTTGAGCACTTCATGGCTGCCAAAACGTTTGCGCAGCCCACGGATGCGCACGGCCGGATGCACCGGGCTCGGCTCAGCGACTTGCATGCAGTTTCCTTTCGATTCGCTGGCTGTAGGCGGAAATCGGGTAGCACATCACAAAATACAGCGCCGCCACGCAGCCGTACACCAGGAATGGCTTGAAGGTGACGTTGGCCATCATGCCCCCGGCCTTCGTCAACTCGACGAAGCCGATCACCGAGGCCAGCGCCGTTCCCTTGATCACCTGCACCAGGAAGCCCACGGTCGGCGCGATGGCGACGCGCAAAGCCTGCGGCACGATCACATGGCGCAGTTGTTGCGGGAAGCTCAACGCCAGGCTGCCGGATGCCTCCCATTGCCCCCGGGGAACAGCGTCGACGCAGCCTCTCCAGATTTCGGTCAGGTAGGCGCTGGCGTACAGGATCAGCGCCACCGAGGCCGCCGTCCAGCGCGACACATCGAGGCCGAACAAGGCCAGGCCGAAGTAAGCGAGGAACAATTGCATCAGCAGTGGCGTGCCCTGGAAAACCTGCACATAGAGCGCGACGAACCGCCCCAGCCCGGCTCGCCCCCATTGGCGCAAGACCAATAGCGCCAGACCGACCAGGCCGCCGCCCAGGAATGCCACCAGTGACAGCGCGATGGTCCAGCGGGCGGCGAGCAGCAGGTTGCGCAGGATGTCCCAGAGCGTGAAATCGACCATGGCTCAGCGTCCGAAAAGGAAACGGGGACCAGCCCAGTACAGCAGCTTGCGCAGCCCGATGGCCAGCAGGAGGTAGATCGCCGTGACCACGATGTAGGACTCGAAGCCACGGAAATTGCGCGAGGCGATGAGGTTGGCGGCGTAGGACAGCTCGGGCGTGGAGACCTGGCTGCACACGGCCGAGCCCAGCATGACGATGATGATCTGGCTGACCAGTGCCGGCCACACCCGGCGCATCGACGGCGGCAGAACCACGCGCAGGAAGATCTGCCCTGGCGTCAACGCCAGGCTCGATCCGGCTTCGATCTGCCCACGCGGGGTCGACTGGATGCCGGCGCGCAGGATCTCGGTGGAATAGGCGCCGAGGTTGATGATCATCGCCAGCGCCGAGGCTGCGCCGGGAGAGAGCCGCAAACCCAGGCTGGGCAGGCCGAAAAAAATGAAAAACAGTTGAATGATGAACGGCGTGTTGCGAATCACCTCGACATAGGCCGACACCACGGCACGCAGCCACCGCGCCTGGCCCCAGGTGCGCGCCCAACTGCAGGCCACCCCCAACATCAGACCAACGAGGGCCGACACCACGGTGAGCGCGACCGTCCAGGCCAGCCCCTGCAACAGCAGGGGCCACTGCTCCAGGACCGCAGCGAAGTCCAGATGGATGCTCATGGCCGATCGCCTGCGCGTGCGCCCATGGTCTTACTCGGGAAGCTCGCCCACGGGGCGGCCCAGCCAGTGTTCGGACAGTTTGTTCAACTCACCGTTCTTCTTGGCCGCGTCGATGATGGCGTTGACCTTGTCGAGCAAGGCCTTGTCACCTTTGGGTACGCCGACGAAATTGGGCGAATCCTTCAGCACGAACTTCATTTGCGCACCCAGGCCGGGGTTGTGCGTCATCATGTTCGACGCCACCGAAACCCCCGTCGCCACCAGTTGCGATTGCCCGGATACGAAGGCGGCGATGGTGGAGGCGTTGTCCTCGAAGCGCATGATGTTGGTGCTGGGCGGCGCGACCTTCGTCAGCTGGATGTCTTCCACCGAGCCGCGCGTCACCGAGATGGACTTGCCGGCCAGGTCGGCGGGGCTCTTGATCGTCATGGTCTTGGGGCCGTAAACCGCCAGGAAGAACGGCGAGTAAGCGTGGCTGAAATCGACGACCTTCTCGCGCTCGGCGGTCTTGCCCAGGGTCGAGATCACCAGGTCGACCTTGCCCGTCTGCAGATAGGGAATGCGGTTGGAACTGCTGGCCGGCACCAGGTCGATCTTGACGCCCATCTCTTTGGCAACGTATTTGGCCATGTCGACGTCGAGCCCTTCGGGCTCCATGGTCGTGCCAACGAAGCCGTAGGGCGGAAAGTCGGTGGGGATGGCCACCTTGAGAACCTTGGTCTGCATGATGTGCGCCAGGACATCGGCCTGGGCCGGGGCTGCCATGGCGCACAGCAGCGTGGCGAACAGCAAGGGCAGGAATTTGAACAATCGCAATGACATGGTGCTACTCCTTCGATGGTGAAAGCGTTGAACAGGGATTGGCAAACGGTTGCAAGGCAAAACGCAGTTGCTGCAATGGGTCGGGTGTGGAATCCAGTTGCAGGCCCCGCTCCACCGCCCGGATATGGCTGTCCATGAGGCGACCGGCCCATTCCAGCTCGCCCCGGGCCAGGGCGTCGACGATGTCGGCATGCTCGGCGCACGACTGCTGGGCATGATGGGTGGACTGGTACAGCATGGCCATGAGCGTGGTTCGCGCCGTGAGGTCACGCAGGGTGTCGGCCAGCAAGGTGTTGCCCAGGCATTCGGCCATGCAGACATGAAAATCGCCCAACAGAAAACTGCGGACGGCGATGTCGGGCGCGGCCAGCGCGGCCGTTTCCCGCTGCAGGTGGTCGCGCAACTGGTCGAGCGCCCGCGGCTCCACCCTGTCAAGGTGATGCAGCAGGCCGACCTCGATCACACGCCGCGCCAGAAAGGCCTGCTGGGCTTCGCCCGGCGTCGGCTCCACCACCGACCAGCCGCGCGCCCCCGCCTGGACCACGCCACGAACGACGAGCCGATGCAGTGACTCGCGCACCTGGGTGCGGCTGACCGCGAACAGGGCCGCCAGTTGCGTCTCCACGAGCCGGGCGCCCGGCTGCAGGCGCTGCGCCAGGATGGCGGCGATGATGTGGTCGGAGATGGCGGCGGGAGACATCATGGCTGGACTTTCAGCCCTGATGGCATGCAAGTCTCATGCCAGTTTGTATACGATCGTTGTGTTCAATCGTTGTGCACAGATGGCTGCGCGGTGCCGCAGCCGCGTCGCTGGTGCTGTGTTTCGGTGCATGGCGCACCGAAACACCCGTTCTTCGCCGTGTCAAGGTCTGGAAGCCCCATGACGTCGATGCCGATTTCCGGGCGCCGCGAGACGCCCAAACGCCGGACGGTCGGCTGATGCGCCACGCGGCGGCAGGGCATGGAATTTGCTCGCGTGACAAAAGCCATGTCCCGCTCCCGCCCCTCCAGTCATGCCCCCCGCATCCAGCAGCGCACCCTGAAGGTTGCCGTCATTTCGCCCGACCCCGCGCTGGGGGAGGGGGATGCCGACCACCAGCGCCAGGCGCAGCGCTGCGCCGCGCTGGTGCAGGGACTGCTGGACGCGGGCGACGAGGTGGTCGCGGTGCTGCCGGCTTCGCCCGACCTGGACGAGCGCATCGCTGCCGCGGCGCCCGACCTGATCATCGTCGATGCCGAATCCGGCGTGCGCGACCTGCTGGAGCATGTGGTGCTGGCCTCGCGCGATACGCCCCGGCCCATCGTGCTGTTCACCGATGACGACGATACCGTGACCGCCCAACTCGCCATTGCCGCCGGGGTCACCGCCTACATCGTGGACGGGCTCAAGCCCAACCGGGTGAAGCCGGTGATCGAAGTGGCGCTGGCGCGCTTCGAGCGCGAACAGGGCCTGCGTGCCGAGCTCAGCGAGGCGCGGCTGCAACTCTCCGAGCGCAAGCTGGTGGAACGCGCCAAGGGCATCGTGATGCAGCGCCAGGGTTGCAGCGAGGAGCAAGCCTTTGGCCGCATGCGCAAACTGGCGATGCACAGAGGGCTGAAGCTTGCCGAGGTGGCGCAGCGCATTCTGGACGCAGCCGGGTTGATCTGAGCACGCCCGGCGCCGGCGGTGGCGGCCGATCTCCCCGGGAGCCGGCACCTGTTGCGGGCATCCTCGGCCGCGGCGGTGCACTCGCACCGTGCGGCGCACCAAAACAGCGGCCGCTCAAGCTGGCGCGATTCACCCTTTCCCTCTGAAACCGGCAGTGTGCCGGTCTGGCACGGCTATTGCTCCTCACTGAGCGTAGGCCAATGGCGGCTTATGCAGGAAGTCCCGGTTGCGGGTGTCTCCCCCTCCGGCTTTGGCAACGATGCCTTCAAGAGCACCACGGTCGTGGCTGCACTTGGAGGTTTTTTTTCGACCGTCATGCCCCACCGCCTGATCCACCGTTCATCCTCTCCACCCGACTCACCACAGGACCTTTCATGCGCACATTCGAAGACGCCATACCCAAGACCGATGACCCGGCCCAGCCCGCCCGCCGCGCCATCATGAAGTCCGGGGCTGCAGTGGCAGTCGCCAGCCTGTTGCCCGGGCTGCAGCCCCAGGCGCGCGCGGCAGGATCCGCCTTCGGCAAGCCAGAAATGGAGGAGGTGAAGATCGGCTTCATTCCTCTGACTGATTGCGCGCCCGTGGTGATGGCCGCCGTGCTCGGTTTCGACAAAAAGCACGGCGTGAAAATCATCCCCAGCAAGCAGGCCTCTTGGGCCGCGGTGCGCGACAACCTGCTCACCGGCGGCATCCACATGTCGCATGTGCTCTACGGCCTGCCGTATGGCGTGCAACTCGGCGTCGGCGGCCCCAAGCGCGACATGGCCATCCTCATGGGCCTGAACCGCAACGGCCAGGCCATCACCTTGGCCGACGCATTGGCCAGGGAAGGCATCACCACCGGTCTGGCGCTGGCCAAGGCGATTGCCGAGAAGAAGCGCACCTACACCTTCGCCCAGACCTTCCCCACCAGTACCCATGCCATGTGGCTGTACTACTGGCTGGCGACCTACGGCGTCAATCCGCTGAAGGACGACAAGGTCATCACCGTGCCGCCGCCGCAGATGGTGGCCAATATGCGCGTGGGCAGCATGGACGGCTTTTGCGTGGGCGAGCCGTGGAACGCCGTGGCCATCGCGCAGAAGATCGGCTTCACCGCCGTCACCTCGCAGGAGATCTGGACCGATCACCCCGAGAAGGCGCTGGGCACGACCGCGGAGTTCGTGCAGAAGTACCCCAACACCACCAAGGCGGTGATGGCCGCGGTGCTCGAAGCCTGCCAGTGGATCGACGCCTCGCTCGCCAACAAGACCAAGATGGCCGAAACCATCGCCGAGCCGGGCTATGTCAACACCCAGGTGGAAACCATCCTGCCGCGCATCCTCGGTCGCTACACCAACGGCCTGGGCAAGAGCTGGGACGACAAGCACCCCATGACCTTCTATGAAGACGGGCAGGTCAACTACCCGTGGCTCTCGGACGGCATGTGGTTCCTCACCCAGTTCCGCCGCTGGGGCCTGATCAAGACCGACCCCGACTACCTCGCCGTGGCCAAGGCGGTGAACCGCATCGACCTGTACGGCGAAGTCGCCACCGCACTCAAGGTGCCAGTGCCCAAGAGCGTGCTCCGCGCCTCCAAGCTGATCGACGGCACGGTGTGGGACGGCAAGGACCCCAAGGCCTACGCCCACGGTTTCAAGATCAACGACATGGCCACTTGATGTTCCCGGCGCCGCGCGGCGGATCGCCCCCCCCGGCGCCTTGCCTGATCGCAACGCATGACCATGAAGTAGGAATCCAGCATGAACACCGCAGTCCTCACCGGCGCCGCCGGATTCGACCCCGACGAGCCCAGCGCGAACCTCGCGCTCGACGGTCAGACGCCGCCGGCCACCTCGGATGCCATCGCTGCTGCCCGCAGCAAAGCCGGCGACATCAAGCTCGCCATCCGTCCGATGAGCGCGGCCGACCGCAAGCGCGCGCGCAACCGCCAGATCGTGCTGACCCTGGTGGCGCCGCTGGCGGGGCTGGCGCTGCTGCTGCTGGTGTGGGAACTGGCGGCCGAGCACAGTCAGCAGTTTCCCTCGCCGCTGGTCACCTGGCATTCGGCGCAGCAGGTTTTCGCCCATCCCTTCTATGACAACGGCCCGAACGACGTGGGCATCGGCTGGAACCTGCTGGCCTCGCTGCAGCGCGTGGCCTATGGCTTCGGGCTGGCTGCCCTAGCGGGTATTCCGCTGGGTTTCGCCATCGGCCGCATGAAGTTTTTGAACCGCATGCTCTCGCCCATCATCAGCCTGCTGCGCCCGGTGTCGCCGCTGGCCTGGCTGCCGATCGGCCTGTATGTGTTCAGCAGCGCCCCGGCGGCAGCCATCTACACCATCTTCATCTGCTCCATCTGGCCGATGATGATCAACACCGCCATCGGTGTGCAGCGCATCCCGGCCGACTATCTCAACGTCGCGCGCGTGCTCGACCTCTCCACCTGGAAGGTGTTCACCAAGATCCTGCTGCCCTCGGTCATGCCCTACATGATGACCGGGGTGCGGCTGTCGGTGGGCACGGCCTGGCTGGTCATCGTTGCCGCGGAAATGCTCACCGGCGGCACCGGCATCGGTTTCTGGCTGTGGAACGAGTGGAACAACCTCAATCTCGCCCACATCATCATCGCCATCCTGGTCATCGGCGTCACCGGCATGGTGCTCGAAGGTGCGCTGATGCTGATTGCGCGGCGCTTCAGCTACGACGAGGCGCGCTGACGCCGCCCCGGCAGCGCGCCTCCCGCCACTGGCAACCCAGCCCCCCACACGAGACCCTCACCATGGAACGCTTCATCGTCGTCCAGCATGTCGAAATGGTGTTCGGCACCGCCCGCGGCCCCTTCCACGCCTTGAAGGGCATCAACCTGGACATCGCCCGTGGCGAGTTCATCAGCCTGATCGGCCACTCCGGTTGCGGCAAGAGCACCCTGCTCAACCTCATCGCCGGGCTCACCCTGCCAACCTCCGGCGTGATGGTCTGCGACGGCCGCGAAATCCACGCCCCCGGCCCCGACCGCGCCGTGGTGTTTCAGAACCACTCGCTACTGCCCTGGCTGACCTGTTACGGCAATGTCCACCTCGGCGTGGAGCGGGTATTCGGTGGCAACGAGAGCAAGGCGCAACTCAAGGCGCGCACCGAAGCCGCACTCGGCCTGGTGGGCCTGCCGCACGCCGCGCACAAGCATCCGCACGAAATCTCCGGCGGCATGAAGCAGCGCGTGGGCATCGCTCGCGCCCTGGCGATGGAGCCCAAGGTGCTGCTGATGGACGAGCCCTTCGGCGCGCTCGACGCCCTCACCCGCGCCAAGTTGCAGGACGAATTGCAAGGCATCGTCGCGGCCAGCGGCGCCACCGTGGTGATGGTGACGCACGACGTGGACGAGGCCGTGCTGCTGTCGGACCGCATCGTCATGCTCACCAACGGCCCGGCCGCCAGCATCGGCGAGGTGCTCACGGTCGACCTGCCGCGCCCGCGCGAGCGCCTGGCCCTGAGCGAAGACCCGCACTACGCCCACCTGCGCGCGCAGGTGCTGGAGTTTCTCTACAAGCGCCAGGCGCACCCACAGGCGAAGGCGGCTTGACGCCACCATCCTCAGGACGAATGTCATGAACAAACCCAAACTGGTCCTCGTCGGCAACGGCATGGCGGGAGTGCGGGCGCTGGAGGAACTGCTCAAGCTCGCGCCCGATCTGTACGACATCACGGTGTTCGGCGCCGAACCGCATCCGAACTACAACCGCATCCTGCTCTCGCCGGTGCTGGCCGGGGAGCAGACCATCGAGCAGATCATCCTCAACCCGCTGTCCTGGTACGCCGACAACGGCATCAGCCTGCACACCGGCAAGACGGTGGTGGAGATTGACCGCATCAAGCGTCTCGTGCGCACCGACGACGGCCTCGAGGCCGCCTACGACCGCCTGCTGCTGGCCACGGGTTCGCTGCCCTTCATCCTGCCGGTACCGGGCAAGGAGCTGGATGGCGTGATCGCCTACCGCGACATCCAGGACACCGAAACCATGATCGAAACCGCGAAGACGCACCAGCACGCGGTGGTGATCGGCGGCGGCCTGCTGGGGCTGGAAGCGGCCAACGGCCTGATGCTGCGCGGCATGGACGTGACCGTGGTGCACATCATGCCGTGGCTGATGGAGCGCCAGCTCGACGACGTGGCGGGCAAACTACTGCAGAAGTCGCTGGAAGACCGCGGCCTCAAGTTTCTTCTTGGCGCGCAGACGCAGGCCTTGCTGGACAACGACGCCGGCCGGGTGCGCGCGGTGCAGTTCAAGGACGGCAGCGAAATTCCGGCCGACCTGGTCGTGATGGCTGCGGGCATCCGCCCCAACACCACGCTGGCCGAGAGCGCCGGCATCCACTGCAGCCGCGGCATCGTCGTCACTGACACGCTGCAGACCGTGACCGATCCGCGCATCTACGCCGTGGGCGAATGCGCCGCGCATCGCGGCATCGCCTACGGCTTGGTGGCGCCGCTGTTCGAGCAAGGCAAGGTGGTGGCCAACCATCTGGCGCAAATGGGCATCGGCCGCTACACCGGCAGCCAGACCAGCACCAAGCTCAAGGTCACCGGCATCGACCTGTTCTCGGCGGGCAACTTCATGGGTGGCGAGGGCTGCGAAGACATCGTGCTGTCCGACCCGTTCTCCGGCGTCTACAAGCGCCTGGTGGTCAAGGGCGACCAGCTCGTCGGCGCCTGCCTGTATGGCGACACGGTGGACGGCGCGTGGTACTTCAAACTGCTGCGCGAAGGCCGCAAGGTGAGCGACATCCGCGACAAGTTGATGTTCGGCGAAAGCCATCTGGGCGACGCCGGCCACCAGGGCCAGAGCAAGGCCCAGCTCATGGCCGACGCCGACGAAGTCTGCGGCTGCAACGGCGTCAACAAGGGCGCCATCTGCAAGGCCATCAAGGACAAGGGCCTGTTCACCCTGGAGGACGTGCGCAAGCACACCAAGGCCAGCGCCAGTTGCGGCTCGTGCACCGGCCTGGTGGAGCAGTTGCTGATGTTCACCGCCGGCGGCGACTACAGCGCGGCGCCGAAAATGAAGGCCCTGTGCGGCTGCACCGAGGCCAGCCACCAGGACGTGCGCGACGCCATCCGCGAGCAGCATCTGCTGACCATTGCCGACGTCTACGCCGCGCTGGGCTGGCGCACGCCCAACGGTTGTTCGAGCTGCCGCCCGGCGGTGAATTACTACCTCATCTCCACCTGGGCGCACGAAGCGAAAGACGACCCGCAAAGCCGCTTCATCAACGAGCGCAGCCACGCCAACATCCAGAAGGATGGCACGTACAGCGTGGTGCCGCGCATGTGGGGCGGCGAAACCAGCGCGTCCGAGCTGCGTCGCATTGCCGACGCCGTGGACAAATACAAGATACCCACGGTGAAGGTGACCGGCGGCCAGCGCATCGACCTGCTGGGCGTGAAAAAGGAAGATCTGCAGAACGTCTGGCACGACATCGGCATGCCCAGCGGCCATGCCTACGCCAAGGCGCTGCGCACGGTGAAGACCTGCGTGGGCAGCGAATGGTGCCGCTTCGGCACGCAGGACAGCACCAGCATGGGCAAGATTCTGGAGCGTGCCACCTGGCGCATGTACGCCCCGCACAAGGTGAAGTTCGCGGTCAGCGGCTGCCCACGCAACTGCGCCGAGGCCGGCATCAAGGACGTGGGCATCATCGGCGTCGATTCTGGCTGGGAGATGTATGTCGGCGGCAACGGCGGCATCAAGACCGAGGTGGCACAATTCCTTGTCAAGCTCAAGTCGCAGGACGAGGTGCTGGAGTACACCGGGGCCTTCATCCAGCTTTACCGCGAAGAGGGCTGGTATCTGGAGCGCACCGTGCATTTCATCGCCCGCGTCGGACTGGACTATGTCAAACAGCGCGTGCTCGGCGACGCTGGCGGCCGCGTGGCCTTGTGGGAGCGCCTGCAGTTCGCCCTGCAAGGCGAGCCCGATCCGTGGTTCGAGTTGGATAAGGCGCAGGTGGACGCGCGGCAGTTCATTCCCATCGTGCCGGTGGCCGCGGCGCAGGGAGAACCAGCGTGAACGCCCCCGATCTCCTGGCGGCCTGGACCGCCGTCTGCGCCTTGGCCGACATCCCCGTGCTGGGCGCACGCCGCGTGCGCCGCCCCGACGGTGTGGAGATCGCGGTGTTCCGCGCCGAGGCCGACCGCGTCTACGCCCTGCTCGACCGCTGCCCGCACAAAGGCGGCCCGCTGAGCCAGGGCATCGTGCTCGGCGACGCCGTGGCCTGCCCGCTGCACAACTGGACCATCCGCCTCGAAGACGGCCGCGCCCGCGAGCCCGACGAAGGCTGCACCCCGACCTTCGCCGTCAAGGTGAAAGCCGGCCAGGTCTGGCTGCGCCACGACGAACTGCTGGCCCCCATCACCGCGATGCGCCCCGCGCACTGCGACGGCGCGGCTTGCGCGGATAGCTGATGCAGCGCACAGCAACGCTCCCCACCCCTGCTCGCGCAGTGACCGGCTTGCAAGCCGGTCTCGTTCCAGCGGGGCAAAGCCAAGCAGTCGGCTTTGCCAATTCCGGCTCCATCGCCATCGCGCCCGCAGGCGCTGACACCGTTGCGCCGCGCACAACGCGCTCCACCTGCCCCTACTGCGGCGTGGGTTGCGGCGTGTTGATCGAATCCGAGGGTGGCGCGATCACCGGCGTGCGCGGCGATCCCGACCACCCCGCCAACTTCGGCCGCCTGTGCACCAAGGGCAGCACCCTGCACCTGAGCGCACGGCCGGAGCTGGCGCCGCAGTTGCGCGTGCTGCAGCCTGCGCTGCGTACCCGGCGCGACGCCCCGCGCAACACGGTGCGCTGGGATCAGGCACTGGACCACGCGGCACGGCGTTTCGCCGCGCTCATCACCGCACATGGCCCCGACAGCGTGGGCTTCTACATCTCCGGACAGATGCTGACCGAGGACTATTACGTCTTCAACAAGCTGGCCAAGGGACTGATCGGCACGAACAACGTCGACACCAATTCCCGCGTGTGCATGAGCAGCGCGGTGGCAGGCTACAAGGCCACGCTCGGCGCTGACGCCCCGCCCTGCGCGTATGAGGACATCGACCACGCCGCATGCCTGGTTCTCGCCGGCAGCAACGCGGCCTGGTCGCATCCCATCGCCTTCCGCCGCATCGAGCAGGCCAAGGCGCGGCGGCCGGAGATGCGTATCGTCGTGGTCGATCCGCGCCGCACCGAAACCGCCGAACTCGCCGACCTGCACCTGCAACTCCTGCCGGGAACCGACGTGGCGCTGTTCCACGCCATGCTGCACGTCATGGTGTGGGAAGACCTGATCGACCCCGCCTACATTGCCGCGCACACCAGCGGCTACCCCGCGCTGCGCGACCTGGTGCGCGACATGAGCCCGGCGGTGGCCGCCAACCTCTGCGGCCTCAAGGCCGAGGACATCACGCAGGCCGCGCGCTGGTTCGCGCTCGGTGTACCGGGCGCCACGCCGCAAACCCGCCAGCCCACGCTGTCCATGTATTGCCAGGGGCTGAACCAGTCCAGCAGCGGCACGGCGAAAAACGCCGGGCTCATCAACCTGCACCTGGCCTGTGGCCAGATCGGCAAGCCGGGCGCCGGGCCGTTCTCGCTCACCGGCCAGCCCAATGCCATGGGCGGGCGCGAAGTGGGCGGCATGGCCAATCTGCTGTCGGCCCACCGTGACCTGGCCAACCCCGCGCACCGCGCCGAAGTGGCCGCGCTGTGGGGCGTGACCGACGTGCCGGCCAAGCGCGGCAAGACCGCCGTCGAGCTGTTCCAGGCCGCGGCCGACGGCGAGGTGAAAGCGCTGTGGATCGCCTGCACCAACCCGGCGCAGTCGCTGCCCGAGCAGCGCATGGTGCGCCGCGCGCTGGAGCGCGTCGAGTTCGTCGTGGTGCAGGAGGCCTACGCCACCACCGCCACCGTGCCCTACGCCGACCTGCTGCTGCCCGCCACCACCTGGGGCGAGAAGGAAGGCACCGTCACCAACTCCGAGCGCCGCATCAGCCGCGTGCGCGCCGCCGTGCGCGCCCCCGGCGCGGCGCGCGACGACTGGGCCATCGCCACCGACTTCGCCCACCGCCTCGAAGCCCTGCTGCCCACAAGACTGAACGGCCAACTCACCCTCTTCCCCTACTCCACGCCCAAAGCGGTGTGGAACGAGCACCGCGAAAGCACCCGCGGCCGTGACCTCGACATCACCGGCTTGTCGTGGGCCATGCTCGAACGCGACGGCCCGCAGCAATGGCCCTACCCGCAAGCGACGGGCGGCGGCAAGACCCGGCTGTACGCAAACGGCATCTTCCCCACCGCCGACGGCCGCGCCCGCTTCTTCGCTCAAGCCTTCAAACCCGTGGCCGAGCCCTGCGACGCCCGCTATCCCCTGGCGCTGACCACCGGGCGGCTGCGCGACCAGTGGCATGGCATGAGCCGTACCGGCTCGGTGCCGCGGCTGTTCAGCCACGCGCCCGAGCCCTACATCGACCTCCACCCCAGCGACCTGGCGCGGCGCGGCCTGCGCGACGGCGAACTGCTGCGCGTAGCCTCGCGCCGCGGCGATCTCGTCGTGCCCGCCCACGCCACCGACACGGTACGCCCCGGACAGGCTTTCATCGCCATGCACTGGGGCGCCGAATACCTCGCCGGACGCCATGCCGAGGGCGAGGCGCGCCTGGGCGTCAACGGCTTGACCCTGCCCGCGATCGACCCCGAGTCCTTCCAGCCCGAACTCAAGCACTGCGCGGTGCGGGTGGAGGCCGCCAACCTGTCCTGGCACCTCGCCGCCTTTGGCTGGATGCCCGAGCACAACGCCCAGGCGCTGCGCGCCACCTTGATGCGGGACCTGGCCGACCTGCCCTTCGTGCTGTGCGTGCCCTTCGGCCGCGAGCGCACCGGCCTGCTGCTGCGCGCCGCCGCGCGCGGCGCGCCATCCGCCGAACTGCTGGCGCGCATCGGCACACACTTCGGCCTGCAGGGCGACGCGGCACTGTGCTACGCCGACCCGGGCCGCAGCGTGCGCCGCGCCGTGCGCCTGAACGGCGCGGCGCTGGACGCCGCGCTGCTGTCCGGCCCCGCCGACAGCGTGGTGGCGCAGGGCTGGCTGCGCGAACTGCTGCAAAGCGAAGCCAGCGCCGAGCCCTACGGCCGCTGGCTGCTGCTGCCTTCGCCCACCCCGCCGGGCAACCTGCCTGCCACCAGCCACGAGGTGTGCAACTGCTTCGACGTGCGCCAGCACCAGATCGACGCCCTGCTGCCCACGCTCGAGGGCGACGACGACGTTCGCCTCGCCGCGCTGCAGGCCCGGCTCAAGTGCGGCACCAACTGCGGCTCCTGCCTGCCCGAGCTGCGTCGCATCGTGCGCGGGCAGGCCGTCGTCCCGGCTTGAATGGAATTGGAAGGAGTGCCTCATGTCCACCCCCGCAAGCTC
>JABEVE010000028.1 GCA_013044035.1 Burkholderiales bacterium
CCGCCGCCGCCGCCGCCGCCGCCGTAACCTGCATTCGTTGGCACGTTGCCATTAAAGCCTGCGCCGCCACCATTGCCAAAACTGCCGCCTTGGCCGCAACCGCCGTAGCTAATAAATGATCCAGACTGAGGCCCCGTCGAGGATTGAGCTTGGAGGCACATCCCGGCCTGAAATCCATTCCCGCCGTAAACGGCACTTGATGAGTAAGCAACCGCACCGCTTCCTGCGTTGCCGCCGAGCAAAGTCACCAGCGTCGTTGCGGATGTCGTGTCCGTCAGGACTGTGTTACCCCCAACAACACCATTTCCGGCATTGGCCAATGCCGTGGTGCCAGCGCCCCCAGCGCCGCCTCCGCCGATGACAATGGCGAGGGAATGCCCGGGCGTGACGGCAACCGCAGTTTTGATCGCTTGGGTCCCACAAAACCCACCCCCACCGCCTGCGCCTTGCGTTGTGGGACCGATTGAATTGCCACCTCCACCACCTCCCCCACCTCCGCAGCCGCTGACCCAGATCTGTGTGACACCGGCCGGGACGGCCCATGCTCCATTGCCTGTGAAAACGGCTTTGCGATTGCCGATAAACAGCTGGCCGAGATTGATGGCCTGATTGCTCGCCGTGGCTGACGCCGTGGGTTGAGCCCCGGTCGTCCACACCAGATCCCAAGCCGTCGCAGTCGCGTTCGCCCGCAGAATGGCATTCCCGGCACCGACGAATTCGCCGCCTTGCAGCGCAGCGCCTCCAGGGCCATGG
The DNA here is from genome assembly GCA_013044035.1 of Burkholderiales bacterium. Lineage (GTDB taxonomy): Bacteria > Pseudomonadota > Gammaproteobacteria > Burkholderiales > Burkholderiaceae_C > Thiomonas_A. Next base: position 754 of record JABEVE010000028.1, read on the forward strand.
ATGGGGAGCGCGCCCAGGCCGTTGGTGTTGAGAGTTGCGGCGCCCGTGTTGGCGGCGATGATGGCGGAAACGCCGACGATCATGCCGGGGCTGATTGCCGCAGGCGCTGGCGTCAGGGTGATGGCGTAGGCGTTTGCGCTGCCGGTGTCCGTGGCGTGCGTGCCCAAACCACCCTGAGTCATGACCTGAATCGCTGCCGCGAGCTGGTTGAGCTTCGTGCGGTCCAGCGTGATGCCAGCGGCCTGGATCGCGGCGGTCAGCTCGGCCTGCAGCGCGTTGAACGCGTAGGCGGGGAAAATCGTCGCCGGCGTGTTTGTTGCCGGGTTGCCGCTCGTCGCCCATGCCGGGGTGCCCGTGATGGGTGCCGCATCGGCTTGGCCTTGGGGTACCGTATTCGGTGCGATCAGAAGATCCATGTCAGTTCGTGTAGTTGAAATTGAGGATGGTGTGGGCAGGCTGGGCGGCCTGCAGTTCGCACTGCAGCACCGTGCTGCCCCACGACGCGAAGGCTTCCCCGAACGTGTCGGTGCCGAGCTGGAAACGGTTGATGGTGTATTGCGCCACCGTCACCTGCCAGGCATCTGCCCAGTCTTCGGCGCCCAGAGGTGTGCCGAAAGTTCGGCCAAAACGGAACGGATGAAACTGCTGGACGGTGATGCTGTAGCCCAGCGCGGCGGCGAGCGCCGTGTAATACGCCACGCTCTGGCCGCCAATGGACGACAGCCGCGCCACCACCTGCGCGCGGCGCGCCTGTAGCGTGGGCTGCGCGCCGGCACAGGGATCTGGGAGGCCCAGGGAGCTTTCCCACTCCGGCAGAAGTTGCACCACGGTGGCTGGGAATGCGTCCACCAGTAGATTGCTCGCTGCGCCGTTGCTGCGCGCGAAGCTCTGCGCAAAACCTGAAAGAGCCTGCGCCTGCACGGTGGCGTCGTCGCGCGGCCACACCAGGCCGCGGGGAAGCAGGGACTGCAGCGCGGCGGTGTAGTCCGCCTGGGTGTAGATGGGCGCGGCCATGGCTTACGCGTAGGTGATGGCGCCCACGGTGGGCAGCGCGCCTACAGGGCTGACGATATTGCCCACAGGCGCTGTGATGACGAAGCCAGCGGTTCCGGGAAGCGTGGCGATGGCGGACTCGATGTAACTCAAAGCGACCGTTCCGCCGGGTGAGCCATACTGCAAAAATACCGCCGCGAGGGCTGCCGCGATCTGTGACTGCAGCAGGCTGCTGGCGCCAGTGAGCCCGGTGATGCTGAAATTGACTGGATTGGCGGTTGGCGCCACGGCGTATACCAGGGCAGTCACGGGCTGCAAAGGGAACAACGCGTTGGCAACCACGAGCTGGTCGCCGGTGGCAGCCGCTGCGCGGCCATCGGCAGCGGCCACGCCGTTGATGCCTTGCGGAAAGCCGTTGAAGGCAGAATCCGCGCCATCCATCATGAAGCGCACAACCACGGTGCCAGCGCCCATGCCGTTCGGTGCCACCCAGACGCGTGTGACGCCGGGCACGCTCAGCGCCCAGGTGATGTAGTCGCCCTGCGCGCCGCCGTTGGGCGTTTGCTGATAGGCCTCCAGCATGCGGGCTCTGAGGCCGGAGTCGAGCTCCAGATCGGTGCCGCCAGTGAAGGGTGAGGCAGCAGCGCCGGCAGCAGCAATGCCAGCGATGGGCGCGGCGAGGCTGAACTGCGTGCCTGCAGCGCAGTTGCCGAAGGCGCCGGTGAGTCCGCCCGCGTCGGCATTGGCCTGAGCGGTCACTGTCACGCTACCCCCCGCCACGGTGCCACCTGCGGTGATGGTGTACGGCGTGCCGTCGCTACGCTGCACGGACGTGCCGATAGGCAGCGCCACATTGTTCGTTCCGCTGAAAACGATCTGCCCGGTGGCCTGGGTGGGCGCCATACGGTACACCTTTCTGAGCGACGCCCACATCTCCAGGAACTCATCGGTCGCCGTCACGGGAACCGCTTGTTGCGCAATCCAGTCGAGATAGCCATAGTGCAGATTCGACAAGCCGGCCAGCACATCGCCCAAAATGCCGAGATTGGAGAAGCGCAGCAGCGGGTCGGTGCCTGGAAGTTGAGCGGCGATGTCCTGCGCCGCCATGGCGCGCAGGTTGTCGAGGGTGGGGCGGCTAAACGGCATGTTGGTTCCAGGCCCATGCGAAATTCATGGCTTGTGTCGTTCCATTTGTGCGCAGCACCACAATGCGCGCGCCGAGCAACGTGGGTTTTGACCACTCGCAGATCACATCCACGGCGGCGGCGATGTCATCATCAATCAGCCACTTCAGGGCCTCGACGATGTAGCTTTGCGCGGCCTGCAGGGTTTCGCGGGTCTGTTTGGCGCGCGACAGCAGCCACAGGCGTGATCCCACGGGGTACTGCGCAGCGTCTCCCCACCAGCCGCGCGGATCGGTGGTGCCGTCGGGGATGGTGTCGCTCGGCAGCGCGGTGCGGTCGGAGAAGATGCTGATGAGCACGGCAGTTTGCAGGTCGTTGCCCGAGAGCAGGTCAGGCGCTGCGATCTGCCAGTCGCCGCTGGCTTGCAGCGGCCCGGCCCAGACGGTGGCGATGTCGCTCATCACATGGCCGCCGAAGGTGTGGACACGGAGCCGCCCTGCGGGTCGGTGTGGGTGTGGCCGTTGTAGACGCTGCGCATGCCGGCCATGCTTTTGTTGCCGTGGTCGGAGATGTCGCCCTGGGCCACGATGTTGCCGTCGACGTTGAAATTGCCGGTGGCGTGCGTGGTCGGCGTGTTGAGCGTCACGCTGGTGGTTGCGTTCACCGTGACGCTCGGTGTGTTGTTGACCACAAGTGGCAGCCCGGCGCCGTTGACCACGATGCCGCCGGGCGTGAGCCAGACGCTCTGGCCTCGGCTGTCATAGATGGCCGCATCCCCATTGGCCAGGCCTTTGAGGCGGTATTTCTGGTGGCCGGTGGCGATGATCACGCCGTTGGAGCGGTCACCGCCCACGAACAGCAGCGCGGCGTCCGCACCCGGCGGCGGGTTGCTGGTGAAGCCGAACTCCGCCAGGCGGGGCGTGTTGTCGCGCACCTCCAGCGGGGTGATGGTGAGCTGCAGGGTTTGCACCTGGCCGGAGTCGTTCACCAATTGAACGCGGCCCAGGCCGGTGAGCATCTGCAGGCGCCGCCCCAGGCGTTGGAGCAGGTCCATCATGGCGCGCCCCCTGTCACCTGGTTCGCGATTTGCGTGGTGGTCTGGAAGCTGCTGCTGGGCAGCCCGAGCATCTGCGGGTTTTCGCCCGAAAGCTCCATGATCCAGGACGGCTGCAACAGCACCGGCTCGGGCAGGAAGGCGTCGGGTGGCATGAGGGTGAGCTGCGCCGTAGTGCCTTCCTGGCCCAGGCTGTAGGTCACTTCGCTGATGACCCATTGCGCCATGCTCATCTTGAGCATGGGCAGTTGGAGCAACGCCTGCATATTGGGCTGCCACAGCAGCCCGGCGGAATCACGCCAGGTGTCGGTGGTGAGAGAGCACACGAAGCTGCGCCCCCAGCGCCGCGCCTTGTCCCAGTTAGCGCGTGCCACGGCAACCTGCGGGCCACCGGCCGCGGCTTCGGCGATGATGTCGAGCTGGCGGTGGCGCGTGACGGTGGCATCCGTGACGGTGGCGATCAAATTGCCGTCGACACCTGCGGCGTTCAGGTCGCCCAGCGTTTCGATGGACTGGTAAAACGCCACGTAACGGGAATAGCGCTGGTCCATGCTGTATTGCATGAACGCGGCCTGGATGTTTTGCCCCTGCGCAAAGCCGCTGGCATGCGCCACGGTGCCCACCTGGTTGAGCAGCAGGGAGCCATCGGCCAGCTCGTAGGCGAGCAACGCGCGGTAGCGGCAGATGCGCTCGATGGTTTCCCACGCGGTTTCGCCCAGAATGAGGTTGAACTGGGGGATGGAGTCGCCAGGCGGCACACCCACTGCCATCGCCACCTTGATGCCGTAGGGCGCGGCGAGTTTGCTGGCGATATCCAGCGCGCTGGTGCCGCTGATCTGGCCGCCGGGCCATTCGGCCGCGCAGTCCACCAGGTCGCAGCACTTGCCGCGCCCGGTGACGGAGATTTGATGGCCGCGCGGGCTGATGGATGGTGCGAAGCGGTCGACATAGCCGGTGAGCACCACATCCGCGCCCAGCAGGATCTGGCACGGCTGGCCGGGCAGCACGGTGACGGCGTGCAGGTCGCCAGGCAGCCGTTCGGTCATGACGATTTCAAAGTCGGACGGCACGCGCTCGATGCCGCGCGTGACGCGCACCTCCGTCCAGCCACGAATGTCGGCGCCGTTGATGCGCAGGGTGAGTTCGTCGGTGGGCATCATGCGGCCAGCCCCCGGAAGGTGGTGGGCATGAAGGCGGGGTGCCGGGGGTTGGCCTCGGCCACCAGTTCGTCGCTGCGCTTGGCATCGCGGTACAGACGCTGGGCCAGGGCCAGCGCGGGCAGTGAGGAAGGCGTGGTGATGGTCACCACGCCGGGCAACAGTGCGCCCCGGGTGTTGAGGTCTTGCACCACGGCGGCGCGCAGGGTGCGCAACGCCAGATAGGTTGCGTCGTTGCCCTGGTTGCCAGCCGTGGTGATTTCAAGATCGAGCAGCGTGGTCACTTGGTCGCGCAGGGCCAGAGCGTCGTCGGCATTGCTGGGTTGATACTGGCTGGAGGCCTGCGCCAAGGCAATGACTGCTGTGCGCCGGAACAAGTCGGACTGCGCCCCTTGCACCGTGTAGGCCGTGGTGCCGGAAGCCTGGTACGGCAACGCTGGCATCACGGCCATGGCGGCAAAAGCGTCGATGGCATCGCGCGGCGTGGATGCCGCAGCCAGCACGGCCTGGGCCAGCGCCTGCACCGCCGCGGTGTAGGGGGTGAGCGTGGATGCCGCAAAATTCGCCGCGGCGGTTTGCAGCGACTGCACTGCCGCCTTGGTTTGCAGGTGAGCAGCGGCCGTTTGTCCTTCCAGGCTTTGCACCGTCGCTGTCGAACCGGGATTGCCGGTGTTGAAGCTGGCGAAACCGTTGGTCAGTGCGCGGAACTGGCGCCCCAGTGCGCCCGGCAGCGTGCTGACGGCGCTCCACAGGCTGGCGACGTTTTGCACCACACCTTGGACTCCCTGCACATAGGCCTCGACGTTGGCCACCACACCCTGCGCGAGGGACGCCACCGCCTGCGCCGCGCCCAACAAAGTTTTGACGAAGCTGGCTGCGGCGGATGTGCTTGCGGCATTCGCTGCGGCCGCCACCACCCCGGGGGTGTTGATGCCGATGGTGGGGTAGATGCGCTGAATGCCGTCGATGAACGTCATGTCCATCTCGATCACGCGGCCGCGCTCCATGCGCTCGGTGAACGTGCATTCGGCCAGACTGACCTGGTTGAGATTGCCGAGCGACGGATGCACGAGCGGCCCGGCGCCGCCGGCGTTCATGACGCGAATCATGGCCTGGCGCTGCGCGATGCAATCGTCACCGATGAGGAAACCGTGAATGTGCAAACGCGGCGCCGTGGCGCCCATGTCTTCCACCCATGCGCCATTGCGCAGGGGGTAGTCGTGCACGGCGTTCTTGCGGCCGATGGTGGCCTCGGACGCCAGGACGTTGAAGGGAATGCCGCGGTACGACGCGGGCTTGAGTTGGTCCCAGAACGAGCCGGTGCTCAAACGCCCAAGCGCCGAACCGATGCCACCGATGGTGTTGGAGACCGACTGGACGATACCAGTGGCCTGCTGCGCCACCGTGATGGGGTTGACCATCAGGACGCCCCCACCAGGTTGCGGCCCACGCGCACGGGCACGTTGTGGCCATTGCCGTCGGTTGCCGTGACTTTCGTGCCTGGCGGCACGTTACCCATGCTGACGTGCACGTCAACGCGCTGCGCGGCGGTAGCCGGTGGTGCGCCGCGAAACATCATCTGATTCTGCGCGTAGATCTGCTGCGCCAGAATGCCACGGGTCGCTGCCTCACGGTCGGCATGGGCCGGGCGCTCGTAGTCGCGCGAATAAATGGAGCCGGCTTCCTGCGCCGTGGTAGCCTTCGCGGCTCGCGCCTGGGCACCCCTTTCTGTGTTGCCCAGTTCCCAGCGAGCAAATCCAAGCTGCTGCTGCAGGGTGGATTTCTGCATCGGGATGCCGAAAAGCTTGGCGAATTGCGCCTGGCGCTCCGCGTGCCACTGGCCAATGCCGTAGGCAGCGCCGTTATCGCCGACCGCCCGCGCGTACAAACCGCTTTCGGCGGTAAAGTTCGCGGCCAGCCCCGAGGCTTCAATGGGTGTGAGGCCCATTTTCTGCAGCATGGAAAGGACATACTGCTGCCGGGCTGGAAGCGATTGGCGACGCATGTTCAGCTCACGCTGCGCGCCTTGGCCGATTGTTGGGGAATAGGCCAACAGGCCGGCGCCGATTCCAAGCGTGGCCGCGCCGGCGACGATGCCTCCAGCTGCGGAGGATGCCCCAGCGTCGCCAACTGCTGCAGCCGTGGCTGCAGTCTTGACTGCGCCGAAGGCGGATGCAACGCGCATCACGGCCAAAGTAAACATGCCAAGCTTGCCGATGGCCCAAGCGCCGAAAGCGAGCTCAAGCGCGGTTTTCCAGCCGCCAAGCGACTGCACCGCGCTGTTGATGCCCACGGCGATGTTGCGGATTTCCGCCACGGTTTGCTTGATGCTCTGCCACACGGCGCCCCAATTCACGGAGCGCACCCAGGCCGCAATCTCAGCCACCCATTCACCCACGCGGGTGCCGATCAGTTGCCGGTTGGCAGACACCCAGTTGGTCATTTGCACCAACAGGGGTTGCAGCACGGGAAACAGCGCATCGCTGATGCTGTTGCGCACACCGGTGAGGCTCATTTTCAGGTCGGTGAACGATTTGCCAAGCAGGGTGGCGCGCTGCAGCTCGGGCCCGGAGAGCACATAGCCCAGGCGTTTGGCCTCGGCTTCGTATTTGCGCATGGCCTCGGGGCCTTGGCGCAACAAGGGCAACAACGATTCGAGGCCGAACTCACCGGCGATTTTTTGTTGCACCTGGGGCTGTCCGTTGTATTTCTGCATGACGCGGGACAGATCGGACAAGGCGCGGGCGCTGTCCACCGCTCCGGTGGCCGTTTTATGAATGCTGATGCCCAGGTAATTGAGCGTAGCCAGGGCCTGCTGGTTGCGGCCATAGAGCGCGTCTTGCAGTGTCGTGCCGAGGCGCCCGAGGCTGCTGGTCATATCGTCGGCACTTAGGCCGGCCAGCTTGGCCGCGCCCTGCAAGGCCTGGAGCTTTTGGGGCGCAACGCCAATGGTCTGCGCCGTGCGCTCGATGCTCCAGCCGAGCTGGCCCCAGCGGTTGGCCAGTTCGGCCAGGCCGCCAATGGTGCCGGCACCAATGAGCGCGCCCATGGGGGCGATGGTCTTGGTCACGCCCCGGGCGACGGCACCGGCAGCATGCCCGACCTTGCGCAGGTCCTGGCCTACCTTCTTCAGGCCTGACGCTTCGGCGAAGCGCCCCATGCTGGTTTTGATGTCGCGCATGGGCTGCGTCATGGCGCGCATCTGGGCGCGGATCTTGAGCATCGTCGCCGTGGCTTGATCCACGGCGGTGATGGTGATCTTGGCGGCGTTGGTCATGGTGATGGCTCAGGCAAGGACGTTTGGCGTAACGCCTGGGCGTGCCACCACATCAAGCTGGAGAGAGGCAGTGCAAGCGCGGCGCATGGGGGCCAGTGGTAGTGCAGCGTCAGGTCGGCAACGATGCGGCCTAGGCGGACTCCTGAACCCGGGAGAATTGGCCGAAAAAACGCGCGCACTCCCCCATATCGCGCTGGGAAATGCGCTCGGCCACGCCACGCGGTACGGCAGCCACTTGATGGATGAGGGCAATCATCATGTCGACTTCTCCGGACTCTTTCATGGCCTTGGCCAGCTCACCAGCGGTCGGTTCGCGCAGGTTGAGCATGGCGTATTCCTGGTCGGCATATTTCACCGGCTTGCGCAGGGTGAGGGTGAGTTCTTCAGCAATGGGCGGCAGGTCTTGTGGGTCCATGTCAGGCCTCTTGCACCGAGAAGCCTTCAAACCGCACCTCGAAGGTGGCCTCGGCCGTCTTGACCTCTTGCACCTCGACGGTCCACATATTGCGGCCAATGATGGTTTTGCCGTTGGCCAGTTCGCAGGTGACGTTGACGTTGGTCATGGCGTTGATGCTGGCCACGCTCAGCGCGCCGCTGTCGCGCAGGCTGCCGCTGATGAAACCGGCAACGGGCATTTCGGAGTAGCCCTGCACGCGGTCCTGCCCGGCCAGGGTTTCGCGCTTGACGGTGGACACGCCGTAAGACAGTTCGCCCGCGAGCATGTAGCTCTGGCCGTCCACGGCGAGGTAGGCAATACCGGCAAGCCGGTTGGTGGTGTCAGCCATTTGGCTCTCCAGAAAAGAAAAAGCCGCCCGAAGGCGGCTTGATGTCAGAGGGAAGGAAGTTGCGGGTTAAAGGCGGAACTGAGCCAACAGGGCGAGGATGCGGAGCTGGTTGATGAGCGTTCCGGGCCACAGCACGTCGACCCGGTTGGGATTGGTGGTGCTTTGCTGCACGATGAGGTTTTGCGCGAAGGCGGTGGAGTCCTGCACCCAGCCGAGGTCGAACTCGAGGTGCTGGTACTCGGCGATGAACGCGGCGCGGACGATGTTGGGCGTGACGATGTTGGAGCCAGCGGCAAAACGGGTGCCATTGGCCGCGAGCTTCATACGGGCGAACTTGCTGGTGACCATGACAGCCATGTCGCGCACAACGGCCATGAGGGTGAACATGGTTTCGACTTCCAGATAGCTGTTGTCGGGCTGGCCGAACGCGTTTTTCTGGTAGGTGGTGATGACGTTTTGCAGGCGCACGGTGCCGGCGTCATCCACCGTGAACGTGCTGATGCCGGTGTAGAGCAGCGTGTTCTGGTCGCTCAGGGCGAAGCGGCTCTGCAGGGGTGGCGGCTGCATGGTGGACAGCGCCAGGGTTTGCAGCGGCGTGGCGGGGTCGGCACGCAGGCTGACGGCCGCGGTTGCGGCCAGGTCGGCGGCGATGAGCCAGTTGGGGGTGGGTGAATCGTTGAAGCCCAGCACGGTGGTGTGCTGGTTGTTGAGCGCCGCGCCGAAGGTGGTCTGATTGCCCAGGGTGCCACGGTAGGCGGCGAAGACGTGGCCGTAGATCTGCTGATCCCAGCTCCAGCGGCCGGTCTGGTCATTGAGCAGCGTGGCCAGTGCCGCCAGGCTGGTGGTGTCGGTGTAGGGGCAGACGATGAAGTCAAACGGCTGGCTGGCGAGGTTGGCCAGCGCGGTGGGGAGCGCCGTGGGGTTGACGGCCCCGCCGCTCATGGGAACGATGGTGAAGGTGAGGCCAACCGGGGTTTGCTGGCCCCCACGCGCGCCCAGGTAGTTGAAGCGGATGTCGATGTCGTTGCCGGCCGCGCCTTTGTTGAGCGCTGTGAGGGTGACGACAGCTAGGGCCGCTGCTGCGGTGACCGGCAGGTTGGGCGTGGCGTTGATGGCAGCCGCCATGGCTGTAGCAATTTGCGCCGGAGTCTGCGTGCTGGTGACCGGCAGCGTGATGGGAAAACCGCCGTGGCCGGTGTTGCCGGCGATATAGAGGTACAGCGTGCCGTTACTCGTGGGCGCGGTGCTGATGGTGATGGTGCCAGAGGCTGCGGTGGCCGTGGGGTCGTCCGCCAGGGGCAGGTACCAGACCTCGCCGAAGTTGTCGGCCGCCCGGTAGGCGGCCGTCATGAGGGCCAGCATGGAGCCGGGACCGCCCTGGGTGATGGCGTCGCCCACGCCCTGGCTGATGATGGGCACGTTGGGCACGGCTGTGCCGGCGGCGGTGATCTGGCCGATGATGAGGGCGCGTTGATTGGCCTGCGCGCTGTTCGCCATCGAGTTGTCGAACTCGGCGAAAAACAACGGCACGCGCAGGGCTGACGGGATGTTTTTGAAGGGGATGGACATGGCTGGGCCTCTTACTGGTCAGCACTCTTGCGAGCGGCGGGTTTGGCGGAAACCTCGGTTTGCACCGGGGATGGAATAGGGGTGGCTGAGACTTCGCTGGCAGCGGCCGCGGGGATGAGCACGACGTCGCCATCGCGCAGGCGGCGGTGCCAGTAATCGCTGGGGGTAACGAGGCGCCCGTCTTCGGGCAGAAAATCGCGCAGCAGCGGATCGACGATGCGCAGTCCGGGGGAGGGTTTGACGTGCATGGGGACTCCGGGTTACTGGGGCAGCGTGATGTCGAGCGCGGCTTCGTCGCGGCCGTCGGGCCCGGTGGTGCGCGGCGCTGGGGTTGGCGTGTAGGGCGGCGCGTCGACGCTGGGGGTGTAGGTGCCGCTGGGGTCGAACGGCGCATCCATGTCGAGATGGATGCCGGTGCTGGTGAGCGGCACGGTGGCAGGAGGCACCACGGGCCACGGCGTGAGCGCGGGCGCCACAGCGGAGGGGTCAAACGCTTCGAACAGTTCGCAGTTCACGCGCAGGCGCGCGCCGCCTAAGTGCTCGCGTCCTTCGGAGCTGATTTCGACATCCACATCGACCCCGCTGATTTGCTGCAGCATCCCGACCAGGCTGTAATTGGTGAACAGCGCCTGCTCGACCTGGTAGCCCAGCGCTTCGAGCGCGTCTTGCGCAGCTTCGGCCGTGGCGGCCTGCACGCGTAGGTCGATGTCGAGCGTCACGCTGGTGGTGAACTCGGGCATCTGCTGGACCACGCTGTCCTTGCGCTCGGCCGAGACGCGCAACAGCGCCGCAGGCAGGTTGGAAGGCGGCGTATTCCAGTCGCCCGGACTTTGCACGAACAGGCCGGGGATGGCTTGCAGCGCGGCCACGGCCGCCAGGCGTACCTGGCGGCGTGCCAGCATGGGTTCGGAGACGATGAGCGCGGTCATGACGCGAGGTTGAGCATGAGCTTGGCGGCGCCATGCCCATCCGGGCGCACTTCCTTGACCACGAAGGTTTCGGCAGTGCGCTGGATGAGCAAGGTGTCGCCCTGCTGCGGCGGCGCGGGAAACTGGGAGAGCTGCACGCCGAGTACGGGCATCGCGCTGGTGACGGGTTGACCGTCGGCCAGGTCGACTTCGGTGTATTGCTCGTCGAACACGCCGGTGATGGGCACGGGGGCCTGGGCGCCGATGTAGTAGGTGACGGGCTCACCGAACTGCGCGACGACGGGCCCAAGCACCAGGGCGTCCCAGTTCACCATGCCGCCTTACTCCTGCACGGACGTGACACTGGGGCCGTCTGAGCTGGTGGCCGTTGGCGCGGCTTCAGCAGCCGTGGACGGCGTGGCAGCGGTGACCTCTGGCAGAGAGACGACGCCCAGGCCCAGCAGCCGCTGGGCCTCGTCATCGGCAAGCTTGACCTCGGCGCCGATGGCGTGGGTGATCTTGTCGAGCACCAGCACGCCACGGCGCACGATGACGCTGACCAGGGTGGTTTTGTTTGCGGTTGCCATGGTTGAGGTCGCTCGCTTAGTTGACGACAGCGGCCATCACCGTTGCGGCGAAGCTGGCGTTGACGCGGGATGGAATGACGATGGGAGCGGACTGCATGAGCATGAGCTGCTGCGCGGGGTCTTGCTCCACCCAGGTCTTGGGGGCGTACGGCATGGCGGCGTAGTTGAACGCCGGGTCCATGATCTGGCCGAAGGCGCGTGTGCCCATGAGGTCAGCGCCGGTGAGCACCACGGTGCCGTCCACCAGCATGGGCTGCTCGACGTTGTTGACGTCCACATACCAGTCGTTGTAGACCCACAGGTTGTACTGGCCCCAGCGGCCCTTGTATTGCGCGCCACGCTGCACTTGCGCGCCGACGTTGACGGTGTTGCCGGCGCCACCCTGACCCGGATACCAGATCGCCTGCTTGACCACGGGATCGGCCAGAAAGGTGCTCCATGGGGTTGTCGTGAACACGATGTCGGTGGCGACGCCGCCGGATTTCTTGAGCATTTGGTGGCCCCACTGCTCGATGAGCGTGGATGGCACAACACCGGCCTGCCCCCACTGCGCCGCGCCCGCCAGGGTGACGGTGAGCGTCGGGTCACGGCCGAAGTCGATGAGGGTGGAGGGGAAGCCTTCGCCGGACACGGTGACGGTGCCCGTGGACAGAGCCTGGGCGGCCATCCATTCCAGACGCCGGTCGAGCATGTCGATCTGGTCTTCCATTTCGAACACCAGATTGGCCATCATGCGTTCGGGGCCGGTCATGTCGCCGCCGATGCGCTCGCCGATCATGCGGCGCACGGGTTTGCGCAAGTCTGGCGCTCGCTTGTCTTTGATGTACGCAGGCTTGAAGACGTTGGTCTGGTAGCGGCGCTGCTCGACGAGCTTGCCTTCGACCAGTGGGCTGACGAAGGGCGACATGCGGCGAATGCCGACGTCGACGTCAATGGAGACGTATTCGCTGTCGGCGGTGACGATGTTGGGGAAAAAGGTGTCGAGCAGGAATTTCTGCGCGCGCTTGAGGTTCGGCACCACCTGGATGAGCATGTTGGTGTCATAAATGAACGTGTTGTTCGGGGTTGCCATAGCGTTTCTCCGGGCGAAAAAAAAGCCACCCGAAGGCGGCATGAGAGGTCAGAGGATGATCAGGTGGGGTCGGCAGCGCTGACGAAGGTCTTGACGAACATGGACAACAACCGCAGAACCGGGGTCAGCGTGGCGATCGTCCAGGATGCATCGAAGACCAACTTGTCCGCGTTGAACTCGCCGGTGAGATACACAGGAGCGGTGACGGGACCCCCGGATGCATCGGCATAGTCGGCAAGGATGGCCTTGGGGTTTTGGCTGCCGTCGGTGGCAGTCGCCACACTCAGGATGTAGTTGCCTGTGGCCGTGACCATGCCGAGCACGGCGCCGCGCTGCAAGGTGCCGGCGGCGAGCGTGATGTTGCCGGTGACGAGCGGGAACCGGCCGGCGATGAGCTGGTCAGGCAGGTAGGTTTCGGCATAAATGCCCGGGGTTTGCGGATTGTCGCCGATGGGGTTGACGGTGAGTGTCATGGGTTTGCTCCGAAAGATTGTGGATGCGTGCTAGGGCTTACCGGCCGCGCGCCTTGGCCGCCGCGGCGATGGCCATCTGCGCCAGGGCCTTCGGGTCGTTGGGGTCGAGTCGTTCGCCGCCTTCGCTGCCGGGGTTCGGCACTTGAACGGCCGCCATGCGGTCGGCCAGACGCGCAGGAGCAATCTTGGCCACGGCGCGATCGAGGAAGGCGGTGGCTTTTTCGACGCTCATGCCGCTGCTGAAGGCGATTTCGGCGGCCATATCCGGACGCAGCACACCCGCGCGGCTGCCGAAGATCGCGGCGCAGCGCTCGCGCTCGGCCATGCGGCCGCGTTGGAACGCGGCTTTGGCGTCGGATTCGTCATCCTCCTCGGCTTTTTTGGCTTTGCGGGCTTTTTTGCCCTCGGGGGTGTCTTCGTTGTCCTCATCCTTGTCGTCGTCTTCGTCATCGTCGAGGTCTTTGCCGTCCAGGTCGCTGGAGTTGTCGTCTCCTTCAGCTTTTTTGGCTTTGCGGGCCTTTTGGGCCTTTTTGCCTTCGGCGTCGGTTTCAGATTCGTCGCCGTCTTCGAGTTTTTTCTCGTCGATGGACTCGTCGGTGGTGTCTTTCGGTTCTTCAGCAGCCGCGGAGCGCAGGTGCGCGAAACGGCCGCTCTTCAGCAGGCTGATGAGGCTCATGGGTCAATCTCCGGAGGTTGAAAAGGTGTCCAGCAGCGCGCTGAGCGCCTGGTCGGGAGGGGCAAGGCTGTCGACAAGCCCGATCTCGACGGCTTGCGCCCCGAGAAAGGTGCCGGCTTGGAGTGCGCGCACCTTGCCAGGCGCGAGGGAACGGTTGCGAGCGACGGTTTCGACGAAAAGTTCGCCGAGCGCGTCGATTTGCGCTTGGATGGTGGCGCGAGCGGTGCCGGAGAGCGGCAATTCGGCCATGCCGTCACCTTTTTCCGCGCCATGGGTGATGACGCTGACGTTGACGCCGGCATTGGCGATGGCGCGGGAAAAGTCCGCATGCATGGTGATCACGCCGACTGACCCTGCGCCGCCGGTGCGCGGCATCGTGATGGTGTCGCAAGCGCTGGCGATGGCGTAAGCGGCGCTGTAGGCCGATTCGTCGAGGATGGCCCACATGGGTTTGAGGCCGCGCGCCTCAAAAATGGCATCGACCAAGTCGAAACAGCCGGCGACTTCGCCGCCTGGGCTGTCGATGTCGAACGCGATGGCCTTGACATTGGGGTCGTGCAGGGCGCGGTCGAGTTGCTCGCGCAGGCCGTCGTAACCCGTCATGCCGCTGTAGGGATGCAGGCTGCCCGTGCGCTGCACGAGGGTGCCGCGCACTTCGATGACAGCCACGGGGCCGATGCGGTCGAGTTGGGTGCTGCTGTCGGCAGCTTTGGCGAAGTCGGCCAAGGCGAAGGTCTGGCCATTGGCCTGGACAACACTGGCGATGCCCAGGCGGTCGGACAGGGACTGGGCAATGACTTCGGCTTTGGCCGGATGAATCATGAGCGGCGTGTTGAACACACGGGCGGCGATGTGGGGGAGCATCAGGCTTCCTCGGGGGCTTCGACGGTCTGACGCGAGGGCATCCCGCCCAGGTTGGCCCAGGTTGGGGGCTCGAGGCCGCGATCCTTGAAGCCCTGCACTTCGCGGCGGCGCTGGTCGAGGATGTCTTCCCAGTCCTCGCCGGCGTTCTCGGCGGCTTCGTTCTCGAGCGTGGACAAGCCACCGTCCATCCCGAGGATGGCGCCTTCTTTCTCCTTGACGGGGTCGATCCAGCCACGCCCCGGGCCCATCCAGCGGCAACGGGAGTAGGCGGCGCGGGCTTCGATGAATTCGGGCGCGCCAGGGGGCAGCGGGAAGTTCTCGGCTTCGAAGGCTTCTTCCAGCCACGCCGAAAAAACAGGGGCGGCGAAGTTCTGGGCGAATTCGTCGCGCCGGCGCGCCAGGGTCTTCCAGGCTTCCAGCAACGCGCCCCGGGCGCTGGAATAGTTGACGTCGCTCCAGTCGTTGCTGACCTGCTGGGCCGAAAGCCCCATGCCGCTGGCGACGTTGCGCAACACGGCGGACTCGAAATCCTTGAAATTGGCGGCCGGGCGCGTGGCGTTGACGGCGTTGATCTTCTCGCCGGGGAACAGGATGGGCATGCGCGCTTCGCCCAGCATGATCTTGCGCTCCTGGTGAAAATCGGAGCGCTGGGTCTGGTAAGCGTTGATCTCGGCGCTGTCCCCCAGGGCGGACTGGACGAACTCGGGGTCGAACGGGCTCTCAATGTAGGCGCCGAAGATGGCGTTGACGATGGCGGCGTCGAGCTCGGTGCTGTCGTACTTGACCAGCATCTTGAGGCGCTGGACGATGGGGGTGAGGATACCGGCGCCGCCGCGGTGCTGCCCTGCTCGCTCGGGCTCGAAGTCGTGCACGACGATGGGACGGCCCCACGCTGTTTCGCGGGGGATGTAGTCCCAGGTCATGCCCTGGGCGGCGGCCCACCAGTCGCCCTGATGGGCCTTGCGAATCCAGTAGCCTTGCGCCGCGCCGTATTCGTCGATCTCGACGCCGCCGCGCTGATGCATCATGTCGAAGCGCTGGTAGGGGTTCGACAGTCGATCGGGATCGATGAGCTGCACCACGGTTGCGTAGTGAGCACGGCCTGGGCCGACGCGATCGGGCATCCACCGCATGATGGCCAGGGCGTCGCCATCGACAAGCTTGTGGCGAAAAGCCAGGCGCATGAGCTGGCTGATGTTGAGGTGACGCTGCGCGTCGGCCCAGCGGCCGGGATCGTTGGCCCAGCGACGCCAGGAGGCCTCGACGGCGCGGCCGAAGGCATCAGCCCAGTCGGCATCGAAGCCAGTGTTGCCGCTGATCTGGGCCAGGGCGCGGTAATCCGGCTTGACGATGGGCCTGAAGTTGGCGCCAATGGCGTTGTCCAGCACCCGGGTGACGCTGCCTGCGGCCCAGCCGTCGTTGCGCACCAGGTCGCGCGTGCGCGACACGATGCGATCCCGGTACATGTTGAGCTGGGCGTCCGGGCTCCAGAGATACGGCCGCCACGCCTCCATCTGCCCGCTGAAAATGTCGGCGGCGTCGTAGGGGCTAGTCTGGCTGCCGCTGAGCATGCTGGCGCGCGACGGACGCGCAGGCGGTAACACTTGGCCGTCAGGGCCAAGAATTTGCACTGGGTTGCTCATGGGTCAGCGGAAGACGAATCGGACTGGACGGCGGCCGCCGCTGATAAGGCCCATCTGGCGCTGCAGTTGCTGGATGAGCGCGGTGAGCTGGGGCAACTGAGCCTGCGTGTAGGTCACGCTCTTGGCACCATCGCCCTGGGTGTAAGACGCGGTGACGACCTTGGCGCCGGACGTGAGGTCGAGATACGCCTGCTGCGCATTGGCCAACGCCGTTTGCAGCGCGGCGGTGCTCATGCCGGCAAAAATGCTGCGGGTGGGATCGTAGGTCATGGGAGCAAGCGTCAGGAATAAAAAAAGCCAACATTGCGGTTGGCTTGAAGGTCCACTTGGAGGAGACTCGCACTCGCTGTACGGACAACTCGGGCACAGCTTAATGAGAATGTAGCGCGAGGTTAACGGTGTAAAACAGGGGTTGTTGCTTTGGACTCAGTCAGTGAGTTGTCTTGCTTGTTCTACAATTTTTTACAACTACGTCATTGCACATCTTGATTGATGCGGCTATATTTTAGCCATCGACAGCACAACGCGGTCGAGCAACCAGGAGAGCATCGTGCAAATCATCAACTACGTCACCACATCCTCAAAGCTTCTGCGTTCGCGCGGATTTGCCACCCGAGCGGAGGCCGAACACCAAGCTGCGGAGTGGGATGACTTGGCGCCCGTGCGCGCTCCGAACGACTGCGAAGCCGCATCGACCGTCTACACCTGGGCTGAGTGGTGCGCCGCCGCCGAGCAGAACGAGGCCGACCCGATGGAAGCCCTCGAATGATCGACACCAAAACCCACGGCGGCAAGCGCCCAGGCGCCGGCCGCCCTCCCGTCGAAACCGTCGAGCACCGCGTGCGGCTGCCGCCAGGAGTGATCTCGCTGCTTACTGCGTTGGGTGATGGGCGACTGAGCCGGGGGATTGTGCTGGCTGCCGAGGCGCTGCGCGTGGGCGACATAAAACCGCCCGAAGAAGCGGATGCATCCTGACTCGGCAACGCACATGGTCACGCAAGGCGGCTGACAAGAGATACGGCTTTGGTTTGTGGCGCGGTGTCGGGCGCAGGAGCAGCCTGGGGTCGACCTGGTTGCCAGGTGGGTTGGGTGCTGACGGGTGCCTCAGTTGCCGGAGGTGAAAACAGGTCGCCTATCGCGGGTTCGAGAAGGCGCGCAAGTTCGCTCCATTTTGCGTCGGACCAGACATGCAGGCGCAGGGCCGGGTGCATGGCTGCGGCGCGGGCGTAGACGGCGGTGTCGAGTGCTTCGTTGCGGGCACGCTGTTTGATCCAGCGGCGTTTGTTGGGATCGTAGACTTCGGAGGCGAGCTGGGCGAAATATTCTTCGGGAAGATCGGCTGAAAAGCGTTCTTGCCGGTCGGACGCCATGGCGTGTTTGCCGTCGGCACCGAGGCGTGCGAAGATCCATTCTTTGGCGGCGTCCACGCCAACGGGCCATAAGGATGCGCCGCCTTTCTGCGTGACGCCATTGCGGCGCAAGTCGACCTTGCTTGGCCGACTGATGATCTGGCGCGCACCAGACACGCCCTTGATGGCGAACCAGCCGCGGCGCTCATACTTGCGCGTGAAAGCGAGGACGTCATCGGTGAGGTAACCGGCATCGATGGCGGCACGGCTGATGCGCAAGGGCGTGCCGTGGGCGTTGAGCAGGGGCTCTGAGAGTAGGCGTTCGAGATCGTCCCACACGGCTAGGTGGGTCGGGTCGCCAGGAAGCTCCACCCAGTCAAGCGTCCAGCAGACGCTGGCGCGGCCCCAGCCCCGGATTTGCACGGCGAGACGGTCTTTCTGCACGTCGACGCCGGCTGTCGCCACCAGGCAGCCGGGGGGGGCAATGCGCAGAGCAAACGGTTCGGCGCGGGATTTGAGGTCTTCCCAGTCGAGCTTTTCTTCTGGGTCTGCCGAGCACTCGCCCAAACGCACGTTTTGAAAAACCTTGAGTTGCAGCGGCTCGCGCTTTTTGGCTTCAAATTCGGTGGCGAGCTCGCCCCAGGTGAGGCCGAGGCCTGGCGGCGTATAGAGGGCATTGAGGTGAAAGCCGAGCGCGGGTCGATCCGGGAAGGCTGCGACCCATTCGCCGCCAGCCAGCATGGCTGCCTTGTGGGTTTCGGCAATGAAGGCGCCGCAGTGCTCACAAACGTATTGCGCCGCGTGCGGCCGCCCTTCGGGCCAGCGCAGGTTGTCCCATTGCAGGTGTTGCCGTTCGCCGCAGTGTGGACAGACGACGTGGTAGCGCTGCTGACTGCTGGCCAGCCACTCTTTGTTGATGCGCGAGAGGCTTTCGATTGTGGGCGTGCTGGTGAGCAGGATCTTGCGCCGCACGAAGGTCGTGGTGCGCGCCTCGGCAATGGAGACGGGATCGCCTTCGTCATCGAGGTCGAGCGGGTAACGGTCGACCTCGTCGAGGAACAGGTAGCGAATGGGCATCGAGGCCAGATCGGCGCTGGAGTTGGCGCCGCCGATGCGCAACATGCCGCCAGGGAACTCTTTGAGGCGGGTGGTGTTGCCACTATCGCGACTGCGTTGCGGCATGACGCGTGTCCGCAGGTTGGGGGTGGCGTCGATCATGGATTGCAAGCGCTGCTTGCTCCACAGCTCGCCGGTATCGACGGTGGGCTGCACGGCAAGCATGGGCGCGGCCTGGGTGGCCATGACGTAGCCAGCCCAGTTCAAGCCTGCTTCTGTTTTGCCCACCTGAGCGCTGGCCATGAAGATGATGCGCTGGGCGGCGTGATGCGGGCTGAGCGCGTCCATGATGGCGCGCAGGTAGGGTGTGCGTGCGGTGCGCCAACGGCCTGGCTCGGCCGCGCCTTTGCTGGGCAGCATGCGCTCGGCATCAGCCCACTCTGAGACGGTCATGCGCGGCGCGGGACGCAGCGTGGCAGCGAAAGCATCGATGGCGGTGAGGTAGCCGTCAGGAATATCGCGCCGGTTCATGCGTCGGGGGCTGATGCGCCCATGTTGGTGGACAGCGTTTGCACTGCATTGAGCAGATCGCGTCGAATTTCGGCGACCTCGGCGTCGATCTTGGTGTGGATGTCCGCTGGTGTCATGGCTGCATGAATGGAGCTGGCCACGCGGTCCGGAATGCGCGCGAGGCCATCAGCCATCACCCGTGCGATATCGGCCACGGCCATGCGCACGCGCTGGCTTTCGACCAGCTGCCCGGCACGCTCGAGCGCCTTCATCTCGGCAAGATGCGCCTCGTGGTATTCGCGCTTGGCGCGCGAGGCCTCGTAGTCGTGTTCCTTCGCTGCGTCGGGGTGCCGATTGCTGGCCGCATCAGCGCTGCTGGCTGCACCATCGCCATGCATGGGAGATGAGTGTGGCGTTGCATCGGTTGCGGGCATGCCGCTGCGTCCAATGGCTTTGCGGGTGTTGCGCTCCCACTGGATGTCAGCGACGTCGGGGTCAACGTTGCCATCGATGAGTGTGATGCGCCCAGCCTTCACGGCTTTGCGCACGGCCTCATGCGAGACCTTGCGCATGCGCGCGTACGCAGCCATCGAGACCAATCCAACCGCCATCACTCACACTCCAACTGCATGTCCAACCATTCCCAACTTTCCCCAGCTAGCGATAGATCGCGCCGTTTCGCGCCGTGGGGCGCTAGGGC
>JABEVE010000029.1 GCA_013044035.1 Burkholderiales bacterium
ACATCTGGTGGCTCAAGGCGACGGCGGTGGCCATGGCGATGACGTCGCGCGAAAACAGCGACAGCTCCATGCCGGTCTGTCCCTGGGTCACGCCGTCGCACATCGCCGGCACGCCGCCGGCGAACTGCGCGCTGGCGCCTACTTCGACCGCCGCCTGCTTGATCCAGGCTGGAAAATCCGCCAGCGGCTGGTGCGCCGACAACATATCGTTGTAGGCAGAGACGATGGCCAGATTCGGTGGCGACTCGGGCTTGAGTTCGCGCAGCACGATCTTCTCGCGTCCCGGCATGGCCGCCATGGCGTGAGCCAGGTTGGTGCAGGACAGCTGGCTGCGCTCCACCTTATGCCGGCCGGCTGCACCGATGCGCCCGAGGTAGGCGGCGCGTGGGCCTGCGCTGCGGGAAACGATGCGGTCGGTGACGCGCGCGAGGACGGGATTCAAGGGCGACTTGGGCATTTCGGGTGAAGATTCTTAGATGTAATATTGTTACGTTCGAGCGATACTATCCCGCACAGCATCCAAGCGCAAGCGGAGGATCACTCGCATGGATCGGCAGCATGGCCGCTCCGAAATCCGCGGGCCTCATGATTGTGATGTGTCGCCTTGGACATCCCCATTCCCCGGGTGCGGGCATGCCGATCCGGGTTCGGTCAATCGTCCGGACGCAGAACCATTGACCGAAGGTAATTTAGCTACATACCATGTGCATTCGATCAAACGCCAAGCCAAACTGGAGAATCCATCATGACCACCTCCCCTTTTGACATCGTGCTGTTCGGCGGCACCGGGGATCTGGTCATGCGCAAGCTGCTGCCGGCGCTGTATCAGGCCCACAAAGCGGGCCTGCTGCATCCGCAGGGGCGCTTTGTGGCGTTGGGCCGCAAGGATGCCGATCGCGCCGCCTACCTGGCGCAGATGGAGGCGCAGTCGCGCCCGCACGTGCAGGCTGACTTCGAGGCTGCGGCCTGGGCGACCTTTGCCGAGCGCATTCTCTACTGCAAGCTCGACGCCGAGCAGCCGGCCGATTTCGACGCCCTGGCGCAGACCCTTGCCGGCAACGGGGACCGCATCACCGTGTGCTACCTCGCCACCGCGCCGGCGCTGTTCACCGGCATCTGCGCACAGCTCGCGCGCGTGGGGCTCAACCACCCCGGCGTGCGCGTCGTGCTGGAAAAACCGCTGGGCCGCGATCTGGCCTCGTCCAACGCCATCAACGCCGAGGTGGGGCGGCACTTCGCAGAAGACCAGCTCTACCGCATCGACCACTACCTGGGCAAGGAGTCGGTGCAGAACCTCATGGCGATCCGCTTCGGCAACACCCTGTTCGAGCCGCTGTGGCGCCGCGAATGGGTGGACAACGTGCAGATCACCATCGCCGAAGACCTCGGCGTGGAAGGCCGCGGCGAGTTCTACGACAAGACCGGCGCGCTGCGCGACATGGTGCAAAGCCACCTGCTGCAACTGCTGTGCATGGTGGCCATGGAGCCGCCGGCCACCCTCGAGGCCAATGCCATCCGCGACGAGAAGCTCAAGGTGCTCAACGCACTCAAGCCCTTCAGCGAATCCGATGTCGCGGCCAACTCGGTTCGCGGGCAGTACCGTGCCGGCGCCATCGCGGGCCAACCCGTCATCGGGTACCTGGACGAGGCCCGCATCGCTGCGGGCAGCCATACCGAGACCTTCACTGCCATCAAGGCCGAGATCGCCAACTGGCGCTGGGCCGGGGTGCCCTTCTTTTTGCGCACCGGCAAGCGCATGCCCGAGCGCCTCGCCGAAGTGGTCATCAGCTTTCGCAAGGTGCCATTGGCGCTGTTCCCCGGGCCGAGCATGGAACGCGCGTCGAACCGCCTGGTCATCCAGCTCCAGCCCGACGAAAGCATCCAGCTGTATTTCCTCGCCAAGGAAGCGGGTGACGGCATGCGACTGCAGCCCACCTATCTGAACCTGGACTTCGACGCCACGTCGCAGCACCGCCGCGCCGACGCCTACGAACGGCTGCTGCTCGATGTCATCCGCGGCAACCTCGGCCTGTTCATGCGTCGCGACGAGCTCGAGGCCGCTTGGCACTGGGTGGAGCCCATCCTGGCCGGCTGGAGCAACAGCACCCTTCCGCCCAAGCCCTACACCGCCGGGACCTGGGGCCCGGCAGCGTCCAGCGCCCTGCTCTCGCGTGACGGCGTGGCCTGGCATGAAGAACTCTGACACGCTCCTGGAGGTCTGCGCCGACGCTGCGGACCTCGCCGCGCGGCTGGCCCGAGACCTGGCCAGCGTGCTGGGCGACGCGCTCGCAGCCCGCGGCAGCGCGGTGCTGGCGGTGTCGGGCGGGCGTTCGCCGGTGCCCTTGTTCCATGCCCTGGCGGCGATGCCGCTGGACTGGGCGCGCATCACCGTGACCCTGGTGGACGAGCGCTTCGTGCCGCCGGACCACGCCGACAGCAATGCCGCGCTGGTCCGCGCGCATCTGTTGCAAGGCCACGCCGCGGCGGCGCGCTTCGTGCCGCTGGTCGAGGCCAACGACTTCGCCGCTGCCCCGGCCGACGCCGAACGGGCGCTCGCAGCCGTCGTGGCCCGCGCCAACCGCGATGCGCGGTCCATCGACGCTGCCGTGCTCGGCATGGGCGACGACGGCCACACCGCGTCGCTGTTTCCCGGCGCGCCGGAGATCGCGGCGGGGCTGAACCCGCGCAATCCCCTGGATTGGCTCGCCGTCCATCCCCCGGCAGCGCCCCATCGGCGCATCAGCCTCACCCTCGCCGCGCTGCTGCGCGCCGGTCATCTGCGCCTGGCCATCTCCGGCGCAGCCAAACGCGCGGTCTACGACGCGGCCCTGCAGGCGCGGCGCGACGACCTGCCTTTGAGCGCCCTGCTCCATCCACCACACCCCCATGTCCATGTCTACTGGAGCCCTTGACCCCGCGCCCCGGCTGATCGCCGACATCGGCGGCACCAATGCCCGGTTCGCCCTGCAGACCCCACAGGGGCTGGAGGACATCCGCGTGCTGGCCTGCGCCGATTACCCCGAACTGGTGGACGCGCTGCGCAGCTACCTGGCCGCTGTCGGCAACCCGGCGGTGCGCCACGTCGCCATCGGCATCGCCAACCCGGTCTACGGCGACCGGATCCGCATGACCAACCACCACTGGGCGTTCTCGACCGAGCAGACGCGGCGCGACCTCGGGCTGGACACCTTCCTGGTTCTCAACGACTTTGCCGTGCTGGCGCGCGCGCTGCCGGTGCTGCCGGCCCACGAATTGACGCAGGTCGGCGGCACCACCGCCGTGCCCGGTGCGCCGCTGGGACTGCTGGGCGCGGGCACCGGGCTGGGCGTATCGGGCCTGGTTCCCACTGGCGCCGGCCGCTGGGTGCCACTGGCTGGCGAGGGTGGGCATGTGAGCCTCGCACCGTTCGACGAGCGCGAGGTGGAGGTATGGCGCTTGGCGCGGGCGCGCTATGGCGGGCATGTCTCGGCCGAGCGCGTGCTCTCGGGGCCGGGGCTGGAATTCCTGCACCAGGCGTTGTGCACCCTGGCGGGTGAACCGCCCACAGCGCGCAGCGCCGCCGACATCAGCCGCCTCGGCCTGGACGGCAGCGACCGGCGCTGCCGCGAGACCCTGGATCTGTTCTGCGCCCTGCTGGGAACCGTGGCCTCCGATCTGGCCGTGACCCTGGGCGCGCGCGGCGGCATCTACATCGGCGGTGGCATCGTGCCGCGTCTTGGCGACTATTTCGCCCGCTCACCGTTTCGCGCCCGTTTCGAGAGCAAGGGCCGCACCTCGGCGTATCTGGCCGACATCCCGGTGTGGGTCATCCACAGTCCCTGGCCCGCGCTGCTGGGCGCGGCGGCGGCGCTCGATCAGCATCTCGAACCACTGGCCCAGTCAAGCCATGCTTGAGCGCATTCGCAACCAGATGCCGCAACTCTCCGCCGCCGAGCGTCGGGTGGCGCAGTTGCTGCTGGACCGGCCCAACGACTTCATTCAGGCCGCCGTGGCCGACATCGCCCGCGATGTGGGCGTGAGCCAGCCCACTGTCATTCGCTTCGCCCGCTCGGTCGGGTGCACCGGGCTGCAGGACCTCAAGCTCAAGCTCGCCGGCAGCCTGGTTGGCGGCGTACCCTATGTGCATGCCAGCGTCAGCCCCAAAGACTCCACGGCCGTCCTCGCCGCCAAAGTGTTCGACAACGCCATTTCCTCCCTGCTCAACTGCCGCAACGCGGTCAGCCCGGCATCGCTGGACCAGGCCATCCGGCTGCTGGCCGGGGCGCGTCGGCTGGAGTTCTACGGCCTGGGCAACTCGGGCATCATCGCTGCCGACGCGCAGCACAAATTCTTCCGCTACGGCATCCCTGCCGTGGCCTATGCCGACCCGCACATCCAGGCCATGGCCGCCACCCTGCTGGGGCCGCAGGACGTGCTGGTGGCCATTTCCAACTCCGGACGCACCAACGAATTGCTCGACGCCGTGGACATCGCCCAGCGCGGCGGCTGCAAGGTCGTGGCCATCACATCCACCGGCTCGCCGCTGGCGCGCCTGGCCAGCGTGGCCCTGCTTGCCGATGCGCAGGAAGACGCCGAGTTCTTCAGCCCCATGCTGACACGGCTGCTGCACCTCACCCTCATCGACGTGCTCGCCGTGGGCGTGGCGCTGCGCCGCGGGCCGGAACTGGTCGCCCTGCTGGAGAAAACCAAACGCAGCCTCAAGAGCCATCGCCGGCGCAGCGAGATGTGACCCTCCTGTGCCCTCGCGCCCATGGGCGCACACCACACACGTTCTTCACGTCATCCCATGCCGACACTGACCCAACTCCCCGCCTGGCGCGCTCTCTGGAAACACTTCACCCGCGCGCGCGACTGGTCGATGCGCGAACTGTTCGACACCGATCCTGAGCGCGCGCGGCGCTACTGGCTGGAACAGGACGGCCTGATCCTCGACTATTCCAAGAACCGCCTCACCGACCAGACGCTGACGCTGCTGCTGGAACTCGCCCGCGAAGCCGGCGTTCCCGAACTCATCGAGGCGATGTTCCGCGGCGACAAAATCAATGTCACCGAAGACCGCGCGGTGCTGCACATCGCGCTGCGCAACCATGCGGGAACGCCGATTCTGGTCGATGGCGAGGATGTGATGCCCAAGGTCAACGCGGTACTCGAGCGCATGGCGCGCTTCTCGCGCGCGGTGCGCTCGGGCGACTGGGTGGGCTACACCAACCAGCCCATCACCGACATCGTCAGCATCGGCATCGGCGGCTCCGACCTCGGGCCGCTGATGGTGTGCGAGGCGCTCAAGCCCTATGCCCATCCGCGCCTGGCGATGCACTTCGTCTCCAACGTCGACAGCTCGCTGCTCAAGGAAACGCTCAAGCGCGTGCATCCCGAAACCACACTGTTCATCATCGAGTCCAAGACCTTCACCACCAGCGAAACCCTCACCAACGCCCACACCGCCCGCGACTGGTTCATGAACAGCACCGGCGGCGCCGGCAACGTGGCGCGCCACTTCGTCGCCGTGTCGACCAACCGCAAGGCGGTGGCGGACTTCGGCATCGACCCCGCCCACATGTTCGAGTTCTGGGACTGGGTAGGCGGACGCTACAGCCTGTGGTCGGCCATCGGCCTGCCCATCATGCTGTGCCTGGGCGAGGAGAACTTCCACGCCCTGCTCGACGGCGCGCACGGCATGGACCAGCACTTCCGCACGGCGCCGCTGGAAGCCAACATGCCCGTGCTGCTGGGGCTGGTGGGCATCTGGTACATCAACTTCTTCGGCGGCGGCAGCCACGTCATCGCGCCCTATGACCAGTACCTGCACCGTTTCCCGTCGTTCATCCAGCAGCTCGACATGGAGTCCAACGGCAAGCAGAGCACACGCGACGGCAGGCCGGTGGACTACGAGACCGCGCCCATCATCTGGGGCGGCACCGGCATCAACGGCCAGCACGCCTTCTTCCAGTTGCTGCACCAGGGCACGCACATCGCGCCCATCGATCTCATCGCTTCGCTCGACGGCCGCGGCTCACTGCCCGGCCACCACGAAATCCTGCTCGGCAACATGTTTGCGCAAGCCGAAGCCTTCCTGCGCGGCAAGACGCTTGACGAAGCCCGCGCCGAGCTGCGTGCCGCGGGGCTCGGCGAAGACGCCGTGAGGACGCTCGCACCGTTCAAGGTGTTCGGCGGCAACCGACCGACTAACACGCTGCTGCTGCAGCGCCTCGACCCACGCTGCCTGGGCGCGCTGATCGCGCTGTACGAACACAAGGTCTTCGTCCAGGGCGCGATCTGGGGCCTGAATTCCTTCGACCAGTGGGGTGTGGAGTTGGGCAAGCAGCTCGCCCAGACCATCGTCGGCGAGCTCAGCGGCGAAGCCGGCCCGGTGCCGCACGACAGCTCCACCGCGCGGCTCATCGCCCTCTACCGGCAAAAGAACCTTCACGGCAAACCCGCTGCGGACTGACCCACCTGGTCCGGGACGATCCGCATTCAGCCGGTGCCCGGCCGCAGGACGCGGCCACGGCGCCAGTCGCTCAGGGTCGCGTTGGCGCAACCGCGTCGAAGAGTTCGAACAATTGCTGCGCGCTGGGCGAAAGCCGGCGGCCGCGGCGGCTGATCAGTCCCATCTTGCGCGTCACGCTGGGCTCGACCAGTGGAATGGCGGCGAGCAGGGGATGGTCGGGCCCGGGCATGGCCATCGCCGGGACGGCGGCAATGCCGAGACCCGCCTCGACGAGGCCGAGCAGCGTGGTGCCGCTCTGGGTCTCGTAGGTGATCTCCGGCCGCACCCGGACACCGGCGAGCGCCTGGTCGAGCAGCAGCCTGTTGCCCGAGGTGCGGGCGACGGCGATGAAGTCATACGGCGCCAGTTGCGCCCAGCTGACCTGGGGCAAGGTCGCGATCGGATGATCGCGCCTGCAAGCTGCGACGAAGCGCTCCTCCACGAGCGGCTTGAAGTCGATGCCGCTTTCGTGCGCCCCCAGAAGGCTCAGGCCGAAATCCGCTTCGCCCTGCGCGACCGCAGCGAGCACCTCGTTGGCCTTCGCATCGAACACGGTCACGCGGACCCGCGGATACATCGCATGGTGCAGGCGCAGCACCTGGGAGACGTGGTAACACACGGACGACGGGACGCAGGCGACGCTGATGCGCTCCCGCCGCACGCCGGCATGGCCGCGAATGCCGAGCAAGGCACTATCGAGGTCGTCGAGGATGGCGCGCGCCTTGCGCTCGAACTCACGCCCGACCGCGGTGAGTGTCACCCGACGCGTGGTGCGCTCCAGCAGCTTCACGCCGAGCGCCTGTTCCAGTTTGTCGATGCGTCGGCTGTACGCCGGCTGGGAGAGATGCACCGACGCCGCCGCCTTGCTGAAACTGCCGAGGTCGGCCACGGCACAGAAGGCCACGAGGTCATTCAGATCGAAATGGATGCTCACAACAGGGCTTTCGGTTGATTCATGCATATTTTCGATCAATCGATCACGCAATCGCAATTGACGAACAAATCGGCCTGATCGAGACTGCCCCTTTGAACCCATTCAATCCGCCGCATCGAACCGAATCCGCCAAGGTCCTTCCCGCAGGAAGGCTTGCAGCGCCATCCAGGCTTCGGTTGCGTCCTCAACGTTCCTGAACCCATTCCTTGGTCGATGTCCTGGTCATCGGTGGCGGCAACGCCGCGCTGTGTGCCGCGTTGATGGCACGCGAGGCCGGCGCTTCGGTCCTGATGCTCGAAGCCTCGCCGCGCGCCTGGCGTGGCGGCAATTCGCAGCACACCCGCAACCTGCGCTGCATGCACGAAGCGCCGCAGGATGTGCTTGCCGACGCCTACACGGAAGACGAGTTCTGGCAGGACCTGCTGAAGGTGACGGGCGGCCAGACGGACGAAAAACTGGCGCGCCTGGTGATTCGCGCCTCCGCCACCTGCCGCGACTGGATGCGTCGCCACGGCGTTCACTTTCAGCCGTCCCTGTCGGGTGCGCTGCACACCGCGCGCACCAACGCCTTCTTCATGGGCGGGGGCAAGGCCCTGATCAATGCCTACTACCGAAGCGCCATGCAACTCGGCGTGCAGGTGCGTTACGACGCTCCGGTCGATCGCATCGAACTCGATGGCCCGCGGTTCGTCGCCGCGTCCGTCCAGGGTGAGCGCATCGAGGCGCGGAGCTGCGTCCTTGCCGCCGGCGGCTTCGAGTCCAACCGCGCCTGGCTGCGCGAGGCCTGGGGACGCAATGCGCGCGGCGAGTACCCGGCCGACAACTTCCTGATCCGCGGCACGCGCTTCAACACCGGGGCGCTGTTGCGCTGCATGATGGACGCCGGCGCCGACACCGTCGGCGATCCGACGCAGGCCCACATGGTCGCGATCGACGCCCGCGCGCCCCTGTATGACGGCGGCATCTGCACCCGCATCGACTGCGTTTCGCTCGGCATCGCGGTGAACCGCGATGCCGAGCGGTTCTACGACGAGGGCGAGGACTTCTGGCCCAAGCGTTATGCCATCTGGGGCCGGCTCGTCGCCCAGCAGCCCGGGCAGCTGGCCTACTCGATCATCGATGCCAAGGCCGTGGGGCGCTTCATGCCGCCGGTGTTCCCCGGCGCGAAGGCCGCGAGCCTGCCCGAGCTTGCGCGCCGGCTCGATCTGGACGAAGCCCGCTTCATGCAGACCCTCCATGCGTACAACGCCGCGTGCCGGCCGGGTCACTTCGACCACGCGCGGCTGGACGACTGCCGCACCGAAGGGTTGACGCCGGCCAAGACGCATTGGGCGCGGCCCATCGACACGCCCCCCTTTTTCGGTTACGCGCTTCGGCCCGGTGTCACCTTCACCTACCTGGGCCTGAAAACCGATGAAACCGCGGCGGTGCGCTTCGGCGGCCGGCGCAGCCCCAATCTCTTCGTTGCCGGCGAGATGATGGCCGGCAACGTTCTGGGCAAGGGCTACACGGCCGGAGTCGGCATGAGCATCGGCACCGCCTTTGGCCGCATCGCCGGGACACGCGCCGCCGGTGCGGCGCGCCAGGGAACCGCGCCAGGGAACCGCGCAAGGAACCGCGCAAGGAACCACGCATGCAGCCGCTTGACGCCTTGATCCGCGAGGCTGGCGCCTGGGCCGACAGGCCCGCGCCGGCGCCGGCCGCGCTTGCGCCCGACGACGAGGCCGAGGTTGCGCGCATGCTGCAGATCTGCAACGCATGCCGCTACTGCGAGGGCTTTTGCGCGGTCTTCCCGGCGATGACGCGGCGCCTCGAATTCGGCAAGGCCGATGTCCATTACCTGGCCAACCTGTGCCACAACTGCGGCGCCTGTCTGCACGCCTGCCAGTACGCGCCGCCGCACGAATTCGCCGTCAACATTCCCCGTGCGATGGCCAGGGTGCGTGTCCGCACCTACCAGGACTATGCCTGGCCGCGTGCGTTCGGCGCGCTGTACGCGCGCAACGGGCTCACGCTCGCGGTGGCGCTGGCCTTCGGTCTGGCACTCTTCCTCGCTCTGGCGCTGGCGCTGCGTGGAACGCTGTGGCAGGCATCGCCGGGCGGCGATTTCGATGCGGTCTTCCCGCACACGCTGATGGTGGCCGTCTTCACCCCGGTTTTCCTTGCCGCCGTGCTCGCCCTGGGTCTGGGCATCCGTGGGTTCTGGCGCGATCAGGCGGTCGGACCGGCAGCAGCCCCGGCGGCCGCCGAGGCTGCGCGCGCGGTGGCGACGCTGAAATATCTCGACGGCGGGCACGGCCAGGGTTGCAACAACGCGGACGATGCCTTCACCCTGGCGCGGCGGCGCTTTCACCAGTCGACGTTCTACGGTTTTCTGCTGTGCTTTCTGTCGACCAGCGTGGCCACGATCGAAGCCGACCTGATGGGCTGGAAAGCGCCCTACGCCTACACCAGCCTGGTGCCGCTCCTGGGCATTGCGGGCGGCATCGCCTTGGTCGTCGGAACCGTCGGGCTGTGGCGCTTGAATCTGCAGCGCGATCCGATGCAGGGAGCGGTGGCGCAGCAAGCCATGGACCGAGGTTTCATCGCGCTGTTGTTCCTCATCGCGACCAGCGGGCTCCTGCTCGCGGCGCTGCGCGCGACGGCGTCCATGCCGCTGCTGCTGGCCGTTCACCTCGGCGCGGTGATCGCGTTCTTCGTCACGCTGCCCTACGGCAAGTTCGCGCATGGCCCGT
This sequence comes from Burkholderiales bacterium, assembly GCA_013044035.1. Taxonomy (GTDB): domain Bacteria; phylum Pseudomonadota; class Gammaproteobacteria; order Burkholderiales; family Burkholderiaceae_C; genus Thiomonas_A. The sequence continues at coordinate 10,160 of JABEVE010000029.1, forward strand.
TTCGCGCCGCCGCCCTGCTGAAGTGGGCGGTGGAGCGCCGCCAGCCCAGCAATCTCCTGATCGACGACGAGTCGACCGCGTGAGGCATCCCGCCCAACCCAGCCATGGCAACGCATCCGATCTGGAGCCGAAGCGTTCCGGCACGGTTTTTACAGAAGCTTACTGATCCGGCGATCAACGAGGAACACGATCCCTAGTCAGGCCCGATGCCGCTGTGACATCGGGTCTTTCCCCCGCATTTCAAAGCAACCAACACGACAACCAGGAGACAGCCATGACGGCATCGGTCGACAGTCCATCACAAAATCAAATCTACAAGGTGGCGCTCGCCAGCATCATCGGCTCGGTGATCGAGCAGTACGACTTTCTCGTCACCGGCATCATCGCAGCAACGGTCTGGGGCGGCGTCTTTTTCAAACTGCCCGCGCTCGCCGCGATCTCGGCCGCGATCGCGGTGTACGGCATCGGCATCGTCATCCGCCCGGTCGGCGCCTTCATTTTCGGCAACATTGCCGACCGTGTGGGGCGCAAGGACGCGATGGTCTATGCCCTGGTCCTGATGGGCGCGAGCACGTTGCTGATCGGGCTGACGCCGTCATACGACAGCATCGGCGTGCTCGCTCCCGTGCTGCTCATCGTGTTCCGCCTCCTGCAGGGCATCAGCTTCGGTGCGGAGTTCGGCACGGCATCGACCTGGGTGGTCGAACAGGCGGCGCACTCCAAACGACGCGCCTTCTGGGGCGCCTGGGTCGGCTTCGCCATCCCAATCGGGCTGCTGCTGGGCTTCGGCTCCGTCCTCCTCGTCAAGTCGCTGATGACGCCGCAGGACTTCATCGCATGGGGCTGGCGCATCTTCTTCTTCGCCGGCTTTCTCGTGGCCATCGTCGGCATCGTCATCCGCTCGCGCACGATGGACAGCTTCGTCTTCGAGCGCCTCAAGGCCGACTCGGCCACCCTCAAGAGCCCCGCCTACCAGGTCTGGCGCGACATGCCCCTGCGCATCCTTCGGACCTCGCTGGTGAACGCGATGTTCGGTGGCGCTTTCTTCCTCAGCTTCGTCTTCGGCACCGGCTACATGAAAGCCGTCGGTTTCACCGGGACGCAGGCCGAGAGCATCGGCCTGATCGCCGCGGCCTCGATGCTGGTGTTCATGATCATCGGCTCGCTGCTGGCCGACTCCATCAACCGCCGCACCGTCCTGCTGACCTCGGCCATCGTCTTCCTGGTGTTTGCAATTCCTTACTTCTACCTCATCAACACTGGCAGCTTCCTGCTCGCGACGATCGCGGAAATCATCGGCTTCGGCTTTGTCTTCGGTTTCGGCTACGGCGCGATCCCGACGTTCTACACGGAGAATTTCCCGACGCGCTACCGGGCTTCGGGCGCGAGCGCCGCCTACCAGATCTCGCAGGTCTACGGTGGGGGGCTGATCCCCATCGTCGCCGGGGTCCTGCTGCACGCCTACGGCATCCACCAGGCCTACATCTACATTGGCCTGTTTGTGATGGTCTACGCGGCGCTGGCGATCGCCGCCATCCTCGCCACGCCTGAGACCAAAGGCACCGATCTCGAGGGCTGAACATGCCTCGGCGCCGCGCCGCTTCCCAGGCCGTACGGCCTGGGGTGGCGCATGCGCTGACGCGAACGCTGTGGAGCGCCCTCGGCGCTCCACCTGAGCTTGCCGAGCAGGTTCGCTTCAGCGCCGCGGGCAGTTTGCCATCGGCCTTCGCGGTGACGGACTTCGCGGCCGCGGCCGTGGCGACCGCAGGCCTGGCCGTCGCCGAACATCTCACCCTGACACACCGTCGGCTCGCCACCGTCGAGGTCGATCGGCGGCTGGCGTCGATCTGGTTCGCGACGACGCTGCGCCCGATCGGCTGGAGCGTGCCACCGCTGCGCGACCCGATCACGGGCGACTATGCGACGCGCGACGGCTGGATTCGGCTGCACGTCAACGTACCGCGCCATCGCGCCGCCGCGGAGCGCGTTCTCGGGTCGCTGGCGCACCGCGAGGCTGCGGCCCATGCCGTGGCGCCGTGGTGCGGATGCGAGCTCGAAACCGCGATCGTCGATGCCGGGGGATGCGCAGCGCAAATGCGCTCGGCCGCTGCCTGGACTGCCCATGCGCAAGGCGCGGCGGTCGCCGCCGAGCCGTGCGTCCACATCACCACCCACCCCGGCGGCGCCGCGCCCGACTGGCCCCTGGCGGCGACGCGGCCGTTGCAAGGCATTCGCGTGCTCGATCTCACCCGTGTCCTGGCCGGCCCCGTGGCCAGCCGCTTCCTCGCCGGCCTGGGCGCCACAGTGCTGCGCATCGACGCTCCCGATTGGGATGAGCCCGGCGCCATCCCCGAAACCACGCTCGGCAAACATTGCTCCCGCCTCGACCTGACGAACCCTGCCGGGCGCGCGATCCTGCTCGACCTGCTGGCCCGGGCGGATGTCTTCATGCATGGCCTTCGCCCGGGCGCGCTGGATGCCCTCGGCCTTGGCGCTGCGACACGCAGCCACGTGGCTCCGGGCCTGGTCGACGTCAGCCTCGACGCCTACGGCTGGACCGGGCCGTGGGCCGCCAGGCGCGGCTTCGACAGCCTGGTGCAGATGAGTTGCGGCATTGCCGAGGCAGGCATGTGCTGGCACAACGCCACCACTCCGCTGCCCCTTCCGGTACAGGCGCTCGACCACGCCACGGGGTATTGGATGGCGGCCGCGGCGATTCGCGGCCTGACGCGCCGGCTCGCGCACGGCGAGGCGACGCGCGCGCTCCTGTCGCTTGCGCACAGCGCCCGGGTGCTGATGGGGTGCGAGGCGAAGCCGGACGAGACACGGCTCGCGGCCGAGACCGAAGCCGACCGCATGCCGCAGATGGAGCACACGGCCTGGGGGCCTGCGCACCGCGTGGCCGCACCCTTGCGCATCGCCGGGGTCGAACTGAGCTGGGATGTTCCTGCCGGCAGGCTCGGCGCCACGGCACCGCGCTGGCCTTGACGGGTTCGCCCTGCCGGACGCGGCAAGTTTCCCGAGGGGATGGACGAAGTCCGTCGAGGGGATGGGCGCGGCCGCAGACGAGTCAAGGGTAAATCTGTTTGGTCACACGTCCAGTTCCTGCGTAGAGTTTGAACTTCACGCGTGAAGCGAGGCCATGCAACACCATGACATTCGACATTGTGATCGTGGGCGGCGGGTCCGCCGGAGCGACTCTCGCGGCGCGGCTGAGTGAGGACGCCGCCGTCCAGGTCTGCCTGATCGAAGCCGGCGGTGACGGTCGCGGCCTGCTCGTTCGCGTTCCTGCCGGCCTCGTGGCCATGCTGCCCGGGCGGCCGAGGATCAACAACTACGCTTACACGACCGTGCCCCAGCCGCACCTCGACGGGCGGTGCGGCTACCAACCCCGCGGCAAGGCCCTGGGCGGCTCCAGCGCCATCAATGCGATGCTGTATGTGCGGGGGCATCGCACCGACTACGACGACTGGGCGCGCCAGGGTTGCGCGGGCTGGACGTTCGAGGACGTGTTGCCCTACTTCAAGCGCTCCGAAGGCAACCAGCGCGGCGACAGCGCGTTTCACGGTGGCCAGGGTCCGCTGCAGGTGGGCGAACAACAAAGCCCGCGCCCAGTCACCAGGGCGTTCGTGCAGGCCGCCGTGGAATGCGGGATTGCGCCCAATGACGACTTCAATGGCGCCGACCAGGAAGGGGTCGGGCTGTACCAGGTGACCCAGTTCCACCACGGTCCGCGAAACGGCGAGCGGTGCTCGGCGGCCGCCGCCTACCTGCATCCGGTGATGCACCGGCCCAACCTGACGGTGATGACGCACACCCGGGCCCTGCGCGTCGTGATGGACGGCACGCGCGCCGTCGGCGTCGAGGTGCTGCGCCAGGGGCGGCGCGACATCCTGCACGCACGGCGTGAAGTCGTGTTGTCGGGCGGGACCTTCAACTCGCCGCAGCTGCTCATGCTCTCGGGCATTGGCGACCCCGCCGAGCTGGCCCGTCACGGCATCGCCGTGCGCCACGCCCTGCCCGGAGTGGGCAAAAACCTGCAAGATCATCTCGACTTCATTCTGTCCTACCGATCGAGGGAAACGGACCTCTTCGGCATCGGTGCGATCGGCGCGCTGAACCTGCTCAAGGCTGGCTTCGAATGGCGCAAGTCCGGCAAGGGCATGCTCGCATCGCCGCTGGCCGAAGGCGCGGCCTTCATCAAGTCGAGTCCGCAGGCCGAACGGCCCGACCTGCAACTGCATTTCGTCATCGCCATCGTCGGCGACCACGCGCGCAAGCTGCGCCTGGGCTACGGGTTTTCCGGCCATGTGTGCGTGCTGCGCCCGAAGAGCCGCGGCGAGGTGGGCTTGAACGACGCCAACCCGCTGTCGGCTCCGCGCATCGATCCGAACTACCTCTCGCATCCCGAGGACGCGGCGCTGCTTCTGGCGGGCGCGAAGCACCTGCGCAGGATCCTGCGCGCACCGGCGCTGGCGAAGTACCGCCACGCGGAGATCGGCACCGAGGCGATCGAAACCGACGCGGCGCTGCTGCAGCACATCCGGACACGAGCCGACACCATCTACCACCCTGTGGGCACATGCCGCATGGGCACCGATTCCAGTGCAGTGGTCGACACGCAGTTGCGCGTGCACGGCCTCGCCGGCCTGCGCGTGGTGGATGCCTCGGTGATGCCCACGCTCATCGGCGGCAACACCAATGCGCCGACCATCATGATCGCCGAGCGAGCGGCTGACTGGATGCGTGCCGACGCTCGCGACGCCGCCACCGCGGGGTCGGCATGAAGCCCGAGGCGACGGCCCACAGCCCAGCGCCGCCAGCCATCCCGTCGCGCGGCGCCGATCGTCGTCGCCGTACCCTGCCGTCTTGATGCCAGGAGCGCACGCCATGCAGATCCAGAACTTCGACGCCATCGTCATCGGTGCGGGCCAAGCCGGGCCGGCGCTCGCTGCGCGCTGCAGCAAGGAGGGGCTGAAAACCGCGGTCATCGAACGGCACCACTTCGGCGGCACCTGCGTGAACGTGGGCTGCACGCCCACCAAGACCCTGGTCGCCAGCGCGCGCGCCATTCGCCTGGCGCAGCGCGGGGCACAGTTCGGCTTCGACGTGGGCGGCCTGCGTGTCGACATGGCGCGTGTGAAAGCCCGCAAGGACAGCATCGTCAACGCGTCGCGCGAGGGCGTCGAAGCCTGGATGCGCGGCCTGAAACATGCCGAAGTGATGGTCGGCGAGGCCCGCTTCGTCGCCCCGGCGACTGTCGAGGTCAATGGCCGACGACTCACCGCGCCGTGCATTTTCCTCAACGTCGGCGGGCGTTCGCTGCGCCCGACGCTGGCCGGCATCGATCGCGTGAAGACACTCGACAACGTCTCGATCCTGGAACTGGACCGGGTGCCCGAGCACCTGGTCATCGTCGGCGGCAGCTACATCGGCCTGGAGTTTGCCCAGATGATGCGGCGCTTCGGCGCCGAGGTGACGGTGGTGGAAAAGTCGGCGCGGCTGCTGGCGCGCGAAGACGCCGACATCTCGGACGCGATCCGCGGCATTCTCGAAGCCGAAGGCGTGCACTTCGAGCTGGGGGCCGAGTGCCTGTCCCTGGACCAGGACGGCGCGCAGATCGTGGCCGGCGCCGCCTGTGGCACCGACCGGCCTGTCATCCGGGGCAGCCATGTCCTCCTGGCCGTCGGGCGCCGCCCGAATACCGACGACCTGGGGCTGGATCGGGCCGGCATCCGCACCGACGCGCGCGGCTACATCGTCGTCGACGATCAATGCCGCACGAGCGCCGACGGGGTGTGGGCGGTGGGGGACTGCAACGGTCGCGGCGCCTTCACGCACACGGCGTGGAACGATCACGAAATTGTCGTGGCCAACCTCTTCGACCACGACCCGCGACGCCTGTCGGACCGCATCCCCTGCTACGCGCTCTTCATCGACCCGCCGCTCGGCCGCATTGGCCTCAACGAAGCCGATGCGCGCGCCAGCGGCCGCGCGCTGCTGCAGGCGAAACTGCCGATGCAGCGCGTCGGTCGTGCGCGCGAGGCCGGCGAGACGCAAGGCTTCATGAAGTTGCTGGTCGACGCCCGAAGCCAGCAGTTGCTCGGTGCGGCGATCCTCGGGCTGAACGGCGACGAGGTCGTGCACGGCATGCTGAACGTGATGTCTGCCAAGCAGCCCTTCACCGTCATGGCGCGAACCATGCCCATCCATCCAACCGTGAGCGAACTCGTGCCGACCTTGATGCAGCAGCTCAAAGCCCTGGATTAGGGTCTGTTCACCGACTGGTACGCCCGCGCCGTTCGAATTCGACGCTGGGCTCAGCTCACCACCAAACGCGGTGCCGCCTGGCTTGCAGCCACGCTGCCGATGACCGTTGCCTGGGCGAAGCCATGGCGCTGGAAAACGGCCAGCACCTCGTCCACCGCATCGGGCGCGCAGGACACCAGCAATCCGCCGCTGGTCTGCGGGTCGGTGAGCAGGCTCTTGTCCTCGGCTGCGAACGCGGCAGGCAGGACCACGTCGCTGGCATAGCTGGACCAGTTGCGGCCTGAGGCACCGGTGACGAAGCCGCGGCCAACGAGCTCGCGCACACCGGCCATCAGCGGCACGGCCGCCCAGTCCAGCCGCACTTCGCAACGTGCGCCGCGTGCCATCTCCAGGACATGGCCGGCCAGGCCGAAGCCGGTGACATCGGTCAGCCCGTGCACGCCGGGCAGCGCCGCAAGGTCCGGACCCGGGGTGTTGAGTTGCGTGGTTGTGGCCACCATCAGGGCGTAGCCGGCGTCACCGAGCTCGCCTTTTTTCAGCGCCGCCGACATCACACCGACCCCGACGGGTTTGCCCAGAACGAGCAAGTCGCCAGGTTGGGCGCTCGCATTGCGCTTCACATGCTTCGGGTGCACCAGACCAAGCGCGACAAGGCCGTAGATGGCCTCCACGGAGTCGATGGTGTGGCCCCCGGCGATCGGAATGCCGGCCGTGCGGCAAACCGACGCACCGCCTTCGAGGATGCGACCGATGGTTTGCGTGGTCAGGACGTTGATCGGCATGCCGACCAGGGCCAGCGCCAGGATCGGGCGGCCGCCCATCGCATAGACATCGCTGATCGCGTTCGCCGCGGCGATGCGGCCGAAGTCGAACGGGTCGTCGACGATGGGCATGAAGAAGTCGGTGGTGGCGATCAGCGCCTGCTCCGCGTTGAGCTGGTAGACCGCCGCATCATCGGAGGTCTCGATGCCAACGAGCAAGGCCGCCGGGATCGGCATGGCCGTGGTGCCCTTGAGGATGTCGGACAGGACGCCGGGGGCGATCTTGCAGCCGCAGCCGCCGCCGTGCGACAGTGAGGTCAGCCGGGGCTCTGTGGGGGTGGCAGGTGCGTTCATCGTCGAATTCCAGGAGTTCGTCAGGCCATCAAGGCAGCCACCAGGCCGTGCAAGCGGTTGCTCTCGGCTTCGGGAGAAAAAAGCGGCGCCCGCAACGTGATTTGGCGCTGCAGGTTTTCAAGCATATCGGGATCGTCCCGGGCTCGCAGCAGCAGGGTTGCCAGTGCCGCGTCGTCACCGACCGCGAAGGTTCCGGCGTAGTCCTCGCCCAGCAGCCCGACATTGCCGTCGATGCGCGAAGCCAGCACCGGCGTGCCGCTACGCATGGCTTCGATGACGGCATGGGCACCCCCTTCCATGCGGCTGGGGTGCACCAGGACATGCGCGCTCTGGATGCGGCGTCGCGTCGCCGCATGGGGCAGAGCCCCATGCCAGCGGTAGTTGGGCTGCACAGCGGCGAGGGAGGCGGCCTCGGCGCCCAGAACCGGATCGAGGGCTGCGCCGATGTGGTCGAACCGGATGTCGGCGCGGCTGGCCAGCCGCAGCGCCGCACGCCAGTAGGTGCGCGGATCTTTCTCGTCCCGCAGATGTCCCACGCTCAGCGCGCGCAGATGACGGCGCGTTTTCGGCGGCGTACGCCGAGAGGCGCACGACTGCAACAACACGCGGCACTTGGCGCGCAGCTCCAGGGGCAGCCGCTCGGCGCCCAAGGCATTGAGCACCACCAGGGTATCGGCGAGCTGCAGCGCAAGTTGGGCGCCGGCGTCGGTGTCGATGTCACGGTACAGATCGGTGCCGGTGAGCGTCAGCAGCAGCGGGCGTTGCGGATGGACCTCGCGCCAGGAGGCCACCGATGCTGCCGAGCGACGGGCGTGCAGCGCGATCATCAGCGCCTCATCCCCGTGCGTCCAATGCGAGGCCAAGCGGATGCGATATGCTGGTCGCAGCATGGCCGCCCAGCGGCGCGCCGTCTGCCAGTTGCCATTGTTGGCCTCCTGCAGCGCCGGTGTCACGATCACGATGGATTCACGATGCATGATGCAAGCCTAATGCCTCCGGCCTTCGCGGCGCGTCAGGGCGGCATCGACGCCCTGGCCGCCGCGTTGCAAGCCAGTCGTCACGACACCTTGACGACATTCGCTGCCTACGAGCAGGCCTTGCCCGGCCTCGGGGTGCCACTGCATGCCGAACGCAACCCGCCGCTGTGGGAGCTCGGGCATATCGGCTGGTTCCAGGAATACTGGCTGGCGCGCAATCCCGAGCACCACCGTGGCGTGGCGGCCGACCCCGAGCGCGGGCGCGGCCAGGCCTTGCGAGCCAACGCTGACGCACTCTACAACTCCAGCGTGGTGCCGCACGACGCGCGCTGGGAATTGCCCCTGCCCGACGCCGAGGCGACGCGCGAGGATCTGGCACGTCAACTGGCCGGGACTCTGGCGCTGCTGCGCGCAACCCGCGAGAGCAGCGACGACGCGCTGTACTTCTTTCGCCTCGCCCTGCTGCACGAGGACATGCACCACGAGGCTGCGCTGCATACCGCCCAGGCCCTGGGCATTGCTGTGAAAGATGCGCGCTGGCAGGCCGCCACATTGCCGAAGCCCGCGTCGCCCATCGACTTGCCGGCGGGGCCCTGGCGCCTCGGCAGCGAAGCGGACGCCGGCTTCGTGTTCGACAACGAATTGCCGGCGTACGACGTCGCGCTCGGAGCCACGACGATCGACGCCCAGGTGGTCCGCTGGATCGAGTTCCTGCCCTTTCTGGAGAGCGGCGGCTATGCCGACGATTCATGGTGGAGCGCCGCCGGCCGGCCCTGGCGCGCGCAGTTGCGGCCCGCCGTCCCGCGCTATCTGCGGCGCGCCGGCAGCCGCTGGCAGCAGTGGCGCGACGGCCAATGGCAGGCGCTGAACCTGGCCGAAGCCGCGTGCCACCTGACCTTCTACGAAGCCGAGGCCTGGTGCCGCTGGGCGGGCCGGCGCTTGCCGAGCGAGGCTGAATGGGAGCGTGCCGCGGTGACCCGGCCCGAGGGCTTCCGCTGGGGCGATGTCTGGGAGTGGACGGCCAGCCCCTTCCAGCCGTATCCAGGCTTCGCGCCTCACCCCTATCGGGACTACTCGGCGCCGTGGTTCGACGACCGCCCGGTGTTGCGCGGCGCCTCCCACATGACGCAGCCGCGCCTGCGCCATGCGCGCTATCGCAATTTCTTTCCGCCCCACCGCAACGACATCGCGGCCGGCTTTCGCAGTTGCGCCGCAGGACCGGGGGGATGGACCCGCGGGTGATGGCGGTCGTACGGCAGCCATCAGCACGGAACGCCTCGCCCCGGCAGGCTTGCCCGTCGGCCGGGGCGAGGCCTGACCGTGCTCTGGGGGCTAGGCGGGGCCGGGCCCGAAGCGGGCGGCGCCTGAGTTCAACTGCCGTTGCGCGCGGCGTAGCATGGACCGCCAACGCACTGACCGGAGCCTCCGCCATGACAGACGCCGCGCTGACCTTCTACACCCACCCGCAGTCACGCGGGCGCATCGTGCGCTGGATGCTCGAAGAAGTGGGAACCCCATACGACACCGTGCTGCTCGACTACGGCACGACGATGAAGGCACCCGAGTATCTGGCCATCAACCCCATGGGTAAGGTGCCCGCCATCCGCCATGGCGATGCCGTGGTCACGGAGGTGGCGGCCATTTGCGCCTACCTCGCGGACGCCTTTCCCCACGCAGGTCTGGCGCCGGCGCCCGGTAGCCGCCAGCGCGGCCCGTACTACCGCTGGCTGTTCTTCGCCGCGGGGCCGGTGGAAGCCGCGGTGAGCAACCAGGCGCTGGGCTTCGTCGTGCCGCCGGGGCGCGAGCGCATGATGGGTTACGGCAGCCATGCCGAGGTGATGCATGTGCTGGAGGGCGCGGTGGCGCGGAGCGAGTATCTGCTGGGCAGCCAGTTCTCGGCGGCGGATGTCTACCTCGGCTCACATCTGGGCTTCGGCATGCAGTTCGGCGTCATCGAGAAGCGCCCGGCATTCGAGGCGTATTGGGCCAGGCTCGCCGCCCGCCCGGCCGCGGTGCGAGCCAGGGCGATGGACGACGCGCCCACGCCCAAACCGGCCGCCACCCCGTAAAGTCCTGGGGCACAGCGGCTGCGGCCTGTTCCGCACCGTCCAGCCGCGCCATCCCCGCAGCAATTGCAGTCCGCTACACCTCAGGGGACATCATGACGAACCCACTCCTGACGCCGTGCCACCTTGCCACCACGGGCATGCCTGCTGCGCACCGCAAACCGCGGCGGCTGGCGCTCGCCACCGCCAGCCTGCTCGCAGGCCTGTGGGCGAGCACCGCGGCAGCGGCGGCGCCCGCCCTGCTCGTCAACCCATTCCACGACCCGTTCGAGCCGGCCACGCAGGGGCTGGCGGGCTGCCCCGTGCCCAGTCCGCCGACCTACACACAAGCGCAGATGCAGGAGGTGGAGCATCACCGCGTCGAGCAGGGCAATAGCTGCTACATCGCCGGCAAATGCCGCCTGTCCAACAGCTTTTTCTACGACCGCGGCATTGCCGACGCGCTGCTGCCGCGGCTGCGCGCCGACCCGCAACTGCGCGACACCAGCTTGTGGCTGCTGGTGCAGGGGCGCTTCGTGCAGCTCTTCGGGTGCGTGGCGCGACGCGAGCAGGTCGTGCACCTCGAGGCGGTGGCCCATGCCACGCCCGATGTCGAGGCCATCCTCAGCAATGTGCTGGTGGGCACCCATGGCAAACCGCCATACCCCACGGCGGCGGCCGTGACGGCACGGCCCTGACGCTTCCGCCTTGCGTGTGCCATCGACCAGCGGCAGACGACCAACGCGTCACGCCAGTATTCAAGTCAGGTTAACCTTGTGAGGATGCACACCATTCTCAAGGTTTCCAACCTCTCCAAGACGTACGCCTCTGGCTTCGAGGCGCTCAAAAGTGTTCATCTCGACATCCGCCGCGGCGAAATTTTCGCCCTGCTGGGCGCCAACGGCGCCGGCAAGACGACGCTGATCAGCATCGTCTGCGGCATCGTCAAGGCCAGCGCCGGCAGTGTGCTGGTGGACGGACACGACATTGCGCGCGACTACCGGGCGGCGCGCTCCCTCATCGGTCTGGTGCCGCAGGAACTGACCACCGACGCCTTCGAGTCCGTCTGGGCGACGGTGTCGTTCAGCCGCGGCCTGTTCGGCAAACCCGCCAACCCGGCCCACATCGAGAAGGTGCTGCAAGACCTCTCGCTCTGGGACAAGCGCAACAACAAGATCATGACTCTGTCGGGCGGCATGAAGCGGCGCGTGCTCATTGCCAAGGCGCTCGCCCATGAGCCGCAGATCCTGTTCCTCGACGAGCCGACGGCCGGGGTCGACGTCGAGCTGCGGCGCGACATGTGGCAGCTCGTGCGCGAGCTGCGCGCCTCCGGGGTCACGGTCATCCTCACCACGCACTACATCGACGAGGCCGAAGAGATGGCCGATCGCATCGGCGTCATGCGCAAGGGCGAGCTCATCCTGGTGAAAGACAAGGCCGAGCTGATGCACGAGCTGGGCACGAAGCAGCTCTGGCTGCAACTGCAGCAGCCGCTGCGGCAACTGCCCGCCGAGCTGGCGGGCTATGCGCTGGAGCTGTCGAGCGACGGCAGCGAGCTGACCTATACCTACGACGCGCAGGACGCGCGTGTCAGCATCGTGGACGTGCTCAAGCATCTGGGCGATGCCGGCATCCGTTTCAAGGACCTGCGCACCACGCAGAGTTCGCTGGAAGACATCTTCGTCAATCTGGTCAGGGAGCAGGCATGAATCTCCACGCCGTCCGCGCGATCTACACCTTCGAGATGGCGCGCACCGGGCGCACGGTGATGCAAAGCGTCATTTCCCCGGTGATCTCGACCTCGCTGTACTTCGTCGTCTTCGGTGCCGCCATCGGCTCGCGCATGCCCACCGTCGGCGGCATCAGCTACGGCGCCTTCATCGTCCCCGGTCTGGTGATGTTGTCGCTGCTGACGCAGAGCATCTCGAATGCGTCCTTCGGCATCTACTTCCCCAAGTTCACGGGCACGATCTACGAGCTGCTGTCGGCGCCGATCTCCACGCTCGAGATCGTGCTGAGCTATGTCGGCGCGGCCGCGACCAAGTCCATCGTCCTGGGGCTCATCATCCTCGCCACCGCGGCGCTGTTCGTGCCGCTGCATGTCGAGCATCCCCTCTGGATGCTGGCGTTTCTCGTGCTCACCGCCACCACCTTCAGCCTGGTCGGCTTCATCATCGGCATCTGGGCCGACGGCTTCGAGAAACTGCAAGTCGTGCCGCTGCTCATCATCACGCCGCTCACGTTCCTGGGAGGCAGCTTCTACTCCATCGACATGCTGCCTGCGTTCTGGCGCACAGTGGCCTTGTTCAATCCGGTGGTCTACCTGATCAGCGGCTTTCGCTGGAGCTTCTATGGCCACGCTGACGTCAGCGTCGGCATCAGCCTGGGCATGACGCTGGCCTTCCTGCTCATCTCCATGGCCATCGTGGGCTGGATCTTCAGGACCGGGTACCGGCTCAAGTCCTGACGTTGCCGGCGCGGCGCGCGCGTCGCCACCGCATCGATCCGGCCCCATCGATCCGACCGCACCGGGGCATCCCTCGCCGAACGACCCCACCCCATGGCCATCAAGGCCAAGCGACCCGATGGCTGGCGCGGCGTGGTGGCGAAGGAGCAACTGGTTAAACAGGCCATGTTCGACGTCCTGAGAGACATCCGGGAAGTGAATCGCCTGTTCCCCATCGTCTTCGCGCAAAAGGAGTACTGATGGCTTCTGCCCCGAGACCTGCCGCTGCGCGTCAGGCGCACCGAGGCGGGCAGGCATGCTCGGGAGCGGCCCATCGCTCGCATGCGCGGGACGTGCTCGACCTGGGCGGGGAGCGAAGCGGCTCGGCTCCAATCCAACACGGGCCGAGCCAGGCCGATCAGTGCGCGCCACCTCCCAGGTAGGCGGCCTGCACGGCGGGATCGTCGCGCAACTGGTGTGCCGGGCCGTGTACGGAAATGCGCCCGTTCTCCAGCACATAGCCGTAGTCGGCCACGGCCAGCGCGGCGGCGGCGAACTGCTCCACCAGCAGCATCGTCACGCCTTGCGCCTTCAAGCGGCCGATGATCTTGAACACTTCGTCGACGAGGATGGGCGCCAGCCCCATCGACGGCTCGTCGAGCAGGACGACGTCGGGGTTCAGCATCACGGCGCGTGCCATCGCCAGCATTTGCTGCTCGCCGCCGGACAGGGTGCCAGCGAGCTGCGTGCGGCGCTCCATCAGTCGCGGAAACAGTTCCAGCGCCCGCTCCAGGTCGTGCCGGACGTCGCCGCGCGTCCTCGATCCAGTCAGGCGCGGAAAGGCGCCGAGCAGCAGGTTGTCGGCCACGGTCATGGTGGCGAAGACGCGCCGACCCTCGGGCGAATGGGCAAGCCCCAGACGGGCGATGTGGAAGGACTCGAGCCCGGCAATGGCCTTGCCGTTGAGCATGATGTCGCCTTCCCGCGGCGCGATCATGCCGGAGACGGCGCGCATGGTCGTCGTCTTGCCGGCACCGTTGGAGCCGATCAACGTCACGACCTGGCCTTTCGGCACCTCGATCGTGACGCCGTGCAGGACTTCGACCTTGCCGTAGCCGGCGTGCAGGTTGCGGATGGTCAGCATATTGGGTTCTCGGTCGGACGCCATGTCGCTCCGAATCCGGCCAGACCCCCGCAAGGGGCAGCGCCGGAGGGAAGCGACAAGCGAGGGGGGTTCAGGTTCATGTGGCTTCGCCGCCCAAGTAGGCCTCGATGACCTTGGGGTCGCTGCGCACGGCAGCCGGTGGGCCATCGGCGATCTTCTGGCCGAAGTCGAGCACGCTCACGGTGTCGCAGATGGCCATCACCACGTCCATGTGGTGCTCGATCAGGATCAAGGTGATGCCATGCGCCCTGATTTTGGCGATGATGGCCACCAGCTCCTTGATGTCGGGCGCGGTCAGGCCCGCGGCCGGTTCGTCGAGCAGCAGCAGTTGCGGGTCCAATGCCAGCGCACGCGCAATCTCCAGCAGCCGCTGCTTGCCGTAAGGCAGGTTGCGCGCCTCTTCGTAAGCCAGATCGGCCAGGCCGACGAAGCGCAGCAGCGCCAGTGCGCGCGCCGTGGCCTGCGCATGCTCGCGCCGGTAGCGCGGCAGGTGCAGTGCGACGTCGAGCATGTGGCTGGCGAAGGTGTGATGCAGGCCGACCATGACGTTGTTCAGGGCGCTCATTTCGCCGAACAACTGCACGTTCTGGAATGTGCGCGCGATGCCCGACAGGGCGATGTCGGACGGCGTGCGGCCGTTCACCGGCGTACCGGCGAAGGTGATGTCGCCGGCGGTGGGCTGGTAGATGCCGGTGAGCACGTTCATCATCGTGCTCTTGCCCGAGCCGTTGGGGCCGATCAGCCCGTGCACGGTGCCGCGCATCACGCGCAGGTCGACCTGGTTCAGCGCCTTCAGGCCACCGAACTGCATCAGCACCTGCTGCGCCGACAGCAGCTCGGCTGGAGCATCGGCGCGGGCGCGCACCAGCGCGTCCTCGGGCTGCGATGGGGATGCGGCTGCGTTGTTGGCCGCCGCCAGCATCGGCTTGCCAAGCGCCTTGCGGATGAAGCCGACGATGCCGTCTTGCAGGTAGTAAACGACAAACAGCGTGATGAGGCCGAACACCGACAGCCGCCAGTCGGTCATCGACTGCAGCGCGAACGACACGGCCGCCAGCGCGATGCTGCCGGCCACCGGAATCGCCACCCGCTGCACGGTGGTGCGGCGGCGAGCCAGCAACACCGCGGCGCCCAGCGCCATCAGCACCGCCAGCGTCACGGCACCGATGCGGAACCACTCCAGATCGTCGAGCAGCTTGGGCAGCAGCACGATGATCGCTGCGCCGAGCAACGCACCGGTGCGGCTCTTGCGCCCGCCCATGATGACGGCCAGCAGGAACAGCACCGTGAGCTCGAAGTTGTAGGTGTTGGGGCTGATGTACTGCTCGGAATAGGCGTACAGCGCACCGGCGAGTCCAGCCAGTCCGGCGCTGATGACGAAGGCGTAGACCTTGTAGCGGTAGACCGAGACGCCCATGCAGTCCGAGGCGACCGGGCTGCCGCGCAGGGCTTCGAAGGCGCGGCCGAGGTGGGAGCGCAGCACCCGGTGCACGAACAGCAGAGCCAGCAGCAGCATCACCGAAACAAGCCAGAAGAACTCGGTCTCGCCAAGACGGTGGCCGAACACCTGCGGCTTGGCGAGCTTGATGCCCAGCGGCCCTTCGGTAAGGAAGCTCATCTCGTTGATGAGAATCTGGATGATGGTGCCGAAGGCCAGGGTCACCATCGCGAGATACGGCCCGCTGACGCGCAGCGCCGGCAACGCCAGCAGCGCGCCGAAGCCGGCCGTGACGGCGATCGCCGCCGGCAGCGTCAACCACAGCGGCGCCCCGAGCTTGAACACCAGCACCCCCGCGGTGTAGGCGCCGATCCCGAACAGGCCGGCATGGCCCAGGGATACCTGCCCGGTGTAGCCGACCACGATGTCCAGGCCGAACAGCACGATGGCGTAGATCAGGATCGTCTCGACCAGGTGCACGTAGTAAGGGTTGTGCACCGCCAGCGGAAAGACCGCGAGCGCGGCGATGGCCAGCACGCCGAGCAGCAGCGGGCCGCGGCCTGCGCTGGCCAGCAGGCCGGGTGTGGGCACGGACGCGGCGGAGGGGTTGGTGACGGTGTTCATGGCTTCAAACTTTCTTGATTGCGGTCTTGCCGAACAGGCCGGCGGGCTTGATGGCGAGAACAGCCAGCAGCAGCACCAGGCCGGGCACGTCCTTGTAGCCGGTGGAGATGTAGAAGCCGGTCGTGGTCTCGGCGATGCCCAGGATCAGACCGCCGATGACGATGCCCAGGCCGCTGGTGAGGCCGCCGATGATGGCCACTGCGAAGGCCTTCAACCCCAGCACCGCGCCCATGGTGGCGCCGGTGAGCGTCAGCGGCGCGATCAGCATGCCGGCGAACGCCGCGGTCAGCGAGGACAGCGCGTAGGAGAAGGTGATGACGCGGCCGGTGTCGATGCCCATCAGCTTGGCAGCGTCGCGGTCATTGAAGGTGGCGACCACCGCCTTGCCGTAAATCGAACGGCGGTTGAAGATCTCCACCGCGAGCATCATGGCCAGCGCGCCGAAGACCACCAGGATTTCCATCGGCATCACGTTGGCCCCCAAAACGTGCAGGGGCGACTCGGGCAGCGGCGAGGGGAATTTCAGGTCGTCACGGCCCCAGAGGTTCTCGGCCACGTTCTTGAAGATGATGCCCAGGGCGATGGTCGACATGATCCAGCCGAACTCGCTTTTGATCTTGATCGCCGGGCGCACGCCGATGCGTTCGACGAAGGCCCCCTGCACGGCACCGAACGCCAGAACCAGCGGGATCGCGAGCCAGTAGTTCAGGCCCATGCGATCGACCAGGGTCAGTCCTACCAGGGCGCCGAGCATGAGCGCGTCGCCCTGGCCGAAGTTCAGCGTATCCGAGGTGGCGAAGGTGAGTTGGTAGCCGAAAGCGATGACGGCGTAGATCATGCCCAGCGCAATGCCGCTGAACACGAGTTGGGTCAGGATCTGCATGGCGCGGAGTTTCCTGGCGCCGGCGCGGGGCCGGCCCTGATGTGGCGAACGACCGCTAGCGCATGGCGCGCCAGCGGTCGGGCGGGACTGTCTGCCTTAGCGCTTGACCGGGGCCACCAGCGCGCCCTTGGCGTTGGCGTCCTTGACGCGCACCTCGGACGCTGTCTTGGCGTCGGCCTCGTAGGCGTAAACCACGCGCTGACCCTTGACCTCGCCGAATACCGGGATGTTGACGGTGATCGCTTCGTGATCCTTGGCGCTGAAGGGTTTGTTGTAGCTGGTGACGACACCCTCGACCGGCGTCTTCAGGTTCTCCAGCGCGGCCTTGATCTTCGGACCGTCCGTGCTGCCAGCCTGCTTGATGGCTGCGGTCAGCAGGTAGATCGAGTCGTAGCCCTGTGCCGCCGACACCGGTGAGTCGATGCGGCCGTTCTTCGGGTTGAAGGTTCTCAGGTAGGTCACGATGAAGGATTGGCGCTTGGGCGTCGTGGGCTGCTGGATGAAGGTCTGCGGCATGCGCGCGCCCTCGCCGCCGGGGCCCGCGTTGTCGATGAAGTTGGCCATCGACAATGTCCAGCTACCGATCATCGGGACCTTCCAGCCGAGCTTGGTCATGCCGTTGGCGATCTGCGCCAGCTCGGGGCCGATGCCGTAGGTCAGAACCGCCTCGGCGCCGGCCTCCTTGGCCTTCAGCAGCTGCGGCGTCATGTCGACGTCCTTGATGTTGAACTTTTCCACCGCCACAGCCTTGATGCCCTTTTGCGCCAGCGCGGCCTCGAGGTCGGCGCGGCCGAGCTGGCCGTAGTTGGTGGAGTCCGACAGGATCGCCACGCGCTTGTAGCCTCTGCGCGTGACGGCCTCCTCGACGATCATCGGGGCCTGGATGCTGTCGTGCGCAGCGTTGCGGAAGACGTAGTTCTCGGGTTGGTCATCGAACTGGTGCGTCACCAGCGTGCCGGTGGCGACGTTGTTCATGACCGGGATCTTGGCCTCCTGGAAGAAGCGCTGCGAGGCCAGCGCCACACCGGTGTTGATGTAGCCGACGACGGCGACGACCTTCTCCTTGTTGATCAGCTCCTGGGCGATCTGCACGCCGCGTTCGTTCTTCGCCTCGTCGTCGCGCTCGACCAGGGCGATCGGGCGCCCGAGCACGCCACCGGACTTGTTGATCTCGTCGACGGCCATGCGCACACCGTCGCGCATCGACACGCCCATGGATGACGAGCCGCCAGTGAAGGGCCCGTCAACACCGATCTTGATTGGCTCCGCGGCCTGTGCGGCAACGGCTGAAAGGGCAAGCGCCAACGAGGCAACGAGCGTGCGAATGGGGTAGTCCATGGTTTGTCTCCACTGTAGGGAAAGGTCAGCGCGCAACAGGCCCGCTGCGTGACACACATGGTCGTCCTTTGCGCCGGTGGCGACTTCCGTCGCATTACGCAGTGCGACTGCGCAGCAACACGTACTGGAAAACCCGGCAGCGCGGCTACGGCTGCTGCAGACCGCCTCGCGCATGCTCCACGGCGTAGCGGATGAGTTCGGCCTGGCCGGCCAGGTCGAGCTTGCGCCGGATCGCCTGGCGGTGCGTCTCGACCGTGCGCACGCCGATGTCGAGCGTGCGGGCGATCTGCTTGCTGGAGCGGCCCTGCGCCAGCAGCGCCAGGATCTGCTGCTCACGCTCGGACAGCTGGTTGCGCGCAGGCGCCGGGCGGAAGAGTCGCTGCGCCAGCGCCGGGCTGAGGAAGGTGCCGCCGGCGGCCACGCTGCGCAGCGCCGCCACGATCTCGGCCGAAGGCGAATCCTTCAGCACATAGCCGCGTGCGCCGGCGGCCAAGGCCTGCTGCGCGTAGTCGGCGCTGTCGTACATGCTCAGCACCAGCACCCGCAACGAAGGGTCCAACGCAAGCAGCCGCCGCGTCAGCTCGATGCCGCTGACACCCTTCATGCCGATGTCGGTGAGCACGATGGCCGGGCGCAGCCCGGGCACGCACGCGAGCGCGCTGACGGCGTCGCCAGCCTCGCCGACGACCTCGATGTCGGGTTCGGAGCCCAGGCGCGCGGCGATGCCCTCGCGCACGAGGGGGTGGTCGTCGACCAGCAGCACGCGGATCGTCATGACGGCTTGCGTCGCGCTCACGGCACCGCCCGGTGCGGGCTCGTCACGCGCGGCACCTCGGCGACGATGCGTGTGCCCTCGGCGCCCGACATCACCTCCAGGCGTCCGCCGACATCGCTCAGCCGCTCGCGCATGTTGCGCAGGCCGATGCCGCGCCGTGGGTGCTGCGCCACGGCGTTCAGGTCGAAGCCGCGGCCGTCGTCCTGCAGCGTCAGCCGCAGGCCGGCGTTACCGCTCGCCAGCACCAGGCGCACATGCCGAGCCTGGGCATGCTTGAGCACATTGGCGAGCGCTTCCTGGATAACGCGGAACAGCGTGGTGCGCACCTCGTCGGACAGGCCCTGCGGCTCCTCATCGCTGCCTTCGAAGCTGAAGTTCACGCCCGCGGCGGTGCAGCTCTCCTCGCCGAGTTGCCGCAGCGCTGCGGCCAGGCCCAGCATGTCCAACTCGGTCGGACGCACGCGGTGCGAAATGTCGCGCACGCCATCCAGCGCCTGGCTCAGCCGCACCAGCGATCGCTGCAGCAGCGGACGCACGACGTCATCGTCATCGGGAAGGCGCTGGATCGCGCTCTCGGTCAGCAGCTTGGCCGACACCAGGGTCTGGCTGGTGCCGTCGTGCAGCTCGCGCGACAGCCAGGCACGTTCGTGCTCCTGCGAGCGCACCAGGCGCCGCGCCAGCAGCATCAGCTTGGCGTCGGCGGCGCGCAGTTCCGTGATCGACAGCCCCAGCACGCTGGCCAGGATGACGACGATCGACAGGGCCGTGGCCGCCGCGACCCAGCGTTGCGTCGTGCGCAGGCTGGCTGCGAGTTGCTTGTCGAGTTCCTGCGTCAGCCGGTCGATGTCGTCGGTGTAGGTGCCGGTGCCGATCATCCACTGCCAGCGGTCGAGCCCGGTGACGTAGCCGAGTTTGGGCGAGTCGCGGTGCAACGACGGGCGGTTCCACACATAGTCGACAAAACCGCCTCCGGCCCGCGCCTTGTCGATCATTTGCCGGATCACCGGCTGGCCCCGGCCGTCGCGCAGCTCCATCAGGTTGCGGCCGACGAGCTCGGGCTGCCGCGGATGCATCAGGTTGCGGCCGCTGTAGTCGTAGAGAAAAAAGTAGCCGTCCGGGCCGTAGTCGAGATTGACCAGTTGCTGCATCGCCAGCCGCTTCACGTCGTCGTCGTCGCGCCCGGTGTTGTAGAGCGGGCTGATCGTGCTCAGCGCCAGCGCCACGTAATGCCGCAGCTCGGCGCGCGTGGCATCCGAATAGGCGGCGCGCAGCAATTCTTGCTGGTGCCGCGAAAGGTCTGCCTCTTGCGCGTGCAGCACCCAGGTCGTCAGCGCAAAGACCAAGGCCAGGGGCAAGGTGGCAACGAGCAGGAGTTTGAGGCGCAGATTCATGAGGCGTCGGACCGCGAACAAAGACTTCGCGCGGCGAAAGATAGTAGCTTGGTGTGCTCCGGCAAGCCAACCCGGCACGCGCCCGATGCCGTTCTTGGCCGCCCCGCTGCGCGACACTTTGACCGTCGTCCGTGGCGCTACGCGCCATCGGCGTGTGATGTGGCTTCGCCGTGTGACGCGAGAAACTCCAAAAGCCGCGCAGCCGAGGGTTGCAGATCCTCGAACCGTCGAAAGCAAATCGCGAAGTGCCGTTGCGCCCAGGGATCGGATAGCGGAATCAGCACAACCTGGTCCCGATGGCCACGGACAACTTCGCGTGGAATGACGCTCACGCCCAGGCCGGCGGCGACGACGCGCAAGGCCGCATCGAACGTCGTGACGATCACGCGGTAGTTGATCCGTTGCCCCGCGCGACCGGCCGCCCGTTGCAGCATGCTGTGAACCGCTGTAGCGGGCGGCAACCCGACATGCTCGAAGGCCAGCGACTCCTCGAAGCGCATACGTCGGCGTCGGCATAGCGCGTGTGCTGGGTGCACGGCGAGCATCAGCTGATCCCGGCGGTAGGCGCGATGCTCCAGTCCTTGGAAGTCCACCGTATCCCAGCACACGCCGAGACCAGCGCCACCATCGCGAACAACCCGGATGATGTCGCGTGAGACCCGTTCCTCGATATCCACGTTGATCTCGCGATGGTCAGGGTCGCGCATGAAAGCCGCAACATCATCGAGAAGTGCCTCGGCGATGGCTGAAGCGCTGGCCACCAGCCGCACGTGGCCCTTGAGGCCTCCGGCAAACGCGCAGACATCCGCCTCCATGCGGTCAAGGCTGAACAGAATGGTTCGGGCATGTTCCAGCAAGGCGACGCCCGCAGGCGTGGGGTGCACCCCACGCCTGCCGCGCACGAGCAGCCTCGCGCCCAAGCGCTCCTCCAGTTGGGTGATGCGTTTGCTGATGGCCGAGGGCTCGATGTGCTCCTGTGTCGCCGCCAGTTTCATGTTCCGGGCGTCGCACACGGCCACCAGCAGCCGCAGAGTCTTGAGATCGATATCCATGGTTCTCGCGCAGTTTGACGGTTCCCGTTGGGAATTCACAGACTTCCAAAGTACCACTTGTTGGAGATCGAGGAAATCCTCAATCGCAACCATGCGCATGGCGCGGCCCGACCGGACGCGGCGGCGTCTGCCTCGGGCCGTGGATGCGCGCAGGAGTACATCGCAACAGAGTTTCCAATATGGCATGCATAAGGTTCTTAATTACCACTTGTGAATTGAATGGGAAACTCTAAAGTAGGGCTTTGCACACGGCTTGGCGGTGTGCTGCACAACGGGCAGAGGAGCATGTGATGGGGGTATGGCCCGCGAGGGTGTCGATCCGGGAAGTCGGTTTACGCGATGGGTTGCAGAGCATCGCCACCATCGTGCCCACGACTCAGAAGTGCGAATGGATTGCCGGTGCGCACCGCGCGGGGATGCGGGAGATCGAGGTCGGCTCCTTCGTCCCGCCGCGACTGCTGCCGCAGCTTGCCGACACGGCCGCCGTGCTGACATTTGCAAAGACGCTGCCGGGACTGTTCGCCTCGGTACTGATTCCCAACCTGAAGGGAGCCGAGCGCGCGCTCGAAGGAAAGGCCGATCTGATGATCCTGCCTCTGTCGGCGAGCCAGGCGCACAGCCTCGCGAACTTGCGCAAAGCGCCCGACGACGTGGTGGCCGAGATGGCGCAGATCCGCGCAGCCCGCGATGCGTCGGGAAGCCGGACCTTGATCGAGGGCGGGATCGGCACCGCCTTCGGATGCACGATTCAGGGCGCGGTTGACGAGGCCGAAGTGCTGCGCTTGATGCAGGCCTTGCTCGATGCCGGGGCCGACCGTGTCAGCTTGGCTGACACGGTCGGCTACGCCGATCCAGCCTCGGTGCGTCGTCTTTTCGAGAAGGCGCTGCGCATCGCCGGCAATCGATTCTCCGGCGGGCATTTCCACGACACCCGAGGTTTGGCGTTGGCCAATACGGTTGCTGCGCTGGAATTGGGCGTTACGCGCTTTGATGCCTCTCTGGCAGGAATCGGCGGTTGCCCTCACGCGCCGGGGGCGAGCGGCAACGCCACGACCGAGGATCTGGCCTTCATGCTCGAAGCCATGGGGTGCCGCACGGGCATCGATCTTCGCGCCCTGCTCGCCCTCCGCCAACATGTCGTTGGATGGATTCCCGCAGAGCCAACGCACGGCGCGCTCTGGCGCGCCGGACTTCCCAAGACTTTTGCGGGGATCCAATGACGATGACGGATGAGACGCTTCCGCTCGATGGCATTCGTGTCGTCGAGTTCACCCACATGGTGATGGGCCCGACCTGTGGAATGATCCTGGCCGACCTGGGTGCGGAAGTGATCAAGGTCGAGCCCCCTGGCGGCGACAAGACGCGCCACCTACCCGGGTTGGGCATCGGCTTTTTCCGCGCATTCAACCGCAACAAGAAAAGCGTGGTGCTCGACATCAAATCCGAGCAGGGACTTCGCGCTGCTCGCGAACTGATCGCCACGAGCGATGTCATGCTGGAGAACTTTCGCCCGGGATTGATGGGCGAGCTGGGCCTGGACTACGCGAGTCTTGTCGAGAGCAACCCGCGCCTGATCTACGCCTCCCACAAGGGATTTCTGCCCGGTCCGTATGAACATCGCACAGCCCTGGACGAAGTGGTCCAGATGATGGGCGGCCTGTCCTACATGACAGGCCCCGAAGGACGCCCGCTGCGCGCCGGAACCTCGGTGAACGACATCATGGGCGGGATGTTCGGGGCGATCGGCGTGCTCGCGGCATTGCGTGAGCGCGATCGCACCGGCCGCGGTCAGGAGATTCAGAGCGCGTTGTTCGAGAACTGCGTGTTCCTGGCCGCGCAGCACATTCAACAGTTCCTCATGACGGGCGAGGCGCCTCCGCCCATGCCATCGCGTGTCTCGGCCTGGAGCGTGTATGACGTGTTCACACTGGCGCAAGGCGAGCAGCTGTTCATCGCAGCGACCAGCGATCGTCAGTTCCGGATCCTCTGCCAGGTAATCGGGCGTGAGGATCTTGCCAAGGACCCCCAACTGACGACCAATGCCCAGCGTGTGGAACGGCGCCCGGATTTGCTGCGGCGCCTGGGAGAGACTCTCGCCACGTTGCGCAAGGATGAACTGGCCTCTCGTCTCGAGGCGGCTGGTTTGCCCTATGCGCCGATCACGCGCCCTGACGAACTGGTGCGGGATCCGCATCTGCTCCAGAGCGGCGGGCTGGTGCCGATGCGTACGGAAAACGGGGACACCACGCAGGTCGTCCTGCTCCCGCTCACCTTGGGTGGACGTCGCCCGGGAGTGCGCCTTCCGTTGGCTGCTCCGGGAGAACACAACGCCCAGTTCCTAGGCAGCGCGTCGAGCCGGGACTTGCTCGAAAACCCGAGCGTGATGGGACGGTCGGATCTCCATCGCATCGACTGATACGTCTTGGAAAACACTCGGGAGTTATCTCATGGACGACTGGTTTGAAAACCCGATGGGTCTGATGGGCTTCGAATTCATCGAATTCGCATCGCCCACGAGCGCAGTGCTCGAATCGCTCTTCGAACAGTTGGGTTTCTCCCTCGTGGCGCGCCATCGATCGAAGGACGTGGTGCTGTACCGTCAGGGCGAGATCAACTTCGTTGTGAACCGCGAGCCGCGCTCCCAGGCCGCCTATTTCGCCAGTGAGCATGGCCCCAGTGCCTGCGGCTTGGCGTTTCGCGTGCGCGATGCGCATGCCGCCTATGCGCTGGCCTTGCAGCGCGGCGCACAACCCGTCGACATTGCGACCGGGCCGATGGAGCTACGCCTTCCGGCGATCCGCGGGATTGGTGGGGCGCCGCTGTACTTGATCGATCGCTATCGAGACGGTGAGTCCATCTACGACATCGACTTCGCGTTCCTTCCGAACGTCGATCGACGACCCTTCGGTCATGGCTTGCGCACGATCGATCACTTGACGCACAACGTCTACCGCGGGCGAATGGCGTATTGGGCGGAGTTCTACGAGCGCCTTTTCAATTTCCGAGAGATCCGTTACTTCGACATCAAGGGCGAGTACACGGGGTTGACGTCGCGAGCCATGAGCGCGCCCGACGGCCTGATCCGCATTCCGCTCAACGAGGAAGGCGCCCAGGGCAAGGGGCAGATCGAAGAGTTCCTCATGCAGTTCAACGGCGAGGGCATCCAGCACATTGCGCTGCACTGCGATGACCTGCTGCGCGCGGTTGACGCGCTGCGTGCGTCCGGCGTTCCCCTGATGAGCGCGCCGAACGACGTCTATTACGCCATGCTCGAAGAGCGCCTTCCAGGCCACGGAGAACCAGTCGGCGCATTGCAGGCGCGCGGCATCCTGCTCGATGGAAGCACGGCCGATGGCGACAGCAGGCTCTTGCTGCAGATCTTCTCGCAACCGCTTCTCGGGCCGGTGTTCTTTGAGTTCATTCAGCGCAAGAACGACCAAGGTTTCGGCGAGGGCAACTTCAAGGCATTGTTCGAGTCACTCGAGCGCGACCAGATTCGCCGCGGAGCCTTGAAGAGCCCATAGCCGATCGACACGGACCATCGAACGGTTCGATTGAAAACAAAGGAGACTCCATGAATACGACTGACCGACCGACGATCGCAGCCAAGCCGAGCACGACGTCAGCACAAGTGGATGCGACGGCTCTGATCACGGCACGCATCGACCGCCTGCCCCCAGCGCGCCACTTGTGGTGGCTGGTGATACTCATCTCGCTGGGGGGGTACTTCGAGATCTACGACCTGATCTTGATGGGATACGTCGCCCCCGCGATGGCCCACAGCGGAATTCTGGCCACAACCACCGCAAGTTTCTTCGCCTTCAGGGGCTTCGGCGCCTTCGTGGCGGCCACCTTCGCGGGCTTGTTCGTCGGTACTTTGGGATTGAGCTTCCTCGCCGATCGCTATGGCCGCCGAGCCGTCTTCACCTATTCGCTGCTGTGGTACTCGGTGTGCTCGGCGATCCTGGCTTTCCAGCAGGACGCCGCCGGCCTCCTGCTTTGGCGCTTCGCGGCCGGCATCGGCATCGGGGTCGAGATCATCACGATCGACACCTACATCTCGGAATTGGTCCCGCAGACGATGCGCGGGCGGGCCATCGCGGTGAACCAGGCCATCATGTTCCTGTCCGCTCCTGCCGCGGCGCTCATCTCCTACCTTCTGGTGCCGACCACGTTGCTGGGCCTCGCCGGGTGGCGCTGGGTGATCCTTCTCGGTGCCGGTGGCGCAGTGGTGGTGTGGTTCATCCGGCGCCCGGTGCCCGAGTCCCCGCGGTGGTTGCTCCGCCAGGGCCGCACGGCCCAGGCGGAGCAAATCGTCACCGACATCGAGCAGCGCATCGAACGTACGCTTGGCCGTCCTCTGGCTGCTCCGCAACCCGCCCCACGGTCTGCCACGCCGCCGACCACGTCGTTTGCGAGACTGTGGCATGCACCGTATCGAGCGCGCTTGATCATGTTGATCGTCTTCAACCTTTTTCAGGCCATCGGCTATTACGGTTTCGCCAATTGGGTGCCCACCCTGCTGGTGCAGCAAGGCATTGGCGTGACCAGGAGCCTTCTCTACTCCTCGTTGATCGCGCTGGCTCTCCCGC
The DNA here is from genome assembly GCA_013044035.1 of Burkholderiales bacterium. Classification (GTDB taxonomy): domain Bacteria; phylum Pseudomonadota; class Gammaproteobacteria; order Burkholderiales; family Burkholderiaceae_C; genus Thiomonas_A. Next base: position 36,271 of record JABEVE010000029.1, read on the forward strand.
TGGGTCCGCTCCTGGCAACGACTTTTGCCGATCGAATCGAGCGCAAATGGACCATCGTGGGTTCGGCTCTCGGCGTGATCGTGTTCGGCCTGAGTTTTGCGCTGTTGCGCAATCCGGCATTGCTGGTGGTCAGCGGACTCATGGTCAGCCTGTTCGGGCAGTTCATCTCCGTGGGTTACCACACCTACCAGGCCGAGTTGTTCCCCACGCCTGTGCGGAGCCGAGCCGGCGGCCTGGTCTATTCGGCCAGTCGCATCGGCGCGATGTTCTCGGGATTTCTCATCGCCTTCCTTTTGCGCAACTTCGGGGTGACGGGAGTTTTCGTGGGGATCACGGCCTGCATGTTGATGATCGTGGTCCCGATTGGCCTGTTTGGGCCTCGCACGACAGGCCTTTCCCTCGATCGCATTGCTCACTGAGGCGTCGCTGATGAACGTCGAGCGTCGTCACTGCGTCGCGCACCGTTGCCCGGACGTGCAGCAGACCGTCGTGTGCAGCGGCGGGATGTTCGACCTGGGGGACAAGGCGCGATCCCGACATGCCCATGCGTATTTCGTGCACCCATGGGCATTCGGGCGATGACCGCGGGCATGCCGTGGCTTGACCACACGCACGATCCGGCCGCCCAGAGCTGGGTCGAATCGGCCAACCTCGAGGCTTGCGAGTTCCCCATCCAGAACCTACCCTTCGGGCGATTTCGAGCATCCGGGACCCAGGAGTGGCGCGTCGGCGTCGCGATCGGTGACGCGGTGCTCGATCTACGGCAGGCTGGCGTCATCGACCATGCCGATATGCGACGCCTGTTGGGCCTGACCCCCAACGAGCGGCGCGCATTGCGCCTGACGCTGCATGCAGGGTTGATGCGTGGCAGCGAACAGGAGCGTCTGTGGCGCGTGGCGCTGTCACCGATGTCGCAGGTGCAACTTGGCTTGCCCTGCGACATCCGCGACTACACGGACTTCTATGTGGGCATGCACCACGCCACCGCCGTGGGCAAGTTGTTCCGTCCCGAGAACCCTCTGTTGCCGAACTACAAATGGGTGCCGATTGGTTACCACGGTCGTGCATCCACCATCTTCCCCAGTGGGCAAAGCTTCCGCCGTCCCCATGGGCAGGTCAGGGGCGCGCCGGGCGAAGCACCGCAGTTCGGACCGAGCCGTCGTCTCGACTATGAACTGGAACTCGGCATCATCGTCGGGCGCCCCAACGCGCCCGGTGAGCCAGTGGTTATCGCGGATGCGGAAGACCATGTCTTCGGCCTCGCACTCTTCAACGACTGGAGCGCACGAGACATCCAGGCGTGGGAGTACCAGCCCTTGGGTCCGTTCCTATCGAAAAGCTTCGCCAGCACGATCTCGCCCTGGATCGTGACACTGGAGGCGCTGGCGCCATTCCGCCGTCCGTTCGTGCGACCGGATGGCGATCCTGCGCCGCTGCCCTATCTTGACTGCGAGGCGAACCGCGCGGCGGGTGCCCTCGACATCGAGCTCGAGGTGCGTTTGCAAACCCAAGCCATGCGCGCGGCCGGAAGCCAGCCGGAGGTCTTGAGTCGGTCGAACTTTGCCGATGCTGCGTACTGGACCATGGCCCAACTGGTGACCCATCACACGTCGAACGGCTGTGCCTTGTCCACTGGCGATTTGCTGGGCACCGGCACCCTGTCCGGGCCCGAACCGCAGCAGGCAGGATCGCTGCTGGAGTTGGCTCAGGCGGGCGAGACGCCAGTTGCGTTGACGAACGGCGAGACGCGCAGCGTTCTGCACGATGGGGATACCGTGGTCATGCGAGGCTTTTGTCGCCGCGCCGGATTCCGGTCCATAGGGCTTGGGTCGTGCGAGGCGACCGTGTCACCCGCGCGCGAGGGTTGAGCATGAACGATGCGGCCAAGCCGAGCTACGACAGGTGGGCATGCCGCATCGCGCGAATCTCCTCATCGCCAAACCCTAACTTGCGACGAATGCCGCCCGTGTGTTGACCCAGGGAGGGAATGGCATCCATCCGGACTTCGAAGGCGTCGCACGGCGCAGCCGGCTTCAGCGCCGGCAGAGGCCCGACCAGTGAGTCCACCTCGACCCATCGCCCGCGAGCCTTCAGTTGCGGGTGGTTCCAGAGGTCCGATACTGCATTCAAAGTCACCGGCGCCAGGACGCTCGATCTTGATCACTCGGGCGCCGAGGTCGGCGGGCTGGCGCGTCGCAGGCGGCGCGACGACGGCAAGCTCCAGGGCGACCACGCTCACCCCGTCCAATGGACGCGGCATCGTATTCCTTCAGAACGAACGCGGCAGCCCGAGCAGGTGCTCGGCCACATACGACAGGATCAAGTTGGTGGAGATGGGCGCCACCTGGTAGAGCCGCGTCTCGCGGAATTTGCGTTCCACGTCGTATTCGTCGGCGAACCCGAAGCCGCCGTGGAACTGCAGGCAGGCGTTGGCCGCCTCCCAGCTGGCTTTCGCGGCGAGGTACTTGGCCATGTTGGCCTGCGCGCCGCAGGGCTGCCCGGCATCGAACAGCTCGCAGGCCTTCCAGCGCATCAGGTTGGCCGCCTCGACTTCGATGAAGCTCTCGGCGATCGGGAATTGCACGCCCTGGTTCTGCCCGATGGGGCGGCCGAAGACCACGCGATCCTTCACGTAGCGACTGACGCGGTCGACGAACCAGTAGCCGTCGCCGATGCACTCGGCGGCGATCAGCGTGCGCTCGGCGTTCAGGCCGTCGAGGATGTAGCGAAAGCCCTGCCCCTCCTCCCCGATGCGGTTCTCCACGGGAATGTTCAGGTTCTCGAAGAACAGCTCGTTGGTTTCGTGGTTGACCATGTTCGGGATCGGCCTGACCGTCATCCCGGATGTCTCGGCCTGGCGCAAGTCCACCATGAAGATCGACATGCCGTCGGACTTGCGCTTGACCTCGGCCAGCGGCGTCGTGCGCGCCAGCAAGATCATCCAGTCGGAATGCTGGATGCGCGAGATCCAGACCTTCTGCCCGTTGACCACGTAGCGGTCGCCCTTGCGCACCGCGGTGGTCTTGATCTTCGTGGTGTCGGTTCCCGTGGTCGGCTCGGTCACGCCCATGGACTGCAGACGCCACTCGCCGCTGGCGATCTTCGGCAGGTAATGTGCCTTCTGCTCGGCCGAGCCATGCCGCAGCAGCGTGCCCATGTTGTACATCTGGCCATGGCAGGCGCCGGCATTGCCGCCGCTGCGGTTGATCTCCTCCATGATCACGGACGCCTCCGCGAGCCCGAGACCCGAGCCCCCGTATTCCTGCGGGATCATCGCCGCGAGCCATCCAGCCTCGGTCAACGCATCGACGAATTGCACCGGGTAGGCCCGCTCGCGATCGACGTTGCGGTGGTAGGCATCGGGAAATTCGGCGCACAGGGCGCGCACGCCGTCGCGGATGTCCTGGTAGGGGTCGTTCGGGGTCATGGTCTGGAATGAAAAAGCTGGTGTCCAAGCCGCCAGGCTGGTCAAGCGATCTGCGCGCTGGCCTACATGGCCAGGCGACCTCGTGCATCGCTGGCCCACAGGACGGAGCGATCGGGTCCGTCACGTCGGCCCGCGACCCGAAAGGGGTCGATGTCGAACGGCGGCCCGAGCGACGGGATGGTGAAGCGCCGCGGCAGCGCCAGCGGCGGAATCGGATCGCGCGACTGCACGCGGGAGGCGTTCTGGTCGAGGGTGGCAAAGAGCGCGCGCAGCCTGCGCGCATCGGGCCGATCGTCCGGCTCTTCGCGGCGTCCGGCCCCGCGCTCGAGTTCGTTCACGTTGACGGCGTTCATGGCTGGAGCCTGCGCCGCGGCGGGCGCTTTGAGCATTGGCGATGTCTCAAGAGGGCATTCGGCGGGGCGAAGCACCATCCAGCCACAGGTGCTTCAGGGCGGCATCGCGAAGCATCGGCAGCCGGCCTCGAAAAAAGTGATCGGCTCCGGGCACCACGAGTACGGCATGCGCGTGCCGATGGGCCCAGGCAAGCACATTCCCCAAGGGGACCTGTTGGTCCAGTTCGCCGTGGATGATGAGCGATTCCTTCGGAACGTCGCCGGTGTCATAGTCACGACCGCCCTCGACGATTCCGGCGGGCATCCCGGCAAGAACCACCCGGGCCGCGGGGACTCCTTCGGCCTGAAGTTGCCTGGCGACGCCGGCTTGCACGAAGGCGCCGAACGAAAAACCGAGCAGAGCGAGCGGAAGTCCCTCGAACTGGCGCCGGAGCACATCGACGACGCGCCGGATATCCGCGGCTTCGCCCTCGCCGTGGTCATAGGTCCCCGATGACTTCCCGACGCCGCGAAAATTGGGCCGCACCGCATACCACCTGGCATCACGGCAAGCATGGGCGAGGAGCGCGGGAATTTTGTGCGTGGCGCTGCCACCCAGCAATGGTTGAGGGTGGGCGATGCAGGCAACGCCCACTGGCCGCCCCGACGGTGCGTCGAAATAGACCTCGATGGAACCTTGATCGCCGTCGATGAGGGTGGCCCCTGACGATTCCGCAGGCAACTTCGATGCAGTCCAGTCTGGCATGGCTCACCTCGCTCTCGCATGCAAGGATAGCCGTGGCGACACACGCGAATGTGCAGCCCACCAAGACGCCCCGTAGCTGCCCGGTCAGCGACTTTGTTTCCTTCTGTGCTCAGCGCGGTCAGCGACTTTGCTTTCAGTCAACAACTTGATTTCCCGCGCAAGCCAACCGGGCTCACCTCCGCCTCACTCCACCGTCACGCTCTTGGCCAGGTTGCGCGGCTTGTCGACGTCGGTGCCGCGCGCCACTGCCGTGTGGTAGGCCAGCAGTTGCAGCGGGATGACGTGGACGATGGGGGAGAGCATGGCGTAGTGCTCGGGCAGGCGGATGGCGTGCACGCCGGAGCTGGACTCGATGCGGGTGCCGGCGTCGGTGAACACGTAGAGCTCGCCGCCGCGGGCGCGCACTTCCTGCAGATTGCTCTTGAGCTTGTCGAGCAGGGTGTCGTTGGGGGCGACGGTGACCACGGGCATTTCGTCGGTCACGAGGGCCAGCGGGCCATGCTTGAGTTCACCGGCGGGGTAGGCCTCGGCGTGGATGTAGGAAATTTCCTTGAGCTTGAGGGCGCCTTCCTGGGCGATGGGAAAGTGCATGCCGCGGCCGAGGAACAGGGCGTTGTTCTTGCGCGTGAAGGCTTCGGCCCAGGCGATGATTTGCGGCTCGGTCGCCAGCGCTGCCTGCAGCGCCACGGGCAGGTGGCGCAGGGCCTGCAGATGCTCGGTTTCGGCGGCTTCGCCGAGTCGGCCGCGCTGCTTGGCGAGCGTCAGCGCCAGCAGGAACAGGGCGACCAACTGGGTGGTGAAAGCCTTGGTCGAGGCCACGCCGATTTCTACCCCGGCATGGGTGAGAAAGCGCAGCGCGGACTCGCGCATCATGGCGCTGCCGGCGACGTTGCAGATGGCGAGTTGGCGCGTCATGCCCAGGCTGCGGGCGTGGCGCAGGGCCGAGAGAGTGTCGGCGGTTTCGCCGGACTGCGACACGCCGATCACCAGAGTGTCGGGGTCGGGCACGCTGTCGCGGGTGCGGTATTCACTGGCCACGTCCACATCCACCGGCAGGCGCGCCAGGGTCTCGATCCAGTGGCGCGCCACGGCGCTGGCGTAGTGGCTGGTGCCGCAGGCGAGGATGAGCACACGGCGCGCGCCGGCGAGCTGCCCAGATTTGTCGCCGAACAACTCGGGACCGATGGCGGCAATGCCTTCCAGCGTGTCGGCCACAGCGCGCGGTTGCTCGAAAATTTCCTTCTGCATGTAATGGCGGTAGGGGCCGAGCTCGGCCGCGCCGCTGTAGGCCTCGACGGCATGCCAGTCGCGCTGCACGGCATGCTGGCGGGCATCCATCACCTGAGCGGCGTCGGCGCTGATGCGCACCACGTCGCCTTCTTCCAGATAGGCGACGCGCTGGGCGGCACCGGCCAGCGCAAGGCCGTCGGAGGCGATGTAAAAGCCATCGTCCCCCTGACCCAGCACCAGCGGACTGCCGGCCCGCGCGCCCACCACCACACCCGGCTCTGCGGTGTGCAGCACGGCGATGGCGTAGGCGCCGCGCAGCCGGCTGGCGGCCATGCGCACGGCGGCGAACAGGTCGCCCGTGTAGAGGCTGTGCACCAGGTGGGCGATGACTTCGGTGTCGGTCTGGCTGTCGAAGGTGTAGCCGGCGGCCAGCAGTTCGGCGCGCAGTTCATCGTGGTTCTCGATGATGCCGTTGTGCACGAGCGCCACCTGATCGCGCGAAAGCATGGGGTGGGCGTTGTGCGTGGCGGGCGCGCCGTGTGTGGCCCAGCGCGTGTGACAGATGCCGGTGACGGCATCAAGCCCCTGAGATTGGGCGCGCAAGTCTGCCACGCGCTGGGTGGTGCGCAGGCGGGTGATGGCGCCGTGCTGCATGGCGGCCAGGCCGCAGGAGTCGTAGCCCCGGTACTCCAGCCGCTGCAAGCCCTCAAGCAGGGTGGAGACGATGTTGTGGCGCGCTGCGGCGCCGACGATTCCGCACATGGGAGAAGCTTCCTTGTTGGTTGCCGGGTTCGTGCGTTGAATTCGAGGCGGTCGCTGCGCTCGTCAGGTTAGCTGCCGCTCGATCTGCCGGTCTTGACCGGCCGTGACCAGCCCGGAACAGTGGCCTGCCTGGCGCGCGACAGCGTGAGTTGCTGCGCAGGCGCGTCGCGGGTCAGGGTGGTGCCGGCGCCCAGCGTGGCGCCCTGCCCCACGCGCACCGGGGCCACCAGTTGCGTGTCGGAGCCGATGAAGGCGTCGTCTTCGATGATGGTGCGGTATTTGTTGGCACCGTCGTAATTGCAGGTGATGGTGCCGGCGCCAATGTTGACGCGCGCGCCCACCGTGGCGTCGCCCACGTAGCTCAGGTGGTTGGCCTTGCTGGCGTGGCCGATGCTGCTGTTCTTGATTTCGGTGAAGTTGCCCACGTGCACGTCGTCTGCCAGCTCGGTGCCGGGACGCAGGCGTGCATACGGGCCGATGCGCACGCCGGCGCCGCAGATGGCGGCGTCGAGATGCGAGAACGCTTCGACCCTGCCCCCGGCGCCCACGCTGGAGTCGCGCAGCACGCAGTGCGGGCCGATGCGGGCGCCGTCGGCCAGTTCCACGCGTCCTTCGAACACGCAGCCGACGTCGATGAATACGTCCTGGCCGCAGACTACCTCGCCGCGAATGTCGATGCGCGCCGGATCGGCCAAGGTCACGCCAGCGGTGAGCAGGGCGCTCGCCTGGCGTGCCTGCACCAGGCGCTCGAGCTGGGCCAGTTGCGCGCGGTCGTTCACGCCCAGGGTGTCCTGCGCGTCGGGGGCTGTCACGGCCTGTACCGCCACGCCGTCGGCCAGGGCCAGCGCGACGATGTCGGTGAGGTAGTACTCGCCTTGGGCGTTGTCGCAGCGCAAGGCGCCGAGCCAGCGCTTGAGCGCCGCGACCGGCGCGGCGAGGATGCCGGTGTTGACTTCGTTGATGGCACGCTCGGCGGCGCTGGCGTCCTTGTGCTCGACGATGCGCTGCACCGCGCCGGCGGCGTCACGCAGGATGCGGCCATAGCCGGTGGGGTCGGGCAGATGCACGGTGAGCAGCGCGAGATGCCCGGCACCGGCAATGTCCACCAGCGGCGCCAGCGCAGCAGGCTGCACCAGGGGCACGTCGCCATACAGCACCAACACCACAGCCGCATCGTCCAGCAGCGGAGCGGCCTGCAGCACGGCATGACCGGTGCCGCGCTGCGGGCTCTGCAGCGCGAAGTCCACCCCGGCGCCGTCGAATCGGGATTGCACCGACTCCGCACCGTGGCCGACGACAACGATGCAGCGCTGCGCCTGCAAGGCCTGAGCGCTGTCGAGCACATGGGCCAGCAAAGGCCGTCCAGCCAGAGGCTGCAGCACCTTGGGATGCGCCGAGCGCATGCGCGTGCCTTTGCCTGCAGCGAGGATGACGACCTGCAGCGGCAGCATCGCGGGAAGATGTTGTGGGGCGCTTAGGGACATGCAGCAATTCTAGGGGCGGCCCCTGGCTTGCCAGCCCCCTGCTGTGCGGGGATGAGGTGCCGCGCCCTGCGCCATCTGCGCCTCTGCTGGCGCAGATGGCGCATGAAAAAGCCGGTGCAAGAGCACCGGCTCGGAGCCGTGGCAACGCGAGCCGGGCGGGGAACGCAACCAGAAGGCTCGGCCCGGCAACAAAAATTAACTGGACTTGGATGCGGGCGGCACTTCCGACACCAGACGCTGCTGCAGGAAGCCCGGCAGGCCGATCCACATGTCAAGCAAGGACACGCCCATTTCCAGCATGGCGATGGGGCATGACAGCGCGCCGCCGATCAGCACCATCCAGGCGAAATCGGGGTTCTGCTTGGTGAGGAACCAACCGGAAAAATCCAGGAGCATGGCGAGGAACGGCGTGATCACGGATATGACCTTGATCTGGTCGTTCACCCGAGTCTGAAGGAATATCCAGCCGGCAATCCAGAAGATCACGCCCAACATGGTCATATGCACCATGCCGGTCATCAGCATGGTGGAGTAGGACATGCCGGTGTTGACTTGCGCCACCTTTTTCACGTCCTCGTACGTCACCAGCGGCGGATTGTGCAACTGCTTGCTCATGGCCACGCTGTGGCACATCAGGCAGCTCTTGAGCAGGGGTTGGACGGTGGTGTCGAATTGCGCCTTGGTCTCGCCACCAACGATCCAGTCGTCAATGGTTTTCTTGAAGGCGGGGCGCTGCGCTTCAGGAATGCCGGCGTTGGCCATCATGGTCGGCAGCACGGTCTGCAGGGTGGTGGAACTGCGATCTCCGTAATAGGAAATCTGAATGTCTTTGAGCGTCACGCCGCTCTTGCCGTCGAGTCCGGTGTGAGTGACGTAAAGATAGGCCTCGGCGGACAGCAGACCGATGCAAACTAAAAAAATAAAGCCGGTGTGCAACAGCTTTTCAGCCAGGTTCAACTTGTTGAGAGTGCGCATGATGGGGGGGTTTGCGGACAGAATATATGAACGGTTGGTGCTGCGACGGAATTTAACAAAACTCAAATCTTTTCATGGTTTTGCATCCTACCCGGTAAAAACCCTAGGTGGCAATGCCGGATACCACTTGCGGGTATCGAAGTATTTCGCATGCACACCATGGAAACTCCCAGGGCATGTGTACAAAGGGCTCAGTGCGTGTGAGCCCGCGGCTCGGCATCGTCGGCAATGAATTCGGCCTCGTCGTGCACGTGGATTTTGCCGCGAAACACCAGGTACTGATAGGCGTTGTAACCAATCATCACCGGCAGCAGCATGCCGATGCCGATGAGCATGAACAGCAGCGTGGGGGCGCTGGACGCCGCTTGCAGGATGGTGATGTGCCCGGGAATCATGGCCGGGTAGATGCTCAACGCCAGTCCGCCGAACGAGACGAGAAACAGCAATACCGAGGCGCGGAACGGACCGCGTACGCCGCCGCGCCGGGCCGAACGCAGGATGTAGAGGAAGGCCAGGAGTGCTGCAGCGCCCAGAATCACGAACACCGGCATGCGCCGCGGGTCGAACCAGGCGCTGCGGACCTCGATGCTGGCAAATGGCGTGGCCAGCGTGAGGATGGCGGCCATGACCACCGTGGTCCAGATGGCCAGTCGCGCATGGTGCCGTGACGCTTGCTCCAGGCTGCCGCTGGTCTTCATCACGAGATAGGTGGCGCCCATGAGGGCATAACCCGAGGCCACGCCAAGGGCGGCGACCGCGGAGAATGTCAGGCCGAGCCAGCCGGTGCTGAACCCCGAAATGAGCTGGCCGAGGATGGCGCCCTGCGCCAGCGCGGCGATGAGGCTGCCGCTGCCGAAAGCCCAGTCCCAGCCGCGTTTGCTACGCGCGGCGTGGCGGAACTCGAACGACGCGCCACGCAGGATGAGGCCGCCGATCATGACCATCACCGGGCCATACATGGCACTCAGCACTGTGGCGTAGACCGCCGGGAACGCACCGAACAGCGCTCCGCCCAGCACCACCAGCCAGGTTTCGTTGGCATCCCACACATGGCCGATGGACTCGAACATCGCGCTGCGGTGGTTTTCGCGCCGGGTGACGAGCGAGAGGATGCCAATGCCCAGATCGAAGCCGTCGGTGATGACGTAGAACGCCAGGATGAGGCCCAGCAAGAAGAACCAGGTGTTGGCGAGGAGGGGTTGCAGGCTGCTGTCCATCGGGGTTCCCGTCACCCGGGTTCGTCCGGGGCATTGTGTTGGTATCGCGCCACTCAGGCCACGGGGGCTGTCATCGGCGCTGCTGGCAAGACTCAATGTCCGTAGACCCCGTCCTTCACGTCCAGCACCCGGCGCGGGGCGGCAGGCGGCTCCAGTGTCATGTCGGGCCCGGCACGCCACCAGCGACGGGCGAAGACGGCAAAGCTGCAAAGCAGGAGCCCATAGAAGCCAGCGAACATCGCCATGCTGGCAGTGAGTGCGGACGGCGACAGCACCGACGCCGCCTGGTCGGTGCGCAGCAAGCCGTAGATGATCCAGGGCTGGCGTCCGACCTCGCGCACCGTCCAGCCCATTTCAACCGCCACATAGGGCAACGGGATGCTCAGCACCCAGGCCCAGAGCAGCTTGCGGTTCGCCAGCAGCGCGTCGGCCTTGCCGCGCGTCTTGTGCCAGATCCATGCCGTCCAAAAGGCCAGGAAGACGAACCAGAAACCGATCCCGGCCATGATGCGGAAGGCGTAGAACAGCAGCGGGATCATGGGAGGCTGGTCGGCGCGCGCAATGTCGCGCAAGCCAATGACCTGGCCGGTGGTGGTGTGCGTGGCCAGCACGCTCAACATGTCGGGCAACTCCAGCGCCCAGTCGTTCTTCTGGGCCGCCTGGTTCGGCCAGGCCAGCAAGGCCCAGGGCGCACCTTCTCCAGGCTTGTTGGTGACCCAGTGGCCCTCGATGGCGGCGCCCTTGGCGGGCTGGTCCTTGAACACCGCGCTGCCGCTGGAGTCGCCAATCCACACCTGCAACGGCGCGATCACCACCAACGCCAACAATGCGATCTTGAAGGACTTGAGGAAGAACTCGGGATGGCGCTTGTTCAGCAGGTAAGACGCCGAAATGCCGGCGATGACGAAAGCCCCGGTTTCTAGCGCCGCCACATACATGTGGGACACGCCCCAAATCATGTCGGGGTTGAAGATGGCGGCCAGGTAGTCGGTCACGATCAGCTTGCCGTTTTGCAAGGTCACACCGGCGGGGGTCTGCATCCAGGAATTGGCCACCATGATCCACAAGGCCGAGAGCGAGGCGCCGAACGCCACCATGACGGTGGCAAACAAATGCGCGCCACGGCCCACCCTACCCCAGCCGAACAGCATGATGCCGATGAAGCCGGCTTCCAGCATGAAGGCCATGGCCCCCTCGAAGCCGAGGATGTTGCCAAAGAACTCGCCGGCGAAGTTGGAGAAGCCGGCCCAATTGGTGCCGAATTCCATCTCCAATGGAAGGCCGGAGACGACGCCCACGGCGAAATTCAGCACCAGCAACTTGGCCCAGAAGCGCGCATGGCGGTAGTACGCCACATCCCGGGTTTTGAGCCACAGTGCCTCGACGGCCACCAGGAAAGTCGCCAGGCTGATGGTGAGGATGGGCCAGACGATGTGAAACAACGCCGTCATCGCGAACTGGGCGCGAGAAAGATCGATCGCGGATTGCATGCTGATGGTGCCTCGAACAAGACCCTGACCCAGCCACGCAAGCCAGCTTTGTCTTGATCGGCCGCGTGGCGCCCTGGTGTTTACCCGCACTGCATCGTAGTGCTGCCCCTCCTGCCGGTCCGGGTCCTCGCCGCGTATCCATGACGGGCATAGGCCGATGTTGCCGAGGGCAAGCTGGGCGTCGCACGACAAGCACGCCTGCTCGCATGCGGGTCGTCTCTGCGCCATCCAATACGCCCGGCTCCTATGATGGCCCTCGACCTCGAAGCCTGCCCATGACCCCGACCTCCATCGCACCGACCGCCAGCACCGCGCGCGCGAGGGCATTGGCCCGGCTGGTCAGAAGTCGCGGTCGCAGGCTTTTTCTGCAATACGGCCTGCCTTGGGGTGCCGCCTTGCTGGTGGGCTTGGTGGCGGTGCTGTACGCGCAGTGGAGCACCGATGCCTACAACATGTTCATCGGCTGGATTGCCGGGCGTGCCTGGCTCGCCTTCCTCATCACTCCGGCCTTCACCATGCTGGCGGTGTTCCTCACGCGGCGCTACTTTCAGGGCAGCGAGGGCAGCGGCATTCCGCAGGTGATCGCGGCGCTGCATGCGCCGCGCGACGCAACCCTGATGGGCCGTTTGTTCGGCCTGCGCATCATCGTCGGCAAGCTCGGCGTGTCGCTGCTCGGATTTCTCGGCGGCATGACCATCGGCCGCGAAGGGCCCACGGTGCATCTGGGCGCAGCCATCATGGCCGAGACACGGCGCTTTTATCCCCACGCCGGCCCCAAGCTGGAGCGCCAGTTGCTGTTGGCGGGCGCTGCGGCAGGTTTGTCCGGGGCGTTCAACACTCCGCTGGCCGGCATCATTTTCGCCATCGAGGAACTGGCGCGCGATTTCGAGAACCGCACCAACGGCACCATGATCACCGCCGTGGTGTTCTCCGGCCTCACCTCGCTGGCGCTGGCGGGCAACTACCTGTACTTCGGCCAGATGAGCGTGCCACAAAATTTCGGCATCGGCTTCGTCCTTCCGGTGCTGGCCACGGCCCTGCTCTGCGGCCTGCTAGGCGCCGCCTTCAACTGGGCGCTGCTGCACTGGGACGTCTGGATGCCCAAACCGCTGCAGCTCTGGCGTGCGAACAAGCCCATGGCCTACGCGCTGGTCATCGGCCTGACGATCGCCGCCTTGGGCGTGGCCACCGGCGGCGAAACCTGGGGCAGCGGCTACGACCAGGCGCGGCATCTGCTGGAGGGCACGGCGCCGCTGAGTCAGGGCTACGCCATCACCAAATGGGCAGCCATGATCATCAGCTACATGGCCGGCATCCCCGGTGGTCTGTTCTCGCCCTCGCTGTCCATCGGCGCCGGGCTGGCGCAATGGGTGCACGCCGCCTTCTCCTGGGCGCCCATGCCGGCGCTCATCGCGCTGTGCATGACGGGGTATCTCGCGGCCGTGACCCAGTCGCCGCTCACCTCCTTCGTCATCGTCATGGAAATGACCAATGGTGGCGGCCTCGTGATTCCGATGATGGCCACCGCACTTCTGGCCACGCGCGTGTCGGCCCTGTTCACGCCGCCGCTGTACGAGGCGCTGGCGCAGAAGAACTACTACCCGAAACCGGCCGCGGCGGCGCCCGGGCCAGACGCGTCCGGCGCACCCGCGCCAAGCGCAGGTGCCGCGAATCAACCCGGCCCCTGATCCACGCGCCGCGTCGCCCGCGGCAGACAAATCCGCAGCCTGCCGCTACGCTTGCCGGCACGACAACACACTCCCCCCGGAAACGACAGACCGCTCCCAAGCGCCCGACCCTGCCCAGAGGCGGGGGCGGCACCGTTGCCGCGAGGAGGCACACAGCAGGAGACAACCATGTCGGCACCCCCCTTGGCCTCACGCGGCGCCAGCACCTTCGAGTCCGCCACCTACACCAAGGTGGGCTGGCGGCTCATTCCGTTTCTGATGCTGTGCTACTTCGTGGCCTATCTCGATCGCGTCAACGTCGGTTTCGCGCAGTTGCAGATGAAATCGGATCTGGGTTTTTCCGACGCCGTCTACGGCTTCGGCGCGGGCATCTTCTTCCTCGGCTATTTTCTGTTCGAGGTGCCGAGCAATCTGGTGCTGCATCGCGTCGGCGCGCGCATCTGGATCGCCCGCATCATGATCACCTGGGGCCTCATCTCCGCCCTCACCATGGTCATCCAGACGCCCGCCATGTTCTACGTGGCGCGCTTCCTGCTGGGCCTGGCCGAAGCGGGATTCTTCCCCGGCATCGTCCTCTACCTCACCTACTGGTACCCGGCGGCCAGGCGCAGCCAGATGACGGCCTGGTTCATGTCGGCGGTGGCGCTCTCGGGCCTGATCGGGGGGCCGGTGTCGGGCTGGATCCTGCACAGCTTCCACGGCCACGGCGGCCTGGCCGGCTGGCAGTGGCTGTTCCTGCTGGAAGGCGCGCCGGCGGTGGTGCTCGGCGTGGTGGTGCTGCTGTTTCTGGACAACGGCATCGCCCAGGCGCGCTGGCTGACGGACGCCGAAAAGACCTTGCTGCAGGACCGCATCGCCAGCGAAGCCCGGACCAAAACCCATGTCTCGGCGCTGCAGGCCTTGGCAAGCCCGCGCGTGTGGCTGCTGGCGCTGGTGTATTTCTCGGTGGTGATGGGCTTGTACGGACTGGGCTTCTGGCTGCCGCTGCTGTTCAAGACCACGGGCGTGAACGACCCCCTCACCATCGGCTGGCTGGTGGCCATTCCCTATGGCGTGTCCATCGTCGCCATGATCCTGGTGGGGCGCCATTCTGACGCGAAGCGCGAGCGCCGCTGGCATGTCGCCATTCCCGCGCTGCTTGGTGCCTTGGGGCTGCTGCTGTCCACGCTGTGGACCGACAACACCCTGGGCGCGGTGCTCACGCTGACTCTGGCCACCTGCGGCATCATGACCGTGCTGCCGCTGTTCTGGAGCCTGCCCACCGCGTTTCTCACTGGCACGGCGGCCGCTGCGGGCATCGCCTTGATCAATGCGCTGGGCAATCTGGCCGGCTTCTTCGGCCCCAGCATCGTCGGCTGGGTGAAGCAGGCCACGCGCAGCACCAACGGTGGCGTTCTGGTGCTGGCCGGTTTCATGGTGTTGTGCGCCCTGCTGGTGCTGAGCCTGCCGACGCGCGACATCGATCACTGAGCCGCGCGGCTTTCGCGCAGGCCGCGTGCAATCGGCATGGGCATCGCGTAAATTTCAAGTCGACATGCGTCTTCGTGACGCCGCACGCCCAACCCAAGGAGCCCCGATGAGCAAGACCACCAAGGCCGCCGTGCCCAAGCTTCACGCCACTTCGAGCAACGTGCACATCGGCATCGCCGACAAGGACCGCGCCGCCATCGCCCAGGGCCTATCGCACCTGCTGGCCGACACCTACACCCTCTACCTCACCACCCACAACTTCCATTGGAACGTCACCGGCCCGATGTTCAACACCCTGCACATGATGTTCATGACGCAGTACACCGAATTGTGGAACGCGGTGGACCCGGTGGCCGAGCGCATCCGGGCGCTGGGCTATGCCGCCCCTGGCTCCTACGCCGCCTACGGCCAGCTCACCAAACTGGGCGACGTGCCGCTGGTCCCGCCCAAGGCCGAGGACATGATCCGCATTCTGGTGAAAGGCAACGAGGCGGTGGCCGCCACCGCACGCGAGCTGTTGCCGCTGACGGAGAATGCGGGCGACCAACCCACCACCGACCTGCTGTCGGCACGCATGGACATCCACGAAAAATCGGCCTGGATGCTGCGCTCGCTCTTGGAGGGTTGAGGCCGCGCCTGCCGCCCAGGCTGTCGATGGTGGGCGCGGGGAATAATGGCGCCATGCTCGACCATCTCCAACTCTGGCTCGACCTCATCCGCTGGAACCGCCCCGCCGGCTGGCTGCTGCTGCTGTGGCCCACACTCTCGGCTTTGTGGATCGCGGCGGGTGGCTTTCCCGGCTGGGCCCTGCTGGCGGTGTTCGTGCTCGGCACCATCCTCATGCGCTCGGCTGGCTGCACCGTGAACGACGTGGCCGACGCCGAGTTCGACCGCCATGTGCACCGCACTGCGCGCCGCCCGGTCACCAGCGGAGCGGTGTCCAAGCGCGAGGCGCTGCTGCTCGGCGCCGCACTGGCGCTGGCGGCCTTCGGCCTGGTGCTGCTGACCAACGCGCTGACCATCGCGCTCTCCTTCGCCGCGCTGCTCATCACCCTCGCCTACCCCTACACCAAGCGCTGGCTGGCGCTGCCGCAAGCCTTTCTCGGCGTGGCCTTCAGCTTCGGCATTCCCATGGCCTTCGCCGCCGCGCGTGGCGACGTGCCCCTCCTGGCCTGGTGGCTGCTGGCAGGCAATCTGTTCTGGGTGCTGGCCTACGATACCGAGTACGCCATGGTCGATCGCGAGGACGATCTGAAGATCGGCATCAAGACATCGGCCATCACCTTCGGCCGTATGGACGTGGCCGCGGTGATGGCCAGCTACGCCATCTTCCTGGCGATGTGGCTGGCCGCCGGGCTGCAACTGGGTCTGGCCTGGCCGTTCGCGCTCGGCCTGCTGGCAGCCGCCGGCATGGCGGCCTGGCACTACACCCTCATCCGCCAGCGCGAGCCGGCCCACTGCTTCACCGCCTTCAAGCACAACCACTGGCTGGGCTTCGCCGTGTTCGCCGGCACGGCAGCCGCCTACGCGCTGCGCTGAGCCTCTCCCCGCCCCGTGAGGCAGGTCGGGAAGGGCCATCCAAGCTTCGCGAGACGCTGCTCTTTCCTCCCCCACTCCGTGGGAGGTCATGCCACGCAAAGACTCCCCATTCATGGGGAGGACCGGGGTGCTCAGGGATACAGCCCGCGCTCCGCCCTGGCTTCCAGCACGCGCTCGCAGGCCACGACGAAAGCGGCGGTGCGCAGGGGGACCTTGAGCCGGTCGGCGGTGTCCCAGATGTGGAGGAAGGCGCCGCCGAGAATCTTGTCCAGCCGGGCGTTGATCTCGTCCTCGCTCCAGAAAAAGCTGGAGAAGTCCTGCACCCACTCGAAGTAGCTCACCGTGACGCCACCGGCGTTGCAGATGACGTCGGGCACGACCAGCACACCGCGCTCGGAGAGGATGTCGTCGGCCCCCGGCAAGGTCGGGCCATTGGCGCCTTCGAGCACCAGCTTGGCCGTGGTCAGTCGGGCGCGCGCTTCGGTCAGCTGCCCCTCCAGGGCAGCGGGGATGAGGATGTCGCAGGGCACGCTCCAGAAGTCGTCGGCTGCAATCGCCTGTCCGCCCTTGAAACCGGCCACACCGCCATGCTGCAGCACATGGGCCTGCAGCGCGGCTACGTCCAGCCCCTGCTCGGACTGCAGCGCGCCGGTGTGATCCTGCACTGCCACCAGCTTGCAGCCGGCCTGGGCGAAGAGTTCGGCGGCGGTGGAGCCGACGTTGCCGAAGCCCTGCACCGCCACGCGCGCGCCTTCGAGCGGCAGTTGGAGGCGTCGCGCGGCCTCGCGCCCTGTGACGAACACGCCGCGCCCAGTGGCCTTGACCCGCCCGAGCGAGCCGCCGAGCTGCACCGGCTTGCCGGTGACGACGCCGGTGGCGGTGCCGCCGATGTTCATGGAGTAGGTGTCCATCATCCACGCCATGATCTGGGCGTTGGTGTTGACGTCGGGCGCCGGGATGTCCTGCTGCGGGCCGATGATGATGCCGATCTCGCTGGTGTAGCGCCGCGTCAGGCGCTCGAGTTCCTTGCGCGACAACCGCGACGGCTCGACCCGGATGCCGCCCTTGGCGCCGCCGAAGGGCAGGCCCACGGCGGCGTTCTTCACCGTCATCCACGCCGACAGCGCCATCACCTCCTCCAGCGTGACCTGCGGGTGGTAGCGCACGCCGCCTTTGCCGGGGCCGCGCGAGAGGTTGTGCTGCACGCGGTAGCCCTCGAAATGCTGCACCGTGCCGTCGTCCATTTCGATCGGCACGTCGACGATGAGGGCGCGCTTGGGCCGTCGCAGCGTCTCGCCCCAGCGGGCGAGGTCGCCCAGATAGGGCAGCACGCGGTCGACCTGGGCCAGGTAGGTTTGCCAAGGGCTGTCGGGCTGGGGGTCGATGTAGGACAGGGGGTTCTTCGGGCTTGCTTGGTGCAGCATGTCGGTCTCCGTGTGTTGCGGCGCTCGTGGCGCCTTGTGGCTTTCGTGTGGTGTTGTGAACGGCCGGTTGGGCCACCTCCACTCTACGCCCGGGCTGACGCTGCATCCACCGCGGCAGCGAAGCGTGGCTGACTGCATGCGCGCCGCGCCCCTCGTCGCCCAACGGCGCGAGGGCGCGGCCGGTCCTAGCGGTTCACGGCCTTCAGCCCCGCCTCCGGATAGCGTGTGCCCCGGGCCGCACCCGGGGGCATGGCCTGGTGAATGCGCAGCAGGTCGTCGGTGGATAGCGGCACCTTCTGCGCACCCAGGTTCTCTTCCAGACGGCTGATGCGGCGCGTGCCCGGAATGGGAATGATGTCGTCGCCCTGCGCCAGCAGCCAGGCCAGCGCCAGTTGGGCGGCGGTGCAGCCACGCTCGGCGGCCATGCTGTGCAGGGTGTCGGCCAAGTGCAGATTGGCGGCAATGGCGTCGGCCTGGAAACGCGGCGAGTGCAGGCGCCAGTCGCCGGGGCTGAGGTCCTCCTGCTTGCGGATCGCGCCGGTGAGAAAGCCGCGCCCGAGCGGGCTGTAGGCAACGAACGCGATGCCGAGCTCGCGCACCGTATCGAGCAGTTCGCCTTCCGGGTCGCGGGTCCACAGCGAGTATTCGGTTTGCAGTGCGGCAATCGGATGCACTTTATGGGCACGGCGGATGGTGGCGGGCGCCGCCTCCGACAGGCCGAGCCAGCGCACCTTGCCGGCATGCACGAGATCGGCCATCGCCCCCACCGTCTCCTCGATCGGGACCTGCGGGTCCACGCGGTGCTGGTAGTACAGGTCGATGACGTCGAGCTTGAGCCGGCGAAGGCTGGCGTCGCATGCCTGGAGCACGTACTCCGGGCGGCCGTTGACCCCGGCAAAGCTGCGATCCGGTCCCCTGACGTTGCCGAACTTGGTGGCCAGCACCGCCTGGTTGCGGCGCCCACGCAGGGCACGACCCAGCAGTTCCTCGTTGTCCCCCGCGCCGTACATATCGGCCGTGTCGAGGAAGTTCACGCCCAGATCCAGCGCGCGGTGGATGGTGGCGATCGACGCCGCCTCATCCGCCGGGCCATAGAACTCCGACATGCCCATGCAGCCCAGGCCCAGCGCGGACACCAGCGGACCACTGGTGCCCAGATGTCGCATCTGCATAACCATCACCTCCCGTAATGCCAGGCGCCGAAGCTTGGTGCCCGATGCCTGCATCCTAGGAAAAACCATCTCCCCACGCTGCAACAGTTTGTTTGCAGCGGCCGTGGAAGACGCGGGTCAGACGGTGCGTGGCCGACGTCGGCACAGTGGCGTTGATGGCCTTCGGCGACCCGACACCTGCCCTGGGGTGGCCGAGTGCAGCCGGATCCAGCACACACAGCGTCCAGAAGTCACGATCCGCCAAGAAAAAGCCCGCCTTGCGGCGGGCGAAAGTCCCGGAGATGAGAGAACAACACAACTTGTTCACGCTTCATCTAGCAGATTGCGTGCCAGCTTGTGCCGCACGGCTTGCGGTGGGCTGCCGAGGAGTCAGGTGCAGGAGGTTGGCAAGTAAGCGGTGGCGATGGGTTTGCTGCCGCCGGCGACACAGGTCCAGGCGATGGCGCCGGCGCTGGTGCGGGCGGAGAGCAGCAAGGTGCTGCCCAGGATGTCGCTGTTCGCCTTGCGACCGTACTGAACCTGAATCACACCGGCGCTGCGCATGGTGACGTTGCTGACATAGTTGCCCTGAATGGTCCCGGGCAGGTTGAGCGAGGCATTGCTCGCCGGCAGATAGCCCTTTTGTCCGTAAAAATCCCCCAGGGCCAGCTTGGTGCCGCCTGCGAGGGAGAGCCCCTCGGAAACCTGGGCGCGAATCACATAGGTTTGATAGGCGGGAATGGCAATGGCGGCCAGGATGCCGATGATGGCGACCACGATCATCAGCTCGATGAGCGTGAAACCCGTGCTGGCGTTGCGTTGTTGGTTGCACGGCGGCGGTGGGCGCTGGGCTTGCAGCATGGCGTGCCTCTGATGATATTTTGGGTCGGTGGAGGCGCCGAACTCGCCGCTGGCTCCCAGTCGGGGCACCGGGCGAGCAGCAAGAGTTGCGCCATGCGAACAAGACGACTGAGCGTGCAACTTGTCACAAAAACGTCGAGCATTTGCGCCAGAAGCCCGCATTGCATTGCCATGTTTTGTCACACACCGACCGATTTCGCGCATGGATGCGACAGAAAGCGTCAGCCGGCTGGGCCAAGCCCGGCGCGTTTCGCCAGCGCACGCGCCAAGATCGACAACGAACCCTCCGGCCGCTCCAGCTCGTGCAGGATGTCGAAGTGGTTGCGCCCGGGCAGCATGTGAAGCTGTCCCGGCTCTCCCGCCGCCTGCAGCGCTGCGGCATAGGCATGGCTCTGGCGCTGCAGTTCAGGCAGTTCGGCCGTGCCGACGGCCACCGCGGTGGTGCAGCCCGGCTGGATGCGGCGCTGCGGACTGCATGCGGCAATCTCCACCTCGCCGAGCTGCAGGGCATCGTTGAGGGCGCCGCGTGCAATCGGCGCCAGTTCGAACAGCCCGCTGATGGCGAGCACCGCAGCAACCGTCGGATGGCTGCGGTGCATGGCTGCCAGATGGCCGCCGGCCGAATGCCCCGCCAGCACGATGCGCGGCTGACCCTGTGACGGACCGAGCCCGGGGGTGGACTGCAGCATGTCCAGGAGCAAACCGACTTCGGCGACGATGTCGGGCATTCGCGCCTGCGGCGCCAGGGTGTACTCGCCCAGCACCACGTGGAAGCCCGCCGCCAACGGGCCCGCAGCGATGCAGGCGAAATCATCCTTGCTGCGCCATTGCCAGTAACCGCCGTGGAGAAAGACAAGAATGGGCGCGGCGCTCACGGCGCCCGCCTCGCGGAACGGCTGTGTGGGCGCAAACCAGTCGAACACCTGGCGCGGAGCAGGGCCGTAGGGGATGTTGCGCGTGCAGGCATGCTGCGCATACACGGCCTGGCTGCGGGCAAGCAGGTCCTGCAGCAAAACGGGGGCGTTGGGTACTGCCGCCGAGTTGTCGTAGGCGGCGGTGTAGTCCTCGCGAGTTTGCAGCGGTGTGGGCACGGGGTCGGACATGGACATGGACTTGGACATCGACAGGGGTCTGCATGGGGGGTCGAGGACGGCGAAGCCCGCGACTCGAGGTCAACTGGGTCATGCAAGCGTAAAGCCAAGATCGGGATTGTGCGTGCCAGCCCGTGTGGGGCCTGTTCCCGGGATCATGGACTGTCACCCACCGCGGCGGGTGGCGGTCAGTCACCACCGGTCGCTCGCGCTGGCCGGTTGGTCGCCGCAGTCCTTCTGATTAAACTTGACGTATACGTCAATCCGATGCCTCCCTCCCTGCCCGCACCCCATGACCAAACCGCCGCCGCCGCGTTACACCATTGCAGAGTTGGCGCGCGAGTTCGGGCTCACACCGCGCGCGATTCGTTTCTACGAGGAAGCCGGCCTGCTGCAACCCGAACGCGATGGACGCCAGCGGGTGTACTCGCAAGGTGACCGCACCCGCCTGAAGCTCACGCAGCGCGGCAAGCGCCTGGGGTTGAGTCTGGCCGAGATCAAGGAGCTGGTGTCGATGTACGAATCGCCGCGCGACACGACACCGCAACTGCGCCGCTTCCTCGACGTCTTGAGTGCTCACCGCCGTGACATCGAAGAGCGCATCGCCGAGCTGCAGACCACGCTGGATGAGATTGGCGGCCATGAAGCCGAGGCCCGTGCACTGATGACCAAGCAAGGCGCCGAACAGGCCCGATAGTCGCAGCGCGCGACAGACGCGAGGGCAGGCTGCTAGGATTGCCGTTAACGTAAACGTCAATCGCGCTGTCCGACTTGACCATCAAAACGTCCACGATCCTCCTCCTGCCACCATCGCGCACGTCGAACCATGCAGCAGACACCCACCGCAACCCTTGGCACACAGGCCGCCGTCGCGACGCTTTCCCCCGCGCTGGATACTGCCGTGCGGCAGAGCTTTGCGCGCCAAGGGCTCATGCGTCATTGGCACGCGAGCATCGAGCATCTCGCGCCTGGCAGGGCCGACATTCGACTGCCGCACTCCGAGCGCGTGAGCCAGCAGCAGGGCAGCTTTCACGGTGGGGCGATGGGCGCGTTGGCCGACATCGCCGCCGGCTACGCCGCAATGACTGTCGCGCCCGAAGGCATGGAAGTGACCACGGTGGAGTACAAGATCAATTTCCTGGCGGCCTGCAGTGGTGGCACCTTGCTGGCGCGAGGACGGGTGGTGCGCACCGGGCGGCGCATCATCGTCACGGCGGCGGACGTGGTTCACCAAGCCGACGATGGTCGCGAGACGCTGTGCGCGGTCATGCAACAGACCATCATGCCGGTGGCGAAGGCGTATGGAGCACCCCTGCCCTAAGCCGCGCGGTAGCAGCGCCCGCTACGAACGCGTCGACCCCCAAGGAGACTTGCGATGAACCTGCCAGGCCTGGACTTTCAACTCGGCGATGACATCGATGCGCTGCGGGAGGCCGTGCGCGACTTCGCGCAGGCCGAGATCGCCCCGCGCGCCTCGGACATCGACCGCAGCGACCAGTTCCCGATGGAACTCTGGCGCAAGTTGGGCGACCTCGGGCTGCTTGGCGTAACCGTGCCGGAGTCGGAGGGCGGCAGCGGCATGGGGTATCTCGCGCACATGGTGGCGATGGAGGAAATCTCGCGCGCCAGCGCCTCGGTGGCCTTGAGTTACGGCGCGCATTCGAATCTGTGTGTCAACCAGATCCGGCGCAACGGCAATGCGGCGCAGAGGGCGCGCTACCTGCCCAAGCTCTTGTCGGGTGAGCATGTGGGGGCCCTGGCCATGAGCGAGCCGGGCGCGGGCAGCGACGTGGTCAGCATGAGGCTGCGCGCCGACAAGCGCGGTGATGCCTACGTGCTCAACGGCACCAAGATGTGGATCACCAACGGGCCCGATGCGCATACCCTGGTGGTGTATGCCAAGACCGATCTGGCCGCGGGCAGCAAGGGCATCACCGCCTTCATCGTGGAGAAGACGTTCAAGGGCTTTTCCGTGGCGCAAAAGCTCGACAAACTGGGCATGCGCGGCAGCCACACAGGCGAGTTGGTTTTCCAGGATGTCGAGGTGCCGGCCGAGAACGTCTTGGGGAGCGTGGGAGGCGGCGCGAAAGTGCTGATGAGCGGGCTGGACTACGAGCGCGCGGTCCTGGCAGGAGGGCCGGTTGGCATCATGCAGGCGGTGCTGGACAACGTCGTGCCCTACGCGCATGAACGCAGGCAGTTCGGCCGCGCGATCGGCGAATTTCAGCTCATTCAAGCCAAGCTCGCCGACCTGTACACCACGCTGCAAGCCGGGCGCAGTCTGCTGTACACGGTGGGCAAAAACCTCGATGCCCTCGGCGATGGCCATGCCCGGGGCGTGCGCAAAGACTGCGCCGCGGTCATCCTCTGGTGTGCCGAAAAAGCCACCTGGATGGCGGGCGAAGGCATCCAGATCTTCGGCGGCAATGGGTATATCAACGACTATCCGCTGGGGCGGCTCTGGCGCGACGCCAAGTTGTACGAAATCGGTGCTGGCACCAGCGAGATTCGCCGCATGCTGATCGGCCGCGAACTGTACGCGCAGACGGCCTGAACCACGGTTGCATCAAGTGTCTGCGCGCATGCCGGACGTGTCACGCCATCTGTGGCTGGGTCTGCTGTGCAGGAACCAGGCCCACGGCGTCGAACGCGGCCTCGAGACGGCGCACGGCGGCGGGCACGTCGGCCCATTTGTCGAGGCCGAACAGGCCGATGCGGAAGCTCATGAAATCGGCCGGCTCGTCGCAGGCCAAGGGCACGCCGGCGGCAATTTGCAGGCCGGCGGCGACGAACTTCCTGGTGTTCTGGATGTCGGGGTCGCGGGTGTAGCTCACCACCACGCCCGGCGCCTGAAAACCGGCCGCCGCCACGCTTTTCACGCCGCGGCGCTCCAGCGAGGCGCGCACCGCCCGGCCCAGTTCGATCTGCGCGGCCTTGAGCCTGGGCAGGCCGATGGCGCAGGCCTCGCGCATGACATCGCGAGTCTGCTCCAGCGCCTGGGTCGGCATGGTGGCATGGTAGGCATGGCCGCCCTTGACGTAGGTCTGCATGATCTGCTGCCACTTCTTCAGATCGCAGGTGAAGCTGTCGCTCTGGGTGGTGCCGAGTCTGGCCACGGCGCGCTCGCCCAGCATGGCGAAGCCGCAGCAGGGCGGGCCGCTCCAGCCTTTTTGCGGCGCCGAAACGAGCACGTCCACCAGGTTGTCCTGCATGTCCACCCACATCGCGCCGGAGGCGATGCAGTCGAGCACGAACAGGCCGCCGACTTCGCGTACCGCGGTGCCGATGGCGCGCAGATAGTCGTCGGGCAAGATCATGCCGGCGGAGGTTTCCACATGGGGCGCGAACACCACGGCGGGGCGCTCGCGGCGAATGGCGGCAACCACCTCGACGATGGGCGCGGGGACGAAGGGCGACTCGCCGGCCTCGGCCGTGCGGCGTGCCTTGAGCACGGTGACCTGGTTGCTGAGCTTGCCCATCTCGAGGATTTGCGACCAGCGGTAGCTGAACCAGCCGTTGCGCACGATGAGCGCGCCCTGGCCCTGCACGAACTGGCGCGCCACGGCTTCCATCGCGAAGCTGCCGCTGCCGGGCACGATCACGGCTTCCTGCGCGTTGTAAGCGGCTCTCAGCATGTCGGACAGATCGCGCATCACCTGCTGAAAGCGCTTGGCCATGTGGTTGAGCGAGCGGTCGGTGTAGACAACCGAGTATTCAAGCAGGCCGTCGGGGTCGACATCGGGAAGCAGTCCGGGCATGGCGTGTCTCCTGGAAGTGTCAAGTTGGGTACTGAGGCTGACCGGGCATTGCTCTGCATGCGACTCGCCGCAACGGGCTTGCGTCGCGCTGCACCGCAGCATGCCAACCTGATCAGCACGAGGTCGTTCAGCCTAGCACGCAGGCTGCAGCGGGGCATGCCGTGCCGCCGCGTTCCCGAAGCGCGAGCGCGGGTAAAGTCGGAGGCGTTTCTGCTTCGTGGGCCTGCGCGATGAACCAATTTCCACCCCGGCTGGATTCGCACGTGGCATTCGCCATCGCCCGCGCCATGCTCGACGGCTTCAACAAGCATTACCGTCTGTTCCGCGAGGTCAGCCGCGAGGCCAAGGCGCGGTTCGAAGCAGCCGACTGGGCCGGGCAACAGCGGGCGCAGCGCGAGCGCATCGCCTTCTACGACACCCGGGTGGACGAGGCCACCGAGCGGCTGCAGACCGAATTCGACGCCGGCCATCTGGACACGGCCATCTGGCATCAGGCCAAACTGCATTACATCGGCCTGCTCACCAACCATCTGCAACCCGAGCTGGCCGAAACCTTCTTCAATTCGGTGACCACCAAGATTCTGCACCGGCAGCATTTCCACAACGACATTCTGTTCGTGCGTCCGGCCCTGTCCACCGAATACATCGAGTACGACGAGCCGGCGGCGCAACCCACCTTCCGCGCGTACTACCCCACACGCGAGACCCTGCGCGACACGCTGGTGCGCATCATCCACAACCACCAGTTGCGGCTTCCCTTCGAGCATCTGGAGCGCGACATCGACCTGGTGCTGCAAGCCGTGGAGCGGCGACTGGATGGGGCGCGGCTGCGCGGCAATTTCCAGATCCAGGTGCTGTCCTCGCTGTTTTACCGCAACAAGGGCGCCTACGCGGTGGGCAAGATCATCAACGGCTTCTGGGAGTTTCCGCTGGCCTTGCCCATCCTGCACAACGCGCGTGGCCGGCTCGCCATCGACACCGTGCTGCTGCATGAGGACGACATGCTGCTGCTGTTCTCCTTCGCCCGCGCCTACTTCATGGTGGACATGGCGGTGCCCTCGGCCTATGTGCAGTTTTTGCGCACGCTGATGCCACGCAAACCGCGCTCCGAGCTCTACAGCGCGCTCGGTCTGGCCAAGCAGGGCAAGACCTTGTTCTACCGCGATTTCCTCTACCACTTGCGGCATTCGAGCGACCACTTCACCACCGCCCCGGGCATCAAGGGCATGGTGATGCTGGTGTTCACCCTACCCTCGTTCCCCTTCGTGTTCAAAGTCATTCGCGACTTCTACCCCGCTCCGAAAGACACCACGCGCGAGAAAATCAAGGCCAAGTATCTGCTGGTCAAACAGCACGACCGCGTGGGCCGCATGGCCGACACCCTGGAGTATTCCAACGTGGCCTTTCCGCGCGAGCGCTTCGACCCTGCGTTGATTGCCGAACTCAAGGCGACTTGCGCCTCGCTGGTGGAGGAGGAAGGCGACTTGCTCATCATTCGTCATTGCTACATCGAGCGGCGCATGATTCCGCTCAACATCCACCTGCAGGAAGCCACGCCGGCGCAACTGGAGGCCGCGGTGATCGACTACGGCAACGCCATCAAAGACCTGGTGGCGGCGAATATTTTTCCGGGCGACATGCTGTGGAAAAACTTCGGTATCACGCGCCACGGCAAGGTGGTGTTCTACGACTACGACGAGATCGAATACATCACCGACTGCAACTTCCGCCATGTACCCGCGCCGCGCTGCGAAGAAGACGAAATGGCAGCCGAGCCCTGGTACCCGGTGGGCTCGCACGACATCTTTCCCGAGACCTTCGGCACATTCCTGCTCGGCAACCCCAAGGTGCGCGAGGTCTTCATGCGCCACCACGCCGATCTGCTCGACGCCGCATACTGGCAGCGGCAACAGCAGCGCACACGCGACGGCCATGTGTTCGACGTGTTTCCGTACGACACGACGCGCCGCTTCGGCCATCGGTGTGCGTCGTCCGTGTCCGCGCCGACGCGCACGGCACCCCTCTCAACAACCGCTCAGGAGGCATCATGAGTTCCGATCCCATCGTCATCGTTTCCGCCGCGCGCACGCCCATTGGGGGATTGCTCGGCGACTTCGCCGCCGTCCCCGCCTGGGATCTCGGCGCGACGGCCATTGCCGCGGCCGTGCAACGTGCCGGCATCGGTGGCGACGCCGTGAACGAAGTGCTGATGGGCAATTGCCTCATGGCCGGCCAGGGCCAGGCCCCGGCGCGGCAGGCCGCGCTCAAGGCCGGACTGCCGCAATCCGCCGGAGCCGTGACGCTCTCGAAAATGTGCGGCTCGGGCATGCGGGCGATGATGTTCGCCCACGACATGCTGGCGGCCGGCTCCGCCGAGGTGATGGTGGCCGGCGGCATGGAGAGCATGACCAACGCGCCGCATCTGGCCTTCGTCCGCAAGGGAGTGAAGTATGGTCTGGCGCAGTTCTACGACCACATGGCGCTCGATGGCCTGGAAGACGCTTATGACCGCGGCAAGGCCATGGGCGTGTTCGCCGAAAGCTGCGTCAGCAAGTACAGCTTCAGCCGCGCCGAGATGGATGCGTTCGCCGTCGCCTCCACCGAGCGCAGCAAGCAAGCGAACGAGAACGGCAGCTTCGACTGGGAAATGGCGCCGGTCACCGTGGCGGGTCGTGGCGGCGACACCGCCATCAGCCGCGACGAGCAGCCATTCAAGGCCAAGCTCGACAAGATTCCCGGCTTGAAACCGGCGTTCAAGAAGGACGGTGCCATCACCGCCGCCACCTCGTCGAGCATTTCCGACGGGGCCGCCGCACTGGTGCTGATGCGCCGATCCACCGCCGCCAAGCTCGGCTGCAAGCCCATTGCCCGCATCGTCTCGCATGCGGTGCATGCGCAGGCGCCGGAGTGGTTCACCACCGCGCCAGTGGGCGCAATCCGGAAGGTGCTGGACCAATCCGGCTGGAAGGCGACTGATGTGGATTTGTGGGAAGTCAACGAGGCCTTCGCCGCCGTCACCATGGCGGCCATGCGCGAATTCAGCCTGCCGCACGACATCGTCAACGTGCATGGCGGCGCTGTGGCTTTGGGCCACCCGATCGGCGCAAGCGGAGCGCGCATCGTCGTCACGCTGTTGGGCGCATTGCGCACGCGCGGGTTGAACAAGGGTGTGGCGGCGCTGTGCATCGGCGGCGGCGAGGCCACCGCCATGACGGTGGAACTGCTGTGAACCAGCGCATCAGCTCCGGTTCCAGCTTCGAAGCCCTTGCCGGCTACAGCCGCGCCGTGGTCGATGACCGCTATGTGCATGTCTCCGGCACCACGGGTTTCGACTACGTCGCCATGACCATCAGCGACGACGCGGTGGAGCAAACCCGGCAATGCTTCCGCAACATCACCGCCGCCTTGCGCGAGGCCGGCTGCACGCTGGACGACGTGGTGCGGGTGCGCTACCTGCTGACCGAAGCCGCCCTGTTCGACCAGCTCGCACCCATCTTCGGCCAGCACTTTGCCCGCGCGCGCCCGGCCGCGACGGCACAGATCTGCGGCTTGATCGACCCTCGCATGCGCATCGAAATCGAAGTCACCGCCAAGCTTCCACACTGACCATGCTCCTCGCTGACGACCATCGACTCATCCGCGACGCGGTGCGCGACTACGCGCAAGCAGAAATCGCACCTCACGCCGCCACCTGGGCGCGAGAGGCCCGCTTCCCGCGCCAGGCCTTGCAAGGCCTGGCCGCGCTCGGCTGCCTTGGCATTGCCGTGCCCGTGCGATGGGATGGCGCCGGGCTGGACTATCTGGCGCTGGCGCTGGCGATCGAGGAAATTGCCGCCGCCGACGGCGCCACCAGCACCATCGTGAGTGTGAACAACTGCCCGGTCTGCTCCATCTTGATGGCCTGGGGCAGCGAGGCCCAGAAGGAGCGCTGGCTCAAGCCGGTGGCACGCGGCGCGATGATCGGCGCGTTCGCCCTGACCGAGCCGCAGGCAGGGTCGGATGCATCCAACCTGCGCACGACCGCGAGGCATGTGCGCCACGACGCCGACGGCCCGGCGCTCGCCACGCAGGAGGGCGATCACTATGTCCTCGACGGCGTCAAGCAGTTCATCACCAGCGGCCAGAACGGCGGCGTGGCCATCGTGCTGGCGGTGACCGATCGGGCAGCGGGCAAGAAGGGCATCAGCGCCTTCATCGTGCCCACCGATGCGCCGGGGTATGTCGTCGAGCGCCTGGAACACAAGACCGGGCAAAGCGCGAGCGACACCGCGCAGATTCGCTTCGACGCCTGTCGCGTGCCGCTGGAAAACCGCATCGGGGCCGAGGGCGAGGGCTACAAGATCGCACTCTCCGGGCTGGAGGGCGGGCGCATCGGCATTGCATCGCAGGCGGTGGGCATGGCGCGTGCGGCGTTCGAGGCTGCCCTGCGCTACGCCCGCGAGCGCAGCGCGTTCGGCAAGCCAATCGCCGAGCACCAGGCTGTGCAGTTCCGGCTGGCGGACATGGCGATGCAGATCGAGGCGGCGCGGCAACTGGTGTGGCACGCGGCCAGCCTGAAAGATGCCGGCCAGCCTTGCCTGAAAGAAGCCGCGATGGCCAAGCTGTTCGCCAGCGAAATCGCCGAGCGCGTGTGCAGTGACGCCATGCAGATCCACGGCGGCTACGGCTATGTGGAAGACTTTCCCGTCGAGCGCATTTGGCGCGACGTGCGGGTTTGCCAGATTTACGAAGGCACCAGCGATGTGCAAAAAATGCTCATCGCCCGGGAACTTGCGTGCACTTGAGTGTTCTGGCCAGCACGGCACCGACCCATGACAATGCAACAACGAAGCCCCCGGAGATCCACCATGCCCGTCAGCCCCATCACCTTGTATTTCGACTTCACCTCGCCTTACTCCTACCTCGCCAGCACCCGCATCGAGGCGCTGGCGGCGAAGCACGAGCGCGGCCTCGAATGGGTGCCCATCCTGCTGGGACCGGTGTTCGCGGCAACAGGGGTCAAGGCTCTGGTGGACCAGCCGATCAAGGGTGATTACGCCCTCATCGACTTCCCGCGCTCGGCCCGTTTTCTTGGTGTGCCCTACCGCCATCCCGAGCCCTTCCCCGTGGCCACCTATCAGGCCGCGCGCGTGCTCATCGGGTTGCAGCGCGAGCATCCTGACAAGGCCACGGCCTGGGTGCATGCCTGCTTCGACGCGTACTTTGCCCACAACCGCAACATCAGCGACATGCCGGTGCTGCACGCGCTGGCACGGGGACTGGAACTGGAGCCGACGCAACTCGATGCCTGGTGCGCAGACGCGCAGATCAAGGCTCAGCTCAAGGCGAATGTCGATCGCGCGCTGCAAAGTGGCGTGTGCGGCGCGCCGTTTTTCGTGGTGGACGACGAGCCCTTCTGGGGCGTGGACCGCATGCCCCAGCTCGACGCCTGGCTGACGGCAAGGTTCTGAAGTCTTGCCGGCATCCAACCCGACGGCGCCCGAGCGCCGCACCCGAACCCTGGAGACAACCATGGCCGATGTCCTGACCACCAGTTATGCCTGCGGCGGCGCGCTCGCGCCGCTCATCACCCAGACCCTGGGCGATTTCTTCGATGCGATGGCCACGCGCCAGGGTGAGCACGAGGCCCTGGTGTCGCGTCACCAGGGCCGCCGCCTGAGCTATGCCGAACTGCGGCGCGAGGTCGACAGGCTGGCCAGCACCATGCTGCGCAGCGGCCTGCGCAAGGGCGACCGCGTCAGCATCTGGGCGCACAACGGCGTGGAATGGGTGCTGATGCAACTGGCCACGGCGAAGGTGGGCGTCATCCTGGTGAACATCAACCCCGCGTACCGCACATCGGAAGTGGAGTACGCGCTGAACAAGGTGGGCTGCCGCGCGCTGGTGACGATGACGCGTTTCAAGACCAGCGACTACCTGGCCATGCTGCGCGAACTCGCGCCGGAGCTTGCCACCTGCGCCCCGGGCGAACTGCGCGCCGCGCGCCTGCCGGAGCTGCGGCTGGTGGTGACGCTCGGGGACGCCGAACAGCCGGGCATGCTGCGCTTCGCCGACTGGATGTCCCAGGGCAGCCCGGACGATCCGGCTCTGGCGCAGGCTGCCGCCAGCCTCGACGCGCACGACCCCATCAACATCCAGTTCACCAGCGGCACCACGGGCTTTCCCAAGGGCGCGACGCTGACGCACAGCAACATCCTGAACAACGGCTATTTCATCGGCGAGGCCATGAAGCTGACCGCGGCCGACCGGTTGTGCATCCCGGTGCCGCTCTACCACTGCTTCGGCATGGTGCTGGGCAACCTGGCCTGCCTCACGCATGGCGCCACCATCGTGTATCCGAACGATGGGTTCGACCCTTTGCTCACCCTGCAGACCGTGCAGGAAGAAGCCTGCACCGGCCTGCACGGCGTGCCCACCATGTTCATCGCCATGCTCGACCATCCGCGCTTCGCGGAGTTCAACATGGACACGCTACGCACCGGCATCATGGCCGGCAGCCCCTGCCCGACCGAGGTGATGAAGCGGGTGGTGCGTGATATGCACTTGAGTGAAATCACCATCGCCTACGGCATGACCGAAACCGCGCCAGTGAGCTGTCAGAGTTCCACCGACACACCGCTGGACAAGCGCGTCAGCACCGTCGGTCAGGTGCAGCCGCATCTGGAGGTGAAGATCATCGACCCGCAAACCGGAGCCACCGTGCCGCCAGGCACGCCAGGGGAGCTCTGCACGCGCGGCTATTCGGTCATGCACGGCTATTGGGGTGATGCGCAGAAGACGCAAGAGGCCATCGACCCCGAGGGCTGGATGCACACCGGCGATCTGGCGACGATGGACGCCGAGGGCTACGTCAACATCGTTGGCCGCATCAAGGACATGGTGATTCGCGGTGGCGAGAACATCTATCCACGCGAAGTGGAGGAATTTCTCTACCGCCACCCCATGGTGCAGGACGTGCAGGTGGTGGGCGTTCCCGATGCGAAGTACGGCGAGGAGTTGTGCGCCTGGATCATCGCCAAACCTGGCATGTCTCCCACGGACGATGACATCCGCACGTTCTGCCAAGGTCAGATCGCGCACTACAAGATTCCACGCCACATCCGCTTCGTGCAGAGCTTTCCGCTGACCATCACCGGCAAGGTGCAGAAGTTCAAGATTCGCGAGGCCATGCAGCAGGAGCTGGGCGTGCAGGCGGAGCACACGGCCTGAGCACGGCGCGACAGCTTCACATCACCCGACCAGCAGCCCCCGATTTCTTGCCTCCCCCGGACCGAACCCCAGCCATGCCCCGTCTTGAATCCAGCATCGACCTCCGCAGCGCCGCCTTCGCTGGGCAGGCACAAACCATGCGCGCGTTGCTCGACGACTTGCGCGCCAAGCTGGCCCTGGCGGCTCTGGGCGGCGGCGAGGCCGCACGGGCCAAGCACACCGCGCGCGGCAAGCTGCTGCCGCGGGAGCGCGTGGCACAACTGCTCGATCCCGGCACGCCCTTCCTGGAGTTCTCCGCACTGGCCGGCCTCGGCCTGTACGGCAACGCCGCGCCGGGAGCCGGCATCATCACCGGCATCGGCCGCGTGGTTGGGCGCGAATGCGTCATCGTGTGCAACGACGCCACGGTCAAGGGCGGCACCTACTACCCCCTGACCGTGAAAAAGCATCTGCGCGCGCAGGACATCGCCGCCGAGAACCGCTTGCCCTGCATCTACCTGGTGGACTCGGGCGGCGCCAATCTGCCCAATCAGGACGAGGTGTTCCCCGACCGCGACCACTTCGGCCGCATCTTCTACAACCAGGCCACCATGTCGGCAGCCGGCGTTCCGCAGATTGCGGTGGTGATGGGCTCGTGCACCGCGGGCGGCGCCTACGTGCCGGCAATGAGCGACGAGTCGATCATCGTCAAAGGCCAGGGCACCATCTTCCTCGCCGGCCCCCCTCTCGTCAAAGCCGCCATCGGCGAAGTGGTGAGCGCCGAAGACCTGGGCGGCGCCGACGTGCACACGCGACTCTCGGGCGTGGCCGACCACTACGCCCACGACGACACCGAGGCACTGGCGATCACCCGCCGCATCGTCGGCCACCTGCCCGCCGCAGCCGACAAGCGCCAGCAGCTGGACATGCGCGAACCACGCGATCCTGCCTATGCGGTCGAGGACCTGCATGGCCTGGCGCCACTGGATTTGCGCAAGCCGCTGGACGTACGCGAGATCATCGCCCGCATCGTCGACGGCTCAGAGCTGGACGAATTCAAGGCGCGCTACGGCGCCACCCTGGTGTGCGGCTTCGCCCACATCCAGGGCATGCCGGTGGGCATCGTCGCCAACAACGGCATTTTGTTTTCCGAGTCGGCGCTGAAGGGTGCGCACTTCATCGAGCTGTGCTGCCAGCGCCGCGTGCCGCTGGTGTTCCTGCAGAACATCACTGGCTTCATGATCGGCAAGAAAGCCGAGAACGAGGGCATTGCCCGCCATGGTGCGAAGATGGTGACCGCCGTGGCATGCGCCCAGGTCCCCAAGTTCACCGTCATCGTCGGCGGCTCCTTCGGCGCCGGCAACTACGGCATGTGCGGCCGCGCCTATGGCCCGCGCCAGCTCTGGATGTGGCCCAACGCACGCATCAGCGTGATGGGCGGCGAGCAGGCCGCCAGCGTGCTGGCCACGGTGCGGCGCGACGGCATCGAGGCGAAGGGCGGCGCCTGGAGCGCGGCGGACGAGGAGGCCTTCAAGGCAACCATCCGCGATCAATACGAAACCCAGGGCCACCCGTATTACGCCACGGCACGGCTGTGGGACGACGGCATCATCGACCCCGCCGACACCCGTCGCGTACTGGCGCTGGGCCTCTCGGCCGCGTTGAACGCGCCGATTCCCGCAACGCGCTTCGGCGTGTTCCGGATGTGACAGGCCTATAATATGTACGCAAACAATACTTTATACACATCATGCGCACAAACATCGATATCGACGACGCCTTGATGGAAGCCGCCATGCGCGCCGGTCCGTTCAAAACCAAGAAGGACGCGGTGGAAGCCGGCTTGCAGCTCTTGCGCCGGCAGGCGGCCTATCGCGACCTGCTCGCCCTGCGCGGCAAACTGCGCTGGGAAGACCCCCTGGCCCCCGGCGCCGCGCCGCCCATGGTGCAGGAGTCGCGCAAGGCCTACGGCCCCGCGACGGACCCGGACAAGGCGACGAAATGATCCTGGTGGACAGTTCGGTGTGGATCGATTTTTTCAATGGCCGCACCACCCGCCAGACCGACCAGCTCGCCTGGCTGCTCGACGACATGGCGCCGCTGGCCGTGGCCGATCTGGTGCTGTTCGAAGTGTTGCGCGGCTTCCGCCACGAGCGCGACCATCTCGCCGCACGCAAGACCCTGGCCGAATTGACCACGGTGGACATCGGCGGCGAGCACAACGCCCTGCAAGCGGTGCAGCACGACCGCCTGCTGCGCGCCATGGGCTACACCGTCCGCAGTGCGGTGGACGTGCTGCAAGCCAGCTACTGCATCGAGCACGACCACGCCCTGCTGCACAACGACGCCGACTTCGACGTGATGGAAGACCTGCGCGGCCTCAAGGTCTGGCGGCACTGACCCGCCTTCACATCCACAACCCCACGAGCAAGCCACGCCAACCATGACCAACCTGCGCACCCATTTGCGCACCATGGCCCGCTATCACATCTGGGCCACGCGCAGGCTGCTCGACGAACACGTCACGCGGCTGCCCGAGGCCGACTACCGGCGGGATTGCGGCCTTTTTTTCAAGAGCATCCACAGCACGCTCAACCATCTGCTGGTGGGCGACGCGCTGCTGTGGTTTCCGCGCCTGGCCGAGGGCGTGTCGCCCAAGATCAAGCTCGACATGGAAGCCGAGCCCGACCGCGCCCGCCTGCGCCAGCGACTGCTGGACGCGGTCGCGGCATGGGAGCCTTTTGTCGCGCACTTGAGCGAGGAACGACTGAGCGGTGACCTGCACTACACCACCACCCAGGGCGTGCCGACCAGCCTGCCCTATGCCGCCACGCTGGCGCATGCCTTGAACCACGGCACCCACCACCGCGGGCAGATCACCGCCGCGCTCACCATGATGGGCCACCCCAGCCCGGAAATCGACCTGGTGTGGATGCTGCAGGCCGAGCGCCGGCAGCAGGAGCAGCAGCAACAATGAACCCACCATCCATCACCGTTTCCAGTGCCGGCGCCGTAGCCACCGTCACGCTGGCGCGCCCGCAAGCGCGCAATGCCTTCGACGCCGCCACCATCGCCGCGCTGCACGCCACCTTCATCGAACTCGGCGCGGAGTTGCAGGTCCGCGTCATCGTGCTGGCGGCGGAAGGCACGGCGTTCTGTGCCGGCGCCGACCTCAACTGGATGCGCTCCATGGCCGGCTACAGCGACGCCGAGAACCGCGAGGACGCCCTGCAGCTGGCGCGCATGCTGCGTGCCGTGGCCGAGTGTCCCAAGCCGGTGATCGCCCGCGTGCAGGGCGACGCCTTCGGTGGCGGCGTGGGGTTGGTGGCGGCGTGCGACCTGGCGGTGGCCGCCGCACCGGCGCGCTTTTGCCTGAGCGAAGTCAAGCTCGGGCTGATTCCGGCCACCATCGCACCCTACGTGCTGCGCGCCATGGGCACGCGTGCGGCGCAGCGCTACACGCTCACAGCCGAAGTGTTCACGGCCGCGACGGCGCAGCAGCTCGGGCTGGTGCACGAGGTGGCCGCCGACGCCGCACAGCTCGACGCGCAGGTGCAACAATGGTGCGCTGCCCTGCAGGCCGCCTCGCCGCAGGCCCTGGCCGCCGCCAAGCGCCTGCTGGCTGACGTGGCCACGCGCCACGTCAGCGAGGCCCTGCTGGCCGACACCGCCGAACGCATCGCCCAGGCTCGCGCCAGCGACGACGGACGGGAAGGCATCGCCGCCTTCCTGCAGCGCCGCAAGCCATCCTGGGCGAACAACTGACCTTTCACAGACCCACGCCATGACCACAACGCACGCATCTCCGACCTGGACGCCCGAGCGCATCGAAGCCCTGCTCGCCCTGCCCCTGCCCGAACTGATGTGGCAGGCACAGCAGACGCATCGCGCCCACTTCGACCCCACCGAGGTGCAGTTGTCCTCGCTGCTGTCGATCAAGACCGGCGGCTGCCCGGAAGACTGCGGCTACTGCCCACAATCGGCTCACCACGAGGTCGGCGTGAAAGCCGACAAGCTGATGGACGCCGACCTCGTTCTGGCCAACGCCCAGGCGGCGAAAGACGCCGGCGCCAGCCGCTTCTGCATGGGCGCCGCCTGGCGCGAGCCCAAGGACCGCGACATCGACAAGGTGGCCGCCATCGTCGAGGGCGTCAAGGCCATGGGCCTGGAAACCTGCATGACCCTGGGCATGCTCAACGCCCGGCAGGCGCAGCGCCTGGCCGACGCCGGGCTGGACTACTACAACCACAATCTCGACACCTCGCCCGAGTTCTACGGCAGCATCATCACCACACGCACCTACCAGGAGCGTCTGGACACGCTGCACGTCGTGCGCGAAGCCGGCATGCACGTGTGCTGCGGCGGCATCGTCGGCATGGGCGAGAGCCGGCGTGACCGCGCCGGGCTGCTGGCGCAGCTCGCCGGGCTCGACCCCTACCCGGAATCCGTGCCCATCAACTCCCTGGTGCGCGTGGCCGGCACGCCGCTGGAGGGGGCGCCCGACCTCGACCCCTTCGAGTTCGTGCGTACCGTGGCCGCCGCGCGCATCACCATGCCCCGCGCCTGGGTGCGCCTGTCGGCCGGCCGCAAGGAACTGGGCGACGGCATCCAGGCGCTGTGCTTCCTCGCCGGCGCCAACTCCATCTTCTACGGCGACACCCTGCTGGTGACCGGCAACGCCGACGTGGATGCCGACCGGGCCCTGTTTGTCCGGCTCGGGCTACGGGCCACGGGCCAGCAAGCTGCAGCCAACGAGATGGCACTGGCACCTCATCGTGTCATTCCGATGCAAACCGCGCATTGAATTGCGCGTTCCATCCCGTTCTGTTCCGCCGCCTGCTCGCATTTTGGCCCACGCTTTGACCACTCCCCCGGCTGCCACGGCCCGAAGCCGCCCATGACCACACCCACCAGCGACACCTTGCAACTCCTCGCTCTTGCCGCCGCGCTGGGCTGGGCCAGCGGGCTGCGCGCCTTCCTGGTCATGTTCGCCGTCGGCGTCGCGGGCCTGGCCGGCTGGGTGCAGTTGCCGCCCGGACTGCACGCACTGGCCAGCCCGGTGGCGGTCGGCATCACCGGGGTGCTGGCCTTGCTCGAATTCATCGGCGACAAGATTCCCGGTGTCGACAGCCTGCTCGATTTCATCTCCACACTCCTGCGCATTCCCATGGGCGCCTTGCTCGCCGCCAGCGTGTTCGGGCTCGACCACGGTTTCGTCGCCGCGCTGGCGGCAGCGGCGGGTGGCAGCCTGGCTGCCGTCAGCCACGGCACCAAGCTCACCACCCGTGCCGCGATCAACACCTCGCCCGAACCCTTCTCGAATGTCGGCGCCTCGTTCGGCGAAGACGCGCTGGTACTCGGAGGCCTTTGGCTGTCTTGGGCACACCCGCTGGTGTTCTTCGTCGCCCTGGTGCTGGCCCTGATCGCCATGATGTGGCTGGCACGCAAGAGCTTTCACTTCGTCCGCGACCTGCTCGGCAAGATGGTGCGCCTGTTCAGTGGACGACCCGAACCCGGCCCGCCGCCCGCGCCGCCCGCCATTTCGTCGCGCGCGCTGCCGCCCATGCATGATGTAACCGATGTGCATGTACAGGACAAGCCCTGAACCGCGACATCCCTACCCCGCGAAGCTTTCATCCCCAGAGGCCCGTTGAGATGTTCTCGAACATGTTGATCGCCAACCGCGGTGACCAGCGTCCCCGCAAGGGATGCGCAGCGGCGCAGCCAAATCGACTGCAGGCGCACAGCGCCGTCGCGGGCGATCTCGCCGCGCATATCCTGGAGGCCTGCTGACATGTTCTCGACAGTGTTGATCGCCAACCGCGGCGAGATCGCCTGCCGCGTTGCTGCCACCTGCCGCGAACTCGGCATCCGCACCGTGGCGGTGTATTCCGAGGCCGATGCCCGGGCAGCGCATGTGGCGGCTTGCGACGATGCCATCTGTATCGGCCCGGCTGCCGCGGCGCAGAGCTATCTCGATGCCGCGCGCATCCTGCAGGCCGCAAGCGACTGCGGGGCGCAGGCGGTGCATCCGGGCTACGGCTTCCTGAGTGAAAACGCGGCGTTTGCGCAAGCCTGCGCGGATGCAGGCGTGGTCTTCATCGGTCCGCCGCCAGCAGCCATCCATGCGATGGGATTGAAAGCCGAGTCCAAGCGCCTGATGCAGGCGGCCGGAGTGCCCCTGGTTCCGGGCTACCACGGCGCCGAACAGGACGACATGCTGCTCGCGGCCGAGGCGGCGCGCATCGGCTATCCGGTACTGATCAAGGCCAGCGCCGGCGGCGGCGGCAAGGGTATGCGCGAAGTCATGGCGGCGGCCGACTTTGCTGCGGCCCTGGGCTCGTGCCGGCGTGAGGCCAAGGCCGCTTTCGGCAACGATGCCGTGCTGATCGAGAAGCTGGTGGCCAAGCCGCGCCACATTGAGATCCAGGTGTTCGCCGACAGCCACGGCCACACCGTGGCGCTGTTCGAGCGCGACTGCTCGTTGCAGCGCCGCCACCAAAAAGTGGTGGAGGAAGCGCCCGCGCCCGGCCTCACGCCCGAGCAGCGCGCCGCGCTGGCGCAGGCCGCGGTGGCCGCGGCGCAAGCGGTGGGCTACGTCGGCGCCGGCACGGTGGAGTTCATTGCCGAAGGCGATGGCGCCGGCGGCATCCGCAGCTTTTATTTCATGGAGATGAACACCCGGCTGCAGGTGGAGCATCCGGTGACGGAAATGATCACCGGGCTCGACCTGGTGGCGTGGCAGTTGCGCGTGGCCGCGGGCGAGCCGCTGCCCGCAGCGCCGCAGATGCCGCATGGGCACGCAATCGAAGTGCGGCTGTACGCCGAGAACCCTGCCGCCGGCTTTCTGCCATCCACCGGCCGGCTTGCACGCCTGGCTCTGCCGCCGCATGTCGCCTTCAAGGTGGGCGGCGACCCTGCCGCGCTGCGGGTGGACAGCGGCGTGCGCGAGGGCGACACCATCACCCCGCATTACGACCCGATGATCGCCAAGCTCATCGCCTGGGGAGAAACCCGCGCGCAAGCCCTGGCGCGCATGGCGCAGGCGCTTGGAGCCGTGCGCATCGTCGGCCCCGACACCAACGCGGCCTTCCTGCACCGTCTGGTGCAATCGCCCGCCTTCATGTCCGGCCACATGGACACGGGCCTGATCGCCCGCGAGCAGGGCACGCTGTTGGCCGAAGCGCTGGCGCCCGAACACGCCACGCTGGCGGCCACCTGCGCCCTGCTGGAAGCCGAGCGCGCGCAACGAACCCTCGACCCCTGGAGCGCCTGCGACGGCTGGAGCAATGGCGTGCTGCCGGCACGCGAACTGCATTGGCAGCAGGGCACGCATGCGCTGCCGGCCAGCTTGATGCGCAGCGCCGAGGGTGGCTGGCGGCTGGCCTTGGCGGCGTCGCAGCCAGAGCCGCTGCAATGGCATGCCGTACCCAGCGGCCCGAACGAACTGACGCTGTCGATCCGCTGGGGGGAGCAGACGCTGCGCGCGCATGTCGTGCGCCAGGACGACAACCGGGATGACAGCCGGAACGACAGCCACGCAGCCAAACCCGCGCGCCTGCATGTGTTCGCGTCGGACGGCCACGCCGCGCTATCGCTGCGTCAAGCCAGCACCCATGCCGCCAGCGGCGCCGGCGGCAATGGCCGCTTGAGCGCGCCCATGCCCGGACGCATTGCCGCGGTGCTGGTGGCGTCGGGGCAGACGGTGCAAACGGGCCAGCCGCTGCTGGTGCTGGAAGCCATGAAAATGGAGCACACGCTGCAAGCCAGCGATGGCGGCGTGATCGACGCCGTGCTGGTGGCCGTGGGCGAACAAATTCAGGAAGGCGCTCTGCTGCTGCGCATGCGCCCGGCCGACGCGAGCGGGCCGGATGCCGCCGTCACCACGACCGGCGCCCCCTGAGCCGATCGACCCTGGCCCGCCCATCGAGCCCTCGCGCATGCGCCTCGCCGTCTGGGATCCTGATGAACCGTTTCGCCGCTGGCGCGAGGCGCTGGTGCAGCATGCCGCCGACCTCAGGCTCGCGGTCGAGGTCATCGACGCCAGCGCCGAGCCCGAAGCCCAGGCCGATTTCGCCCTGGTGTGGCATCCCCCGAACGACTGGCTCGGCAGCCAGTTCGGCCTGCGCGCCGTGTTCAATCTCGGCGCCGGAGTCGACGCCGTGTTGCCGCAGATGCAGCGCAGCCTGCCCGGCGTGCCGCTCATTCGCCTGGAAGATGCCGGCATGGGCCGGCAGATGGCCGACTATGTGAGCGAGGCCGTGCTGCACGCCTGGCGCCGCATGGCGGACTACGCCGCATTGCAGCGCCAGTGCCGCTGGGAGCCCCTGGTGCAGCCGCCGCGCGGGAGTTTCAACATCGGTTTTCTCGGCCTGGGGCAGATGGGTTTTGCCGCCGCCAGGCGTGTGGCGGTGATGGACTTCCCGGTGCTGGCCTGCAGCCGCAGCGGCCAGGCGCGCCCCGGGTTCGACGCCCCCTGGCCGATCTACCCGCTGGACCGGCTCGACGCCTTTCTCGCCCAGACCCGGGTGCTGGTGGTGTTGCTGCCACTCACCGCGCAGACCCGCGGCCTGCTCGACTACGCTGCCCTGTGTCACTTGCCGAAGGGCGCGCATCTGGTCAACGCCAGCCGTGGTGCCGTGCTCGACCAGGATGACTTGCTCGACATGCTGCACAGCGGCCACATCGCCAGTGCCACGCTCGACGTGTTCTCCACCGAGCCGCTGCCACCGGATGACCCGCTGTGGGGTCATCCGCGTGCCCGCATCACTCCGCATGTGGCCGCACAAACCCTGGTCGGTCCGGCGGCAGCGCAGGTGATGCGCAAGATCGCTGCCATCGAGCGCGGCGAACAGCCCGGCGGCGTGGTGGACGCGCGGCTGGGGTATTGAAAGTATTGAAAGGAAAGCGACCTGTCCGACAGGCCGTTGTCGTTCCAGAACACGAGGAGACGAGCATGAGCACGATGACCCTTCCCCGCCATATCAAACTGGTCGAAGTTGGCCCGCGCGACGGGCTGCAGAACGAAGCCAACCCGGTGCCGCTGGCGGTCAAGGTCGAACTCATCGACCGCCTCTCCGCCGCGGGCTTTGCCAATGTGGAAGCCGCGGCTTTCGTCTCGCCCAAATGGGTGCCGCAAATGGCCGACAGCGCGCAGGTCATGGCCGCCATCCGCCGCCACCCCGGTACGACGTATTCGGCCCTGGTGCCCAATCTGAAGGGGCTGGAAGCGGCCCTGGGGGCGGGCGCGGACGAAGTGGTGGTGTTCAGCGCCGCATCGGAGGCGTTCGCCCGGCGCAATATCAATTGCTCGATCGCCGAATCCATCGCCCGCTTCGAACCCGTGGCACAAGCCGCCAAGGCTGCCGGGGTACGCCTGCGCGGCAGCATTTCCTGCGCGCTGGGCTGCCCGTATCAGGGCGAGGTGCCGCCCGCCGCCGTGGTCGAGGTGGTGCAGCGCATGGCTGCGCTCGGCTGTGATGAGATCGACATCGCCGACACCATCGGCGTGGGCACGCCGGGCCGGGTGCAGGCGGTGTTCGAGGCCACGTCCAGAGCCTTTCCCATCGAACGCCAGTCCGGTCATTTCCACGACACCTACGGCCAGGCGCTGGCCAATATCTTCGCCGCGCTGC
Source organism: Burkholderiales bacterium (assembly GCA_013044035.1). Classification (GTDB taxonomy): domain Bacteria; phylum Pseudomonadota; class Gammaproteobacteria; order Burkholderiales; family Burkholderiaceae_C; genus Thiomonas_A. The sequence goes on from JABEVE010000029.1 coordinate 77,759, forward strand.
AGACGGGCGTGAGCATCTTCCATGCCTCGGTTGCGGGCCTGGGGGGCTGCCCCTATGCGAAAGGCGCGACCGGCAACGTCGCCACCGAAGATGTGCTCTACATGTTGCAAGGCCTGGGGCTGCACACCGGCGTGGACCTTCGCGCCGTGATCGAAGCCGGCGACTTCATCAGCCGCAGCATCGGTCGCCCAAACAACAGCCGTGCTGGACGGGCGCTGCTGACGACGTGGCAAAGCACCGCCAGCAAGGTCGGTTCCACCCAGGCGCAGGCTGCTGCCTGAGTGGCTCAGATGCAGCGCAGCACCATGTGGAACGCCAGGGGCCTGTGCGCCCGCCCGCATCAACCGGGCCGCGGCTCGCGGCCGGCATTCGAACGACGTGGACTGCGACCATGGCCATGACGCATCCTGCCCCGGAGTCCTCGATGTTCGCGTCGTCGGACTCGGCCCAGCGCGTTGCCGCCGTGCTGCGAGCTCTGGGGCATGACGCGCCACCCGTGATGCTCGACGCCGCCGCGCGCACCGCGCAGCAGGCGGCGGACGCTCTGGGCGTGCAACTCGGGCAGATCGCCAAGTCGATCGTCTTCCGCCATGTCGACAGCGACCGCGCCGTGCTGGTGGTGTGCGCCGGCGACCGGCGTGTGGACGAAGCGCTGGTGGCGCAGCAGGTGGGCGCACTGGCACGGGCCGACGCGGGCTTTGTGCGGGCGCGCACGGGCTTCGCCATCGGCGGGGTGAGTCCGGTGGGACATCGCGGGCCACCGCTGGCGCTGATCGACCAAAGCCTGTGGCGCTTCACTCGCATCTGGGCCGCCGCCGGCCACCCGCACGTGGTGTTCCCGCTGGCGCCCGACGACCTGCGACGCTGGCTGGGCACCGCGCCCAGCGCCGTCACGGCAGTGCCCGTCGCCTGAAGCCGCAGCCGACATGCCCACGGCCTTGCGCCGCATGCTTGCATCCATCCGCCATGTCCGTCCCCTCACCCTGCATCCAGATTTGCGCCATGGACACCACCAGCGGTTATTGCCAGGGATGCTGGCGCACGCTGGATGAAATTGCCGCCTGGAGCACCCTGAGCGACCCCGACAAGCTGCGTCTGTGGCGTGTTCTGCGCCAACGTCGGGAAACCGCCGCCCAGATCACACCCAAGCCCGTGTCGGACGCGCGAAAGGGCACGCATGGCGCCCCGAACCCGCAGGACTAGAATCCGCTTCCTGCACAAAAAACAGGCAGCGCGGACACCGCGCCCAGGCTCGTTTCTCTCATGTTCGCCCCACGTCCACAAACACCCACCGAAGCCACTCCTGCCGCGCTGCGCCTGGGCCGCTTCGTGTTGCTCAACCGCGTGTTCGCCGCCCCCATGGCCGGCGTCACCGACCTGCCCTGGCGGCAGATGGCGCGCAAACTGGGCGCGGGGCACTGTGTCAGCGAGATGGTCACGTCCAAACGCGAGTTGTGGGACACGCTCAAGACCTCGCGCCGCCGCGACCACACCGGCGAACCTGGCCCGGTGACAGCGCAACTGGTGGGCGTGGACCCGACCGACATGGCCGACGCGGCGCGCGCCAATGTGCAGGGCGGCGCGCAGATCATCGACATCAATATGGGCTGCCCGGCAAAGAAGGTCTGCAACCGCTGGGCGGGTTCGGCGCTGATGCAGGACGAGACGCAGGCGTTGCGCATCGTCGAAGCCGTGGTGCAGGCGATGCAACCGCTGGGCGTGCCAGTGACGCTGAAAATGCGCACTGGCTGGTGCCGCGCCGAACGCAACGCACCGCGCATGGCCCGCGCCGCGCAAGATGCCGGCGTGGCGATGATCGTGGTGCATGGGCGCACCCGCGACCAGGGCTACGGCGGAGAGGCCGAATACGACACCATCGCCGCGATCAAGCAGACGCTGCGCATTCCGGTGGTGGCCAATGGCGACATCGACTGCGCCGCCAAGGCGCGCGACGTGCTGGTTGCCACCGGCGCCGACGCGGTGATGATCGGCCGCGCCGCCCTGGGTCGGCCCTGGCTGCTGGGCCATATCGCCCAGGCGCTGGAAGACGGCGTCGAACCCGCCTCGCCCAGTCTGCAGCAGCAAGGACTGTGGCTGCTGGAGCATCTGGACGCCCACCACCGGTTTTATGGCGATGCTGGCACGAAAACTGCACGCAAGCATGTGGGCTGGGCCGTAGCGGATCTGCCCGGCGCCACAGCATTTCGCGCCCGATTCAACACCCTGACCGAGTCGCAGGCGCAGCATGACGCCGTGATGGCTTATTTCGACATGCTGGGCAGCACAAACGGCCTCGACCTTCTTCCCTTGGCAGCCTGATGAGCAAGAAATCCTCCCTGGAGCAATGCGTCATCGACAGTCTCGATGCGTATTTCGACGACCTCAACGGCACCGAACCACATGGCATTCACGCCATGGTGATGCAGACCGTGGAAAAGCCATTGCTGCAATCCGTGATGCGCCGCACGCAGGACAACCAATCACTCGCAGCCGACTGGCTGGGCATCAACCGCAACACGCTGCGCAAAAAGCTCAAGGATCACAAGCTCATCTGATGACGGCCGGCTTGCGCACAGCATGCTTGGCGTGCGCGCATGGCTCACTCAACCGAGCGGAACATGCCGGACGCATGCCTTGAAGCCGCACACCGCCCCGAGCATCCTCTCCAAGAACATCTCGCCTCGCCGACGCCACAGCATCCCTGACGACTCCTGAATACCGACTGCCCTGCCCTGTCCCGCCTCGTTGCAATCCATCGACCCAAGTTCTGCCCGATCCCCATGTATGCACTGCTCTCTGTTTCTGACAAAACTGGCGTCCTCGACCTCGCGCGCCGTCTGCACGCCCAAGGCGTGACGCTGCTGTCCACCGGCGGCACCGCCAAGCTGCTGCTTGAGGCCGGCCTGCCGGTGACGGAGGTGGCGGCGCACACCGGCTTTCCCGAGATGCTCGACGGCCGCGTGAAGACTCTGCATCCCAAGGTCCACGGCGGCCTGCTGGCGCGACGCGATGTGCCGGCGCACATGCAGGCCATCGCCGCGCACGGCATTGAGGCCATCGACTGGCTGGTGGTCAACCTCTACCCCTTCGAGGCGACCGTGGCCAAGGCCGGCTGCACGCTTGACGATGCCATCGAGAACATCGACATCGGCGGCCCGGCCATGGTGCGCTCGGCGGCGAAGAACTGGCAGGGCGTGAGCGTGCTCACCGATTGCGCGCAGTACGAGGCCACACTGGCCGAGTTCGAGGCCAGCGGCACGGTGTCGCAAGCCACGCGCTTCACGCTGGCGGCGGCGGCGTTCAACCGCATTGCGCAGTACGACGCGGCCATCTCCAACTATCTATCCGCGCTGCAGGCCGATGGCACGCAAGCCCCCTATCCCGCCCAGCTCAACTCCAGCTTCGTCAAGCTGCAAGACCTGCGCTACGGCGAGAACCCCCACCAGAGCGCAGCGTTCTACCGCGACCTGCATCCCGCCCCCGCTTCGCTGCCGCTGGCGCGACAACTGCAGGGCAAGGAGCTGAGCTACAACAACATCGCCGACGCCGACGCGGCGTGGGAATGCGTCAAGAGTTTCACCACCGGCGCCTGCGTCATCGTCAAGCACGCCAACCCCTGCGGCGTGGCCCTGGGCGACACGGCCGAAACCGCCTACCGCAAGGCCTTCGCCACCGACCCCACCTCGGCCTTCGGCGGCATCATCGCCTTCAACCAGGCAGTGGACGAAGCCGCGGCCCAGGCCGTGTGCAGCCAGTTCGTCGAAGTGCTCATCGCCCCCGCTTACAGCGACTCCGCGCTGCGCGTGCTGGTCGCCAAGGCCAATGTGCGCGTGCTCGTCATCGACCTCGACCATGTGGACCGCCAAGGCGCCACCCCCTGGGCCCAGGGCCGCAACGCGCAAGACGTGAAGCGCGTGAATTCCGGCATCCTGGTGCAGATGGCCGACAACGCCGCGCTCACCGCGGCTGCCCTCAGAGTGGTGACCAAGCGCGCCCCGAGCGAGGTCGAAATTGCCGATCTGCTGTTCGCCTGGACTGTTGCCAAGTTCACCAAATCGAATGCCATCGTGTTCGCACGCGGCGCCCAGACCATCGGCGTGGGCGCGGGGCAGATGAGCCGTGTCGACTCCACCCGTATCGCCACCATCAAAGCCGCCAATGCCGGGTTCGCGGTGAGCAACAGTGTGGTCGCCTCCGACGCCTTCTTCCCCTTCCGTGACGGCGTCGATGTGCTCGCCGCCGCCGGCGCCAAGGCCGTGATCCAGCCCGGCGGCTCGGTGCGAGATGCGGAGGTCATCGCCGCTGCCGACGAACACGGCCTGGCCATGGTGTTCACAGGCGTGCGCCACTTCCGCCACTGAAGCCGAGCCACTGACCCCCGCCGTGGTGCAATACATGCCATGCGCATCCTCGGCATCGATCCCGGACTCAACGTCACCGGTTATGGCCTTCTGGAAACCCAGGGCCAGCGGCTGCATTACCAGGCGAGCGGGACGATCCGTATTCCGAAGGGCTCGCTGCCGGAGCGGCTGAAAACGCTGTTCGAGGGCGTGCGTGACGTGGCGCAGCACGCGCGAGCCGATATCGCGGTGGTGGAAATCGTGTTCGTCAACGTCAACCCGCAATCCACGCTGCTGCTGGGACAGGCGCGCGGGGCGGCGATTGCAGCGCTTGTGGCCCAAGGGCTGCCCGTGGTGGAGTACACGGCGTTGCAACTCAAAAAATCGGTCGTCGGCTACGGTCGGGCCAGCAAGGAACAGATGCAGGCGATGGTCATGCGCCTGCTCGCACTGCCCGGGCAGCCAGGCCCGGATGCGGCCGATGCGCTGGGCCTGGCCATTTGCCACGCCCACGCCCATCGCGGGCTGACCGCGCTGCAGGTCGCCAGCCCGGGCAGCGGCAAGGTTGCCAGAGACTTGGCTGCGGCAGGAACCCTGAGTGCGGCACAGCTGCGTGGCCTGCGCGTGCGCCGTGGCAGGCTGGTGGGCTGACTGCCGCGGCGTCACAGCACTGCTGCGTAGGGTGCGAATTCGTCGCTCCCTACGCGTGGCATATCCCGTCGCAGCGGCGGGATATGCCGCATGGCGACACTGCGCGTCCGAATTTTGCTTACGCTGAATCTGCCTTTCACATGCATCGCACCACTGCAGTTGCCAGCCTGCCCCACCTTGGCCAGATGACCTGATTTCCGGAGATCGCCATGCCGCATGCCCCTGCCGTTCGACGTCGACTCGCCGTATTGGCCGCCCTGTTCGCACCGATGCTGTGCACCGCCACGGCGCAGGCTGCCGAGATGCGCGTGGTCATCGGTGTGGCGGTACCCCTGTCGGGGCCGCTCTCCGCCAGCGGCCAGGACGCCGTGAACGGCGTGCAACTGGCCATCGACAAACTCAACGCTGAGCATGCGCGCATTGCAGATCAGCCGGTGCGCTGGCTGATGGACGCCGAGGACGATCAGGGCCTGCCCAACCAGGCCACCCTGGTGGCGCAGAAATTGGTGGACGAGCATGTGAACGGTGTCGTCGGCCACCAGACCTCGGGTTGCACCTTCCCTGCGGCTCGCATCTACAGCGCAGCGGGCATCCCGCAGATCACGCCATCATCCACCGACCCGAAAATCGCCCAGCAAGGCTACAAGACATTTTTCCGCATGATTGCCAATGACGACGCGCTCGGCGCCGGCTTGGCCAACTATGCCGACCACACGCTCAAGGCCAAGCGTGTTGCGGTGGTGGACGACCGCACGGCCTACGGCGAAGGCGTCGCCGAGGTGTTTGCCACCACGGCGAAACGCGATGGCATGACGGTGGTGGATCGTGAATACACCGACGACAAGACCACGCAGTTTTCCGCCATTCTCACCCGCATCAGGGGCTTCCACCCGGATGTGGTGTTCTACGGCGGCATGTACAGCCAGGCCGGCCCGCTGTTGCGGCAGATGCGCCAGTTCGGCATGAAGGCCACGCTCATGGGGGGCGACGGCATTTGCGCGCCAGCCATGGCGACACTCGCTGGCCAGGCGGTCAATGGCACGATCTGCGCCCAGGGCGGGGTGCCCCTGAGCCGGTTGCCCAAAGGCCAGGCGTGGAAGGCCGATTACATTCAGCATTTCGGCCAGGGTGCTTTCCAGCTCTACTCGCCCTACGCCTATGACGCCACCATGGTGCTGGCCCATGCCATGATGAAGGCCCGATCTGCGGATCCCAAGGTTTACCTCCACGCCATCCGGGACGTGGACGACGACGGCATCACCAAGTCACACATCCGTTTCACCTCGACCGGCGAGCTGGTGCATCCCAGCATCACCCTCTCGATGTTCGTGCACGGAAAGAAAATGCCCCTCGCGGTGGAACGCGTGAACTGAGTTGGCGGGGCGATGCCATCAGACGTCGACGGATTGCCCAGGAGTCGCCCAGCGCTTCGGACCATGTGACGGCGCCGAGCACAGGCCCAGTCCGTGGTGCTTGAGCGCAAGATGCCGGCCTCCAACGCAGCCCCGCAGCCGCTTTGAGTCCCGGCAAAAAGCCCGCTGGTGGTCGCTGAGCGGGCTTTTTGCGGGGACGGATGCCGATTCAATGGGGCCGATTGCGCAGCTTGCGAATCGCGGCGAGTTGCGCGGCCAACATGGCAAGCTCGCCTTCGACGACGGCAATGTCCTGGGCGTCCTTGGCGCTGGCGCGGTTGTCCTGCGCCAGCTTGAGGGCCTCCTGCGCCTTGGCTTCATCCAGATCCTTGCCACGGATGGCGGTGTCGGCCAGGACCGTCACATGCTTGGGCTGGACTTCAAGCACGCCACCGGCGACGAAGACGAAATCGTCCTCGGTCCTGGTGCCGTCGGTGCGCTCGATGCGCACCGCGCCCGGCTTGATGCGGGTGATGAGGGGCGTGTGACCGGGCAGAATGCCGAGCTCGCCGGACTCACCCGGCAAGGCGACGAAGCGCGCCTGCCCGGAATAGATCAGCTCTTCGGCACTGACCACATCGACTTGAAAAGTGTTCATGATGACTCCGGGTGTACCTCGGATTGCGCCTGCCTGCGAGGTCGGCGAGCGACCCGGCGGCAAGCACTGGCGAGCACAGCGATCAGTTCAGTTTCTTGGCTTTCTCGAAGGCTTCATCGATGGTGCCGACCATGTAGAAAGCCTGTTCGGGCAAGGCGTCGCACTCGCCGTTGGCGATCATCTTGAAGCCGCGGATGGTGTCCTTCAGCGGCACGTATTTACCGGGCGAGCCGGTGAACACTTCGGCCACGTGGAAGGGCTGCGACAGGAAGCGCTGGATCTTGCGGGCGCGCGACACGGTGAGTTTGTCTTCGGGCGAGAGCTCGTCCATGCCCAGAATGGCGATGATGTCGCGCAGTTCCTTATAGCGCTGCAGAATGCCCTGCACCGAGCGGGCGGTGTTGTAATGCTCTTCGCCCACGACGTTCGGGTCGAGCTGGCGCGAGGTGGAGTCGAGCGGATCGACGGCGGGATAGATGCCCAGAGAAGCGATATCGCGCGACAGCGCCACGGTAGAGTCCAGGTGGGCGAAGGTGGTCGCAGGGGAGGGATCGGTGTAATCGTCGGCAGGGACGTAAACGGCCTGAATGGACGTGATCGACCCGGTCCGGGTGGAGGTGATGCGTTCCTGCAGCACGCCCATTTCCTCGGCCAGCGTCGGCTGGTAGCCCACGGCGGAAGGCATGCGTCCCAGCAGTGCGGAGACTTCCACGCCGGCCAATGTGTAGCGGTAAATGTTGTCGACGAAAAACAGGATATCGCGGCCTTCGTCACGGAATTTCTCCGCCATGGTCAGACCGGTCAAGGCCACGCGCAAACGGTTGCCCGGAGGCTCGTTCATTTGGCCGAACACCATGGCCACCTTGTCGAGCACGTTCGACTCTTCCATCTCGTGGTAGAAGTCATTGCCTTCGCGGGTACGTTCACCCACGCCGGCAAACACCGACAAGCCACTGTGCTGCTTGGCGATGTTGTTGATGAGTTCCATCATGTTCACGGTCTTGCCCACGCCGGCGCCGCCGAACAAGCCGACCTTGCCACCCTTGGCAAACGGGCAGACCAGGTCGATCACCTTGATGCCGGTTTCGAGCAGGTCGACCGAAGGCGACAGCTCATCGAACTTCGGCGCCTTGGCGTGGATGGAGCGGCGTTCCTCGCAGGCGATGGGGCCGGCTTCGTCGATCGGGCGACCCAGCACATCCATGATGCGCCCGAGGGTGCCGTTGCCCACAGGCACGGTGATGGGCTCGCCGGTGGCGTCGACCGTCATGCCGCGACGCAGGCCGTCGGTCGATCCGAGGGCAATGGTGCGCACGACACCGTCACCGATTTGCTGCTGCACTTCAAAAGTGATGCCTTTCTCCGCCAACCCCATGTCCTGGTTGTCGGACAGACGCAGTGCCTCGTACACGACGGGCATGTGCTCGCGCGGGAATTCAATGTCGATCACAGGGCCGATGCACTGAACGATCTTGCCTTGGGTTTGGGCCGTGCTCATCTAGTTCTCCAATATGCAGTGATGGGTGGCAACGCCTCAGACGGCGGCTGCGCCCCCGACGATTTCAGACAATTCTTTGGTAATGGCAGCCTGACGGCTCTTGTTGTAGACCAATTGCAGTTCGCTGATCACGGTTTTGGCATTGTCAGACGCTGCCTTCATCGCCACCATGCGGGCCGATTGCTCGCAAGCCATGTTCTCGGTCACGGCCTGATAGACCAGCGCTTCGATGTAGCGCACCAGCAGCGCATCGATCACCGGCTTGGCATCAGGCTCGTAGATGTAATCCCAGCTGTGCTGCTTGCGCTCAGCCTCGGAGGTGCGCATGGCCTGCTTGGACAGCGGGATGAGTTGTTCGACGCGCGGTTGCTGCTTCATGGTGTTGACGAAGCTGCTGAACGCGATGTGGATGGCATCGATCTCGCCGCGCTCATAAGCATCCAGCACCACTTTGACGGGGCCGATGAGCTTGTCCAGATGCGGTTTGTCGCCCATCTGCACCAACTGGGATACGACATGGACACCCAGGCGGTTGAAGAATTGCAAACCCTTGTTGCCAATGGCACAGGCCTGCACCGCAACGCCGTCAGCCTGCCAGTCCCTGATGTTCTGGGTCAGGGCACGCAAGATATTGGTGTTGAGGCCGCCGCACAGTCCCTTGTCGGTGGTCACCAGGATGACGCCCACCTTGCGCACCGGGCTGCGAGTCACCATGAAGGGGTGGCTGTACTCGGGGTTGGCTTGGCTGAGGTTGGCGGTCATGGAGCGCACCTTCTCGGCGTAAGGCCGGGCTGCACGCATGCGCTCCTGCGCCTTGCGCATTTTCGACGCAGCCACCATTTCCATGGCCTTCGTGATCTTGCGCGTGTTCTGCACGCTCTTGATCTTGACGCGAACTTCTTTCATGCCAGGCATGCAGGTTCTCCTTCAACCATGCGGCGCCATGCGGTCGCAAGCAGCCGGACTGGCTCGGCGACCGGTGACGACGCGATCTGGGCACACATGGACTAGCTCAGGGTGGAGGGTGGAATGCATCAATACGCGCCGTTCTTCTTGAATTCGGCGATGGCCGTTTTCAAGAGGGCTTCGTCGTCCTTGCCCAAGTCTTTCTTCGACTCGATGCTCTCCACCAGGGCGGCATGCTTGGACAGCAGATCGTTGTGCAAGCCCTTCTCGAAACCCAGCAACTGCTTGACGTCGACATCGTCGAGGTAGCCGTTGTTCACGGCATAGAGCGAAGCCGCGAGTTGCCACACCTGAACCGGCTGGTACTGGGGTTGCTTGAGCAGTTCGACCACGCGACGGCCGCGCTCGAGCTGGCGACGCGTGGCGTCGTCGAGGTCGGAGGCAAACTGGGCGAAGGCCGCGAGCTCACGGTACTGCGCCAGGTCGGTCCGAATACCACCTGACAGCTTCTTGATGATCTTGGTCTGTGCCGCCCCCCCCACGCGCGACACCGACACGCCGGCGTTGATGGCGGGGCGCACACCGGCGTTGAACAGATCGGTCTCAAGAAAAATCTGACCGTCGGTGATGGAGATCACATTCGTCGGCACGAAGGCCGAAACGTCACCCGCCTGGGTTTCGATGATGGGCAGCGCGGTGAGCGAGCCGGTCCTACCCTTGACTTCGCCGTTGGTGAATTTCTCGACATAGTCCTCGTTGACGCGGGCAGCGCGCTCGAGCAGACGGCTGTGCAGGTAGAACACGTCACCGGGGTAGGCTTCGCGACCCGGAGGGCGGCGCAACAGCAAGGAAATCTGGCGATAAGCCCAGGCCTGCTTGGTCAGGTCGTCATAGATCACCAGGGCATCGCGGCCGCGATCGCGGAAATACTCGCCCATGGTGCAGCCGGAATAAGGCGCCAGGTACTGCATTGCAGCTGAGTCGGACGCCGTGGCGGCGACAACGATGGTGTAGTCCATCGCCCCATACTCTTGCAATTTGCGCACGACATTCGCCACTGTCGAAGCCTTCTGGCCCACGGCGACATAGATGCAGATCAGGTCCTTGCCCTTCTGGCTGATGATGGCGTCCACCGCCACCGCCGTCTTGCCGGTCTGGCGGTCACCGATGATCAGCTCGCGCTGGCCACGTCCGACCGGAACCATGGCATCGATCGCCTTGACCCCGGTTTGTACCGGCTGCGAGACCGATTTGCGCCAGATCACGCCAGGCGCGACCTTCTCGACCACGTCGGTCATCTTCGCGTTCACCGGGCCCTTGCCGTCGATGGGCACGCCCAGGGTGTTGACCACCCGGCCGATGAGTTCCGGGCCAACCGGGACGGACAAAATTTTCCCGGTGCACTTGACCGTGTCGCCTTCGGAGATGTGGCCGTATTCACCCAGCACCACCGAGCCGACGGAATCACGCTCCAGGTTGAGTGCCAGGCCGAAGGTGGGTTGGCCGTCCTTGTTCGCCGGGAATTCGAGCATTTCGCCCTGCATCACGTCGGACAGGCCGTGCACGCGCACGATGCCGTCGGACACGGACACCACAGTGCCCTGATTTTTGACGTCTACGGCGGCACCAAGGCCCTCGATGCGGCTTTTGATGAGTTCGGAAATTTCTGCGGGATTGAGTTGCATGGTGGCCTCGAGAGACTTAGGCGGTGACGGCTTGGACGGTCGGTGTTGATCAGGCTGTGAGTGCAACGCGCATGGCGTCGAGTCGAGCGCGCACCGAGGTGTCGAGCACTTCGTCGCCCACGGTAACGCGCACACCGCCAATCAGCCCGGGATTGATTTCGACACGGGGGTAGAGCTTGCAACCGAACTTGCGCTCGAGCGCGGGCAACAGAGCCTCGATCTGCGCCGGCTCCAGCGCGAAGGCGCTGCTGATGACGGCCTCGGCACGGTGTTGCGAGGCATCCTTGAGCTGGTGAAACTGCTCGGCGATTTCAGGCAACGCGGCCAGGCGTCGATTTTCGAGCACCACCTGCAGCAAATTGCGCACGGCAGCGCCAGTTTGCTGCGGCAGGGCCGACAGCAGCAGGGTACCGAGCTTGTCGGCAGGGAGCTGCGGATCACTCGCGAGCGTTCGGATTTGTGGATCGCCCGCGATCAGGGCAAGTGCATGGAGCGACGCGGCGACATGCTCCAGCGACTCGGACGCGGGCTGGTTTTGCACAGCCTGGAAAATCGCTTCTGCATAAGGCCGAGCGACGGTAGCGAGTTCAGCCATGGCGGGCTCCGATCACAGTTCGGCCTTGAGCCGGTCGAGCAAATCGGCGTGGACTTGCGCATTGACCTCGCGGTGCAAGATGGCCTCGGCACCCTTCACGGCCAGGCCGGCGACCTGATCACGCAAACTCTCGCGCGCTTTGATCAGTTGCTGGTCGGCCTCAGCCCTGGCCTGGGCAATGATGATCTCGCCCGCTTCCTCGGCTTTTTTGCGCGCATCTTCGATGATGGCTTGCGCACGGCGCTCGGCTTCAGCCAAGCGCTGCGCGCTCTCGTGATGCGAACGAGCAAGCTCCTGCTCGACCTCTTTGTTGGCCGAAGCCAACTCAGTCTTGGCGCGATCCGCCGCGGCCAAGCCGTCGGCGATTTTCTTGGCGCGCTCGTCCAATGCCTTGGTGATGGGTGGCCAGACGAACTTCGCCGTGAACCACGCCAACAGCAAGAACACCACGAGCTGCGCAATCAGTGTTGCGTCCAGATGCATGGCGCTAACCTTTGCGTTGAATCAGTCGATGGGTGGTGCGCTGCAATCACTTCAGCACGAAGGGGTTGGCGAAGGTGAACATCATCGCCAGACCGACACCGATCAGGAAGGCCGCGTCGATCAGGCCGGCGAGCAGGAACATCTTGGTTTGCAGTTCGTTCATCAGCTCCGGCTGGCGCGCGGCGGATTCGAGGTATTTGCTACCCATGATGCCGATACCGATGCAAGCGCCATTTGCACCCAGACCGATGATCAGACCCGCAGCCAAAGCGACATAACCGAGAACGTGTTCCATGAAATGCTCCTGTTGAAAAAGTTGGTGGTCAGTGAGAAAAGGAAAAAGGATCGTCAAATCCGAATCAGTGATGGTCGTGAGCCTGCCCGATGTAGACCAGGGTCAGCATCATGAAAATGAAACCTTGCAGCACGATGATCAGCAAGCTGAAGACGGACCAGGCGAAACCCGCCACGATGTTGCCGAAAAACAGCGCCCATCCGGTCAGGCTGCTCAGGCCCGCGGCACCCATGAGGGCAATGATCATGAACAGGATTTCCTCGGCATACAGATTGCCGAACAGTCGCATGCCATGGGACAAGGTCTTAGCCAGGTACTCCAGCAACTGCATGGCAAAGTTCAACGGCCACAGCAAAACATGGTTGCCGAACGGGGCGGTGAACAGCTCGTGGATCCAGCCGCCGAGGCCCTTGATCCGCATGCCGTAATACAGGCTCAGCAGCAAAATGGTGATGGACATGCCCAGGGCAATGGACAGGTCCGCGGTCGGCACGACGCGCAGATACATGTGCTCGGGGTTGTGCCCGGCCATGGCGCCGACACCTTGCCAAAGTCGTGGCAGCAGGTCGACGGGCAATAAATCCATCGCGTTCATCATCACGATCCAAACAAAGGAGATGAACGCCAGCGGCGCGACGAACTCGCGCGACTTGGCGTTGCGCACGATGCCGCGCGCCTGCTCATCGACGAACTCAACCAGGAATTCGACTGCGGACTGCATGCGGCCCGGCGTGCCGCTTGTCATGCGCTTGGCCACGCGCCAAAGGAGAAAGCAGGCGAGTAGGCCGAGCGCCACCGAGACGATGATCGAGTCGATGTCGACGATGCCGAAATCGATCACACCCGCACGCGGACCGCTGGTCCATTGCGTCAGGTGGTGGATGATGTATTCGCCGGCGGTGATGGATTGCTGGTCTGCAGACATGGGTAGATCTGTCGATTGAACGATCGCGGACACTAAATTCAATGGCCGATTCGAAGAGCACGGGCTCAGGATTGGAGCGTCTTGCTGCGCAGCTTGCCGCGCAAGACAAGGGCAATCCAGTACACCTGCAAGGTCGCCACCAGGCCCGCCAACATCGCCGGCCAACTCAGGCCGGAAAGCAGGCGGGGCGCCAGGAGCAGAAGAACCACGGTCAGCGCAATTTTCAGCAGCTCACCAAAAGCAAACCCGAACAGCGCCAATGCAGGTTGCAACTTCACCAGCCAGGCACGCATGCCCCCGGCGAACAATGCGGCCGGCACCATGACCACCAGGCAACCGTACAAAGCCGACAGCGCGGCCGTAGAACCGGCGACGCCGTAGGCCGCGATCGCGATCACCGCGCCCGCCAAGGCCTGGAGTCCGACAACGGTCCACACCGAGACGCCTGGCTTGGCCAGCATCAACGCGCGCGCCTGCTCGCGTGTCAGCGGCTTGCGCTCGGCTTTGTCGGCATCGTCCTGCCAGGAATCGGAAGCTTGCACTTGTCTCACTTGACCAGGGGATATTCGTTCGTCAGCCATACGCGGCGCCGCCTGGGGCGGCTAAGCGGACAGATGCCAGACCGGATTCGTCGCTTCGTGCACTGTCGACCCAAACGCACTGTCGCGCAGCCGCCCACTCGTATATTTATGTTTGAGTTGTAACAATTCAGAGGTGAAACAAAGCAGCGGAAGTATACGGGATGGCTTTCCCCGTTTCATCGCTTTCCAATGTCCCAAGCCTGGATTTGTTGGCCGTCAAGGTTTCCGAGGTCACAGCGCAACAGCCCCTGCCCCGCATGCTCGACATGGGCCTGGGCATGTTCGAATGCATGATCTCTCACCCGCGCATCCAAGGGATGGTCCCGAAGTTTGCTGCCCTTGAGTAGGGCACTGCCCCCGGAGATTCCATGAACAGCTTGATGATTTTTGCTCACTTGGTGGGCGCGATGGTCTGGATGGGCGGCATGGCCTTCGTCCTGTTGAGCCTCAGGCCCGCCGCCTTCGCCGAGTTGGAGCCGCCCTTGCGGCCACGCCTCGTGTTCGCGACTCTGCGGCGTTTCTTTCCTTTGGTCTGGATCAGCATTGCGCTGCTGCTGACCAGCGGGTTGTGGCTCATGCTGCAGACGGGTTTCGCCCAGGCTCCACCGGCGTGGCATGCCATGTTCGGCATCGGCTTGGTGATGATGGCGTTGTTCGGGCACCTCCATTTCGCGCCGTTCAAGCGCGCACGCCGTGCGGCAGCCGAACAGGACTGGAGCCGGGTGGCCCAGTCGCTGCAGCAGATCCACAAGCTGGTGGTGATCAATTTCACGCTCGGCTGGATTGCCATCGCGTTGGTTACGCTCTGGCACTGAGCACCGAAGCCAGGCGGCTTCGCGCCCCTTCAAGCCCCGCGCAGCAAGCGGGCCGCGTCGCGCGCGAAGTACGTCAGGATGCCATCGGCGCCGGCGCGCTTGAATCCGAGAAGCGACTCCATCATCACAGCATCGCCATCGAGCCAGCCGTTCTGCGCCGCGGCTCTGAGCATGGCGTATTCGCCGCTCACCTGATAGACGAAGGTGGGCATGCGGAAGGCGTCTTTCACCCGCCGCAGGATGTCCAGGTACGGCATGCCGGGCTTGACCATCACCATGTCGGCGCCCTCCGTGATGTCGAGTTGCACCTCGCGCAGCGCCTCGTCGGAGTTGCCCGGATCCATCTGGTACACCTTCTTGTCGGACCTGCCCAGGTTCTTGGCGGAACCCACGGCATCACGAAACGGGCCGTAGAAGGCGCTGGCGTATTTGGCGCTATAGGCCATGATGCGGGTGTGGATGTGGTCCTGGGCCTCCAGCGCCTCGCGGATGGCGCCGATGCGTCCGTCCATCATGTCGCTGGGCGCGACAATGTCCACGCCGGCCTGAGCCTGCACCAGCGCCTGGCGCACCAGCATGGCCACCGTCGGCTCGTTCAGGATATAACCGGTGTCGTCCAGCAGCCCATCCTGGCCATGGGAGGTGTAGGGGTCCAGCGCCACATCGGTGAGTACGCCAAGCTGTGGAAATTCCCTTTTCAGCGCCTGCACCACGCGCGGCACCAGGCCGCCGGGGTTGGTGGCTTCGATGCCATCCGGCGTCTTCAACTCCGGCGCGATGACCGGAAACAACGCCAGCACCGGAATGCCGAGTTCGACGCAGTCCTCGGCCACGCCCAACAGCAAGTCCAGGCTCAGGCGCTCGACCCCCGGCATGGAGACCACAGCCTCGCGACGCTGCTTGCCGTCGAGCACGAACACGGGATAGATCAGGTCATTGACACTCAGGCTGTGCTCACGGACCAGACGCCGGGTGAAGTCGTCGCGGCGCAGACGGCGCAGGCGCAAGGCCGGATAGTTGGCGGTAACCATAAAAATTGCATCCTTGTGTGACGATGGGAACCTCTTGAGCTTACGCGACTCAAGATGGACAGGTGGTTGCCGCGAGGCGCTTCCTCCCGCTTCTCCTCCCTGAGCGGGGGCCTTGGTTTCAAGGCTATTGACCCCGACACCCCCTGTCGGGGTTTTTTTTGCCGCAACGCTGCCGCCGGGATCCGGTGCGTGCGCCAATCAGCCAGCCCGTCTGGGCAGCGCCGGGGCCCTCACCAAGGCCTTGGCAACACGGCACAACGATGCGAAATTTAAACTGATGGCCACCAACAAGGAGCAGTCATGGTTTTCCTCTGGGTCAAGGCTCTGCACATCATTTTTGTCATGTCCTGGTTCGCCGGCCTGTTTTATCTACCTCGCATCTTCGTCAATCTGGCCATGGTGTCGCCCGGGAGCGAAGCCGAGCGTCAGCGCCTGCTGCTGATGGCCCGCAAGCTCTACCGCTTCATGACCATCCTGATGATTCCCGCCATCGGCTTCGGCCTGGTGCTATGGCTGTACTACGGCATTGGCCTGCGCGGCCCTGGCAACGGCTGGATGCATGCCAAGCTGACCCTGGTGCTGGTGCTGCTGGGCTTCCACCATGCCTGTGCACGCGTGCTGCGCAAGTTCGAGCAGGGCCGCAACACCCGCAGCCACCTGTGGTTTCGATGGTTCAACGAGGTGCCCACCATCGCCATGTTCATCATCGTGCCCTTGGTCGTCATCAAGCCGTCGTTCTGAGCCGGCATGCGGTGAAGCACGCCCCTTCGGTGTTTTCGCGCTATGCGCTGGCGGCTTACTGGCTGCTGGTGCTGTACGCCAGCCTGTATCCCTTCTCCGGCTGGCGCTGGCAGGGTCTGAGTCCGCTCGACTTCGTCACCGCACCACTGCCGCGCTACCTCACCCTTGGCGACATCTGGCTCAACGTCGCCGGCTATCTGCCGCTCGGCCTGCTGGCGGCTGCCAGCCTGCGACCGCGATGGACGGGTTGGCGCGCCTGGCTGCTCGCATCCGTCGCATGCAGCCTGACGTCGTTCACGATGGAAACCTCCCAGGCCTTCCTGCCGGTGCGGGTGTCGTCCAATGTCGACTGGATCACCAACACACTGGGTGGCGTGCTGGGCGCGGCGCTGGCGGTGTGGCTGTTGCCGCGGCTGTCCCTCAGTCAGAGGGTGCGTCGACTGCGTGAGCGCTGGTTCGCGCGCGATGCCAGCCTCGGGCTGCTGCTGTTGGCGGCGTGGCCCCTGGCCCTGCTCTGGCCGCCTCCGGCGCTGTTCGCCACCGGCCAGGTGGCGGGCAGCCTGGCGCAAAGCCTGATCGACACCAGCCTGACCGCGCCCGATGTCACGGCCCCCTTCGCGCGCTGGTTCAATTCCGACGCCCTGCTGGCCCTGACCACGCCGCAGCCCATGGGTGCGCAGCAGCAGGTCTGGATTGCCGCGACCATGCTGATGGGAGTGCTGTGGGCCAGCGCGGCGCTGACCCGCAACGGGGCGCCACGGGTGCGCATCGGCCTGGCGCTGACATTGGCCGGTTTGACGGCGATGAGCCTGTCGGCCGCGCTGGGCTTCGGCCCCGAGCACGCGCTGGCTTGGGCCACCCCCGCAGCCATCCGAGGTCTGACGCTGGGTCTGGTCATCGGCCTGCCGCTCACCCATCTGCCACGCCGGCTGTGTGCCGCGCTGGCGCTGATCGCGCTGATCTGCGGCCTGTGGTGGGTCAACCAGGCCGGGCCCGATCCGTATTACGCGCAAAATCTGCAAACCTGGAGCCAGGGACTGTTCATCCGCATGTTCGGCCTGCCCCAATGGTTGAGCTGGCTGTGGCCTTACACCGCCGGGCTCTATCTGCTGGGGCGCGTCGTGCGCCCTGGCGCAACAACCTGAACCCACGACCCCATGAGCTACTACGCCCACCACATCTTTTTCTGCCTCAATCAGCGCGAGGGCGGCCGGTCCTGCTGCGCGGCGCGCGGTGCCGAGGCCGCGTTCGACCATTGCAAACAGGCGGTCAAAGCCGCCGGCCTGTCCGGCCCCGGCCAGGTGCGGGTGAATCGCGCCGGCTGCCTCGATCGCTGTGAGGAAGGCCCGGCCTGCGTGGTTTACCCCGAAGGGGTTTGGTACACCTATGTGGATGAGCAGGACATCGACGAAATCGTCGAGCGCCACCTCAAGGCCGGCCAAGTGGTTGAGCGCCTGCTGCTGCCCGACATGGCGCCAGTCTCGACCCCCACACCATGAATCGCAACACGCAGCGCGAGCGCATTGCGGGTCCGGTGGGCTGGATCGAGGTGGCGATCGACACCCCGGCGCAACCGCCTTGCGGCTTGGCACTGATCGCCCACCCCCACCCCCTGCACGGCGGCACGCTGGACAACAAAGTGGCGCAGACCCTCGCTCGCGCCTGGCTGCAGCTGGGTTACTGCACCGTGCGGCCGAATTTTCGCGGGGTCGGCGCCAGCGAGGGCAGCTATGACGCCGGGCGCGGCGAGACGCAAGACCTGCGCGCCCTGGTAAACCACTACAGCGCCACCCTGGCGGCGCAGCTCGAGCTGCAAGCCACAGCGCTGCCGCTGGCTCTCGCCGGGTTTTCCTTCGGCGCCTTCGTCGCTGCGCAACTCGCCCAAACGATGCGCGCTGAGAACCGCGGCATCGACCATCTCACACTGGTGGGCCCGGCGGTGGTCAACTTTTCCGTGCCAGTCCTGCGGCAGGGCGATGGCACGCAACTGGCCGAACGCGTGCTCGTTATCCACGGCGAACAAGACGATGTGGTCCCGCTCAGCGCCGTGCTCGACTGGGCACGGCCGCAGCAGCAGCCGGTCCTGGTGATGCCCGGGGCCGGACATTTCTTCCACGGCCTGCTCACGCCACTCAAAGAGTGGGTCTCCACCTGGCATGGCAGCACGAACAGCGATTGATCCGGCCTCGCACTGCGCAGCGTCAGCAGGCATCCTTGCCGGGGACACAGGCCGATGCAATTTCGTCAACCCCAGGTGAACAATTTCACCGGCGCCGCACTCCAAATCGACATTCTTTTTAACGGCTTGTCATGTGTGGCGCTGCTATGGTGCGCAGTGTCACGACCCTGCCGCAGCGGGTCGCCGCAGCCGGCCCACCCGGCCGCCTTGTTCAACTGTTTCCATCTTTCTCACCCGAACCATGCCTTTCAAGATGCCCCGATCCCTGGCCCTGCTCGCACTGGCAGCAGCGCTGAGTTGCGCCTGCCTTGCCCAGGCTGCCCCGAAACCCGCCGCCGCGCCCGCGCCCCTATCCGCCCCGGTCGCCACGGGTGCCGGCAATGTGCCCACCGGGCCCACCGCGGCGCTGCTCGAATCTGTGCCGCTGCCCAATATGCAGGCGCGCAGCTGGCTGGTGCTGGACATGACCAGCAACCAGATCCTGGCCGAACAGCATGCCAACCAGCAAGAGGCACCGGCCTCGCTGACCAAGCTGATGACGGCCTACCTCACCTTCAAAGCGCTGAAAGACGGCTCCGTCAAGCTCAACCAGATGGTGACCGAAACCAACGAGGCCTGGCGCACCGGGGGCTCGCGCATGTTTATCGATCCGCGCGTGCCGGTGTCGGTCAACGATCTGATCCTGGGCATGATCGTGCAATCGGGCAACGACGCGGCGATGACCCTGGCGCAGACCGTGGGCGGCTCGGTCTCGGCCTTCGTCGGCATGATGAACCGCCAGGCGCAGCAGTGGGACTTGAAGGGCACGCATTTCATGGACCCGACCGGCCTGCCCGATCCAGGCCATCACACCACCGCGCATGACCTCTCCGTCATCGCCGCGCACATCATCCGCGACTTTCCCGCCGACTATGCCCGCTACTTCAAGGTCAAGGAATTCACCTACAACCACATCACCCAGCCCAACCGCGTGAGCCTGCTGTTCACCGACCCTTCGGTGGACGGCATGAAAACCGGCTACACCAAGGAGGCGGGCTACTGCATGATCACCTCGGCGCAGCGCAACTTCCCCAACGGCCCGCGCCGGTTGCTCACCGTGGTGATGGGTACGCCGAGCGAGCATGCGCGCGGAGCCGAGAGCGAGAAGCTGCTGAACTGGGCGTTCCAGAACTTCGACGACATTCATGTGGTGACGGCCAACAAGCCGGTGCTCGCCGCCCATGTCTGGAAGGGCGAGACAGACCAGGTGCAGCTCGGCAGCTTCGACACCCTGGCGGTGAGCGTGCCGCGCGGCGACGGCGCCAAGATCAAGACTACGGTGCAGCGCCCCGACCCCCTGGTGGCGCCCATTGCCCGAGGCCAGAGCATCGGCACGCTGCAGGTCACGCTCGACGGCAAGCCCGTGGCCAGCTACCCGCTGGTGGCGCTGGACGCCGTGCCGCAAGCCGGCTTCTTCAAGCGCGTGTGGGATTCGCTGCGCCTGGCGATCAAATGACGCCGATCGGAGTGGCGCGAAACCGCCGCCCGCGGCGATGACGGACGCCCGGTTGCCACGCCGTTCACCCGGTCGTTTTCATGGGTTTGTCACGAGCGCCGCGCGTCACGACTGACGCTGGTGGATGCCGGCTGTGGCAGCTCAGGCCGCGATCGCCGATTCCTGCTCCAGCCACTCGCCACGCAGCGAATGCGGCATCGCCGCGGTGATGCGCACCGGCAGCAGCGCGCCCACCAGTTGGCTCACCCGTTGCGCCGGCACGGCGAAATTGACGATGCGGTTGTTGCCGGTGCGGCCCTGCAGTTCAGCTGCGTTCTTGCGGCTGGCACCTTCCACCAGCACATGCTGCAAGGTGCCGACCATGGCTTGCGAGATCGTCTGCGCATGGGCCTCGATGCGTGCCTGCAAGGTTTGCAACCGCGCCAGCTTCACGGCGGCCGGTGTGCCGTCGACCAGGTTGGCCGCGGGGGTGCCCGGGCGCGGGCTGAAGATGAAGCTGAAGCTGGCATCGAAGCCGACCTCGTCCACCAGCTTCAGAAGCTGCGCGAAGTCGGCGTCGGACTCGCCAGGGAAGCCGACGATGAAGTCCGAGGAGATGGTGATGCCGGGACGCACGGCGCGTAGCCGGCGCACGATGTGTTTGAACTGCAGCGCGGTGTAGCCCCGCTTCATCGCCGACAGAATGCGGTCGGAGCCATGCTGCACCGGCAGATGCACATGCGGCACGAGTTGCGCAATGCGGCCGTGCGCCTCGATCAGGCGCTCGGTGAATTCGTTGGGATGGCTGGTGGTATAGCGCAGGCGCTCGATCCCCGGAACGGCGGCGACATAGTCCAGCAGCATGGCGAAATCACCCTCACCAGCGTCCGCCCCGCCGTCGAGCGGAGCCCGCCAGGCATTGACATTCTGCCCCAGCAGGGTGATTTCCTTCACCCCTTGCGCCGCGAGTTCCGCGACTTCGGTGAGCACGTCTTCGAGCGGCCGAGACACTTCCTCGCCACGGGTGTAGGGCACGACGCAATAGCTGCAATATTTGCTGCAGCCTTCCATGATGGAGACGAAAGCGGTGGCGCCTTCGGCACGCGCCGGCGGCAGGTGGTCGAACTTCTCGATCTCCGGAAAGCTGATGTCCACCTGCGCCTGGCCGGTGCGCTCGCGCGCCGCCAACAGCTCCGGCAGTCGATGCAGGGTTTGCGGGCCGAACACCAGATCGACATACGGCGCGCGCGCGACGATGGCCGCGCCCTCCTGGCTGGCCACGCAGCCAGCCACACCGATACGCAGTTCGGGTTTAGCGGCCTTCAGCGCGCGCAACCGGCCCAGGTCGCTGAACACCTTGTCCTGCGCCTTCTCGCGGATCGAGCAGGTGTTGAGCAGGATGAGATCCGCGTCCTCCGGTTTGTCGGTTGATTCATAGGTCTGGTCGGCGTCGAGCACATCGGCCATCTTGGCCGAGTCATACTCGTTCATCTGGCAACCAAAGGTCTTGATGTAGAGCTTCTTCATGGCGATGCATGCGTGTCAAGCGCGAAGGCGCGAGCAGGTGCGCGGAGGCGTCGAGGGCGATCGGGCTGGCAGGAGTGGTTGGGCGGGGCCGGTTCAGCCCGCGCCGAAGCCGCAGTTGGATGCGGCATTGGGCACCGTGGCCAGCGACGGATCCTTGGGACTCACGAGCCAGACGCGGAACACGCTGCCCGAAGCGTCGCGCAGAAACACGACCGCGCTGGCCAGCCCCGGCAATTGACCGGTCAGCACCACGCGCTGCTCGGCATCGAGCACACGCACGCCCGGACCCAGGGTGTAAGGGATGCAGTTGATGGTGATGTCGGGCCAGGCGCCGAAGGTGGCCACGCCTTTGAGGCTGCCGCCCGGGAACAGGCGCTCCATCTGGGCTTGCGCCAGGCCGGTGCTCAGCATACCGAGCAGCATGGCAAGACCGAGCCGAAGACTCGCCAAACGCAGGGAATTGGTGCGAAACACGCGGTTCATGGTGTTGATCCAGAGGCGTGAAGGTCGTTCGACCCGAACTTGCCGCAGGGCCCGACAGGCACGCAGCACAAGCCAAAATGGTAGCAGCCGTGGCGTCTTGGCAGACACTCCGCGGTGATCGATGGGCACGACCTCAGTCGTACACCCTGGCCTGTGCCAGACGCGGCGCTGCCGCATCCTTGGCCGCCAGGCTGGGCTGATCGTCCGGCAGGTTCAGCCCAGCCAGCGGCCAGGTGATCGCCAATTGCGGGTCGTTCCACACCAGATTGCGGTCATGCTCGGGGTACCAGTAATCCGTGGTCTTGTAGAGAAAGTCGGCGCTCTCGCTCAGCACCACGAAGCCGTGGCCGAAACCCGGCGGCACCCAGAGCTGGCGCTGGTTGTCCGCGGTGAGTTCCACCCCCACCCATTGCCCGAAGCGCGACGAACTGCGCCGCAGGTCCACCGCCACGTCCCACACCGCACCCGCCACGGCGCGCACCAGCTTGCCCTGCGGCTTGACGAGCTGGTAGTGCAGGCCGCGCAGCACCCCGCGCACCGAGCGCGAGTGGTTGTCCTGCACGAACTCCACGTCCAGCCCGGTGGCGGCAGCGAAGGCTTTGCGGTTGTAGCTCTCGAAGAAAAAGCCGCGGGCGTCGCCGAAGACCCGGGGCTCCAGGATCAGCACCTCGGGCAGGGCGGTGGGGATGACGTTCATGCGCTCTCCTGCAGCAGCCGCAGCAGATACTGGCCGTAGCCGTTCTTGCGCATGGGTTGGGCCAGGCGCTGCAGTTGCGCGGCGTCGATCCACCCGGCGTGGTAGGCGATTTCCTCCGGGCAGGCCACTTTGAGGCCCTGGCGCTTCTCGATGGTGGCGATGAATTGCCCGGCTTCGAGCAGGCTGTCGTGGGTGCCGGTATCGAGCCAGGCGTAGCCGCGCCCCAGGGTCTGCACTTGCAGCGTGCCCTGCTCCAGGTAGACGCGGTTGACGTCGGTGATCTCCAGTTCGCCGCGCGGCGAGGGCTTGAGGCTTGCGGCAATGTCGCAAACCTGGCGGTCGTAGAAGTACAGGCCGGTGACGGCGTAGCTGCTCTTCGGCCTGGGGGGCTTTTCTTCGATGCTGATGGCGCGGCCGGTGGCGTCGAACTCGACCACACCGTAGCGCTCGGGGTCGTGCACGTGGTAGGCGTAGACGGTGGCGCCCACGCTCTGGGCGTTGGCGGTTTTCAGCGAGGCCTGCAGGTCGTGGCCCCAGAACAGGTTGTCGCCGAGCACCAGCGCGCTGGCGGCGTTGCCGATGAAGTCGCGGCCGATGAGAAAGGCTTGCGCCAGGCCGTCGGGGGAGGGCTGCACGGCGTAGTGCAGGTTCAGGCCCCACTGGCTGCCGTCGCCGAGCAGTTGGGCAAAGCGCGGGGTGTCTTGCGGGGTGGAGATGATGAGCACGTCGCGGATGCCGGCGAGCAGCAGGGCGCTCAAGGGGTAGTAGATCATCGGCTTGTCGTACACCGGCAGCAGTTGCTTGCTCACCGCTTGGGTGACGGGATAGAGCCGGGTGCCGGAGCCGCCGGCGAGGATGAGGCCTTTGCGTGACTGGGGCACGTTCATGAACGATCCGCGTTGCATGCGATGGGAATGAGGGGTGACCAGGAGCTTACAAAACACGACCGACTCGGGCGCGCAATGGATAAAAGATGTTAAACGCCCGGCTTGTGGACTGAAGCCCCGTCGGGTGGCGCCTGAGGCGATCGATGAATGCCCGATTTCCGGTTGTGCCTCCGCTGCGACAAATCGGGGTTCGAGGTATTGGCGCGGTGCTGGTAGGCGAGCGTGTTCCAGGTTGAGCAGGTGGGTGCAGCCCTTCGCTTGCAACATTCGACTATCTTGCTGTGAGCGAGACAGCGTCGGCGTTCAGGGCACTGGAGCAGGACACCGACTCGTTCACTCAAACGCCCAAGCCCTGGCGCACCTCTGACCATCAATCAACGTGACTCCCGACACTGCCTATGTCGACCTGACGCCCGATCGCCTCCTCAACGCAATCGACACCCTCGGCACGCGTTGCGATGGCCGGCTGCTGCAATTGAACAGTTTCGAGAACCGCGTCTACCAGGTCGGGCTCGAGGACGGCAGCCAGCGCATCGCCAAGTTCTACCGGCCCGGACGCTGGAGCGATGCGGCGATCCTCGAAGAGCATGCGTTCACGCTCGAGTTGGCGCAGCGGGAAATTCCCGCCATAGCACCGCTGTCGTTCAACGGCCAAACGCTGCACCATGGCGATGGCCATCGTTTCGCGCTGTTCGCCAGCCAGGGCGGCAGGACGCCGGAACTCGAGCGCGACGAGACCCTCGAGTGGCTGGGGCGTTTCCTCGGCCGCATGCATGCGGTTGGTGCCGGCAGCACGTACAGGGCGCGACCCTCGCTCGGCATCCGGAGCTTCGGCATCGAGCCGCGCAATGTGCTCGCTGCCGGAGATTGGCTGCCCGAGGACTTGCGGGCGGCCTGGATCAGCGTCGCCGATCAGGCGCTCGAGGGCGTGAACCGCGCCTATCAGGTTGCCGGCGACGTGCAGGTGCTGCGGTTGCACGGTGACTGCCACGCCGGCAATATCCTCTGGACCGGCAGCGGCCCGCATTTCGTCGACTTCGACGACAGTCGCAGCGGACCCGCGGTACAGGATCTGTGGATGCTGCTCTCTGGCGACGCGGCGGACATGCGGCGCCAGCTCGCGGCACTGTTGCGCGGCTACGCCATGTTCCGCGTGTTCGACGACCGCGAGTTGCATCTCGTCGAGGCGCTACGCACGCTGCGCCTCATCCACTACAGCGCCTGGATCGCCAGCCGCTGGCACGACCCGGCCTTCCCCGCCGCCTTCCCATGGTTTGGCAGCACCCGCTACTGGCAGGACCGCATCCTGGAGTTGCGCGAACAAGTGGCGCTGATGCAGGAACCGCCGTTGCTGTGAGCCGCCCCTGCGGGAATCAGCACGGCTTGGCGCGGCGCAAAAGCAAGATGGACCGCCGTGCACCGCCGGCTTGTCCGTCTTTCGCAGGCGGTCGCGGCAGCGCCGGATCAGGCGAAATCGAACAGCCTGGCGGCTGTGTCATGCATCAACTGCCGGCGCTCAGCCGCGGTGAACATTCGCTCCCAGCGCCGCAGCATCGGTCCGAAATCCAGACGGAACGGAGCCTTCAGGTACGGCCAGTCGGAAGCCCACATGCAGTGCTCCGTGCCGAAAGCCTGCACGAGCGCCTCGATGTACGGTTCGACGTCGGGGAAGGGGAACGGGGTTTCGGCAAACTTGGCTTCACCCGATAACTTGACCGCCGCGCGTCTTTCCCGCCCCAGAGCCAACAGGGTCTGGAACCCGGGCTGCCGCAGACCGCGCGAGACGACGGGGCGCCCGCAGTGATCGAACATCAGCCGCAGATCGGGGACGCTGTTGAGCATCGGCAGCAGCTCGACGAGTTGGTCTCCCTCGATCTGGAACTGCGCCCACAGGCCTAGCTCAGCGAGGCGTAACAGCAGCGGACGCAGTCCGGCGCAGTAGGCCACGCCGTGCATCGCCGGGTTGAACGCGAGACCCAGCACGCCCCGCGCCTTCAGCGCCGCCAGAGTTTCCAGCGAAACGTCTTGCGGCAGCACGACGATGCCCTTGAACTTGCCGCCCCCGGTGTCGAGGGCATGGAGCAGGCAGCGGTTATCGATGTTGTAGCCCGAGTTCGGCCCGACCAGCAGTGCGTGGGTCACGTTAAAGCAGGCCATGACCTGCTCGAAGTAGCCCTGCGCGCCGATTTCCTGACCCGCCGGACGGTATGCGACATCCGGCGCATAGGGAAAATGGTCGGGGTCGAGCAGGTGGCAGTGGGTGTCGATCTTGGGCTGGTCGAAAACACTCATGGCGATGGCCGGGCGGGAGATGGGCAGCTCAGAATGTCGCGGCCAGTGCGGCGCGCAGTTCGTCGGTGATCTGCGGCTGCACGCCGAACCAGAGTTCGAAGCCGCGACGCGCCTGGTTGAGCAACATCCCCAGGCCGTTGACCGTCGGATTGCCGCGCTCGCGCGCGGCGGCCAGCAGCGGAGTCTCGAGCGGGATGTAAATCACGTCGGACACCAGCGCCGTCTTCGGCAGACGGTCGAGATGCAGGTCCAGCGCGGGATGCCCATGCATGCCCTGGTTGGTGGTGTTGACCAGCAGCGCCACGTCGGCCAGGGCCTCGTGGCGCTCATCCCAGCCGTGCACCTCCACTGCCGCGCCGAACTCGGCGGCCATCGCCTCGGCCTTGCCGCGCGTGCGGTTGATCAAGCGGATGCGCGGCGCGCCTTCGTCCAGCAGGCTCAGCACCACCGCGCGCGCCGCGCCGCCGGCGCCCAGCACGGTCACCGGCCCAGCGCCGGCATTCCAGTCCGGCTTGGCGTCTCGCAGGCATTGGATGTAGCCGTAGCCATCGAAGTTGTAGCCAGTCAGCGAACCATCGATTCCGGCGACCACCGTGTTGACCGCGCCCATACGGCGCGCCAGCGGATGGATCACATCCAGCATGGGCATGATTGTCACCTTGTGCGGAATGGTCACGTTGCAGCCGGCGATACCCAAGGCGCGGATTCCACGCACGGCGTCGGTGAGATGCTCCGGCCTGACCGGGAACAGCCCATACGCGGCCTGGAGCTTGTGCTCGCGCACCCAAAAATTGTGGATCACCGGTGAGCGCGAATGCGCGACCGGCCATCCCATCACTCCCGCGAATTTGAAAGTCTTGTCCATGCTCATCTCCATTGCCTCGTCAATGTGGGCTCGAATCGGACCTGGGGGGAAGGTCGCGCCGACCCGGTCCGGTATAGGTGTAGTCGATTTCTTTGGGCATTGGCCCCTTGATGCGCGCGCCCTGCTGCTTTTGCTCCCAGGCATGCGCAAGGATGCCGACCGATCGCGACAGGATGAACAAGCCGCGGCCGAGTTCGGGTTCGAAGCCGAGTTCGCAAAAAATCACCGCGGTGATGCCGTCGATGTTCATCGGGATGTGCCGCCCCTTGGCTGCACCCAGCGCGGCTTCGACAGCATGCCCGATCGCGGCGTAACGCCCGCTGACCGCACTGGCCTGCACCGCTTTCGCCACGAGTGCGAACAGGGGTGCGGTGCGTGGGTCGATCGGGTGGAAGCGGTGCCCGAAGCCGGGCACGATCTTGACCCCGGCCTCGCGCCAGCGTGCCAGAACCGCGCTGGCAGCCAACTGCAGGTCGCCTGCCGGGCCCGCCTCGGCGTCGATGGCGCGATAGAGCTCCATGCATTGCTGGCCGGCGCCGCCATGCACGTCGTCGAGCACGTTGATCGCCGAGGCCATCGCCCCGTTGACCGGCAGGCCGCAACTCACCGCCATGCGCGAAATCGCGATCGACGGCGCATGGGGTCCATGGTCGACTCCCGGCACAAGGGCGGCTTCGAGCAGATCGGACTGCGCGCGACTCGGCAACTCGCCGCGGAGCATCAGCCAGATCATCTCGGGAAAACGCACCTGTCCGATCAATTGCTCGATCGGATAGCCTCGGATGGCGATCTTGCCGGGGTGGATGTCGATGATGGAGGTTGACCACCAGTCGGATGCGGCTTGCACCAGCTCGGCACTCTGTTTGTCGTTCATCTTGAAACCCCGTTTCAGGCTTCGCGTGCCGGATCGTAGAAGTCGCCGAACAGCTCGGCGTCGGACGGACGGTCCTCCTGGATGGGCACCGACACCCAGGTGGTGTTCAGGTAGTGCTTGAGATGCACGTTCTCCGACACGATGTTGCCACCCCAGGTGCCGCAACCCAGGCTGGAGGTCATCGGCATGCCGTTGTTGAATGCCCCGGCGTTCGCCTTGGACTGCGGCTGGCGCACCATGATGCGGCTGACCGGCGCGGCCATCGCCAGGCGATGGATGTGGTCCTGGGCGAAGGAGTAGATGCCGCAGGAATGTCCCTTGCCACCAACTTCGTAGATTGCCCGCATCATCTCCAGCGCCTGGTCGAAACCGCTGTACGGGTAGACCGCCAGCAAAGTCGTCAGCTTTTCGCCCGAAAACCGGTGCTGTTTGCCGATGCCGTCGCCATGCACGATGATGAACTTGCGGTCATCCGCAATCGTGAACCCGGCTGCGCGTGCCAACTGCTGCGGAGCAATCGCGACCGTGTCCGCCAGCCGATGGCCTGCGTCATCCCACATGGCACGGCGCAGCATGTCTTTTTCCTGGTCGCTCGCCAGGTAGCCACCCTCGGCCTGAAGCTGCTCCAGGAATGCTTGAAAGACTGTCGCTTCGATGATGAGGTTGCCATCCGCCGAGCAGCCCGAGCCGAAGTCCGACGTCTTGGACAAGCGGGTGTTGCGCGCCGCTTCGGCGATGTCGGCCGTCTCGTCGATGATCATGGTCGAGTTGCCCGCCCCCACGCCGTACGCCGGCGTGCCCGAGCTGTACGCGGCGCGCACCATCGGCTGGCCGCCGGTGGCGATGATCAGGTCGGCACGCGCCATCAGCGCCTGGGACATCGGGATATTCACCCTGGTCAAGCACTGCAACAGGTCGGGCGGCGCGCCTTCGCGCACCAACGCCTCGCGCATCAGGCGCACGGTTTCGAAAGAGGTTTTCTTCGAGCGTGGATGCGGCGAGAAGATCACCGCGTCACGAGCTTTGAGTGCGTAAATCGCGTTACCCGCGGGGGTGAGGTCGGGGTTGGTGGTCGGCACGATGCACGCAATCACCCCGACCGGTTTGCCGTACTTGACGATGCCCTTCTCGGGAATCTCCTCGATGATGCCCACACTCTTTTGCCGCAGCGCATCGCGCAGCACGCCGCGAATCTTCATGCGCTTGCCCATGCGACTTTCGGGATCTCCCAAGCCGCTCTCGGCGATGCCTTCGGCAACCAGGCGGGTGAAGGTGGTCTTGTTGGCAACCGCCCAGGCGACCGCCTGGCACAGCCGGTCGACCCGGGCCTGATCGTAGGTTTCGACGATGGCCAG
Organism: Burkholderiales bacterium; assembly: GCA_013044035.1. GTDB lineage: Bacteria > Pseudomonadota > Gammaproteobacteria > Burkholderiales > Burkholderiaceae_C > Thiomonas_A. The sequence continues at coordinate 106,948 of JABEVE010000029.1, forward strand.
CGCCTTGCGGGCGCGCTCGAACGCCTGATCGAGTTCGTGTTGCTGCTCTTCGGTGATGCTCTTTTTGACCTCGGCTTCTGCCATGTCGCGTTGCTCCACTCGGTTGGGTAGGGTTGGGTGCGGCCGCTGGATCAGCGGCGCACGAATGGGTTCTGGACGTCAAGGTCCGAAGACAGCCAGACGCACTTGGTCTCGAAGTAGTCCTGGATCGCCTCGATCCCGGATTCACGACCGATCCCCGATCGCTTGAATCCGCCGAACGGCGAGGTGTAGCTGGTGGCACGGTAGTTGTTGACCCAAACCGTGCCAGCCTTGATGTTCTCGGTGACGTACAACGCTCGCTGCAGGCTTCGGGTCCAGACACCGGCAGCCAGGCCGAACTGCACATCGTTGGCGATGCGCACGGCATCGGCCTCGTCCTTGAACGCAATCACCGAGAGCACGGGCCCGAACACCTCCTCCTGGGCGATGCGCATGCGGTTGTCGACGCCGACGAAGACGGTCGGCTCGACAAACTGTCCTGAGCCGATTTCGGGGCGAGCGCGGCCGCCGGTCACGCAGCGCGCGCCCTCCGCCCTGGCAATCTCGATGTAGGAAAGAATCTTCTCGAACTGCGGCCGGGTCGCGATCGGGCCGATCTGGGTTTGCGGGTCGGCAGGGTCGCCGAGCCGGACGTTGGAGACGAAGTCGACCAGGCGCTGGACGAAGGCATCGTGGATGCTCTCCTGCACCAGAAGCCTCGATCCGGCCTGGCAGGTCTGCCCCGCTGCGGCGAAGATTCCACTGACCACGCCCAGCAAGGCGCGATCAAGGTCGGCGTCGTCGAACACGATGTTTGGCGACTTCCCACCGAGCTCGAGAGTGACCGTCTTGAGGCCGCGCGCCGCGGCCTCGTAGATCTTCTGCCCCGCGATCTCGCCGCCGGTGAATCCGATGTGCGCCACGTCAGGGTGCGCCACCAAGGGCGCGCCGACCTCGGGGCCGAAGCCGGTGACGACATTGACCACGCCCGGCGGGAAGCCTGCACGGGCGAACAGTTCGGCGAATTCCAGCATCGATGCCGAGGTGAATTCGGAAGGCTTGATGACCACGGTACAACCAGCCGCCAGCGCCGGCGCCAGCTTCCAGCTGGTCAGGGTCAGCGGCGAGTTCCATGGCGTGATGATCGCCACAACACCCTTGGGCTCGTGGCGCGTGAACGCCAGCACACCCGGCTTGTCCGTCGGGATCACGGTGCCCTGCACCTTGTCGGCCAGGCCGGCGTAGTAATGAAAGTACTCGGACAGGTAGTTGACCTGGGTCACCACTTCCGCCGCGAGCTTGCCGTTGTCGCGTCGCTCGATCTCGGCCAGGCGCGGAGCGCTCTCGCCAATCAGGTCGGCCAGTCGCCGCAGCAGCGCGCCGCGCCCCGAGGCGCTCAACGCCGGCCACGGGCCTGACTCGAAGGCGCGTCGGGCGGCACGCACCGCGCGGTCGACATCGGTCTGCGAGCCGCGGGCGATCATCGCCCAGTCCTTGCCGGTGAACGGATCCTGGCTGGCGAAGTATTCGCCCCCGGCGGGCGCCATTGACTCGCCGTCAATAAAGAGCTCGTAACGCGCCAGTGCTTCGACTTGTGACATCGCGTTCTCCGTGCCGATCGTGCCGGCAACGGTCCTCGTGTGATTCGTTGGGAAACATGCCGTTCGACTCAATCGGCGCGCGCAAACGCGGGGCTGACCCCGCTGGTTCAACGCGCACTGAGCGAGCGCCTGAGGACCTCCAGCACGCTTCGCACATCGTCGATCGGCACCTGGCCGGGAGCCGACGCGCGCGAGCCGACAGCAAAACTGACTGTCGAGCCGAACATCCAGCCGAACAACCGGGTCAGCGCGCCGTACGGTCCCATCGACATGGTGATCAGGGGCATGGCATGGCGCCTCGATGCATCCAGCGTCGCCTGCAGCAGGGCCAGCACGTCGCCGACATCGCCCGGCATCACGGCAACCTTCGCCACATCCGCGCCCAGGCGCTCGGCCGTGGCGAATTTCTCGGCCATGTCGCTCAGGCTCGGCGTGCGCTGAAAGTCATGGAACGAGCCGATCAGCAGCGCGCCGCAAGCCTTCGCAGCCCGCAGGGCACGCTGGAAATGCTCGGGGGCGCTGCCGAGTTCGCAATCGACGAAATCGACGGATCCGTCCGCGCACACCGTCTCGATGCCGCGACTGACGGTGTCCTCCGAGGCCGTGATTGGCTGTCCGCCCTCCCGGATCGACCGTCTCGTGTAGATGATCGGGATGTCCCTGGCGATGCGCCGCAGCTCGCGCGCGGCCCCGGCGATGCGGTCGACATCGCCAAGCGCCTCGAAAAAGTCCACCCGCCATTCGAGCAGGTCGGGTTGCTTCGCCACCACCGTCGCCGCCTCGGCACGCAGGCTGTCCAGGTCGCGTGCGACCAGTGGCGCGCAGACCAGGGGTTCAGCGCCACCGGCGACCACGCGCCCGCGCAACTGGATCGATCGACTCATGTTCATTGCCATCACCTCCAGGCCATCGGCGTCCCGCGCCGCAGGGCGCAGGACACTTCCAGACCGCAGACCGTTAGAACTTGTACAAGAAACCTGCTTCGATCCCGGTGATCCTCTTGCCCGTCAGATCGGCGGACGAGAACCCCGGACTGTTCAACGGGCCCGACGAGCCAGCTTCCATGAAGGCTGCGTTGGTATCGTTGCTCAGGCCGTTGACGAGGGCATACAGGGTGGTGCTCTTGTAGCCGGTGTAGAAGGCCCCGGCCGCCCAGCCCTTGGCCCCGGCATTGGAGATGGTGCTGCTGCGGATTTGGCCGTACAGCGCACCCAAACGCAGCGCCTCGGTGACATCGTAGTCGGCCGAGATCTGGTAGATGTTGTAGTAGTTGTTGATGCCGGAGCTGGTTCCGGTCAGCGGCGTCGTCACGCCCGTCGCCGCCGAATAGATACCACCGATGTTGCTGAAACCGCTGTTCGGGCCGACGTTGGAGCGCACATAGGTCAGGTAGACCTTGCCACGGCCGTAGTTGTAGTCGGCGTAGAGATTCTGGTACTCGGCCTTGGTGTTGTAGGTCGCGCCGGCCGGGGCATTCCCCCACAGACCGTTGTAGCCGACATCGATCGGGCCATTCGTGTAATCGGCGCCCAGCTGGTAGACCGCGCCGTTGCTGCCCACGGTGCTGCCGTTGGCTGACGACAAGGCATAGTGCGCCTGCAGATGCAGGCCGGCCATGCGCGGCGAGCTGTACGAAATGTCGCGATCGAAGCGCGACGGCACGCCGAAGGCGTTGACCACCGAACCCAGGGTGCGCGACGTGAAGTCGATCTTGCCGCCGTCAAAGAAGGCAATGGTGTTCTGGCGGCCAACGCGGAATTCACCCACGGGAGTCTGCACACCGGCCCAGGCCTGGCGGTCGAACAAGCGCCCGGCGCCCGGATTGCCGCCGTTGCGGAAGTCCAGGCTCTGCTCGAGGACGAAGTTCATGGCATAGTCGGGGGCGATGACGCGGCTGCCGGTCAAGCCCAGGCGGCTGCGCAGCAGGGCGCCGTCGTACAGCGCAGTCAGGTTCGCACCCGAACTGCTGTGCAGGTAGGCGCCGAACTGGTCGACGTCGCCATACAGCTTGACGAAGTTGTCCTTGCCGCCGAGGCGCAGCGGATCGTTCGGATTCCAGATCGGCGCGGTGCTGGCGGGCTTCTCCGCGACCATCTTCTGCGTGGCGGCCGTCTGTTGCGCAGTCTGCGTCTGCTGCGCCTTCAGTTGCTGCACTTCGGCCTGCAGTTGTTGCACCGCGGACTTGAGGTCGGCAATCTCGTCGGCATGTGCCGCCGGCAGCGCCGCGACCAGGATGCCGGCCGAAAACAGCGCGGCGCTCAGCGATTTGAGTGTGGACATTGAACTCCTCCTTCGTGGTTATGAGCCGTTTCCGGCGGTTGGTAGAACTGCAAATGCTTCAATCGGTGCTGACATGCGACACGCCGCCTTGCGGCGAGTAAATGTCGAGGATGTTCCAGTGGCCCGAAGTCGGCACCGGGTTGTTGCGCATGGCGACGTCGATGACGAAGGGCTTGTTCGACGCGATCGCGCGCTCAAGGATCTCCTTGAATGCGGCGGCCGATTCAACCTTCTCGCCCAGCGCTCCATAGGCACGCGCGACTGCCGCGAAGTCGGCCTGGTAGGGCTTGCCGTCTTTGACGAAAACCGTCCCCAGCGTCGTGCCGAAATGGGCCTTCTGCAACCCGGCAATCGTGCCGAACGCGAAGTTGTTCATGACCACCCACACCACCGGGATGTTCTCTTCGACCGCAGTGGCCAGCAGCGCCGGGTTCTGGCCGAAGCCGCCGTCGCCCACCAGCGAGACGACCACGCGGTCCGGGAACGCGAGCTTGGCCCCCATCGCCGCCGGCGCACCGAATCCCATCGTCGCGTAGCCGCCCGGGGTCAGGATCGATCCCGGTTCATAGACCGGGAACTGCTGGCCGACGCCGTTCTTGTTCCAACCGACGTCGGTGGTGATGATCGCGTCGCGCGGCAGCACGTCGCGCGCCACCGCGAGAATGCGTTCGGGCATCATCGGGAAGCAGTCATCTTCGGCAAATTTGCGATTTCCAGCGACGAATTCCTTGCGGTATTCGGCGATCGATTGGCGCAATGCGTCGTCGCGCCGCCCCTCGGGCAGCATCTCGCGCGCTACGCGATTGAGCACCGTGAGCGCCTGGCGCAAATCGGCGACGACGCCGATCTCGGCCGGGTAGTTGCGCCCGATCTCGCTGGGATCGACGTCGATATGGATGAGCTTGCTCGCCCCCGGAATATTGAAGGTGTAGGCGCTTTCCCACGAGCTGCAGTCGGCCTCGCAAAAGCGCGTGCCCAGCCCCAGGATCCAGTCGGCGCCGAGGCAGCGGTCGTTGACGAACTGCGTGCCCCAGAACCCGGTCATGCCCAGCGTCAGGTCATGGTCGTCGGGCAGCACTCCCTTGCCCATCAGCGAATGTGCAACCGGCAGGCTCAAGTGGTCGACGAGGCGGCGCAGTTCATCGGCAGCGCCGGCCAGGATCACGCCGCCGCCGGCGTAGATCAGCGGGCTTTTTGCATCGAGCAGTGACTGCACGATGCGTCGTGCAGTCGGATCGTCGATCGACGGCTTGGTCAGCTTGCGCGTGTGGCGGCTGACCCTGGCGAACAAGGCCTCGTCGATCTCGGCCGAGAAGATGTCCATTGGTACGGACACCAGCACGGGCCCAGGGCGACCGCTCTCGGCCAGCTGAAAGGCCTTTTCGATGATCTCCGGAAAGAGGTCCGCGCGGTCCACACGCCATGCGCGCTTGACGAAGGGTCGATAGATTTCCCATTGCGCCGCGTCGGCATGCATGTTGACCTCCTGGTGAGGATGCTTGCCGTAGTAGTAGCTGGGGATGTCTCCGGCGATCACCACCATCGGGATCGAATCGAGTGCGGCGTTGGCCACTCCGGTGGCGGCATTGGTCAGCCCCGGGCCAAGGTGGCTGAGAACCACGGCCGTTTCGTTGCGGGCCCGCGCGTAGCCATCGGCGGCATGGGCGGCAATCTGCTCGTGCCGCGTGTTGATGAAACGAATCGAGCTCTTTTCAAGCGCGGACAGCACCGCGATATTGGTGTGACCGCAGAGCCCGAAGATGTGCTTGACGCCACGGTCTTCGAGGTAGCGGACGAGTTGATGTGAGATAAGTTGCTTCATGCCGGTCTCCTGGTGTTGCGAGCCGCCCTGTGCAGGGCGGCCCGGTGTGTCGTCGAAATCAGATCACCGCCTGTGCGCGCATGGCCGCAATCGCTTCTGCCGAATAGCCGATCGAGCCAAGGATTTCCTCGCTGTGCTCGCCCAGCCGCGGTGGCGGCAGGGTCACGTCGGGGTTGCCTTCGCTCATCTTGAAGCCGCTGCGCACGACGTCGAACGGCCGGTCCACGCCGGCCGCGGAATCGAAGTGCGCCAGCAGTTCGCGCTGCCTGACCTGCGGATGGGCCAGGGCCTCGGGCACGCTCAGCACCCGACCCGCCGGAACCCCTTTCTCGGCCAGAAGCCGCTCCCATTCATGGGCCGGCCGCGCCGCCAACGCCTGTTCGATCAGTTCCTTGAGCTGCGCGCGATGGCGCTTGCGCGCTTCGCGTTCGGCGAATCTCGGATCCTGCGCCAGATCGGGTCGTCCGATGAGTTCTGTGAGCGCAACGAACTGCTCTTGCCGATTGGCGGCGATGTTGAGCAGTCCCTCGCCTGTGGCGAAGGTGCCGGAAGGCGCTGCGGTGAAGTTTTCGTTGCCCAGCGGGTGCGGCTCGCGTCCGGCGATGAGGAAGTTGGAAACCACCCACCCCATGGTCACCAGCGTCGCATCGAGCATCGAGACATCGATGAACTGGCCGCGCCCGTGTTGGGCCCGGCCGACCAGTGCGCTGGTCACCGCGAATGCCGCGGTGAGCCCGCCGATGGAGTCGCAGATCGGATACCCCACACGCAGCGGCGCACTTTCGGCGTCGCCCGTGATGCTCATGACTCCCGAGAGCCCTTGCACGATCTGGTCGTAGGCGGGCGCGGACCTCATCGGTCCGTCCTGGCCGAAGCCCGAGATCGCGCAGTACACCAGTTGCGGATTGCGCTGGCGGAGCACGTCGTAGCCCAGCCCCAGGCGGTCCATCACGCCGGGGCGGAAGTTCTCGATCAGCACGTCGGCGCTATCGACCAGGCGCATCAGTGCCTCGCGCCCTGCCGGTTTCTTCAGGTCGAGTGCGAGGGACTTCTTGCCGGCGTTCTGCGCGATGAATGACGCGCCCATGAAACGGGAGTTGAGGCCAGCGTCGGCGCCGAGCTGGCGCGCAAGATCTCCCCGGCTCGGCTCCTCGACCTTGATCACCTCGGCTCCGAGCAAGGCCAGCTGGTAGGCGCAGAACGGGCCTGCCAGAACATTGGTCAGGTCGAGCACGCGGATGGCCGCCAGCGAATGCGACTTCGACTCGCCCCCTGCGGGAGCCTGAGATGTGTTTGGAGTCTGATTCATATCCATGGAAAACGACAAGAGGCTGCTGCACCGCAAGATTGCGATCGCCCGGCTCGCCTGACATGCTGTTTCATGCGCCGGGCTTCAGGTCAGGGCTGCGGCTACCGGCGCCGGGCGCGCCATGGTGGCGAACAGGCCTCCGCCGACAACCATGGCGATGCCCAGCAGGGTCAGCCCGACCGGGAGGTTTCCGAACACCCATGCCCCGAGCAGGATGACCCACAGCACCTGCACGTAAGCCACCGGCGCCACGCGCGACGCCGGCGCCGATTCCAGCGCCCGGATCATGCAGAAGTGCCCCGTTCCCGAAAACAACCCGGCGCAGGCGAGCAGCAATCCACCGCGCAGGTCGGGAGATTTGTGCGAGAGCATCAACGAAATACCGGTCACCGCGGCGCCCACCAGCATCACGAAAAACATCGAGTTGGCCACCGCATCGCGAGCCGTCACGTGGCGGGTCAGCGCCTGGTACAGCGCGTAGCTCAAGGCCATGATCAGTGGCAGCAGCACGGCTGGAGTGTCAAACCCGCCTCCGGGCCGCACGATCAACAGCACGCCGCTGAACCCCATCGCGATCGCCAGCCAGACCAGCGGGTTGACACGCTCACGCAGAAATACAACCGCGATCAACGTCAGCAACAGGGGGTGGATGAAGCTGATGGCCTGCGCCTCGGCAATCGGCATCAGGCGCATCGCCAGCACGATGGTCACGGTGCAACTGGTCAGCAGGAGCCCCCGCAGCACCTGCAGCCAGGGATGCTGCGTGCGCACCAGCGCGACGCCGCGGCGTGGGCCGTACATCGCCACCACGAGCAGCAGCGGAACCACGTAGCGCGCAAAGACGATCTGGTTGATCGGGTAGATGCCGGCGAGATACTTGGACAGCGTGTCGGCGCTGGCGAACATCAGTGTCGCGGCAAAAGCCAGGGCGACACCATGCCCGTGACGATGACGGTGTGCGACATCAAGCATCGCGCAGGCTCCGCGGGCGCACCGGTCCGATCGTCGGCCGCAACGCGATCATGCGGCGCTCCCGACCGTGATCGCGTGCCGTGCCATGTAGGTCTTGGCCGATTCCAGGCAGCGGAAGGCGTGCTCGGCAAAACCGAACTCCTTCGCCCGCTTCAGGTGCGGGAGTTCGATCGAATACACCTCCAACGGAAGATGCCGCAGGATCGAGGCGACGTCGATTCCACCTTCGCCGACATACAGCCGCTCTTCCCGCAGGATCCGCGTCATTTCTGCGCGGTCCGTCGGGATTTCCCCGACGGCGTCGCACAGGTGCGCGAAGTGGAACCACGCGCGCGGCAGCATGTCCAGATCGGCAGGGTTGTCCTGTGCCCGGTGGAAATGGTGCATGTCCACCATCAACCCGGCATTGGGCTTTTGCACCGCACGCAGCACCGAGGCGGCGCCGGCAAGGGTATTCACGCTGGAAATTGGAACGTATTCCAGGTCGACGGTCAGCCCAAACGGAGCCGCGAGATCGCAGATCTGCGCGAATTTTTCCGTTGCATAGGGAATATCCTGGGTCCAGATGCTCGAGAGCACTGCCTTGGCACCAAGTTCCGCAGCAACCTCCATCGCCGGAAGGTACTTGGTCGGGTGCATGTTGTCGTGCACGCGCGCCAGTTCAATGTCGTGGACCCTCAGCCCGGTCTCGGCCAGCGCGCGTCGGGTCTGACGCATCAATTCCGGGTTGTCGGCCAGCGCGTAGTTGGGCTCCCCGGGCAGCCCCATGTAGATCAGGCGAGGGCTCACATAGTCATACCCAGCCCTGCTGGCCACATAGACCATTTCAGGCGTCGGGCAACCCAGCACGGTGAGGTGGGCGAGGGAGTAACGGATTGGCATCGGCGTCTCTTCGGCAGCAAAAATCGGCGCTCGAAATGCCGATAAGCTTGTCAGTGCTTCATGCTAGAAATCCGCTCCCCCCCCAACAATCTGAGGGATGGCGTTATTGCGCGCAATACGCGCACACGACGCCAAATATCGCGCACTTTGCCGCACGGCATCGTCGTCGCTCACCCCCACTCACCCCATCGGGTCGGGGGCGTCACGGCGCGCGCAACCGGCGACTCTGGAGTTGGCTGTCCGGCCTGACAGAGGGCCCGGATCGGCCCCCCGTGCAATGCCTGTCGCCCTTACGGCGCGCGCGGCTGCTCCCGGGGGATTGCAGGCAGGCCCGCGGTGCGAGCCAGGTTCAGCGTGGACTCGCGGCCCGGCTCCCTGTGCGCTCCAGCTGTGTCGGACGGCCCCGTGGCCGCGTGCCAGCGCAGGCCATGAGCCGGTCATGCCGTGTGAGGTGCTGCCGTCGCCAACAGGCGCTCAGAGCAACGACAGCAGCGAATGCTCGGCCAAGCGCAGCAGCGGGAGCACGCGGGCGATCGCCGACTTGGCGGTCTCTCCGCTCATCGGCAGGCTGACGCTCAGCGCGCCGACAACTCGGCCGTTGCGCGCCTGCACCGGCACGGCGATGCCGCGCCGGTCCCGCTCCATTTGCTGCTCAAGCATCGCGAAGCCGTCCTGGCGCGCGCGGTCGATCACGGCACGCACTTCGTCGTGACGCGTCACCGTCATCGACGTATAGGGAATGAGCTTCTGCCGCGCCAGCCAGACGTCGACCTCAGGCCGCGACAGGCAGGACAGCAGGGCGATACCCGCGGAAGCCAGGTTCGCCGGCACCCGCGACCCGAGCATGAAGCTCAGGGTCTGGAAATTGCTCGACACATTGCGCGCAATGAAGACCAAATCGCCGTCGTCGAGCACTCCAAATGAAGCGGTAACCCCGCCCAGTTCGCGACTGATCTGCTGCAGGAACGGCTGCACGGTACGCGGCAGTCGTGCCGAATCGAAATAGGACCACCCCAGGCGCAGCACCCTGGGCGTCAGCCAAAACATCGAGCCGTCGCTTTCCAGGTAACCCAGGCGAAACAGCGTCAGCAGGTAGCGGCGAGCCGCCGTGCGGCTCAGACCGGTGCGTTTGGCCGCCGTCGACGCACTCAATCGCGGGTGTGAGTCGGCAAAAGCTTCAATCACCCGCAGCCCCTTCTCGATTCCAGCAACACTGTCCCGCTTGACGCTGTCGTCATCCACCACGGTCATCTCCAGCCACCAAATTGCGCGATTAGCGTACACCCCGGAGCGATTTTCGCGCGCAAGCTCCAAGTCCGCAATAGCTCACCAGCTCGCGGCTGACTACGATAACCAGACAAAAACGAGGCATCTTCCAAGCCTCACCGAGCGAGACAACTCTTGAACACGATCAGAACCCCCCAGGTCCTTACCATCGCCGCCCGCACTGTGACCCAGGCCAGGGGCGCGCCGATCGATTCGTGACAAGGCGCTGATCGTTCGATTGCGAGGGCCATGATGATGGAATGTGGACGACTCCGGTTGATTTTGAGGATGCAGCCGCCTTGGGCGGTGTCAATCCACTTCCACCGGGCGCTTGGTGAGCCCAAGCCGGCTCTGGAGCGCGTGAAAGGCAGGTTTGGCCACAGCGTGGGCGCGCACCTCGGCCTGCTCCGGTGCTTGGGCGATCGCGCCGGCAGAGATCGCTGTTTTCCTGGGCACTGCGCTGCGCCCAGCAGCCGCACCGAAGCCCCAACCCGGTTCCGGAACAAACTGGATGCACCGCGCAAGCGGCTCGGCGCCAAGGTGCTGCGCACCTGCCGGACCTGCCTTGACCGTCGCGCGCCGGGAAACCCTCTTGCCCTTGCCTTGACTGCGCCTGCCTTGCAAAGCCCTTGGGCCAGGACACCACTCTTGGAGACATGGATGACGCTACGCAAACCGATGTTCACCACCCTGCCCGACCACGACACGTCCATCGCACGACTGGCGCGAGTGGCCACCAACCCTTGATCCGACTGGACGACCAGGACCATCCACCATGTTCACCTTCCTTCAGTTGACCCTCTCGGGGCTTGCCACCGGGGCCATCTACGCCTTGGTCGGACTCGGTTTCAGCCTGCTTTGGCAGGCTTCTGGAACGATCAATTTCGCGCAGGGCGAATTCGTCATGCTCCCCGCGTTCTCCATGCTTTTCTGCATCGAGACCCTGCACCTGCCTTTGTGGCTGGCGTTCCTGATCACATGCGGCCTGGCCATGCTCATGCTGGGTCTCGTGTTCAACCGTGTCATCGTCGCCCCGTTGCGGCGCCACGGGGTGATCCCTTTGGTGATCGCAACCCTCGGACTGTCGACGGGCCTGCAGTCGACCGTCAAGGCGGTGTTCGGCGCCGAGCCTCAACCCTTCCCGAGCATCTTCCCCTCGACCCTGATCCACATCGGCGAACTGACCCTGTCCTGGGCCGACGTGGGCACCCTGGTGCTGGCCGGGATGATGGTCTTCGGCATGCAGCTTCTGCTTGAGAAAACCCTGACCGGACGCGCGATGCAGGCGGTGGCGCAGAACACCGAAGGCGCTGAAGTCCTGGGCATCAACGTCAAGCGCATGGTGCTGCTGACCTTCCTGGCCAACGCGGTGCTCGCGTGTGTCGCCGCCCTGCTGGTCACGCCGACGTACCTGGCCACCTTCGACATGGGCAGCACCTTGAGCCTCAAGGCCTTTTACGCGGCGATCATCGGCGGCTTCAACGAGACCCGGGGGGCGTTGGTCGGAGGTCTGCTGATCGGCGTCACGGAAAACCTGGTCGCCAGCTACATCTCGCCAGGGTACAAGGACGGGGTCGCGCTGTTGCTGTTCATGGTCGTGATCATGTTCCGCCCGCAGGGACTGCTGGGCAAAGTCGAAGAGAGAAAAGTATGAAAATCACAACAGCACAATGGATCGTGATGGCCGCAGGTGTGGTCGCGCTGGCGTTGTTGCCGCTCGGCCTCAAGGGCTACGGTGTCTACCTGCTGTCCCTCTGGTGCGTGTACGTCATGGCCAACTTCGGGCTCAATCTGGTTGTCGGCTATGCCGGATTGATGTCGCTGTGTCAGGCGGCGTTCCTCGGCATCGGCGCGTATACCGCAGGCATCCTGATGAACATGGGGTTCTCCTTCTGGGTCGTGGTGCCCGTGGCGGCGCTGAACTGCTTCCTGCTGGGACTGCTGATCGGCTTCCCGGCGCTGCGCGTGCAGCACCACTACCTGGCGTTCGCGACCCTCGGGTTCAACGTACTGGTGTCCCTGTTCATGCGCAACGAACAGTGGCTCACGGGCGGCCCGTTCGGCATCGCCAACGTGCCGCGTCCTTCGGTGTTCGGCCACGTGCTCAACGGTTCGGTGCCGTTCTACTACCTGATCCTTGCCAGCACCGTGGTGCTGGCCGCCCTGATGGCATGGCTGTTGCGGTCGCCGTGGGGGCGCGCGTTCACCGCGCTGCGCGACAACCCGATCCGCGCCGAGAGCCTGGGGGTCAACATCACGCTCTACACATTGCTGGCGTTCGCCATTGGTGCGGTTTTCGCCGGTGTGGCTGGCACGTTCTACGCCACGCTGGTGCAGTTCATCGACCCGATCCCCTTCTCCTACTCGGCATCGCTGATGCTGCTTCTGGCCGTGATTGCGGGGGGTTCCGGGCGCTTCTTCGGACCGGTGGTCGGCGCCGCGATTGTGGTGCTGCTTCCAGAATGGCTGCGCTTCGCCCAGGACTGGTATTTGGTGATCTTCGGCTTCGCGATCGTCGCGCTGATGATCTGGTTGCCCGGCGGCTTACTGGCCCTGCCCGAGCGTTTGGGATTTGGAGACAAGGCATGAGTAACAGCGCCCATTCCTCGCTTTGCGTGCACGAGTTGCGCAAGCACTACGGCACCATCAAGGCGGTCGACGGCGTGAGCTTCAACGTCGGCCTCAGCGAGATCGTCGGCATGATCGGGCCCAACGGGTGCGGCAAGACCACGCTGTTCAATTCCATCCTGGGGCAAATCGTGCCGACGTCGGGTTCGGTGTCGTATTGCGAGGAACCGATCACCGGCAAGTCGCCGCTGGAGCTGTCGCGCCGCGGCATCGGTCGCACCTTTCAGAGCCTTCAGGTCTTCGGGAATCTCTCGGTGCGCGACAACCTGATCATTGCCGGCCAGGAGTTCGTCGGCACGATGGCCAAGCGTCTGTGGATGCGCCCCGACGCCGGACTGGGAGCACGGGCCGATGAGATGATCGAGCTGTTCCACCTGCAGAAGGTCGCGCACAAGTATGCGGGCAGCCTGGCCTACGGCCAGCAGAAACTCATCGATGTGGCCATGGCCTTCATGCCTGCGCCACGCCTTGTGCTGCTGGATGAACCCTGCGCCGGGATCAACGCCAGCATGGTCGACGAACTGCGCGAGATCCTCAAGACCCTGAACCGCACGCATGGCGGCAGCTACGTCGTGATCGAGCACAACATGGAATTCATCATGAAGCTGTGCCCCCACATCATCTGCATGCTGGAAGGTCGGGTCCTGGCCGAAGGAACGCCCGACGAGATCAGGTCGAACAAGCAAGTCCTGGAGGCCTATCTTGGGAACTGAAGCGTTGATCGAGTTCGACCTTGTCGAAGCCGGATATGGCACGCTGACTATCCTCCAGAAGGCCAGCTTGAGCGTCCGCGAGGGCCTGATCACCCTGCTCACCGGGGCCAACGGCGCCGGCAAGTCGACCGCGCTCAAGGCGCTGTTCGGCGTCATCCGCCCAACCTCCGGCGACATCCGTCTGGGCGGCAAGTCGATCGTTGGCCACTCGCCGCGCAAGATGATCGACCTCGGCATGGCCTATGTGCCGCAGGACCGCAGCCTGTTTCCGAGCCTGAGTGTCTTCCACAATCTCGAACTCGGCGGAATCATGCTGCCGCGCAAGCTGATCCGCCCGCGCATCGAGGAGGTGCTTGAGCGCTTCCCGCGACTGCGCGAGCGAGTCAACAGCCAGGCCTCCACGCTCTCCGGTGGCGAGCGTAAACAACTGGAGATCGCCCGTGCTCTGTTGCTGCGCCCGAGCATCCTGTTGATCGACGAGCCGTCGATCGGCCTGTCGCCGAAAATCGTCGGCGAAGTCTTCGATTTGCTGGGCAAACTGGCTACCGACGGCAAGACCATCCTGCTCGTGGAACAGAACGTGCGCAGTGCGCTGAAGGTGGCGCACCACGTCTACGGCATGGAAATTGGACGCATCGTCATCGACATGCCGGCTGACCGCGTCATGGACGACCCTGCGTTCACACGCCTTCTGCTCGGCGGCCATGTCCCCGAGGCGGCCTGAGCCGGGTGCAGCGTTGCGCGACAGCACCAGGCCGCTGCCCGCCCATGCGCCATCGGCCAAGCGGTGTGCGTGTGCAGACTCAGCTCGAGAACATGATCTTGTCGCAGCCGGACGCAGCCTTCAGGACGAGGCCCGACGTCGAGCAATTGGTTGAACCGGCTTCGCGACGCTCGACGTCGGCAGGCTCCGCCTGCGTGGCGTAGCCCTAAAATTCGAGCGCTCGAGACGACCGGATGACCACGCGGCATCCGCCGCGAACCGGACACATTGCGTGAACCTCACGAGGACAATCAGATGTCAGGATCGATCGATCATGCAGCAGGCAGTAGCGCAAACGTTCTCGGCATGGATGGGCTGGAGTTCGTGGAGTATGCGACGGCGAACCCGGAAGCGTTCGGCGCCATCCTGGAAAACATCGGCTTCGTTCTGGTCGCTCGACATCGATCGCGACGTGTGTTTCTGTACCGGCAGGGGACCATGAATATCGTGGTCGACGCAGACCCGGATGTCATCGCCAGCAGCACCTTGCAACCCGACGACGTTGCATTGAGTGCGCTGGCATTCCGCGTCGCCGACGCTCGCAATGCCTATCAGCGCCTGGTCGCAAACGGGGCCTGGCCTATTCCGAGTCGGGCCGAAGCGATGGAGTTGAACATCCCAGGCGTGCACGGCGTCGGCGACTCCATCCTGTACCTCGTCGATCGCTACCACGACATCTCCTTCTACGACGTTGACTTCAACTTCGAGCCCAATGTCGACCGCAATCCACCAGTGCAGCATGGACTGGAGTTCCGCGGTGTCGTGCAAACTGCCGACACCCGGCGCACGGACGTCTGGTTCGACTTCTACGGCCAGCTGTTCGGCTTCACGCCGACGACCACGAACAGCGACGACTCCTACGGCGCGGTGCTGTCGAGCCCCTGCGGCAAGTTCGAGGTGGAATTGCTTGAACTGCCCGAGGACTTCGCGCGCGACCCGCATTGGGATGAGGCATTCACCCGCCTCGTGTTCAGCACAACGGACCTGGCCGCAACCGTCGCGTCCCTGCGCAGCAAGGGCTTCGAGTTCGACTCGCGCAGCACGACGACTGCTGCGCTCACGCGCAGCGTGCGTGGCGGAGCGCAGTTCGGGTTCGTGAACCGGGATCGCCAGCGATGATCCAGAGCAATTTCAGTCTCGATCCAGCCTCACTTCCAGGGTCGCTCCTGGTCAAGCTGCAGCAGGTGCGCGCGGCAGGTTTCGACCAGATCATGCTCTGGGGCAGCGATTTGGCCAACCATCCAGGCGGCTACGACGAGGCGGTCCGTCTGGTACGCGCCAGCGCATTGCGCATCACGGGCATGCAACTGCTGCGCGACTACGAGGGACGCAGTCCGGCACGGCACCAGTACAAGCTCGACATCGCCAAGGAAACACTGAAGCTTTGCAAGGCCGTCGGCGCGCCGATGCTCGTGGTGACGTCGAGCACCGAGGAGCCCGCACCGGATGCGCAGAGCGACCTGCACGACCTGCGCAAACTGGCGAACCTGGGCGTTCCCTTCAACGTGCGCATCGGCTACAAGGCCGTGCCATGGGCCCACAGCGTGCGCAGCGCTAGCGATGCCTGGTCCGTGGTCGCCGACGTCGACCACGAAAATTTCCACCTGGTGCTCGACACGCTGCACATGCTGATGACTGACGCGGACCTGTCGCTTCTCGACGACGTCGATCCGAACCGCATCGCGCTGGTGCAACTGGCCGACTTCAGCGAGGCTGCCATGGTTACTGATCCCGACCGCAGGGCTGCGGCGAATCACAGCCGCGTCTTCCCGGGTGACGGCGGCCACAGCACCCGGCTGACCGAGATGGTCAGGGCCATCGACCGCATCGGCTACCGCGGCGACTACAGCTTCCTGGTGATGAACGACGACTACCGGCAGTTGCCGGCGTCTGTCGTCACCGACCACGCCAGACGCTCGGCCAGCTGGCTGACCAACCAGGTTCTGAGGCGCGCGCTGCAACCACGACTGCCGCCGTCCTTGCGCGACGCCTGAGACGATCACTGGGCTTGCACCGCCGAAGTCGTCGGCGATGGACGACCGGCGCGATCACGCGCCCCCGAAGAGCGGCGCGCCAATGGCAGCAGGCAACCCAAGGGAGCGGCACAGCCCTCAGCGCCCATTTTGTCACCCCTGTTTTCGGCTGCTGAGCACATGACACTGCCCCCCGTGGTGTCAGTGCACACAGGCCAAGCGCCTGTTTTGCCCGCCGCTGGCTGGGCAAGGGGCATGCGCTCCAAATCACGCTTGAGGCCGCGTCCGCGTTCAACGGCGCTGACGCATTGGCATCGACCCGTTCCTCTGGCCGACCGCGTCGCCGGCATGGATGCGTTCGCCCGGAGTCGATCGAGGTGCCGTGCTCATGGCGCTCAAGAACACGGGCGGCAACCTGGTCAAGGCCAGCCGGAGGCAGGAAATGTCACGCAACTCCGCGCGAGTGGGGCACGCTTCAGCCGGTCGAGCCCAGTTCCCGACCGCTCCTGCCTTCAAATGCTGCGCGCAAGCTGGACATCCTCGCCCGATATGCGCGCACTGCGTGCTTTCGCGTGTTGAGGGCATCCGCCGCACTGCTTAGCATGATTTCACCCATCGAGATGGATTCAGATCGCACCGATTCGCCGTGACCCGCTTCATGCCAGATGCCATTTCAGCCCTGCTGCGGCCGCCGAAGGATGCCGGCCCGATTGCCAACCCACGGCACGGGGTATTGCGAACGACCGCGGTCACTGTGCGCTCCGCGCGGATTGCGGCACGTTCCAAGTTGCTGATGCTGCCCGAACGTGTCGGCGCCCTGACGTGGTGCAGCGCCGCGAGGGCGCAACGCAGCCCGCGCCCAGGTGCGCAACGTCCACAGCGACGCGCGGGCGAGCGGCTGCCTGCGACGGGTTCGTCGTGCCCGACGGCCCGGTGGCGCTGCTCCGGGCCGGTGACAGCGCTCCCGGGCATGCGATCGACGGCGTGCCGCGTGGCTGCGCCGAAGCAAAGCTGGCGGCAGCGTTGTGGTCTCGGGCTGTTTGACATCGACTCGGCACACAAACGCCCGCTCTGAGACCTTCGCAGGCATCAGTCTCCCATTTCCCTGAGGACACCATCGTGATCAACGGAGCAACCCAGCTCATCGCCCACATCGGGTATCCGACCGAGGCATTCCGCGCGCCAATGATCTACAACCCCTGGTTTGCCAGCAAGACGATCAACGCCGTTGTGGTGCCGATGGGTGTCAAGGCCGAGGACTACACAGCGACCTTCGAGTCCATCTTCCGCCTGACCAATCTGCGCGGCGCGCTGATCACCATGCCGCACAAGGTCGCGACGCTGCCACTGGTCGACTCGCTGTCGGTGAGCGCGCGCATCGCCGGTGCTTGCAATGCAGTCGCTCGGCTGCCCGACGGCTCGCTGGCGGGAGACCAGTTCGACGGCATCGGCTTCGTTCGTGCAGCCCAGCGCAAAGGGCTGCATCTCGCCGGCATGCGCGTATTGATCGCGGGTTGCGGCGGGGTGGGCTCACCGATCGCGGCCGCGCTGGCCGCCGCCGGCATTGCCGAGATTCAGCTCTACGACATCGATGCGCCGAGTTGCAAGCAGTTGGCGCAGCGCCTTCGCGATCACTACCCGAACCTGCGCGTGTCGATAGGCTCGAACGATCCCGACGGCTTCGATTTGGTCTGCAACGCCACCCCCCTGGGCATGCGTGACGATGATCCGCTCCCATTCGACATCTCGCGGCTGGCGCCGACGACCTTTGTCGGCGAGGTCGTGATGAAGCGAGAAATCACGCCGTTGCTTGCGGCTGCGCGCAGCCGGGGGTGCCCATTTCAGGTCGGCACCGACATGCTGTTCGAAATGATTCCAGCCTATCTGGAGTTCTTCGGTTACCCGGCTGCAACAGCCGAGGAACTCCGCGCTGCTGCGCGATTGCGTGATTGACACCGTTCGTCTCCAGGGCAGACTGATAACCTGCCCATTTCCATGGCCCGACACCTCGGGCTATTTTTTCGCATAACGGGCGCCGAGACTCAAGCGCTCAGGGAGCCACCATGACGCCACCAGAATACGGACCTCCACTTTCGCTCGCCGAGGCGAAGCACATCGCAGAAGCCGCAGAAGCGCTGGCGAGCCGTCACGGCTGGGCCATGGTCATTGCCATACTGGACAGCACGGGCCATCTGGTGGTCCTGCATAAGATGGACCACGCGCAATACGGCAGCATTGAGCTCGCTGAGGCCAAGGCGAGAACTGCCACGCACTTCAAACGTCCGACAAAGCTGTTCGAAGACACCATCGCGCAGGGCGGCATCGGTCTGCGCCTCTTGTCGGCGCGGGAATTCTGCCTGTTCGAAGGCGGCATCCCGTTGTTGCGTGGCGGCCAATTGGTCGGCGCCATTGGCGTGTCAGGGGCGCGATCCGATCAGGATGGTCTGGTCGCACTGGCTGGCGCGGATGCCCTGCAATCCTGACGACACGCCCGCTCGGGACAGGCACACGGTGCTCGTCGCGCAACACGAGCCCACAGCGCGGCGACATCCGCGCGATTTTCGCGCCGAGGTGCGCGCTATCCGGTCGATTTCTTCCGCGCGCACGTCATGAGCGTGAGCCAGGACGTTACGCTTTGAACCATGGTCAGCGTCTCCGCACGACTCCCGGCGTACCGGGAGGAAGCCGACGGAATGGGCGGTAATCGGTGCCTTTCCGTGGGCGTCGGCATGCGGACTCCCGTCGCCATGGACAGGGCAACGGCATCTGCGCAACATGTTGCGTGCCCCGAGACGCCGACGACGGCGCCTGAAGTCGACTGACCAACCAGAGCCGCCGCTCGAACGCTGGAGAAGTGCTGCACCCGCCGGGTTGAACCGAGCTGTCTTCCCATTGAATTTGTAGGCATCGCCATGAAACTGAACGCCTTGCAGGCCCTCGTCGCCGCCATTGAGGATGGCAGCTTGCGCAAAGCCGGTAAGCGCCTAGGCTATTCACAGCCCGCGCTCACCAAGATGATCCAGGACCTTGAGCTCGAACTGGCTGCGCCGCTGCTGGTGCGAAACACACGCGGCGTGATTCCCACCGTGCAGGGCAACCTGCTGCTGGAGCACGCGCGGCGCGTCGACAAGGAAATTGTGCAAGCCACGCAGCAGATCGCCCAACTGGGAGGCCGATGCACGGCGGCCGCAGCCTCACCACGGTTCAGATCGCGCTGATGCTGCATGCTCCACCCCACGGCTGACGAACAGCTCGAGTCTGTGCGGCCGGATCAGCCGGGGCTGCGAGTCACAACCGGGCGAAGCGCAATCAGCCGCTTCACCAACTGCGCGACGCCTGCGTTGCAACCGTCCTGAACACCTCGGCCGCCGGGCACCCGATCGGTGTCGACGAGGGGCTCGGGCAGATCTTCCCGAGATGATCTGGGGCCAGCGAGATGCCCTGCGATCGCCTCGCCAAGCCCAGTCGGCGACCGAATCAGTCCGGTCGCCGACGCCATGCAGACGCAGTCTGGTGTGATCAGCCTTTGGCAGCGCTCGCCGGATATTCCTTCACGATGACTTGTTTGCCGTTCTGGACTTGCACCATAAAGCTCTTGCGCAAAATGTTTCCATTCGGCTCGTAGCTCAGGTCGTACAGGATGCCTGGATATTGCTTGACGCTCAGCTTGATATGGTGCAATTCGTCTGCCAGGGCTTGGCGGTCGAATTTACCCAGCTTCTCCGTGGCGGCGGCCACGGTCTGCATCGCGATATAGCCCTTGAAGCTGTTCTGGTCGGGCACCGAGTGGTACAGGCTTTCGTACTGCGAGATGAACTTCTGCACCAGCGGATCCTTGTCGGCGGTGGTCAGGCCGACCTGGCAGTAGACCCCGTTGGCAGCACTCTTGGCCAGCGCGATCACCGACGGATTGGCCAGGGAAGACTGGCCAACCACCGTGCCGTCGAAGCCAAATTTGCGCAGTTGCACCAGGAAGCGCGCAGCGCCGTCCTCGTTCAGGTAGAGAAACAGCGAATCGGCCTTCGAATCCTTGATCTTCAGGATCGCGCTGGTGAAGTCGATCTGGCCCTGCTCTTCAGGGATGTCGGTCACGATTTGCGCCCCATCCTTCTCGAGGTTGGAGATGATGCTGTTGCGCCCGTCCTTGCCGAAGTCGTTGTTCACCCAGACCACCGCGACCTTCTTGGCGTGCAGTTCCTTGGTCATGTAGGCAGCGACCGACGGCATCGACTGCGCCTGATCCAGTGAAGTCCGGAAAATATATTGATTGCCCTGGGCGCTGATGTTGTTGGCCTCAGCCCCGACGAGGTTGGGAATCTTGTTCAGTTCAGCCTGTTTCATGCTGACGATCACGGAACCGGAGAACCCAGGCCCGAGCACCGCGTAGGCACCGTCGCCGGCGGCGCGGCGGATCAACGCACTCGCGATGCCGGGATTGGATTGGGTGTCGAAGCTTTCCAGATCGATCTTGTGGCCCAGGATCCCGCCGGCAGCGTTGATCTGCTGCGTCGCCATCTTGACACCGTTGTTGAAATTGGTGCCGGAAATGGCTCCAGCGCCAGACAGTTCGTTGATCGCATCGATCTTCACGGTCGGCGCGGCACAGGCCCCCACCGAATAGGCAGAAAAGACAACTGCCAGCGATGCGGCAATGGTTGCAAATTTGGAATATTTCACTTAGCTCTCCTGTTTTAAATGCTCCGCCAATTGGTTACAAAAAGATCACCGAGGTGGATGGCGCGACCCCTCGGAAAGAAACCGGTCGATTATTTACGAAAACAACCTGGACGTGTATTAGCTAAAACCCCGATCCGTATTTTTTATCACGCCCTCGCGACACCCTCCGGACGAGCCCGAGTTGAGGCTCGTCGATGCAAGAGTAACTCTTTGTTTGCGGTCGCCGTCACGCCCAAGTTGGCATCGGTTACGAGAACTTGATGCGCGCCCGGAATTTGAATTTCGAATTGGCTGCTTGAGATTTGAAGATTATCTATCGATTTCCAGCAAACGATCATGATGCTGATCATGGATTTATTCATGATCAGGATTTTCTCGGTTATCGCAATGCCTGGATCGATTTTCTCGGAATTGCGGAATCTTCTCCTCGGATTTGCATCCTCGAGTGACCTTGACCTACCCCTGTAGGCGTACCAATCAAAAGTGGAAGCCCAGGTTCAAGATGACTCGATAGGTACTGGAGTTGATGGGAATTGAGCTGCATTGCCAGCGCGCTGGCAATGCAGCTCGGCGAAGCGTGGCGTTGCACGCACTTACGGAAAGCCGGATACGGCGCGATCCTCGTTGATGTCGCGCAGGACATCCTCTGGGCTTAGGTGCGTTTCGTGTCTTTGTCATTGACCCCCACGAACACGATCACCTTGCTGCGGGCGTGGTAGCGGAAGAACAATCGGTGCTGCTGAAAAAACTTGGCGCGGAACCAGTACTTGTGATCTTCACCGAGGGTGTTGCCTTGCCGGTACTCTGGTCGTGTCGGGTCTTGCGGGATGGCGTCGAACGCCAGCTTGATGATCGCCGCCAGCCGCTTGCTGGCGTTTTTCTTCACGTACCAGACCGGGTCATTTCCTGAGGGACTCAACTTGCTGAGCCAGCTCTTCAAGCTGAGCCAGGAACAGCGGGTGAGCAAAAATCGTCCAGCCGTGAATGACCAGCGGAGCGGGCTTGCCCGCGCTCATGCATCGTCTGCCGACAGGGCGGCGTCAAGATCGACTTCGATGCCACCGGTCAGCGACTGGAGGCGATGCACGAAGCTGGCATCAATGGCCTGTAGGCGCTCTGGATGGCTGGCGATGTCGCGGGCCAGGAAGCCGAGGAAAGACCCAAGCAACGGATCGGACTCCTCAACGGGCTCGGCGCGCGACAGCACGAACTCGCCGCCAGGTCGGTGTAGTGGATCTTGTCGCGCTTGCCCAACCGGAGAGCGCGGCGTACGGTTTCCGGTACCGTGGTCTGGTAGCGGTCGGTCAGCGTGGATTCGACTTCGAGGCTGGCAGCCATGACGTACTCCGGTCATATGCGGGATCCCCGCGTGGGTAATGCAATCGTCTTGCCTTTTAAATGCAAGTGCATTGCCTGCGTGTGTTGCCATCCTGTGCAAGGACTCGGATGGCGAATGGCTATGCATTCCGCTTGACACGCCTTGCCAACTGTAGATAGGAGCAGGTTCGGCAGCTTGTGCATGGCGTCCTCCTGCCCTCAGCGGGGCAGTTGGCTCACCGGTTGGCTCACCCGGGCACAATGCAAAAAGCCCGCAGAAGCTGTGCTTTTGCGGGCCTTCGTCGTGATTGGTGGCGCTTCAGGGACTCGAACCCCGGACCTGCGGATTATGATTCCGTCGCTCTAACCAACTGAGCTAAAGCGCCAAAAAGTCAATTATAAACATGGTGATGAGGTCTGGAACGCAAGCTGCGCATCGACGCGACCTTGGTCGTCAGCGATTCTCGAAACGGGGCGCACGCTTGTCCAGAAAAGCGGCCATGCCCTCTTTCTGGTCGTGCGTGGCGAACAGGCTGTGGAAGCTGCGGCGCTCGAACAACATGCCTTCGGCCAGCGGCGCCTCAAAAGCCCGGTTGACGCATTCCTTGGCCATCATCACGGCCTGTAACGGGTGGCTGGCGATGATCTGTGCCGCGCCGAGCGCTTCGTCGAGCAGTTTGTCCGCGGCGACCACGCGCGACACGAGACCGGCGCGCTCGGCCTCGGCCGCATCCATCATGCGAGCGGTGAGCACCAGATCCATGGCCTTGCTCTTGCCGACCGCGCGTGGCAGGCGCTGGGTGCCACCGGCGCCGGGGATGATGCCGATCTTGATTTCAGGCTGGCCGAATTTGGCGTTGTCGGCAGCGATGATGAAGTCACACATCATCGCCAATTCGCAGCCGCCGCCGAGGGCGTAGCCAGCCACAGCGGCAATGACCGGCTTGCGCATGGTGCGCAGGCGCTCCCAGTTGCGCGTGATGAAGTCCTGGCGATAGGCCTCGGTATAACTTTTGTCTGCCATCGCGGCGATGTCGGCGCCGGCGGCGAAAGCCCTGTCGCTGCCGGTGAGCACAATGCAGGTGATAGCGTCATCGGCATCGAACGCCGACAGCGCCGCGCCGAGTTCATCCATCAACGCGTCGTTCAGCGCGTTGAGCTGCTTCGGCCGGTTGAGGCGAATGAGGCCGACGCGGCCCTGGGTTTCGGTGAGCAGGTGCTCGTAAGGCATGGCGGGTTCCATCTGGGGGCTGACAATGCCGCAAGCATAGGACGGAAGCCGAGGTCGCCCGCGGGGTGCGCAACGGCCTCCTGGCGGGTTCGCACGGCGCGGTGGAACAGGCGCTCAAGTGTCAGCCTCGGCGCGGCGCGGTGCCGCGGGCCGGAGGGTGCAGGCTTCAAGCGCAAACCAGTCTCGGCAGTGTCGCGGCATGACTCAAACCCCCAGCCAGTGTTTGCGCCGCTGTGCTGCTGCGGCTGTGGCAGACGGCGCCACGCTGAGCGTCACCGGCCCGGGCACCGGCGCGGGAAACGCCGCCTGAAGTTGCACCAGGCGTGCATCACGCATGACATGCGCCTGCCAGGCATCTCCCGCGCGTGCGCGCGCATGCAGGCGCTTGATTTGGTCCGGGTTGGCACGCTGGCCGTTGATGGCAAGCAGGATGTCGCCAGGGGCCAGACCCGCCTGCTCGGCCCATCCCCTGGCCAACACCTGTCGCACTTGCGGCCAGCCTTGCGCATCGTCGAGCCTTAGCCCCAGACTGCTGAGTGCGTCGGCCTTGCCCTGATTCCAGCGTACACCCACGCTGGCCAGCAGACGCCGGAGCGGGAGTGTGTCGCAGCCATGCACATGCCGGGCAAACAAGCCCCGCAAATCCAGGCCGCTGACTTCGCGCACCAGCGCGGGCAAGGCGTCCTCGGGCACACCCTGGCTCTGCAAGGGCGCGTCGTCTCGGCCGTAGCGGCGCCACAGCAGGCGCATCACGTCGTCCAGCGTGCTTGAGCTGCGGCGGCGCAGCGTCAGGTCCAGCGCCAGGGCGAACAATCCGCCCAGGGTGTAGTAACTGACGGTGGCGTTGGCAGTGTTCTCGTCGGGCCGATAGAACTTGATCCAGGCGTCGAAACTGGCGTCGGCCAGGCTTTGCACCTGCCGGCCCGGCGTGGCCTGCACGGCGTTGATCGCACGAGCCAGCAGGTCGAGGTACTGCTGCGGTTCGATCAGCCCGGCGCGACGCAGGATGAGGTCGTCGTAGTACGAGGTGAAACCTTCGAACAGCCACAGCAGGCCGGTGGTGTTTTCGCGCTCGAGGTCGTAGGGCGTGAGGGCTTGCGGGCGGATGCGCTTGACGTTCCAGGCGTGGAAATACTCGTGACTGCACAGGCCGAGAAGCTGACGATACCCGGCGCTGCGCTCGACGCCATCGCG
This sequence comes from Burkholderiales bacterium, assembly GCA_013044035.1. Taxonomy (GTDB): domain Bacteria; phylum Pseudomonadota; class Gammaproteobacteria; order Burkholderiales; family Burkholderiaceae_C; genus Thiomonas_A. Next base: position 131,597 of record JABEVE010000029.1, read on the forward strand.
CAGGTGCGGCAAGTCGGATTCGGCGCAGATCAGCGCCGTGCAATCGGCATGCTCCAGACCACCGTAACCGTCGGCGGTGGGTGCCAGCAGAAAGGCGTAGCGCTTGAACGGGGCGCGCGGACGCTCGGGCTCGAAGAGAGCCATTTCGGTTTCGCAAAGGCGCTTGAGGTCGAGCGTGAAGCGCTTCGCGTCGACCTCGCCGCGCAACCGGTCGGCATGGGCGACCACCATCTCGTGCGGCGCGCCATGGGCGTGAAACTTCAGACGCAACAAGCGGCCGATTTCCACCGGATGGTCGATCAGTCGGTCGTAGTCGCTGGCCTGATACACACCGAAGCCACGCGAGTCCAACTGCACTGCGGCCAGGGTTGTGGCCACGCTCCAGTCGGGCTGTGACACAGGCGGCACAATGCGCAGCAGGTGAGGCTCGGCTTCCCGACCAGCGGCCGCCAGCAGCAGGCTGGACGGATTGAAAAAAGCGCGCGAGGCATCGAGCCAAGCGGTGCGCACCGAGGCGTCGCGCGCATACACGACCCAGTTCAGCTGCAGCGGCCCCTGGCATGGCGCGACGCGCCAGCGATTTTTGGCCACCTTGCGCACAGCCACCGATTGACCCTGGCAGCGCGCCTCGACCCGCGACACCTGCCGGGCGAATTCACGCACCAGATAGCTGCCGGGGATCCACACCGGCAGCCAGAACTCCTGGCCCTGCGGGTTGGGTGCGGCCAGTTGCAGTTGCACGGCGAACAGGTGGGCGTGGATGTCGTCCATCCGCACGCTGTAGCAGGGGCCTTGCACGGTTGTGGCTGCGGGGGGTCTGGCCCCGACGGAGCGGGGGCGCGATGCTGCAATGTCGGCAAACGGTGTCATGGGTGATCGTGGCGTTGGACGTTCGTGTGGCGGAGCGTGATCCTGGGAGCTGGCGCGACTCGGGCTGCTTCACGCGCAGAGGGCTGCTGGCGCGGCCCTGGTGGACCGGCAAAACCGCCGCCCGAATGCCGGCTTTGTTCGCATCTCGCCACGATATTTCGCAACGGCGGATTCTGTTTGATCCCCAGCCTTCGAATCCGGCAGTGCCATGCTAATCTGACTGGACACAACGCAAGACCCACAGGGAAGTCATGGAACGTGACGTGTTCAGCGAGATTGCCATCCATGCCGGCACGGGCTCTCCCTCGCTTGCTTATCAGCCTCAGGTGCAATATCCGGGCGGCGAAATCGTCGGCCTGGAAGTGCTGTTTCGCTGGCGCGCCGACACTGCACCCAAGCGCCATTCCCCACTCACCTTTCTGCCACGCCTGTCGCCCTCGCAAACCAGCGAGCTGTTCTTCTGGGTGGTGGATGAATCGGTGTCCGAGGCCCGCGTGCTGTCGAACTGGACCGGCTGGCGCGGCTGCATCTCGGTCAACATCGAAGCCGACCAGCTCGGCGACCCCGACCTCGTGCGCCGCATCGACCAGGTGCTGCAGCGCAACCAGTGGCCGGCCAATCGGCTGATCATGGAAGTCACCGAGCGCCGCCCGATTCCGGTGTTCCCGAGCGTGCTGCGCAACATCACCGCCCTGCAGCAGGCCGGCATCCTGATCGCGATGGACGACTTCGGCGAGGGCTACGCCTCGTTCGAGTACCTTAAACGCCTGAGCCCGGCGCACATCAAGATTCCCGCCGGGTTCACCACCGAACTGAACACCGACGTGCGCAACCAGGAAATCGTGCGCTCGCTGGTCGCCCTGGCGCAGCGCCTGAACATCATGATCGTGGTCGAGGGTGTTGAAACCCAGGAAAACGCCGAAGCCCTGCACGCGCTGGGCCTGCGGGTCATGCAGGGCTACCTGTTCGGCGAGCCGCGCGAATTGGAAGACTGGGCCCAATTCCTCAAGCAGACCGGCAAGATCACCGCGGCTTGAGCGACTTCGCGGCGCAATTCCAACCCTCTCTTCACCCCCCGATTGACAAGCCCGAACGCTTCGCTAAGATACTCCCACCAGGTTTTCTCCTTTTGTTGACCCCTTTGCCCCGCCCCGAGTCCATGCCATCCTTTCGAACGTTCCCCCGCATCTGGGCGTTGGTCTGCGCATTGGTATTGTTGCCTTGGACGCAAGCGGCAATGGCCCAGGCGGTCCCCCTTCCAACCTCGTGCTGCGAAGCGGCGCCGGACATGGCCTCCATGCCGATGCAAGCAGCCAGCCAGCTCATCGCGCTCGCCAATCCAGTCAGCAGGCAGGTCGAACGTGCGTTTTGCCAGGCAGCCTGCAATAACCTGAGCGCCACGATTGCAGCCAGCCCCACCCGAGGCCTGGGCACACCCCAAGCGGCGCTGGTTCAACGCGTCGTGCTGCTGGTGCAGACTCGACCCAGGCCACCCGCCAGGCAGGCCCTGTGGATCGATTCAGCGCTCCCCTCCAGACCGCCTTTCCTCGCGGCTCGCCTCCAGGTTTGACCCCTTCGGCAGCATCCGCCCCGGTGACCCTGCACCGGGCGATGTCCGTGTTCGCCTCGCGAACACCGCTGCGACCTTGCAGCGTTCCATCCGCCGAAGAGGAAAGCGATGTCCTTCATCCTGCAGTGCCGCCGTGCGCCAGCCCGGCGGTTGTCATCCGTCCGGTCTGAACGCCCGGCGGCCATCCCCGTTCTTGTCAGTCTGCTGCTACTCGCAGGTCTGGCCGCGGCCGCGCAAGCCGCACCCCTGACCCTCGGTGCCGCCGAGACCGAACTGGCGCGCAGCAATCCCAGCCTGGCCGCAGCCGCGCAGCGCATCCGCGCCATCCAGCACCGGGCCGCGGCGGCCACGCAGTTGCCCGACCCGCATGTGTCGCTCGACGCGGTCAACCTGCCCACCAACAGTTTCTCGTTGACGCAGCAGAGCATGACCATGCTCAGCGTCGGCGTCAGCCAGAGCTTTCCGCCCATCGGCAAGCTGGCCCTCGAAGGGGACAAGCTGCAGGCGCAAGCCGCGGAGCAGCACTTCGGCCGTGAAGCGAAGCAGGCGCAACTGGTTCTCGCCTTGCGCCGCGCCTGGCTCGTGGCGGTGTACACGCGCCAGGCCCTGGCGGCGGTGCAGCGGCAGCAAACGCTGGCCCGCGAGAACGTCGACGCAGCCATGGCCAGCTACCGCGCGGGTAACGCAGCGCAGAGCGATGTGTTACGCGCCCGTCTCGCCGTGGATGAACTGCGCAACGACCAGAGCGCGCTCGCCGCGGATGAAGCGGTGGCCCTGGCCGACATTGCCCAGGCACTCGGCAGCGATCAAACGCCGCAGATCGATCCCGACTGGCCGAGCTTGTCGTCTGGCGCGGCGAATCCCACGCAGGCACCCGCAACCCAGCCGCTGATGAGCATGGCCCAGGCCAAGGTGCGCATTGCCCAGGCCGGCGTGCAGGTGGCGAAGAAGGATTACCTGCCCGAGATCACGGTTGGCGCCTCCTACGGCAAGAGCTTTTTCCCGGGCTCTCCCAACTTTTTCTCCGCCGGGGTGTCGATGAACTTGCCGATTTTCTCCAGCCATCGCCTGAACCAGGAACTCGACAGCGCCCGCGCCCAGGTGATGGAAGCCCGCTACGACGAGCAGGACCAGCGGCTGGCCTTGCAGCAGCAGATTCGCTCGGCCACGGCGCGCATGCGCAGCCAGCAGGAGAAGTGGCAGCGTCTGCACGCGCAGATGCTGCCGCTGGCGCATGAGGCGTACGACTCCACCCTCACCGCCTACGGCAACGGCCGCGCCAGCATGAGCGACGTTCTCAAGGCGCAGCAAGCCGTCTTGGCCCTTGAACTCCAGACCCTGCAACAGCGCCGGGATCTGCTGGCCACCCAGGCCGAACTCGACTACCTGACAACGCCCTCGGAGCAGCAGCCATGACATTGCGAACCTTCACTCTCGGCCTCGGCCTGTTGCTGGTGGGCATCGGCGCGGGCCTCTGGAGCAGCCGCTGGCTGCCGCACGGCACCTCGCAAACCGGGGCGCTGAACACCGCGACGGCCTCGGCTTCCGCAGCAACTTCGGCGGCAGCGCCGGCAAGCCGCCGGGTGCTGTACTGGGCCAACCCGATGAACGCCGCCATCCACGCCGACCACCCGATGAAGGACAACATGGGGATGGACTATGTGCCGGTCTATGCCCCCGCTGCAACGCCGCAGCGCCGGGTGCTGTACTGGGCCAGCCCGATGAATCCGGCGATCCATTCGGACCACCCGATGAAGGACAACATGGGCATGGATTACGTGCCGGTCTACGCCCAAGCCGAAGCCGGTGGGGCCGACACCGGGGTGCGCATCGACCCGCGCCTGACGCAAAACCTGGGCGTGCGCCTGACGACCGCACAGATGCGCCCCCTGGGCCAGGCGATCCAGACCGTGGGCACCGTGGCCGTGGACCAGAACCGCATCACCACCGTCACCCCGCGCTTCTCCGGCTGGGTGGTGCAACTCAAGGTGCGTGCCGTGGGCGACCCGGTGTTGCGCGGCCAGGTTCTGGCGGAGATTTACTCGCCCGAGCTGTACAGCGCGCAGCAGGAATACAGCATTGCGCGCCAGCGAGCCGGCGCGACCGATGGCCACCCCGGCAGTCACCCCGACAGCCAGGGTTTGCTGACCGCGGCCAAACAGCGCCTGCTGCTGCTGGGCCTGCCCGAGGCTGCGCTCAAGCGGTTGGAGGCCTCGGGCCAGCCGATGCGCGACGTTCCCATCCTGGCGCCCGAGAGCGGCGTGGTGACGGCGCTGAACGTTCGCCAGGGCAGCTACGTCTCGTCGCAGAACAGCCTGTTCGAGATCGCCAATCTGGATCGGGTCTGGGTCAATGTGGCGCTGTACGACTACCAGATGCCGTGGGTGCGCCTGGGTGACGGCGTGCAGCTCCAGCTTCCGGCCTACCCCGGGCGGAATTGGGATGGGCGCCTGAACTTTCTCTACCCCACGCTGGACCCGCAAACCCGCACCATCACCGCGCGCCTGAGCTTCGCCAACCCCGGCGGCACGCTGCGCCCGGGCATGTATGCCAACGCCACGGTGCAGGCCCAGGCGCAAACCGCGCTGGCGCTGCCGAGCAGCGCGGTGTTGCGCACGCAGGATGGCGATTACGCCATGCTGGCGCAGGCGGGCGGCCACTTCCTGCCGGTGCAGGTTGCGCTTGGGCCCGAGGCGAGCGGCTGGGTGGTCATCGCCCGGGGGCTCAAGGCGGGTGACCAGGTGGTGGAAAGTGCCCAGTTCCTGCTGTACTCCGAATCGCAGTTCCAGTCGGTCAAGGCGCGCATGCTCGGCGCTCAGCCCGACACGCGCGGCGCCAGCGGCATGCCCGCCACAGGAGCGATGCCGGGCATGCCACCCGCGAGCGGCCCGCAAGCCGACGTTGCCGGGCCCATGCCCGCACCAACGCCCGCACCCATGGCGACACCCACGTCCACACCGCCTGTGAGGCGAGCAGCGGCGCCACCCCCTGAGGCGGGGTCGATGGCCGGGATGACCATGGCCCCGGGCCGGAGCGCCCCATGATCCGGCGGCTCATGGAGTGGTGCTTCGAGAACCGCAGCCTGACGGTGATCGGCGCGCTGATGCTGCTAGCCGCCGGCATTCTGGCGGTGCGCAACACGCCGCTGGAGGCCATTCCCGACATCTCCCCCACCCAGGTCATCATCAAGACCTCCTACCCCGGGCAGGCGCCGCAGGTGGTGCAGGACCAGGTGACCTATCCGCTGGAGACCACCCTGCAGTCGGTGCCCGGGGCGCGCGCCGTGCGCGGCTATTCGATGTTCGGCGACTCCTTCGTCTACGTCATCTTCAAGGACGGCACCAACATCTACCAGGCGCGCAACCTGGTGCTGCAGTATCTCAGTCAGGTGCAGTCCAGGCTGCCGCCTGGAGTGACGCCGGCTCTGGGGCCGGACAGCTCCGGGGTGGACTGGATTTACATGTACGCCCTGACCGACACCGGCGGCACGCAGGACCTGAGCCAGCTCACGACCTTGCAGAACTGGTTCCTCAAGTACCAGTTACAAGGCATCCCGGGCGTGGCCGAGGTCGCCACGGTCGGCGGCATGGTGAAGGAATACCAGGTGGTGGTCAACCCGCAGGCCCTGCTGGCCTACAACCTCACGCTGCCGCAGGTGGAGGCTGCCATCCGCGCCGCCAACGGCGAGACCAGCGGCTCGGTGGTCGATCTCGGCGAAGCCAGCTATATGGTGCGCACCACCGGCTACATCCGCTCACTGCAGGACCTGGAGAACGCGCCGCTGGCGGCGCGCGGCGGCGTGCCGCTGACCCTCAAGGACGTGGCCCGCGTCCAGTTCGGCCCGGAGCTGCCCAACAGCGCCGCCGACCTCAACGGCGAGGGCGCGGTGGTCGGCGGCATCGTGATGATGAACCAGGGCTCGAACGCCGCGGCCATCATCCACCGGGTCGAGGACAAGATCCGCGCCATCCAGCCCTCGCTGCCGCCGGGGGTCAAGATCGTCACCACCTACAGCCAGGCGCCGCTGATCCAGCGCGCCATCCACACCCTCACAGGCAAGCTGCTGGAAGAGTCGCTGATCGTCGCCCTGGTGTCGTTCCTGTTCCTGCTGCGCGCGCGCTCGGCGCTGGTGGCCATCGTGTCGCTGCCGCTGGGCATCCTCGCCGCCTTCCTGGTGATGTGGGCGCAGGGCATTCCGGCCAACATCATGTCCCTGGGGGGCATCGCCATCGCCATCGGCGCGATGACCGACGCCGCGATCGTGATGATCGAGAACATGCACAAGCATATGGAGCAGGATCCCGGCGCCGATCCCTGGATGAAGGCGCGGGTGGCGGCGTCGGAAGTCGGGCCGGCGCTGTTTTTTTCGCTGCTGATCATCGCGGTGTCCTTCCTGCCGGTGTTCGCGCTCGACGGTGAGGAGGGCAAGCTGTTTCGGCCCCTGGCCTTCACCAAGACCTATGCCATGGCCGCGGCCGCCATCCTGTCCATCACCCTGGTGCCGCTGCTGATGGCCTGGTTCATTCGCGGGCCGATTCGCCCCGAGGGGAAGAACCCCTTGAACCAAGCTCTGATCTGGCTCTACCGCCCCTTGATCCATGGCGTGCTGCGGGCTCCCTGGGTGGTCATCGCTCTGGCCTTCGTCGCCGTGGCCAGCCTGTATTTCCCCTGGAAGCACCTCGGCTCGGAGTTCATGCCACCCTTGAATGAAGGCACGCTGCTGTACATGCCGGTGTCGCAGGACCCGTCGATCTCCATCGGCCAATCCGCCGCGATCCTGCAGCAGACTGACCGCATCATCAAGACCTTCCCCGAGGTGGAGAGCGTGTTCGGCAAGGCTGGCAGGGCGCAGACCGCAACCGACCCGACGCCGATCTCGATGTTCATGAGCGTGGTCAACCTCAAGGACCGCAGCACCTGGCCCCCCGGCATGACCACCGCCAAGCTGGTCGAGACGATGAACCAGGCGCTGCAGATTCCGGGGGTGTCGAACACCTGGACCCAGCCGATCAAGGGTCAGGTGGACATGCTGACCACCGGCCTGCAGACGCCGCTGGGCATCAAGGTCACCGGCAGCAATCTCGACACGCTGAACCGGCTGGGGCAGGAGATCCAGGCGGCGCTGCAAACCGTGCCGGGCACCCAGAACGCCTATGCGGCACGGGCCACCGGCGGGCGCTACATCGTGGTCGACACCAACCGGCTGGCCGCCGCGCGCTACGGCCTTTCGGTGGCGGACGTGAACCGGCTGGTCGAGACCGCCATCGGCGGGCAGATGCTGTCCACCGCCGTCAACGGCCTGGAGCGCTTCCCCATCAGCCTGCGTTACCCGCGTGAACTGCGCCAGTCGCTGTCCACGCTGATGGAAAGCCGCATCGCCACGCCCGAAGGCAGCCAGATTCCGCTGGCGCAGGTGGCCACGCTGCGCATCGAAGGCGGTCCGCCCATGCTCACCAGCGACAACAGCCGGCTGAATTCCTGGGTGTACATCGACCTCAAACCCGGCACCAGCATCGGCGGCTACGTGGCCGCGGCACAAGCGGCTCTGGCGCAGAAGGTGCATCTGCAGCCCGGTTTCACGCTCGACTGGGTCGGGCAGTACCAGGCGCTGGAGCAGGCCGTGCAGCGCCTGAAGATCGTCGTCCCGGCGGTCATCGGCCTGATCGCGCTCTTGCTGTATTTCAACTTCAAGAACCTCACCGAGGTCGCCATCATCCTGCTGACCCTGCCGCTGTCGCTGGTGGGCGGATTCTGGTACGTCGACTGGCTGGGCTACAAACTTTCGGTGGCGGTGGGCGTGGGCTTCATCGCCACCGCCGGGGTGGCCTCCGAGTTCGGCGTGGTCATGCTGCTGTATCTCGACGCGGCGCTGGAGCGGCGCAAGATTCACGACCGCCTCAACTCCTGGGACGACCTCAAGCAAACAGTGGTCGAGGGCACCTTGCTGCGGCTGCGGCCCATGGCAATGACCCTGACCATGGTGGTCGGCGGCCTGCTGCCCATCATGGTCAGCGAGGGTGCCGGCGCCGACGTGATGAAGCGCATCGCCGCGCCCATGGTGGGCGGCATGCTGACCGCCGCCTTGCTGGCGCTGCTGGTGATTCCGGCGGTTTACGCCCTGTGGCAGAGGCGGCGCCTCGGCCTGGGCACGGGTCCCGCGACGCGGGATGTCTTGTCGAATGCAAACAGGAGTTGATCATGCAACGTCGTTCGTTTGTGACTGTGATGGCGAGTCTCGTGGGCACCGTGTCCGGCTTTCTGCTCGGCCGTCGCCCGGCTCAGGCCCAGGGCGGCGGGATGATGGGCCCAGACATGGGCGGCATGATGTCGCCGGGGAATATGAACGGGCCGATGCGCACAGGCATGGAGCTGTTCGAGCGCCACAAACTCATCCGCCGCGAGGTCAAGGAATTGCCCGACGGGGTGTATGACATGACCACCTCGACCGACCCCACCACCGCGGCGCTGATCCAGGAGCATGTGGTGGACATGTATGCGCGGCTGGCGCAGGACCGCCCCTTTCCCTACCCCATGAGCAACAGCGTGCCGCAGATGTTCGCCAACCCGACCAAGTACCAGCGCAAGCTCGACATCCTGCCCGATGGCGTGGCCGTGACCGAGACCTCCTCCGACCCGGAGATGGTTGCCGTCATCAAGGCGCACTCCCGCGAGCTCGACCGCTTCGCCAAGGAGGGCATGCCAGCCATGATGCGCGGAATGATGTGATGCTCGCGGTGGCGGCCATGCAGAACCGGCAGCACCGATCTGCCTGGCGATACGAAGTTTTCCGTCTGGGGTTGCCACAGCAGCCAACCCCATGTCTTGGCTGTTGTGACAACGCTGCTGCACGTTAATGATCTGGAGAATCGCCATGAAGAAACTGTTGATCGTCATCACCCCCCTGCTGATGCTGGGCGCCGCCTATCCGGCCTTTGCTGCGGGCAACAATGGGGTACAGACCCGGGAGGCGCAAATTCAGGCCTGCTTCCGGATGCATTATCAATTGATGGACAGGCCCGCCGTGCGCAATCCGCTGGACTGCTGGAGGACGCATGGATTCTTGATGAAGCCGTGACCAGCCTTGCGGCACAAGCCTGGATGCCACTTGGAACTGACAGACTGAATTCCGAGCCACGTCACCCACCAGGGGCCTCGCCGGCGCCCATGGAAAAGCCCGCGATTGCGGGCTTTTCCATGGGCGCGTGTATGGGCCTGGGCCCTTGGCCTCACTGCATCGCCAGGCGTTTGTCGATCTCGGCCGCATCCACCGCGCCGGTGATGCGCTGGCCGTTTTCCAGGAACATGGTGGGGGTACTTTGGACACCCAGCTTCCGGCCCAGTGCAAGGTTGGCTTGCAAGGGTGTGACGCAGCTTGCGGGTGCCTTCGGGGGCTCCTTCTGCTCGTTCATCCAGGCTTCCCAGGTTTTGCCTTTGTCGGCGGCGCACCAGATGTCACGCGCCTTGGCGGGCGACTCGGGTCGAATGACGGGGAACAGGAACACATGCACCGTCATGTTGCTCATGGTTTCGAGCGTCTTGTCGAGCAGGTGGCAATAGGGGCAGTAAGGGTCTTCGAACACGGCGATCTGGCGCTTGCCGTTGCCGTAGACCACCTTGAAGGCGTCTTTCAGCGGCAGCTCGCTCCACTTGATTTTCTGCAGTTCCTCGACGCGCGTCTTGGTGATGTTGACGCCGTTCCGGGTGTCGAGGATCTCGCCGGCGAAGAGGAAGGTGCCGGTGGCATCGGTGTAGAACACGCGGTCACCGAGGTCCACTTCATACAGACCGGCGTAAGGCGTCTTGATGATCTGCGCCGAAGCGGGGAAGTTGGGCAGGACCTTGGACAGCGCCTTGCGCAAATCCGCCGTGCCCTGCGCCTGGCTGAAACTGGTGAACACGGTGCTGGCGAGCAACAGGGTGGCAACGATCAAACGCAATGTCATGGGCATTCCAGAGCTGAGAGTGGGTCGGGGCAGCCGACCGCGGGTTGCATCGATGACCGTGGGTTCGCGCGTCGATGGAGCTCGTCGCAAGACGCACTGGCTCCGCGGCTTGCGTTGTCACGGGCGCACTCAGGCCATCACGGATAAGCCCGAAGCATAGCCCGCCAACAAACGCTTCAAGGGCGACAGGTGATTGGTACCGGTCAGCCCGAAAGCGCGCAGTGGCGCCAGCCAGGCCAGGTCAGGAGCGTAGAGCCGGTGCAGGCCGTCGGTCGCCAGTTCCAGTGCCAGCACCTGCTCGGCGCGGGCGCGGGCATAACGCCGCAGCACGCGCGCATCGCCGATTGCCTGCGCCTCGCCACGCCCGGCCAACACCGCTGCCAGCGCCTGCACGTCCTGCAAGCCGAGGTTGAGGCCATGTCCAGCCAGGGGATGGATGACGTGGCCGGCGTCGCCAAGCAGCGCGGCGCCTGGCGCCACCAGGCTGTGGGCGCGCTGCAACACCAAGGGCCAGGCGCCGATCTCTCCAACTGCTGCCAAAGGCGCGAGGTGGGCTGCGCCCAGGGCTTCGAGGTGGGTCTGCAAGCGGGGCACCAGACCTTCGGCACCGGCCACGCACAGGCTCGTGGCGAGTGCGTCGGGGGCGGACCAGACCAGGGACACCTGATGGTCGTCGTCCTGATCGGCCAGCGGCAGCAAGGCGATGACACCGTCCTCGGTGAAGGCCTGGTAGGCGGTGCCGCCATGCGGCTGGGCGCAGCGCACATTGCACACCAGCCCGGTCTGGCCATATGGTTTGCTGCGCAGGCCGATGCCGGCCCAGTCGCGCACCCGGCTTTGGCGCCCGTCGGCACCCAACAGCAGGCCGGCGCGCGCCACGCTGCCGTCCGCCAGGGTGAGCTCCCAGTGCGCGCCGTCGAACTGCGCCTGCTCGACGCCCCAGGGCACGAGCCTGGCGCCGCGTTCGAACTGCAGCGCAAGGTCGAGCGCGCGCTCCAGGGCATCGCTTTCGGCGATCCACGCCAGCGCCTCGACGCCTTGCGCATAGGCGTCAAACTGCAGCGCCGCACCATCGGCCGCAATCTGCATGCGGGCCACCGGCTGTACCCGTGAGTGCGGCACCTGCGACCAGACACGCATGCTGTCGAGAAAGCGGCGCGACGCGGCATTGAAGGCGTAGACACGCTGGCCGTAGCCCTGTGCTGGCGCTGCCGGCGCAGGGCGCACACCGCACAGCAGCACGCGCAGGCCGACCTGCGCCAGCGCCAGGGCGGTGGCCTTGCCGACCAGTCCGCCGCCGGCGACGACCACGTCTTCTGCAGGCGGCGAATGGGCGCTCCCGGGTGTGTTCGACCCACCCGGATTGAGTCCGCTGGCGGGCTTGCTGGGGCGTAGCGTGCGCATCGTCATGCCGTCAAGGCCTGTGCCTAGAATGAACGTCCCTTCATTTTGCGCCCGCCCCGGCGCGGCCGTGCACCGCCGCGCCGAACACATCTCCGATGCAAGGACACATGAACGCACCGTTCTGCGGCAGGCTGCCACCATGGGCAACAAGCTGATCAAGAGCGCCGTCGCGGCGCTGATTGCCATCGGCATCCTCGTGGTCGGCGGCGTGGGGCTGGTGCTGCTGGCGTTCGACCCGAACCAGTACAAGGCGGCACTCATCAGCGTGGTGCAGGAGCGTTATCACCGCACACTGCAATTGCCCGGCACCATCGAGCTGCGGCTGTTCCCGCCCTTCACTCTGAACACCGGGCCCATGCGTCTGAGCGAGCCCGGCAGCAACACGCTGTTCGCCCAGGCCAGCGACATGCGCCTGCATCTGAACCTGCTGGCGCTGCTGCAGCGCCAGATCGTGGTCGACCGCATCGTGCTGGATGCGCCGCACATCGTCGTGCAACGCAACGCGCAGGGTCAATTCAACTTCGACGACCTGCTGCCCAAGACCGCCATCCCACCTACTTCTGCCGCGGCCACGCCTGCCAGGCCGACCGTACCGGTGGGCATGCTGGTGCGCAGGCTCAGCATCAACGGCGGCGACATCACCTTGAGCGACGCCAAGACCGGCGTCAGCGGCCGCCTCAGCGGCTTGAACCTTGAACTCTCCGGACTGGGCGTGCCTGCCTTGAGCCCGATGAGCCTGAGCGCCCGCGCCATGTTCACCAAACCCCTGCTGGACGCGAACTTCAGCCTGAAAGGACAGTTGCGCGCCGCGCCGCACGATGCGCTGCTGCTGCAAGACTTCATGCTGCGCAGTGACGGCAACATTCTGGGCATCAAGAAGCTCTTGAGCAATGTCTCGGGCAGCCTGCGCTACACGCCCGCGCCAGCCCCAGGCGCGCTTGCGGCCGTGGCCGGCAAGCCCGAACCCACGCCACGCAGGGCCCAGCCCGACGGCGACGGCAGCCTGCAGTTGGAGAACGTGCAGATCAAGGCCCAGGGCCAGAACGCGAAGGGTCAGCCGCTGCAATTCGAAGCTGGCCTGCCACGGCTCGACTGGAGCGGCAACAACAGTTTGCAGTTGGGAGCCCTGCAGGCGCGGGCGCTGCTAGGCGCGGCGCCGCGCACCCTGCACCTGGAACTCCAGGCTCCGGCCAGTTCGGGGCCGGCAGCCAGGCTTGCCATTCCCGGCCTGCGCTTCGACCTGCAGCAAGGCCAGGGGCCGCAAGCGCCAGGCCTGCACGCCAGTTTGCGAGGCGCGCTGAATCTGGATCTGCCCGGGCTGCAAGCAAGCCTCGGCGACGCCCGGCTGCAAGGCAGTTGGCGAGCCGACCGCGCGCAGGCGCAAACCCTCGCCTTCGACCTGCAGGGCCGCCTGAGTTACGCACTGGCGAACGCCGACGCCAGCTTCGCCCTGGCCGGACAGGCCGGGCCATCCAAGCTGCAGCTCAGCGGCAGCAGCAAGCAGGGCGCCATCACCCTGCAGGTCAGCGCCGACCAACTCGATCTCGACGCCTTGCTCGGCACCCACGCCACCGTCGCGGCGGCCCAGCCCGCTGCGAACAGGCCGGCACCCAAGGTCGGGGTCTCCGGGACAGTTGCGGCGGCACCCTTTGACCTGAGTCCGCTCCAAGGCTTGCAACTCGATGCCCGGCTGCAACTGGGCAGTTTGCGCGTCAAGGGCATGCAATGGACCGCGTTCACGGCGCATGTGCGCGACGACGGCAACACCTTCAGCGTCGATCCGTTCGCGATGCAGGGCTATGGCGGCACCCTCGGCGGCACACTGCAGGTGGATCTGAACCATGCCGGCTACGCCCTGATGCAGACCGCCCGGGACCTGCAAATCCAGCCCATCATCCGGGCCTTGAGCGGCCATGACCTGCTGCTCGGCACGGCCGATGCCCAACTGGCGCTGACGGCGCAAGGCGCGAGCACCGCGGCTCTGCTGGACACCCTCGACGGCACGGCGCAGTTCGAGGTGCACAACGGCGCGATCAAGGGCTTCGATCTGGCGCAAAGCCTGCGCCAGGCCGGCAAGCTGTTGCGCTTGCGGCAAGACAGCCTGGGCACCACCATCGGCCAGGAGCGGACCGATTTCACGTCGCTCTCGGTGAGCTTCCAGCTCGCTCGCGGCGTGGCCTCCAGCCATGACCTCAAGCTGCAAAGTCCGCTGCTGCGGGTGGCCGGCGAGGGCCGTGTCGATCTGCCCGCACGCACGCTCGACTATGTCTTGCGCCCCACACTCGTCGGCACACTCGCCGGACAGGGCGGCCCCCAGGCAGCCGCCCTCAAGGGTCTGACTGTCCCGGTGCGCATCCGCGGCGCCTTCTCGCGGCCGCAGTACGCCGTGCTCTGGTCGCAGGCCGCGGGCGGCGCCATCGACAGCGCCTTGAAAACCCGCGCCGAGCAAGAACTGCAGAAACGCCTCGGCGTGAAGGACGGGCAGCAACTGCGCGAGCAGTTGCAGAACCGGCTCAAGGGTTTGCTGCGCTGAGGTCCGTGGCGCTCACAAGCCGAAATAGGTCTCGCGCACGGCGTCGCTGGCCTCCAGCTCGGCACGGGTGCCGGAGAGTCTGACCTTGCCGTGGTCGATGAGATAGCCACGATCGGCCAGTTCGAGAAAAGCGACGTTCTGTTCGGCAATCAGCAGCGAGGTGCCGTGGCCGATGCTGGTCTTGAGCACCTCGATCACCTGTTTGACGAACACCGGCGCCAGCCCCGACGAAGGCTCATCCATCAGCAACAGCTTGGGCTCGGCCACCAGTACCTTGGCGATGCCCAGCATCTTGCGCTGCCCACCCGACAGGGTGCCGGCGGCGTCACGGCGCTTGGCGGCGAGGTCGGGGAACAGCTGGAACAGGCGTTCCTTGCGCTGGCGCACCTTGGCGTCGGGCAGGAAGTAGCCACCCAGGGCGATGTTCTCGTCGATGGACAAGGAGGGGAACACGCCGAGCTCGGACATGAAGGCGATGCCGCGGCGGATGCGCTGGTCGGGAGCCCAGGCATCGATGCGTTCGCCCTCGAAGCTGATGCTGCCGCGCCAGCAGGGCAGCAGGCCGATGAGGGTGCGCAGCAGGGTGGACTTGCCGGCGCTGTTGGCGCCGAGCAGCAGCACGGTTTCGCCGGCGGCGACGTCGAGATCGACACCCCACAGCACCTGCATCGCACCGTAGCCGGATTGCAAACCCTGGACTTCGAGCAAGGCCATGGGCCTCAACCTCCGATGAAAGCAGCGACCACTTCCGGGTCGCGCGAGGCAGCGTCGAGCGTGCCTTCGAACAACATGCGGCCGGCGCCGAGGACGATGACGCGCGCGGTGATGTTGTTGAGAAACGCCATCAGGTGCTCCACCACGATCAGGCTGATGCCGCGCTGGGCGAGCTTGAGCAACAGCTCGGCAATGCCGCCGAGTTCGGCCGGGTTGAGCCCGGCGCCGATTTCGTCCACCAGCAGCAGCTTCGGCCCGGTGGCCAGTGCGCGGCCGAGGTCGAGCAGCTTTTGCTGGTTGACGGTGAGCGCGCCCGCCAGCTTGTCGGCCTGGGTGAGCAGGTCGATGTCGCGCAGGATGGCGTCGACGTCAACCTGCTGCTGCGCATGGCCGAAGTGGGCGGCGACTTCGATGTTCTCGCGCGCGGTCATGTCGCGGAAGTTCTTGGGCACCTGAAACGTGCGGTTGATGCCCAGCCGCGCCAGCTTGTGCATGGGAACCTGGTGCACGGGCTGACCCGCGAAGGTGATGCTGCCGGCGTCGGCCCGGTACAGGCCGGAGATGACGTTGATGGTGGTGGTCTTGCCCGAACCATTGGGGCCGACCAGACCGACGATTTCGCCCGGAGCGAGACTGAAGCTCACGTCGTTCAACACCACGTGGCCACCGAAGCGCTTGTTCACGCCGGCGAGTTGCAAAATGGGCTCGGCACCGCTGGCGGCGCCTGCGCGGGGTTCAGAAGACACGCACACCCCTCCGCGTGAACAGCGACAGAATGCCGCCGGGCAGGAACAGCACCAGCAGGACGATGAGCAGGCCGTAGATGAGCTGGAAATACTGCGGAGTGGAAATGCCGATGGCGGCATACAGCGTGTACAGCACCGCCGCGCCGATGATGGGGCCGATGACCGTGCCAACACCGCCGAACAGCGCGAAGACGATGGCGAACACCGAGATCTGCAAGGTGAACACCGCCTCGGGGTAGAACACCGAGAGGTTCCAGGCATAGGCCCCGCCGGCCAGGCCGGCGACGCTGGCCGAGATCAGCCAGGTGAGCAGGCGCGCGCGCACCACGTCGATGCCGGCCATGCTTGCGCTCACCGGGTCCTGGCGCATCGCCCGCAACCCCATGCCGAAGCGCGAACTGCGAAACCATGCCGCCAGGCCCGTGGCCAGAAGCAGCACGGCCAGCATGGTGTTGTAGCTGGCGCCGGGCGAATACACCTGCTCGATTTTGAGGCCGTAAGGCCCGCCGGTGATGCCGGCGAGATTGGTGTTGGAGACGACGAAATACAGGATCTGCGACGCGGCCAGACTGGCGATGGAGAAGTACGCCCCCGACAGGCGCAACAGCGGCCCGAGGATGAGCGCCATCAACGCGGATGCCACGCCGCCGCCCAGCACGCACAGCAGCACCGGCAGTCCGCTGTGCAGCACCAGCAGCGAAGTGGTGTAGGCCCCGCAGCCAAAAAACCCGACGTAGCCAAAGGGCAGGTAGCCGGTGAAACCGTAGAGCAGGTTCAAGCCCTGCGCCAGGACGATGAACGTCATCAGCGTGAACAGCAGCGTCTCGTTGCCGTACAGATGCGGCAACAACAGAAATACCACGGCCAACAGCAGCAGCACGATCAGCCCGGGTCGCAACCGCCGCAACCGTGAAGGCTCGGTCATGGGGATGGGTTTGGCGATGGATTCGGCCATGGGGGTCGGTTCAGGCATTGCGCACCGCCTTGCCGAGCAGCCCGGTGGGGCGGATGAGCACGATGATCAGCAGCAGCACATACGGCACGAGGTTGGACCAGGAAGAGTAGTAGGTTTGCATCAGCATCGTGCCCAGGCCGAACACCAGGCCGCCGATGACCGTGCCCAACGGGTTACCCAGCGAGCCGATGATGACGATGGCGAACGAGGTGGTGGTGAGTTCGTTGCCCAGGTCGGGCGAGACCGAGCCAAGCAGATACGGCAGGAACACCCCGGCCGTGCCGGCCAGCGCGAGGCCGGCAACAAAGGCGATGACCGAGACGCGGTTGACGCTGATGCCGGTGGCCAGCGCCTCGTCGCGGTTGGCCATGATGGCGCGTGTGGCGTAACCCAGCTTGGTGTGGGCGAAGTACAGGTACAGCCCGACGATGGCGGCCAGGCTGAAGGCGGCGGCCACCCACCAGCTGTCGGGAAATTGCTGGCCGAACAGGCCAATGTTGCCGGAACCCAGCGCCTCGCCCGGCAGCGAGCGCTGGTCGGCGCCGAAGGCCAGCCCCGTGAGTGCTTCGAGCATCTGGCCGATGCCGAAGAACAGGATGAAGGACAGCATCTCCGGATCGCTGCTGCGTTGCAGACGCGGCACCACGGCGTAATACAACGGGTAGCCGATGACGACGGCACTGACGATGGACAGTGGCACGCCCCACAGCGGGTTGAAACCAAAGTGGCGCGAGACGATCCAGGCGGCGTAGCCGCCGAGCACAATGAACTGCCCATGCGCCAGGTTGATGATGCGCATGACGCCGAAAATCAGATTCAGCCCGATACCGATCAGGCTGAAAAAAATGCCGTACAAAATGCCACCGATGATGGCGTATGCGAGCAGTTCCAAACACCCTCCCTGATCGATGCTTCAAGCACACACCGGCAACACATCCGCGCCGACCCGCATCGGGCTGCAGGCAACCTGTTCACCGCCCGGCACGGGGCGATGAACAAGGGTGGCGTCAGGCCCCGTGCGGCCTCAAACTTACGGCTTGGGTGCCGGGTAGACGGCCTTGCCGGTCGCCTTGTCCTGCGGGTAGACCACAACCACCTTCACGTTGTCGCCCTCGGGCACCAGTTGCGCGACCGGGAGGAGTTGACCAAGCTGGGCGCCGTTGGCGTTGATCTTGAACTCGCCGAGCAGCGTGGTGGTCTTGCCCGACATGTCCATCAGCGCCTGATGGAAGTCAAGCTGTGTGAATTTGGGCGCCATGTCCAGCATGTGCTGGATGATGAGGCCAGTGTTATAGCCCGCAGCATCCAGGAAATTGGGCGCCTTCTTCTTGGCGGTGGTGAAAGCATCGACGAACTGCGCCGTGTTCTGCCCATAACTCACCTTGTCGTACTTCACCAGCGGCGGCGTCGGGTAGGTGTAGGTGTAGGCCAGCCCCTTGGCGCCGACGTTCTTCGTCAGGAGGGCGAGCAACTGCCCCGGGAAGATGGTGAAGGTCATGGGGAAATGCAGCCCGCTTTGCGACAGCGCCTTGAGGAAAGCAATGTCGTTGGGCGGATAGCCGAACTCCAGCACCGCGTCGGGGTTGCTCGCGGCAATGGTGTGCAGCAGCACGGTGTAGTTGGACTCGCTGGTGGGCACGCCGTGGTCGTACACCGGCGTGACGCCACCCTTGGCCAGCTCGTCCTTCATGGTGGTGGCCTGCGAAGCGTCGAAGTCGTTGGCGTCGTAGACGATGGCAATGCGCTTAATCTTTTGCTGCAACAGGTACTTGGCCAGGGGAACCGGCCAGACCTGCGACGACGGAATGCTCACATCGGCGAGGTAGTTGGTGGGCTTGGTGAAGAAGTTGGCGCCTGAACCGGTGGGGTCGATCAGCAGCATGTGGTGCTCGGCTGCAAGCGGCACGGCCACCGAGGTGAGGACCGAGCCGAAGTCGGCCACCAGCACGTCCACCTTGTCCTGGGTGATGAGCTGGTTGTAGAGCGTCGTGGCGGTGGAGGTGGAGCTTTGATCGTCGTAGGCGATGATCTTCACCGGGATCTTCTTGTCGTAGGCCTTGACGAAGATGCCACCGTCCTTGTTGACGGCGTCGACCCAGTACTGCAGGCCCTCGTACTGACCTTGAGACGCCACGGCGAAGGCGCCACTGCTGGCGTACAGGGTGCCGATCTTGATCACCGAGGGCGCGGCCGCGGCGTGCGCGGCAACGGCCACCGCGCTCATTGCCATGGCTGCGGCGGCACGTTTCCACGCCTTGGACATGCTGGTCATGATGTGAGTCTCCGGAGTATCCCGCCCGAGCTTTGAAGCCCTTGTAGAACCCTCAAATCTGGGTCAGGTTGGGGTTGAAATGTCGTAAAACATTCTCGGTTTGGACGCATTGGCCGTCAATGCGTCTGCGCACGCAAGTGCAACAGCATGCTTCAGCCACATGCATGCAAGCGCGCGCCCGATCCCCGGAGCCGAGCGTCGTGACAAGATGTTCCAGGTGCGTCGCACCGCCCGCAGGGTGAGGGTGCAAAAGGCTATGCCGACGAGGCCGCTCCACATGGCCAACCAGGCAACGCGCCAAACCGACGCGGCCGTGCACCATGAAGGGATTGCGCTGTGCCACGCCGCGGTGTTTCAGCGCCTCGCGAAGCGCACCCCCAGCGGGAAAACCCGGCTCGATGCTTGCTTCCAACGCCGTATATTCTGGCCAATCGGTCAAGATTTTGGAGCCTGTCATGTCCAGCCACGTCGTGCTCTCGTCACACCCCGGCCAGCGCAGCGCGGTGCAGCCGCCTGAAATCCATTGGGGCGCCACCACAGCTGCTGCGCGCGGTCCGGTGGTGGCCACGCTGACCGATCCGCGCCGGCGCAATGCCATCGGCACGCATGCGGGCGCCTATGCCTTGTACCGCGCGCTGGCGGTGGCTTCGGGCGCGCTCGACCGTGACCACCGCCCCGACTTCACCGACACCGCGCCGGCCGCCGGGATCGGCCCGCACCCACAGTGGGCCGATCCCGGCAACATCGTCTCGCTCGATCCCTGGGGCCATCTGGTGCCCGAGGTGTTCGCCGCGCAGATTACCGCCGGCCTGGATCTGCGCCCGACCATCGCCATCACCCGCGCGCACATCAACATGCCCGAGCTGAAAGACGCCATCGCCAGCGGCCGGCTCACGCCCGATGGCGCCATCCTGCAGGCCAACGGCGACGTGCGCGTGACCAAGGCCGCGATCGACCCGGTGTGGTGGCTGCCTGGCATTGCCGCGCGCTTCGGCGTGCGCGAGCCGGCGCTGCGCCGCACCCTGTTCGAGCAGACCGGCGGCATGTTCCCCGAGTTGGTGACGCGGCCCGACCTGAAGGTGTTCCTGCCGCCCATCGGCGGCATGACGCTGTACTTCTTCGGCGACGTCGCCCAGCTCGGCAAGCCCGAAACACGCGTGGCCTGCCGCGTGCACGACGAATGCAATGGCTCCGACGTGTTCGGTTCCGACATCTGCACCTGCCGGCCCTATCTGGCGCACGGCATCGAGGTCTGCGTCGAGATGGCGCAACAAGGCGGCGTCGGCCTGGTGGTCTACAACCGCAAGGAAGGCCGCGCCCTGGGCGAAGTCACCAAATTCCTGGTCTACAACGCCCGCAAACGCCAGATCGGTGGCGACCGCGCCGAGACCTATTTCGAGCGCACCGAATGCGTGGCCGGCGTGCAGGACATGCGCTTCCAGGAGTTGATGCCAGACGTGTTCCATTGGCTGGGCATCACCCGCATCGACCGCTGGGCGTCGATGAGCAACATGAAACATGACGCGCTGAGCCAGGCCGGCATCGAGGTCGTCGAGCAGGTGGCGATTCCCGAGGATCTGATCCCGTCCGATGCGCGCGTGGAGATGGACGCGAAAAAGGCCGCCGGCTACTTCACGCGCTACACGCCGAGCGAGGAGGAACTCGCGCTGCCGAAAGGCCGGGGGCTGGAGGAATGAACGACCGCGCCGAGGTTGTCGAATCCTCTCTCGGGCGATCGCGCGTCGTGCACGCCGAAAGCCTGCTGAGCGCCGGCGCCGTGCGCGGCCATGCCGCGCAAATCATGTCCCACGCGCGGCGCGGCGAGCTGGCGCATTTCACTTGGCACCCCGAACGCATGGCTGCCACGGCCGACTATGTGGTCGACACCATCCGCAGCCGTCACCCGGATTTGCATGTGCCCATGCACAGCCGCTGGCGCCACTTCGAGAGCGGCGGCGTCGACCGCGTCGCAAACCTGCTCGACCCGCTGCGCACCACGCCGCAGGAGCGTGCGCGCATCGCCATCGACCTCGTGGTCCCCAGCGTGCTGCTCGACGCCGGCGCCGGCCCGCAGTGGCGCTACAC
>JABEVE010000006.1 GCA_013044035.1 Burkholderiales bacterium
GCTATGGCTACGCCCCGCAGCCCGCCTACGCCCCCCCGCCGGTCTATGGGCAGCAGCCGAGTTATGCGCAGCAACCCGCTTACGCGGCACAGCCGGCACCGGCTTACGGCTACAACAGCCAGGTCCCCGTCTATGCGCCCGCACCCAGTTACGCGCCGGCTCCGAGTTACGCCGCCCCGGCCATCAACCCCGCGCTGGGGGCCGTGGCCGGCGGCTTGGCCGGTTCGGCCATCGGCAATGGCAACGGACGGGTCGCAGCCGCCGCAGCCGGTGCCGGCATTGGCGCCATCGCCATGCAGAACTGCCCGGGCGGCCCCAGCGTCAACCAGGCGCTGGGGGCCGTGGCTGGTGGCTTGATCGGCTCCATGGTCGGCCACGGCAACGGCCGCGTCGCGGCAGCGGCGGTGGGCTCCGGGTTGGGGGCGATGGCGACAGGCTGTAATTGAGGCAACAGGGCTGGACGGGGCACTGCAGGCGAGGCATGAAACGTCTTCGGGTTGCCCGCGTCGTTACGCGGGCAACCCCCGCACCACCTCCAGCGCCTCATCGATGCGCGACACCGGGTGCAATTCCAGCCCCTCGAACTGCCTGCCCGAGCCCTTGGGTGCGTTCGCTGCCGGGATGATGGCGATGGAGAAGCCGAGCTTGGCGGCTTCGCGCAGGCGTTCCTGGCCGCGGGGTGCGGGGCGGATTTCGCCGGCCAGGCCGACTTCGCCGAAGGCGAGCAGGCCGCGGGGCAGGGGGCGGTTGCGTAGCGAACTCTGGATGGCGAGAAGCACGGCGAGGTCGGCGGCGGGTTCGGTGATGCGCACGCCACCCACAGCGTTGACGAACACGTCCTGATCGCCGCTGGCCACCCCGGCGTGGCGGTGCAGCACGGCGAGCAGCATGGCCAGGCGCGCGGCATCCAGGCCGACGGACAGGCGCCTCGGGCTGGGCGCGGCGGCGCTGTCCACCAGCGCCTGCACTTCCACCAGCAGTGGGCGCGTGCCTTCCAGCGTGGCGAGCACGCAGGTGCCAGGCACGGGTTCGGCATGGGTGGACAGAAAAATGGCCGAGGGGTTGGACACGCCTTTGAGGCCATGCTCAGTCATGGCGAACACGCCGAGTTCGTTCACCGCGCCGAAGCGGTTCTTGATGGCGCGGATGAGGCGGAAGCGCGACTGCGTGTCGCCTTCGAAATACAGCACGGTATCGACCATATGCTCCAGCACGCGCGGTCCGGCGAGCGCGCCTTCCTTGGTGACGTGGCCGACGAGCACCAGGGTGATGCCGCTGGTTTTGGCGGCGCGGGTGAGCTGCGCCGCGCATTCACGCACCTGCGAGACGGAGCCGGGGGCGGATGACAAGGCCTCGGTGTAGACGGTCTGGATCGAGTCGATCACCGCCACGGCGGGGCGTGCATTCGCCAGGGTGTCGAGCATGACCTCCAACTGCGTTTCGGCCATCAGTCGCACCGGGGCGTCTTTCAGCCCCAGGCGCTGCGCCCGCAGCGCGATTTGCGCGGCGGATTCCTCGCCGCTGATGTAGAGCATCGGTAAATCCGCAGCCAGCCCGGCCAGGACTTGCAGCAGAAGCGTGGACTTGCCGATGCCAGGGTCGCCGCCCAGCAGCAGCACGCCGCCGGGCACGAGGCCGCCGCCGAGCACGCGGTCGAGTTCATCGATGCCGCTGG
This sequence comes from Burkholderiales bacterium, assembly GCA_013044035.1. Classification (GTDB taxonomy): domain Bacteria; phylum Pseudomonadota; class Gammaproteobacteria; order Burkholderiales; family Burkholderiaceae_C; genus Thiomonas_A. The sequence goes on from JABEVE010000006.1 coordinate 1,676, forward strand.
GTTGGTGGCGATGGCGCTCGGCCTGCACCTCGGTGAGCAGAATGGGCCCGTTGGGGGCGGCCAGCCCGCCGCGCCCAGCGAACTGCGCCGCCGCCGCACCATGCCGCGCGCCGGGACGGGGGCCGGATGCCGTGCTCTCCACCGTTTCCACCAGCGTGTTCCAGGCCTCGCAATGCGGGCAGCGTCCTTGCCACTTGGCGCTCTTGCCGCCGCATTCGGAGCAGACGTAGACGGTCTGGGGCTTAGCCATGATGCGGCGTGACCATGCCCCTCACTCCACCTGCACGGGGACACGCAGGGCCAGGGCACACATCAATTCGTAACCCAGGGTGCCGGCGGCAGTGGCGACTTCATCGATGGGCAATTCGATGCCGCTGTGACGACCCCAGCACAGCACCGCGCTGCCGACGTCGGCAGCGCGTCCGGCGGCGCGCACGGGGTCGAGGTCCACGGTGACCATGTCCATCGACACGCGACCGACGATGCGGGTGCGAATGCCATCGACCACGATGGGGGTGCCGGTGGGGGCATGGCGCGGATAACCGTCGGCATAGCCCACGGCGGCCACGCCGATGCGCATCGGCTGCCTCGAGGTGAAGACGGCGCCATACCCCACGCTGGCGCCGGCGGGAATCTGCTGCACACCGACGATGCGCGTGACAAGGCTCATGGCCGGGCGCAGATCCCAGGCCTTCACATCGGACGCCAAGCCGGTGGGCGAGCCACCGTAGAGCATGATGCCGGGACGCACCCAATCGCCCAGAATGGCGGCTTGGGGCGCTTCGTGTACGGTGGTTTGTGCGGGGGTTGCACTGTGAGAGGCATGCGCAGCCAACTTGAGTGCCCCATCCGCCGGACGGTGCCCACGGCCATGGCGCAACAACGCTGCCGAATTGCACAGGCTGCGTTCGCCTGGCAGGTCGCCCATGGCGCGCTCGAACAGGCCGAATGCATCGGCCGTTCCCTGCGAACCGTCAGCGGTGGCGAAATGGGTCATGTGGGTGACCTCGCCCACGGCCGGGCATTGCTGCAGCCGCTCCCACGCGGCGCGGTACTGTGTGGGCGTGAAGCCCAGCCGGTTCATGCCCGTGTTCATCTTGAGATAGACGCGGTGCGCGCGGGGTTTGCGCCGCGCCGCAAGCCAGTTGAGTTGGGCGGCGTCGTGCACCACATGCCACAGATTGAGGCGTTCGCAAAGCTGCAGATCATCGGCGCCGAAGCAACCCTCCAGCAGCAGGATGGGCCCGCCCCAGCCCAGGGCGCGCAGGGCTTCGGCTTCGGCGAGGTCGAGCAGGGCAAAGCCGTCGGCGGCGCGCAGGGCCGCGAACGCGCGCTCGATGCCATGTCCGTAGGCATTGGCCTTCACCACCGCCCACACCTTCGCCTGCGGCGCCGCCAGCCGCGCACGCGCCAGGTTATGGGTCAGGGCATCGGGATGGATGGTGGCTTGAATGGGGCGTGGCATGGGGGTGCAGGGCGTTGCCGTGCTTGCGACGGGTTCGTGCTGAGGGTCGGCGGGAGGCGTTTGGAAGGTCCAAGTGCAGTGTAGTTGGACGGAAATCCTGGCTCGACCGCTGTGCTATAAACCGCCCCCAGACCTGTCACTTCAGCGCGACCGCCCCGTGGGGATCGAGACCATTTCGGGCCACGCCGTTTTCTCGAACGCCGCAGTCCTGCTGCGGCGAACAACGGGCTGAGTGAGACAAGCAGGGCCGCCAGCGCGACCGGCGATACCCGTGATGCAACTGCGATCGAGACAATGAAAAAAGGCTTTTACTGGATCATGGCCGCGCAGTTCTTTTCGTCACTGGCCGACAACGCGTTGCTCATCGCCTCCATCGCCCTGCTGCTGCAATTACAGGCTCCGGGCTGGATGACGCCGCTGCTGAAGTTTTTTTTCACCGTGTCCTATGTGGTGCTGGCACCCTTCGTCGGCGCTTTCGCCGACTCAATGATGAAGGGCAGGGTCATGTTCATCACCAATCTGGTGAAGGTGGTCGGACTCATGCTCATGCTCGCCAGCGTCCACCCATTGCTGGCTTACGGCGTGGTCGGCCTCGGCGCTGCAGCCTACTCGCCGGCCAAATACGGCATCCTCACCGAGCTGCTGCCACCGCAACAACTGGTGGCGGCCAACGGCTGGATCGAGGGCACCACGGTGGGCTCCATCATTCTCGGCACCGTGTTCGGCGGCTTTCTGGTGAGCCAGATGGCCAGCCGTTACCTGCTGGGCCTGCCCGGTCTTGCGCACTTGGGCATCAACACCGCCGCCGAGGCGGCGCTGGGGGTCATCGTTTTTGTCTACATCATCGCCGCCCTGTGCAATCTGAAAATTCCCGATACCGGCGCCCGCTACCCACACCAGACCGCCAACCCGGCGAAGCAGTTGGTCGAGTTCATCCACTGCACCAAGGTGTTGTGGACCGACAAGCTGGGGCAGATTTCCATGGCCGTGACCACGCTGTTCTGGGGCGCTGGCGCTACGCTGCAATTCATCGTCATCAAGTGGGCCGAGTACGCCCTGGGGCTGGACCTGAGCAAAGCCGCCACGCTGCAAGCCACCGTGGCATTCGGCGTGGCGGCAGGCGCCATGCTGGCCGCCACCCGCGTGCCGCTGAAAAGGAGCCTGACCGTGTTGCCCATGGGGATGGGCATGGGCATTTTGTGCATGGTGCTGTCGCTGTACAGCCGCAGCCTGGTCCCCGATTTGCAGATCAGCATCGGCAACCTGCATCTGCCGCTGTATCTGGTGCTGGCCGGCATGTTCATGATCGCCATCGGCGCCATGGCCGGTTACTTTGTGGTGCCGATGAACGCGTTGCTGCAGCACCGCGGCTACGTCCTGCTGTCGGCCGGGCATTCCATCGCGGTGCAGAACTTCAACGAAAACGTCAGCGTGCTTGTCATGTTGTCGGTGTATGCGCTGCTCATCAAACTGAACCTGCATATCCAGTGGATCATCGGCTTGTTCGGCGTGTTCGTGGTCGGCACCATGTGGCTGGTGATGCAGTGGAACAAGCGCAATATGCGCGAGCGCGACTGGACCCAGATCATCGGCGAGCCGCGCCACGAGTCCGCGCATTGAGTGCCTCGTCCACACGGCTGGCTCCAACGGCTGTCACCTGATGGACGCGCTGCGCATCGGACCCCTGGTGCTGCCCTGGGGGCCGCTCATCCTGGCTTTGGGCTATGCCGTCGCGGCGTTTGTGGCTGGTGCTGCGCAGCGCAAAGGTCAGGGCCATGCGGAGCCGGCTTTGCTGCCCTTGCTGGTCCTGGCTCTGGTAGTGGCGCGCGCGGTCTTCGTTGCCCAGCACCTGGCGAACTACCCCACGATGTTGTCCATGCTGGATATCCGCGATCGCGGTTTCGCGACTATGGCGGGCTGGGTGGCTGCCGTGCTTGGCGTGGCGTTCTGGGCCTGGCACCGGCCCGCGCTACGTCGCAGCCTGCCGATGAGTGCGGCAACCGGTGCGGCCGCCGTCCTGACAGCGGGTGCCTTGTTGCAGGCGGTGCAGCCGGCTCGGCCGCCGCTGCCGCAGCTCAGCCTGCAGCGTTTGCGCAGTGGCGAGGAGGGGAGCGCACCTGTGGGGGCCACTCTTGCCTTGGCACGCCCTGGCGGCGAGGTCGCGCTGCGAAGTCTGGAAGGCAAGCCGCTGGTGCTCAACCTCTGGGCCACCTGGTGCCCGCCCTGCAGACGCGAACTGCCCACCCTGGTGCAGGCCGCACAGCGGGAACACAAGGTGCGCATCGTGCTGGTGAACGAGGGTGAATCCGCGCAGCGTGTCGCCGACTTTCTGCGCCACGAAAAACTCGTACCTCCCGAGGTACTGCTCGACCCTGGCAGCCGCCTCCTGTCCGACTATCAGTCGCCTGGCCTGCCCACCACCCTGTTCATCGCCGCGGACGGCAAGGTCCGGCGCATGCATCTCGGCGAACTATCGGCCGCGACGCTGCAGCAGGGCATCGCGGAACTCGGCGGGAGGTGAGGCGGTGCTGAATCGGTTCACGCGCCGCGATGCGCGCACACGGTGATGGCAAAGTGGCCTTGAGACGCCTTTGACCTAAGCTTGAGGCCAGTGCGCGACCTGCCTGGGCCTTGCCGCAGGCTGACGAAGCAAGCGGTTCGCCACCCACCGATCGCCATAGTTGTTTCTTCCGTTCACCGAACGGATTCCACATCACTGCATGCACATGTCCCGCCAAACCCTTGCCGCCATTGGCGGCCTGATGCTCAACGCTTTCGTTTGGGGTGTGTCATGGTGGCCGTTTCGCAACCTGCATGCGCGGGGCTTGAATCCCTTGTGGGCAACGGCAGCGATCTATGGGCTGAGCACGGTGGTCATCGTGCTGGCGCGGCCTCGGGCATTGGGGGCATTGCTGCGCAACCCAGCGCTGTGGCTGATCCTGGTGTCCTCGGGTGCGACCAACGCGGCGTTCAATTGGGGCGTGACTGAAGGGGATGTGGTGCGGGTGGTGCTGCTGTTCTACCTCATGCCGGTGTGGGCGACGCTGCTGGCGCGCTGGCTGCTGCACGAGCAGTTCACGCCGCTGGTGGGGTTGCGTCTGGTGCTGGCCTTGGCCGGGGCGATGGTGGTGCTGTGGCCGCCGGACGGAGGCTTGCCACTGCCGCAACATCCGGCCGACTGGCTGGGCGTGCTGGGCGGCATGGCCTTCGCCCTTAACAACGTGCTGTTGCGCAAGTACGCGCACACGCCGCCGGAGGCGCGCGGCCTGGCGATGTTTGCCGGCGGCATGTTGGTGGCCGGTAGCCTGGCGTCGGTGCTGGCGGCATCCGGCGTGACCAGCGGCCTGCCCGCGCCGACGCTGCCGCTGGTGTTGGCCGTAGCCTTGTTGGCACTGGTCTTTCTCGCCGCCAACCTCGGCCTGCAATATGGCGCGGAGCGCCTGCCGTCGAGCCTCACGGCGGTGGTGATGACTGTGGAGATCGTCTTCGCCAGTGGCAGTGCGGTGCTGCTCGGGGCCGAACGACTCACTGTGCAGGCGTTAATCGGTGGTAGCCTCATTTTGCTGGCCATCCTGCTCGCGGCCTGGCGCCAACCGGCGTTGCCGCCGCAGCCCCATTCGCCCCGGGAGACTCCGATATGAGCGCCGCCGATACCGATACCACGACGAAACCCGCGATCCCCAGCGTGTTCGATTTCAGTGCCGCCGACATCCACGGCCAGGCGCAGTCGCTGGCGCATTGGCGCGGCAAGGTGCTGCTCATCGTCAACACCGCCAGCGCCTGCGGTTTCACGCCGCAGTACGCCGGGCTGCAGGCACTGCATCACGCCTATCACGACCGGGGTTTCGAGGTGTTGGCCTTTCCTTGCAACCAGTTCGGCGCGCAGGAGCCGGGCACGTCGGAGCAGATCGCCCAGTTTTGCAGCATCAACTACGGCATCGAATTTCCGTTGTTCGACAAGGTCGATGTCAACGGCGCCCATACCCACCCGTTGTGGCGCTGGCTCAAGGACCAGGCCAGCGGCGTGCTCGGCACCGAAGTCATCAAATGGAATTTCACCAAATTCCTGGTGGGCCGCGATGGCCAAGTGATTCGCCGCTATGCGCCGCAGACCCAGCCGGATGCGCTGCGGGCTGACATCGAGATCGCGCTGGACAATCCCATGTCGTCGCCCGTGGTGACCGGTTGACCCTGCCAGGGCTGTCCGAGCTTCACCTGCGAATGAATCGGGGTCCGAATGAATCGGGGTCTGACCCCGTTTGACGTTCCGTTTGACGCGTTTGACGATCGGCCCGACCTCAGTTCCGCAAGGCTTCGTCCAGGAACTCCAGCCAGTGCTGCACCGGCATGGTGGTGCCGGCTTGCAAGTGCTGGATACAGCCGATGTTGGCGCTGAGGATGCGCTGCGGTGCCACATGGGCCAGGTGCTTGAGCTTGCGCTCGCGCAACTGCTTCGACAAATCCGCCTGCAGCACGGAGTAGGTGCCGGCCGAGCCGCAGCACAGGTGGCTCTCGGCGGGCAGGCTGACGCTGAAACCCAGGCCGCGCAGCAGCGACTCCACCTGCCCGCCCAGGCGCTGGCCATGCTGCAAGGTGCAGGGCGGGTGCCAGGCCAGGTTCTCAGCTGGCTTGCGCTTCAGCTTGGCGGAGATCTGCTGGCCGTGCGCAGCGAGGAATTCGATCGGGTCGCGCGCAAGCGCAGAGACGCGTGCGGCCTTGTCGGCATAGGCCGGATCGTGCTGCAGTTCATGGCCGTAGTCCTTCACCAGCACGCCGCAGCCGGAGGCGTTGACGACGATGGCCTCGACCATGCCGCGCTGCACCAACGGCCACCAGGCATCGATATTGCGACGCATGTCGGCCAGTGCGCCGTCGTGGTCGCTCAGGTGCTGGCGGATGGCGCCGCAGCAGCCGGCACCTTCAGCCACCAGGGCCTGCACCCCCAGGGCGTCGAGCACGCGTGCCGTGGCGGCGTTGATGTTCGGCGCCATCGCCGGCTGCACGCAGCCGGCCAGCATCAGCACCTTGCGTGCGTGTTCGCGCGTCGGCCAGGGGCTGGCAGGTGTCGCCGGCGGCACCTTCTCTTGCAGCGATTTCGGCACCAGCGGCTTGAGCGTCTGACCGAGCTTCATCGCCGTGCCGAACAGCGGCGAGGTGAGGCCTTCCTTCAGCGCCCAGCGTTTGGCGCGTTCGGCCATTGGGCGCTGCACCTTGGCATCCACCGCACGGCGGCCGATGTCCACCAACTGGCCATAGGCCACGCCGGAGGGGCAGGTGGTTTCGCAATTACGGCAGGTGAGACAGCGGTCCAGATGCCGCTGGGTGCTGCGCGTGGGCGCGGCGCCCTCGAGCACCTGCTTGATGAGGTAGATGCGTCCACGCGGGCCATCCAGCTCGTCGCCGAGCAACTGGTAGGTGGGGCAGGTGGCGGTACAAAAACCGCAATGCACGCAAGCGCGCAGGATGCTCTCGGCTTGCTGGCCGTCGGGCGTGCCGGCGAATTCGGGGGAGAGGCGGGTTTCCATGAAGGCAGACGCAAGGGGGCGTGAGAAGGCGGCGTTGAGGCTCGAAGGGCGGAATGGCGTCGGTGCCGGGCTCAGTCGGACATCACCGTCGGAAAGAGGCCGTGAGGATCAAAGGCGCGCTTGATCTCGCGGTGGATGCGGTCTAGCGGCGGCACCGGCGGGGTGAACACCGGCGTGTCCGGGTCGCCGCCGCGAAAGCGCGTGGCGTGGCCTCCGGCCCGTGCGGCGGCTTCGCGCATCACGGCGGCGGGCAGTGCGGTTTTGAGCCAGCGCTGGGCACCGCCCCATTCAATGAGCAGATCGCCCTGCAGGCGCAGGGGCGGCGTCGTAGGCGGCACCGCCAGGCGCCACAGGGCTTCGCCGGCAGCCCCGGGTTGCGCCCAGGTGGTGGCGAACCAAGGCAGGGTTTGCTCACGCAGGCCGTGCCATAACTCGGTGGCCGCGACGTCGTCCACTTGCTCTCCACCCAGGCGGGAGCAGGCGGCAGCCACTGCAGCCTGGGCGCCGCGCAGGTGCAGGTGGAGGAGGTGTTCGGCGCCATTGCCGCCGCAGCACCAGGTACTGGCGGCAATGGGCAGCGGCTGGCTGCCCCAGATGTTGACCTGCTCGATCGCGCGCTCCTTGCTCATCTCGAACACCAGGGTCGCATGAGCCGGGGCGCGTGGCAGCACCTTGAGCGAGACTTCCAGAATGGCGCCGAGCGAGCCCATCGACCCCACCAGCAGGCGCGAGACGTCGAAGCCGGCGACGTTCTTCATCACCTGGCCGCCGAAATGCAGCACCTCGGCGCGGCCGTTCAGCAGCACCGCGCCCAGCACATAGTCGCGCACCGCGCCGGCGCCCTGGCGGGCGGGACCGGCAAGCCCCGCCGCCACCATGCCGCCCACGGTGGCGCGGGCGCCGGTGTGGGCGAAATGCGGTGGGTCGAACGGCAGGCATTGGCCTTGGGTCGCAAGCAGGGCTTCCAGCTCGGCCAGCGGTGTGCCGGCGCGGGCGGTGACGACGAGTTCGGTGGGCTCATAGCTGACGATGCCGGCGTACGCGTTCAGATCCAGCGTGGCGCCGGCGCGCGCCTGGCGTGAGGCGGGATGGAGCCAGGATTTGCTGCCGCCACCGCGCACGGCAAGCGGGGTGTGCTGGATTGCTGCCTGCCGCACCTGCTCCTGCAGTGTGGCGAGTGTGTCGGATGGGTTCACGGGTTCAGTCGATGAAAGGGTGGGCAAAAGGGGGAGGGTTGTTGCGCTTTCCCCTCCCGGCCTTTCCCACCCGTGGGGGAGGTGAAAGCCGTGCTGCGCGAAGACTCCGGATGCCCCTCCCGGCGTCTCCCAGGGATAGGAAAAGTGAAAGCTGCGCCAGGCGAGGTGCGTGTGCGGCTCAAAAGCGAGGCAACTCTGGAAACGCCAAACGTCCACCACGCACGTGCAGCTTGCCGTACTCGGCGCAACGCGCATGGCTGGGGATGTTCTTGCCTGGGTTGAGGTGCTCCGCGGGGTCGAAGGCGCGACGCATGGCCAGGAACTGTTCGAGTTCCTCGGGGCTGAACTGCACGCACATGGAGTTGATCTTCTCCAGTCCAACACCGTGCTCGCCGGTGATGGAGCCGCCCATCTCGACGCAGGCCTCGAGGATTTTTGCGCCGAAGGCCTCGGCGCGTTCCAGTTCGCCGGTCTGATTGGCGTCGAACAGGATCAGCGGGTGCAGATTGCCGTCGCCGGCATGGAACACATTGACGCAGCGCAGGCTGAACTCGCGCTCCATGTCCTGGATGGCCAGCAGCATGTCGGCCACGCGTTTGCGCGGGATGGTGCCGTCCATGCAGTAGTAGTCGGGGGAGATGCGACCCGAGGCGGGGAAGGCGTTCTTGCGTCCGCTCCAGAAGCGCAGGCGCTCGGCTTCGTCGCGGCTGATGGTCAAGGCTGTGGCGCCGCAGCCTTGCAGTACCGCGAGCATGCGGCTGATTTCCTCCTCCACCTCTTCCGGCGTGCCGTCGGACTCGCACAGCAGGATGGCCTCGGCGTTCAGGTCATAGCCGGCGTGGACGAAGGACTCGACCGCCGCCGTCATGGGCTTGTCCATCATTTCCAGTCCGGCGGGGATGATGCCATCGGCAATCAGGCGCGCGACGGCGTCGCCGGCCTTGCGCAGATCGTCGAAGCTGGCCATGATGCAGCGCGCCAGCACCGGCTTCGGAATGAGCTTGACGGTCACTTCGGTGACGACCATCAGCATGCCTTCGCTGCCGATGACCACGGCCAGCAGATCCGGCCCCGCAGAGTCGCCGGCCAGATTGCCCACCGTGATGGGCTCGCCCTCCACGGTGTAGCCGCGCACTTGCAGCACGTTGTGCACGGTGAGGCCATATTTCAGGCAATGCACGCCACCGGAGTTTTCCGCCACGTTGCCGCCGATGGTGCAGGCAATCTGGCTGGAAGGGTCGGGCGCGTAGTACAGGCCGTGGGGCGCGGCGGCCTCGGAAATCGCCAGGTTGCGGACGCCGCACTCCACCGTGGCCGTGCGTGCCAGCTTGTCGATGGACTTGATGTGGTTGAAGCGCGAGAGCGCCAGCAGCACGCCGTCCACATGCGGTAACGCTCCGCCCGACAGCCCGGTGCCGGCACCACGCGCCACCACTGGAACCTTCAGGTGATGACAGACGCGCAGCACCGCGGCCACCTGTGCCTCGGTCTCGGGCAGCGCCACCACCAGCGGTTGCTGGCGGTAGGCGGCCAGGCCGTCGCATTCGTAAGGGGCCACGTCCTCGCGCTGCCATAGCAGGCAGGATGCAGGCAGCACGTCGGACAGTGCGGCCACGACCTCGGCCTGGCGCTGGGCGCGTGCGACAAGGTTCTGGGGGATGGGGGCATTCATGGTGACAGGCTTGTGAACGGATTGTTTTTGTGATTGTTGCAAACAATAGCGCAGCTTATGTTGCGGTGCATCAGGGTCTATCCCGACGCCTGCCGCTCATGGGGGCAAAACAGTGCTGACGGTTTTGCAGGCTATGGCCGTTTCCGCTGAAAGGCAGCATGCTCCGGTGCTGCAGGCCGCCGTCGAGGCTCGGAGCGCAGCCTGCGCACCTCACCCGCATTGGCAAGCTGCGGGGCCATCGGCCGGACCTTCATAAGCTGTATACAAACACAGTTATCATGCCATGTCTTCCGGCCGCCTCTGCATGGCGGCGAGGGATGAGGAGCGGTGCTCATGTTGCGTTGTCTGCTGGTCGATTTCAACTCCTATTTCGCCTCGGTCGAGCAGCAGGTCCAACCCGCTTTGCGCGGCCGGCCGGTCGGTATCGTGCCCATGATGGCCGAGACCACCTGCTGCATTGCCGCCAGCTACGAGGCCAAGGCTTTCGGCGTCAGGACCGGAACCCAGGTGGCTGAGGCGCGCAAGCTCTGCCCCGGCATCGTTTTCGTCGAGGCGCGCCATCCGCTGTATGTGGAGTTTCATCACCGCGCCATCGCCGCGGTGGATTGGATCGCGCCGGTGGAGCAGGTGCTGTCCATCGACGAGATGGCCTGCGGCCTGCCCATGGGCTGGAGCAGCCGCGAGCGCGCCACCGCGCTGGCACTGCGCATCAAGGCCGGGCTGCGCGAGGCGCTGGGCGAATGCCTGCGCGTGTCGGTGGGTATCGCGCCCAATGTGTTCCTGGCGAAACAGGCGTCGAACCTGCAAAAGCCCGACGGCCTGGTGGTGCTGGACGACACTGATCTGCCCGGCCCGCTGCTGCGCATGAAGCTCGACGACCTCACCGGCATCAACCGCGGCATGCTGGCGCGGCTGCACGCGCATGGGCTGACCACGGTGGCGCAGCTGTGGCATGCGCGGCGCGAGCAGATTCACACCATCTGGGGCGGCGTCGGTGGCGACGACTTCCACGACCAGCTCCACGGCCTTCCGGTGCGGCGTCTGGCCGGCCCGCGCCGTACCCTGGGCCACAGCCACGTGCTGCCACCCGAGCAGCGCAACCGCGACGATGCCTGCGCCGTGCTCGACCGCCTGACGCAAAAAGCCGCCATGCGCCTGCGCCGCGAAGGTTTGGTGGCAGGCGCCATGAGCGTGCGCCTGCGCTGCGCCGCCCGCGGCCAGGCGTCGCAGCACTGGGAACAGGCCGCGCGCATGGCGCACACGCAGGACACCCAGACCCTGCTGCACACCCTGGCCGCGCTCTGGGCGGGTTTGCCGCCGCAACTGCCGCCGCCGTTCAAGGTCGGCATGGTGCTGCACGAGCTGCTGCCACTGGCGCAGAGCAGCGGCAGTCTGTTCGCTGATGACAGCCGCCGTAACGGTCTGTGGCAGGCGGTGGATGCGCTGAACCTGCGCTACGGCAAGCACACCGTCTATTGCGGCAGCGCCCATCGCGCCCGCGACAGCGCGCCCATGCGCATCGCCTTCAACCGCATTCCCGACCTCGGCACCGAGGCGTGAGCGCTGTGGATGCAAGGCGCGCCATGCCATCGCCCGTGGCTAGGGCGGCGGCTGAAGGGTCGTACCGATGCCATGGGCTCGCGGCACAGACGCCGAATCCCGACCCGCCAGGGCCCGGTCGGGTGGGCCGAACAGTTGCACCAGCCGCTGGCGCAGCCCGCGTGCGCGCGCAGCGTCGCGCAGCATGGCGATCCATTCGTGAACGGTGAGGGTGATGGGGTTGTGGCTGCGAATCGGGTGGACGATACCGTAGACGCAGGGATGGTCCGGATCTTCCGGTGTGAAGCTGCCGAACAGCTTGTCCCACACGATGAACACGCCCGCGTAGTTGCGGTCCAGGTACTGCGGATTGCGGGCGTGGTGCACGCGGTGGTGTGAAGGCGTGTTGAACACCTGCTCCAGCCAGCCGAGTTTGCCCACCGCCTCGGTGTGGACGAAGAACTGGAACGCCAGATTGATGGCGACCACGGCGACGATGTGCGCAGGGGCGAAGCCGATCCATGCCAGCGGCAGCCAGAACAGCCACATGCCCGAGATCGGGTAGGTGAGGCTCTGGCGGAATGCGGTGGACAGGTTGAGCCGCTCCGACGAATGGTGGGTGACGTGCGAGGCCCACAGCCAGCGCACGCGGTGGCTGGTGCGGTGGAACCCGTAATAGCAAAAATCCTGGGCAACCACGAGCAAGACCACGCTCCACCAGGTGGCGGGAATGTTGAACAGCCGATGCCGCCAGAGCGCGACGAACAGGCCGAAGGTGAGCAGCCAGGCCACCGCGTCCGAGGCCTGGTGCATCAGCGCCAGGGTGGCGTTGGAGACCGTGTCTGCCCAGGTGTAGTTGCTGCGGCCCTTGCGCCTGAAATGCCAGGCTTCCCAGGCGATGAAGCCGAGGAAGACCGGGGCGAGGGCGAGGAGGATGAGGCTGTCCATCGGGCTGGGTTCGGAGGCTGCTGCCGGGATGTCGACGCAATCAGGATGCCACAGTGTCGGCTGGCCTGGAGGCCGCCTCGCCCATGGCCTGCAGGCAGCGTTGCATGGCCGGCTGCATGCAGCAGCGCAGCAGCAGGGCGACGACAGGACGCGACAGCGGTACGCGCGGTGTGAAGGTGTAGCGCCATTCCACGGCGCACCCGCGCGCGTCATCCGTAAACGCCCAGCGCGCTTCGCCCAGCCGCACCAGCCAGGAGAACGGCGGGCGAAAGCCGCTCAGGGTGTAGGCATGCAGGCCCGGACGGTCGAGTGCGGTGACGCACTCGGTGAGCACGGAGCCGTCGCTGTTGGCCACGCGTCGCGTGCAACCCACGGCCAGCGGCGACAGCAGGGTGATGGAGCGGATGGAGGGAATCAGCCCGTAGCCGCGAAACAGCGTCGGGAAGCGCGCCGGGTCGGCCGACAGATCGAACGCGGCTTCGGCACGGCAAGGCAGGTTGGCGCGGGCGGTGCAGGTGGGGTGCATGGCGACAGTGTCGCGCGCGCCCGGCCCGGCATCCATCGGGGAAAGCATGTGGCCGTGCCCGGAGCCGAGGGCGCGAGGGTGCTCAGCCGGTCGCCCGGCACACGGCGGCGAGCTTGTTGCCGTCGGGGTCGCGCACATAGGCGACGTAGAAGTCGGGGCCGTAATGCGGGCGCAACCCGGGTGCGCCTTCGCTGCTGCCGCCATGGGCCAGAGCTACGGCATGAAAGGCATCGACCTGCGCGCGGTTGCTGGCGGCCAGGGCGATCATGGTGCCATTGCCCGTGCTTGCGGGTTGGCCGTTGAAGGGTTTGCACAACCACAGCGCCAGTTCCACGCGGCCTTCGTCGGCATAGCGGCCCCAGCCGACCAGATCGTCCCAGCCATCGTCATCCTCGATGTCGCAGCGCGCGTGCCCAAGCGCGGCCATCACCGGGTCGTAGAACGCCGCCGCACGGGGCAGGTCGTTGGTGCCGAGCATGAGGTAGGTGAACATGAGTGCGATGCGTTGGATTTCACGGGGCGGCCTGTGCGCCCCGGGGTCGGCTCGCCGACCCGCCCCCCGCGCTCTCAAGGAAACTTGAGGATGGCCCCAAGTTTCCTTGAGAGCGGCGTTCGGCCTGACGAGGGTTGTTCGTCATGGTTGTTTCACGCAAAAATCTTCCCCGGATTCAAGATGCCATTCGGGTCGAGAGCCTGCTTGATGGCACGCATCACGTCCAGAGCGTCGTCGCCCGCTTCTTCGCGCAGGAATTCCTGCTTGTGCAGGCCGATACCGTGCTCGCCGCTGCAGGTGCCGCCGAGTTTCAGCGCCCGGCGCACCAGTTGCGCATTGAGGCGTTCGGCCAATTCGCGTTCTTCGGGTTTGGCCGGGTCGAGCAGGTAGCCGATGTGGTAGTTGCCATCGCCCACGTGGCCGACGACGAAGTAGGGCAGTCCGGCGGCTTCGGCCTCGGCGATGGTGGCGTTGATGCTCTCGGCCAGGCGCGAGATCGGCACGCAGGTGTCGGTGGTCACGCAGCGGCAGCCGGGCCTGGTTTGCAACGCGGAGAAGTAGGCGTGATGCCGCGCCTTCCACAAGCGGGTGCGTTCCTCCGGGGTGTCGGCCCAGGCGAAGTCGGAGCCGCCGTGATCGACGGCGATCGCCTGCACGCTCTCGGCCTGCTCGCGCACGCCAGCGGGCGAGCCGTGGAATTCCATCAGCAGCAGGGGCTGTTCCGGCAAGTCGAGGTGGTCGTGGGCGTTGACGGCGCGCACCGCGCCGGGGTCCATCAGCTCGACGCGGGCGATGGGGATGCCGGCCTGGATGATGGCGATGGTGCAGTCCACCGCCTGCGCCACATCGGGGAAGGAGCACACGGCGGCAGCCACGGCCTCGGGCTGCGGGTAGAGGCGCAGCGTGACTTCGGTGACGATGCCCAGCGTGCCCTCGCTGCCAACGAACAGGCGTGTGAGGTCGTAGCCCGCGCTGCTCTTGCGCGCCAACGTGCCGGTGTGCACCACGCGCCCATCGGCCAACACCACGGTGAGGGCCAGCACGTTCTCGCGCATGGTGCCGTAGCGCACGGCGTTGGTGCCCGAGGCGCGCGTGGCGGTCATGCCGCCCAGGGTCGCGTCGGCACCGGGGTCGATGGGGAAGAACAGCCCGGTGTGGCGCAACTCCTCGTTCAACTGCATGCGCGTCACCCCGGCCTGCACCTTGACCAGCATGTCGTCCGTGGCGACATCGAGCACGCGGTTCATGCGGGTGAGGTCGAGGCTGATGCCGCCCTGCACCGCGAGCAACTGGCCTTCGAGCGAGGAGCCCGCGCCGAAGGCGATGACCGGTACGTCGTGAGCGGCGGCGAGCTTCACCGCGTCGGCCACGTCTTGCGTGCTGGCGCAGAACACCACGGCCGATGGCGGCGGTACGTCGAAGGGCGACTCGTCGCGACCATGCTGTTCACGCACGGCCAGTGCGGTGGAGAGTTGCCCACTGAAACGCGCGGCCAGGGCGTCGAGC
>JABEVE010000030.1 GCA_013044035.1 Burkholderiales bacterium
CGCCGGGCCCATGCCATGAACCCACCCGTCCTGATCGCCCGCGACATCGCCAAACGCTTCCAGGGCGGACCGCAGACGGTCGAAGTTCTGGCCGGCGCCAGTCTGCAGGTGCAGGCTGGCCAATCGCTGGCCATCACCGGCGCCTCGGGCTCGGGCAAGAGCACGCTGCTGCATGTGCTCGGCGGGCTGGACCGGGCCGACACCGGCAGCGTCCAGGTGTGTGGCCGCGACTGGGCGGCGATGAACGCCGCCGAGCAAGGCGCCTGGCGCAACCGCTGCGTCGGCTTCGTCTACCAGTTCCACCATCTGCTGCCGGAATTCACCGCGCTGGACAACGTCATGATGCCGCTGCGCATCCGCCGCGAAGCCGCCGCATCGGCGCGGGCCAAGGCCGGCGAGATGCTCGAGCATGTGGGTCTGGGATCGCGCATGCACCACAAGCCGGGGGAGCTGTCGGGCGGCGAGCGCCAGCGCGTGGCCGTGGCGCGCGCCCTGGTCACCCGCCCTGCACTGCTGCTGGCCGACGAGCCCACCGGCAACCTCGACACCAACGCGGCCCAGGTGATTTTCGACCTGCTGGCGCACATCACCCGCGAACACGGCACCGCCATGGTGCTGGTGACCCACGACCCGGAGCTGGCCAAGCGCTGCGACAGCGTGCTGCACCTGAGCAAAGGGGCTTTGCGGGCGCCGGAACTGCGGCGGGAGCCAGTGCCAGTGGTTTGAGGGTTTTGCTGCGCCAGGGACCGGACCCGCTCGCGGCCCCGGCCCCTCAGGGGCGCAGGCCGCGGAGATAGTCGCCCGCGGTGCGCAGGAAATGGTCGAGGGCCGACTGGATCATGCTGCTGTCGGCATGCCTGCCGGCCTCCAGCCAGTCACGGAACATGGCGTGAAGCTCCTGGTGGGCGAGGACGAGCGGGCTGTCGTGCGGCAAGCCGCTTTGCCGCAGCCACTGGCAGATCGCGCACTGTTCCTGCGAATGGCTGATGAACAGGTCTGGAGTCTGTACCGATTGGCGCGACGCCAGCAGCAGGTCCACGTCCAGCCCCACCAGCATATCGGCAATGCGCGTGAGCAAGCCCGGCTCGCTCGGCCGCATGCGCTGCGACCAGCTCTGCAGCCACGGACCGAAGTCCGAGGCGGGCATGGGCCGGGCAATGCCGTAGCCCTGCGCCTGCGGCACGCGCAGGGCGCGCAGGGCCTCGACGATGTCTTCGGTCTCCGCGCCTTCGGCGACGAAATCCACCCCCAGGCCGCGTGCGAGCTGCGTCAGGCTCTGCACGAAGCGCAGATCCTGCGGCCGCTCGGCCAGACCGCGAATGAAGCCCTGGTCAAGCTTGATGATGTCGATCGGCAGCTCTTTCATGCGCAACAGCGACGAGTAGGCGCTGCCGATGTCGTCGAGCGCGATGCGGCAGCCCACGGCGCGCAGCTCCGACAACGCCTGCTGCGCCGAAGTGAGCGAGAGAAAGTCGCTGTGTTCCAGAATCTCGAGCACGATGCGCTTGGCCGAAAAAGGCGCGGTGGCGACGACATCGTTCACCAGGGCCAGCGCCTCGCCCGAGGCCAGCATGGCGGGGTCCATGTTCACCGCAACATTCAACTCCACGCCCCAGTCTCGCTGCCATTGCTGGGCATCGGCCACGGCCTGGCGCAACACCTGGCCGGTCAGAGCGACGAGGCCCTCGCGGCCGAGCTGATGAATGAAGTCCAGCGGCGCAATGAGCTTGCCGCTGCCATCATCCAGCCGCGCCAGCGCTTCCACCTCGGTCACGCGCCCGCTCGACAGATCGACCACTGGCTGGTAGTGCACGCGCAGGCCGCCCTCGGCGAAGCGGTCTCGCACCAGGCGCAGGTGGTTGAAGTGGTCGCGGTCGGTGGCCGGCTGGTAGACGCGCCAGAACGGAGCACTGGCGCTGCGCGACTGCTGCTTGATGGCATAAAGCGCCTGGTCGGCATGGCGCAGCAGGTCGTCAGGTTCGCTGGCATCGTCGGGATAGATGGTGAAACCCAGGCTGGCACGCACATGCACCACGCGCTCGCCACCGGGCAGCGCCACGGGCAGGTCCACCGCGCGGCGAATGCGGCTCAGCATCGGCTCCAGGTCCTCGCGCGCGGCCATGCCCTGCAGCACCAGCGCAATCTCGTCGCCACCCAGGCGGGCGACGGTGTCGCTGGAGCGCACCGCCTCCACCAGACGTGCCGCCACGGTGCGCAGCAGGCCGTCGCCGGCGGCATGGCCGTAGTTGTCGTTGATCTGCTTGAAATCGTCGAAGTCCAGAATGCCGACCGCAACGAATCCGCCCTGCGCGTCCACCTGCGACAGCGCCTCTTCCAGCCGCAGCCGCAGGCCGCGGCGATTGAGCAGACCCGTGAGCGGATCGTGCTCGGCCAGCCAGGAAATATGCCGGTGCTCCTGTTGCAGCCGCCGGCGCAGATCGAAGGCGTCGAGCCCATGGCCAATGAGCACGGCAACCCGCTCGAGCAACTCCACCACCTGCGGGGTGAACACACCCACCCGATCGGAGACGACGCCGAGCAGGGCCCAGCGATACCCGCCGCGCAGGATCGGGGCAATGGCCACCGAGCGGCCCCCGACTTCGCGCAACTCGTCGCGGTAGAGACTGAAGGCGGGCTCATTCAGGTAGTCGTTGCTGAACTGCAGGCGCTTGCTGTTCCAGACCCGCGCCGACAGGCTCTGGTCGGCCTGCTCGCCGTCCACCTTGGGGCGGTACCAGGTTTCGCTGATCCTGATCCGGCCGGCCTGGGCCAGCAGATCGATGTCGCCCTGGGGCCCGGCGCGCCCCACCAGGGCCGCGCTGAACAGGTCGCTGGCGCTCAACCGCTCGCAAGCTTGCTGCAGCATTTCGGGCAGATCGGTGGCGCTCAGCACCAGCTCTTCCTCGGCCAGCAAGGCGCGGTACAGGCCCTGCGTGCTGGCGTTCTCCGCCTCCAGCGCGTGGCGGGCGCTTACGTCGTTGACCAAGCCGACGACATGGGTGATCGTGCCGCCCTCGTCACGCACCGGGGCCAGGCTCATCTCATTCCAGAACACGCGGCCATCGGCCCGGACATTGCGCAATTGCACGCTGCAACTGCGGCCTTCGCGCAGCGCCGCACGCAACTCCTCCAAGGCTGCTTGCTTGCTCTCACCACCTTGCAGAAAGCGGGGATTGCGCCCCAGCGCCTGGGCCGCCGTATAGCCGGAAATGCGCTCGAAACCTGGGTTCACATACACCAGCGGATAGTCGGGCGCTTGGGCATCGGCCACGCACACGCCGAACTCGCTGGCTTCGATCGCGGCCTTGAGCATTTGCAGCGACTGCCCCTGCTCGCGCAACTGGTTCATCAGCCGCATGCGCCCGAGTTTCAGCCCCAGCACGGCGTGCAGATGCCAGACCAGGCGCTGGTTGTGGATCTGGTCGAAAAAATCCGGCTTGCGGCTGTACATCGCCAGCAGATCGCGCCGGCCGTCCGCCCCCTGCACCGGCAAGACCGCGCCTCCGCGCCAGCCGGCCCGCGCGCCAGCCTCGCGCCACGCCGCGGTGCGCGGGTCGGTCGCCCAGTCAGGCACGATTTGCGGCATGCCGCTGTTCCAAGCCAGCACCACAGGCCCTTGCTCATGCGCCTCGCCATCGAAACCGATGGTGACATCCGCCAGGTAGGCTTCCATGCCGACACCGTCGATCGCGTCGAACACCAGTTCACCCTCGAAGCCGCGATGCCCCAGCCAAACGGCGTCCAGCCCTGCGCGATGCAGCAAAAATTCCAGCAGCTCAGGGTACAGAACCGATTCCTGGTCGGACGACAACAGCAGCAAATCCAGCTCTGTAGCCACATTGGCGTGGGCAAGCGCCTCCAAGGTCGCGTCATTCTGCGATGTGGATCTTCTGCCTTCAGCCGTCAGGTCGGCGTCAGATTCGGGTTTTTGCATGGCTTCAAAGCATACCGGCAATCGCGTTGACGCCGCGTCTTTTGTCGGGAATCCTCCCTGCCAAAAGACAAATTCAGCTCGAATCCTCCACCGCTTCGAGCACCATGCGCGTCTGGATGCGACCCTGCCAGGTGTTGGTGTCCAGGCGCCAGGCGACACGGGCCTGGGCTGGAAGAAAATCGCTGCGGTTCCAGGCGATGAGTTCCCGCGTGGCGCCGGCCGGGGCGTCGAGCAGGCGCACGCGGGCCTTCATGTGGCGCTCGCCAAGCTGGCTTTGCTGCAGCACCTCCACGCGGCTGGCGAACACCGGTGCGGCGAAGCCCTGGCCCCACACCTGGGCCTGCAGCAATTGCGCCACGTCCGCGTTGAACCATGCAGCGCCCAGTTCCCCGTCCACCTCCAGCTTGCGCGCCAGCAGCTCGGGTGACAGCCACGTGTTGGCAACGGCTTCGAACGCCGCGGCGAAGCGCTCGAAGCCATCGGCGGCGATGCTGCAACCCGAGGCGGCGGCGTGCCCGCCGAAACGCACCAGCAGCCCGGGTTCGCGTTTGGAGACGAGGTCCAGCGCGTCGCGCAGATGAAAGCCGGGAATGGAACGCCCCGAGCCGCGCAGCAGGCCGTCGGCGCCCGGCGCGAACACAAAGGTGGGACGGTGGTGCAATTCTTTCAGCCGCCCGGCGACGATGCCCACCACGCCCTCGTGCCAGTCCGGCGAGAACAGGCTGATGGAGGCGTTTGCAACCGCGTCGCCCTGGGCCTGCAGCCTCGCCAGGGCTTGCTGCGCCTGCTCGCGCATGCCGGCTTCGATGCCACGACGCTCGCGATTGATGGCGTCGAGCGCCTGCGCCAGGTGCATGGCGCGCGCACCGTCGTCGGTGAACAGGCACTCGATGCCCACGGTCATGTCGGCCAGCCGCCCCGCCGCGTTGATGCGCGGACCTAGGGCGAAACCCAGATCGAAGCTGCTGGCCTGCGCCGGGTCGCGCGCGGCGGCGGCGAACAGGGCCCGCACCCCCGGCTGCATACGGCCCTCGCGCATGCGCTTGAGGCCGTGCGCCACCAGCAGGCGGTTGTTGGCGTCCAGCTTCACCACGTCAGCCACGGTGCCCAGCGCCACCAGGTCGAGCAGCGCGTCCAGGCGCGGCTGGTTGGCGGCCGTGAAGCTGCCGCGCGCGCGCAGTTCAGCGCGCAAAGCCAGCAAGACGTAGAACATCACGCCCACGCCGGCCAGGTTTTTGCTGGGGAAGCCGCAGCCCGGCTGGTTGGGGTTGACGATGGCGGCGGCGTCCGGCAGGCGCTCGCCCGGCAGATGATGGTCGGTGACGAGCACGCGCATGCCCAGTTCCATGGCGCGCGCCACACCGTCCACGCTGGCAATGCCGTTGTCCACGGTGATGATCCAGTCGGGCCGCCCGCCCGGCTGCCGCGCCACAAGCTCGGCCACCGCGGGCGACAGCCCGTAACCGGTGGTGAAGCGGTTGGGCACCACGTAGCCCACTTGCGCCCCCAGCATGCGCAAGCCCCGCAGGCCCACGGCGCAGGCGGTGGCGCCGTCGCAGTCGTAGTCGGCCACGATGCACAGGCGCTCGCCGCGCGCGATGGCGTCGGCCAGCAGGCGCGCCGCGGCCTCGGCGCCGAGCAGCAGTCTCGGCGGCAACAGCGCCGACATCTCGGGCTCGACTTCGGCAGCGTCGCGCACGCCGCGCGCCGCCAGCAACTGCGCCAGCAGGGGATGAACGCCGGCGCTCTGCAGGCCGTGGACGACGCGCGGCGGCGCGTCACGTGCGATGAATCGCATCGCCCGCCCTGCCCCTACACCATGCCCAGCAGCACATGCGCGTCGGCACGGCGCCAGAATTGCCAGCCGCGCGACTTGCGCAGCTCGAAGCCGAGCCAACGGCTGGCGCCGGCCAACACCACCTGGGCGCTGGCATGGTCGCGCAGCGCCTGGTCGATGGCCTCGGCTGCCGCCGCATCCAGCGCCGCAAGTGCGGCGCCCAGCGCCACGGCGTCGGCCTCGCGCGTGGCCTGCGGCTGCAGCAGGCGCAGCGGGTGCGGGTGGCGGCTGGCGGGCAGCCTGGGCAGGCCGGCATGTGCGGCGCGCCACCAGGCCGTGGCGCCGGGCTCAGCCTGGGGGTGCATCACAAAAGGGTTGCGCAGGTCGGGCGGCAGCCGGCCGCAACCATGCAGCCAGAGGGTGTTGACCTCCGGCCGGCCGGCGCGCAGCCGCGCCTCGTTCACCGGGTGGTGTTGCCACACCATCTGGATTTCGGTGAGCAACTGGCGCCAGGGACGCGCCGGCGTGCCGGTCGGCATCCAGGTCGCAACGTTGCGGGCAATGGCGCGGGCCGGGTCGGCCGTCACCACCTCGGCCAGGCTCTCGTGAGCCACCAACCAACTGGCCGGGCTGGATGCGTCGATCAACCAGCCGGCTTCACCCAGCAAGGGCTGGACCGCATCGAGCAGGGCCCGGGCCTCATCCGCGCCGAGTTGCAGCGCTGCGGGATCGGCGAGGCTCAGGCTCTCGCGACCCAACTCCAGGTGGGAGGGCAGGGCCAGGCCCCAGGCGCGGCCACCCAGGTCATGCCCCGCGGCCAGAGCCGCGAGCGCACCCCATGGCATGCGCTCGGGCGTCGCGGCGCCGATCGCGGTGGACGTGGCTGCAACGGCAGCGACATGACCTGTGGCAGCGCTTGCCGTGGCAGGTTGAGAGACCGCGTCCGCCTGGGCTGGTTCCAGGCCCAGGGCAGCGCGCATCCAGCGCTCGGCAGGAGTCAGCCAGGCGGCTTCGGCATCTTCGCGCGGCACTTCCCGCGTGGCCACTTCGGCCAGGCGCAGGCGGCGGCTCAAGCGCGGCAGGGTGCCGGCGGCAAGTACCCCTTGCCAGGCGCCTCCCGTGGCGGGCTCGGTATCGATCAGGATGGTGTGCATGGCTGGATTATCCGTTGGTGCCCGCAACCAGACCGCATGGCCTGCCCCATGCCGGGCCACCCGCCCTCACCGTTTGACGATGGCCGCTGTACGCTGCGCCCTGCGGCGCAACACCACCAACCACATTCAGGGAGTTCCAAGCATGCGGCAACACCTCAAGTCCCTCATCGCCCTCACCTTCGGCATGGCCTTGCTCGGCTTTGCCGCAACGCCGGCGCAGGCCATAGGCTGCCTGTCCGGCGCGGCGGGTGGCGCCGTCGCCGGCCATGTGGCCGGTCATCACGCGGTCATCGGCGCCATCGGCGGCTGCATGCTGGGGCACCACCTGGCGGTGAAAAAGAAGGAAGAAGCCGAGGCCAACAAGCTCATTGCCGACGATGCGCTGGCCCCCGCCGGCAGTGCCCGACACAGCAAGGACGCTGCCGGCATTGAAAAACTCGCCCACAAAAAAGTGCCGGCGGCCATGCAGTGGGAACAGGAACATGCCGCCCACGCCCAATAGGGCCGCCAACTCCACCCCGACGCGACGCCCAGGCCATATCAGGCCTGGCGGCCAATCGGCCAGACGCATGCAACAACGGCTGGATGGCCCTAGGATGCCCCATCCTTTTTTCACAGCATCCCGGTGGCATCCCGCAGCACAGGCCTGCGGCCGATGCAGCGTCCGCAGCACTCCACCCGCAACCAACCATGACCTCAGCAAAAATCGCCATCGTCACCGGCGCCTCCTCCGGCATTGGTGAAGCCACCGCGCGCGCGCTTGCCGCCGCCGGTTTCAGCGTTTATCTCGGCGCCCGCCGGCTCGACCGGCTACGCGCCATTGCGGCCGACATCCAGGGCCACGCCTTGCCGCTGGACGTGACCGACAGGGCCAGCGTGGAAGCCTTCGCCGCCGCCCTGCCCAGGCAGGTGCATGTCCTGGTGAACAACGCCGGGGGTGCCGTCGGCCTGGGGCCGGTGGCCACGTTCGACGAAGACCAGTGGCTGGCCATGTACCAGAGCAATGTGCTGGGCCTGGCGCGCATGACCCGCGCGCTGCATGGCCAACTGCAGGCCAGTGGAGACGGCCATGTCATCAACATCGGCTCCGTCACCGGGTTCGAGACCTACATCGGCGGCGCCGGCTACGCCGCGGCCAAACACGCGGTGCGCGCCATCAGCGACACCCTGCGGCTGGAATGGCTGGGCCAGCCGATGCGCGTCACCGAGGTCGACCCCGGCCTGGTGGAAACCGACTTCTCGCTGGTGCGCTTCGACGGCGACGCCGCCCGCGCCGCCAAGGTGTACGCCGACACCCGCCCACTGTCGGCCGGTGACGTGGCCGACGCCGTGGTCTGGGCCGCCACCCGCCCGGCGCATGTGAACATCGACCAGATCGTCATCCGCCCCACCGACCAGGCCCGCGCCGACAAAGTGTTCCGTCGGACCTCGGTTTGAGCGGGTATGGGTCGGCTCGCCGACCCGTACCACGCGCCGGCCCGAGCCCCTCGGGGCGCCGGCATTTCAGGGGGCGCAAGGCGTAAAAAAGCCCGGCAATGCCGGGCTGTTCACAACAGGATCCGAGACAGGTTTCAGCGGCGGCCGCCGAAAATGCCCAACAGCGCCAGCAGGTTGGCGAACACGTTGTACAGGTCGAGGTAAATAGCCAGGGTGGCCGAGATGTAATTCGTCTCACCGCCGTCGAGCACGCGCTTGACATCAATCAGCATGAAGGCCGAGAAGATGCCGATGGCCACGACCGAGAACATGATCATCAGCGCCGGCATTTGCAGCCAGATGTTGGCGATGCCCGCAATCATCAGCATGATCACGCCGACGAACAGGAACTTGGAGAGCCCGCTCAGGTCGCGCTTGACCACCGTGGCCAGCGAGGCCATGACCGCGAAAATGATGGCCGTGCCGCCGAAGGCCATGCCGATGAGCTGCACCCCATTGGACATACCCAGAATGAAGCTGAGCATTTGCGACAGCATCAGCCCCATGAAAAACGTGAATCCCAACAGCAGGCCAACGCCGAGATGCGAATTCTTGTTGCGCTCGATGGCGAACATCAAGCCGAACGCGCCACCCAGGAACAGCAGCATGCCCATGCCGGGGTTCGTCACCATCCATGCGGCCAGGCCCAGCTTCAGGCCGGCCCAGGCGCCGAACACCGTCGGTACAAGCGAAATGGCCAGCAAGGTGTAGGTGTTGCGCAGCACGCGGTTGCGGTCGACGGCATAGCCACCGGCGCCTTGGGCGTACAGCGAAGGTTGCGGATTGAAGCGGTCGTTCATGAAAGTTCTCCCAGAAAGCAATGTGGTTTGCCGATGGCAAACACCTTGTTAGAGGTCAGTGCCGTGTTCCGGTTCCCCAGTACAACTCGACACAAAACTGCTGGCTGCAGTGTAGGCGTTTTCAATCGGAAGCCGTTGGCAGGAGAGACCTCCCGTCGGGCCCAGGGAGCCTGTCAAGCGATTGCGCATGCCGCGTTGGATTACGATGACGCCAGCGGATGTGCCGCCCTGCAGAGAGTGCGTCATTCGTGAGTTTTTTCACCGATGAACAGCATCAAAACGATATTTTTCGTGATTTTATGACCCCTATGCCAAACACAAAAGAACAGCCGGCAAGCGCACAAACGGTGGCGTGGTCGGCAGGCTCACCCCCTGTCGTTGCGGCATCGTCTGATGACGAAATCGACCTCGTTGAACTCGGGTTCGGCATCTGGCGCCAGCGCAGGCTCATCGTGGGCATCACTCTGCTTTGCCTGGCCCTGGCCACAGCCTTCGCGCTGCTCAGGCCGAAACAATACGAGTATTCCGCCGCCATCCAGCTTGGCTCCATTGCCGACGCGCAGGGCCAGTTGCAGCCGGTGATCAACCCCGACTCGGCCCTGACCCTCCTGAACAAGGTGGTGCTGCCGAAGGTGATCGATGAATTCAGCAAGGCTCACGGTGTAGAGCCGCAGGACCTCAAGGTTGAAGCCACTCTCGCGGGCTCCATCGTCCTTGCGGGGAAAGCCTCGCTGGCGCGTGGAGCGGATGTTTCCGCGATTGAAAACGCTGCCGCAGACCAACTGGCCAAGCTCTCGTCCAGCCAATTGCAAAGCCGGCTCTCCGTGCTCAAGCAACAGCTTGCGATCGCCAACGGGGAATTGCAGATTCTGCAGGGCGCGTCGCAAGTTGCGGCAGGCAGCGCAGCGAAAAGAGATGGCGCGCTCCAGTTTTTGAACCAAAGCAAAATCCTCACGCAAAAAACTCTCATCTCCACGCTTGAAGGCCAGATTCAAAGCGCGCAGCCCACCCATCTGCTCTCCAGCCCCGTGCGCTCCCCCGAGCCGGTTGGCGCCTCGCGCGCCGTCATCGTGGTTCTTGGGGGAATTCTCGGCGTGTTTTTGAGCTTGTTCGTGGCACTGATGGGGGGCTACTTCAACGCCATTCGCCAGCGGTTGCTGTCGCCCGTTCTGGCGGACTGACCGTCACCGCAGCGTTTTGATAGGGACGAATCATCATGCTTCTACAGCGTGGCGCCCTGCGGGAATATTCCAGCGTTTTCATCTTGCTGCTCCGCTTGGCGGATGCGGTCGTGATCGTCGCAGCCGCATCTCTGGCTTATTTCTTGAAGTTTCGGAGCTGGCATATCGGTCAGTACGAGGCCACCAGCATGCTCATTGCCGTGCTCCTCGCCAACCTCATCTTTGCCGAAATGGGCGTCTACCGCTCCTGGCGTGCGGGCAGCGTCGCGCACGAAGTGGGCCTGCTCTGGCTGGGCTGGGGCCTCACCTTCCTGCTGCTCACCGGCCTGTTGTTCGCTCTCAAACTCGGAGCAACCTACTCCCGGGAATGGATTGCCCTGTGGTTTTTCCTCACCGGCATGGCCTTGGCCCTGGCCCACGTCACCCTTCGCTTGGCTTTGCGCTGGGCCCGCAAGCACGGCTACAACGTGCGCACACTTTGCATCATCGGCAGCGGAGAAAGCGCCACCCGCGCCGTGCAATCGGCATGCGTCCAAACCAGCCTGGGTTTCAAACCCGTGGCTTGGTTCGGCACCCACCACAGCCCCCTGTCCAAAAGGGTGCCAACGCTGGGCGTCCTGGCCGACCTGGAGCCGTTCGTCAATGCGTACGCAGTGGATGAAGTGTGGATTGCCGTGCCCCTGCGCGATGAACACCACTTGCGTGCCGCCTTTCATGCCCTGCGCCACAGCACCGCCAACATCCGCTACATCCCTGACCTCTTCGGTTACGAACTGCTCAACCATACCGTGACCGAAATTGGCGGCATGCCCATGATGGACCTGTCCGTCTCCCCCATGCAGGGCGTCAACCGCCTTGTCAAGCGCGCCGAAGACCTGCTGCTCGGCAGCGTTTTTCTGCTGCTGGCCAGCCCGGTGATGCTACTCATCGCCGCTGGTGTCAAGCTCACGTCCAAAGGGCCGGTGTTTTACAAGCAGCAGCGTGTTGGCTGGAATGGGCAGACTTTCAACATTTTGAAGTTTCGTTCCATGCCCCTGGATTCCGAGAAAGAAGCCATTGAATGGGGTGCCAAAGGCAAACAGCCCACCAGGCTTGGCGCCTTCCTGCGCAAAACCAGCCTGGACGAACTCCCTCAACTGCTCAACGTGATGTCCGGGGCCATGTCGATTGTTGGCCCGCGCCCCGAGCGTCCCATGTTCGTCGAGCAATTCAAAGAAGAAATTCCGGCCTACATGAAAAAGCATCTCGTCAAAGCCGGCATTACTGGCTGGGCGCAAGTGAATGGCTGGCGCGGCGATACCGACTTGGTCAAGCGCATTGAAAGTGATATCTACTACATCAACCATTGGTCCTTGTGGTTGGATATCAGAATCATCTTTCTGACTTTTTTCAAGGGCTTGGTACACAAAAATGCCTATTAAATACATGGAAAAAGCATAATAATTATGAAAATATTGATCACAGGCGGTTGCGGGTTCATTGGACAATGGTTAATTAAGAAATTAACAGAAAACAATAATGAAATTATAGTTCTCGATAATTTGAGCCCTCAAATTCATGGTGAAACGCCAGACAAGTTTGTTTTTACAAATAAATTCCCAAATGTTAAATTCGTATTCGATGACGTTAGAAATGTGAAGATTTTGGATAGTTTGCTTTCAGAGGTTGAGGCCGTTGTTCATCTTGCGGCAGAAACCGGCACTGGTCAGTCCATGTATCAAATTCGTCACTATTACGATGTGAATGTTTTGGCAACAGCGGAATTATTCGAAGCTATCGGCAGGAAACATCAGCAAGTCAAAAAAATTATTCTTGCATCTAGTCGCTCCGTATACGGCGAAGGCGCCTACCTGTGCAATGACAAAATGATGACACCTGCGCCACGTAGCCATAGACAGCTACTTGCTGGAGAGTGGGAGCCCCTAGGACCTCATGGGGAGGCACTGAGATGCATAGCAACCCCGGAGCATGCAGTAGCCAAGCCTGCCTCTGTGTATGCAGCCACCAAATTAGCAAACGAACAACTTGGGCAAGTGTTCGCAGACGCATACCAAAAGCAAGTAATAAGTTTGCGATTTCAGAATGTATATGGGGAAGGCCAGTCCCTCACCAATCCATACACAGGAATACTCTCCATTTTTTCAAATCAGATGCGTCAAAACATATCAGTCAATATTTTCGAGGATGGTTGCGAGAGTAGAGATTTTATTCATGTAAGTGATGCCGCCGTCGCAATCAAAAAGGCATTGGACTACTCTAAGTCGAAATATGGCGTCTTTAATATTGGTTCTGGCGTTGCAACAAGTGTGTTAGAGATTGCTGAGAGGCTGAAACGAATCCTGTGCAGTAATTCTGAAATACAAGTCACAGGAAGTTTTCGCCTAGGCGACATTAGGCACAATTATGCCGATATTAGGTTGGCAGGTCAAATCCTTAATTTTGCGCCTCAGGTCAATCTAGATGACGGTTTGAAAAAATTCTGCCATTGGGCTTTACAGCAAAATATGATGGATGATCGCTCCAAGTCTGCGTTGCTCGAAATGACTGAATTAGGATTGGGATCTGCAGGGGAACAAAGGCATTAATTACGGCTTTTGCATTCCATTGATTTAATTTGGTATATATAAGACTATTGGCAAAAATAAATGGCTTCGCAAAATAATAGCCTAACACGAAATGCGCTAGCCAATGTGCTGCAAATGGCAATTAGCGCAATTCTAATCTTTGTACTTTTCCGTTACATCAATGTCCACTTGGGTTCTGAACAGTTTGGAGTATGGTCTGTCGTGCTGGCGACAGCATCAATCTCTCGCTTTGCTAATCTTGGCCTCGGTGTTGGTGTGACGCGCTTTGTCGCGCGTTACCTTGCGTTAGATGACCAGAAGTCAGCGGCGCGAATTGTTGAAACCGCAGTGGTTGCTCTATCTGTCGTACTGGGAATCATACTGATCTCAACGTATTGGCTGCTAGATAAATTACTTGCACAAGTATTCACAGGCACACATTTATCTCAGGCTCGTCTGTTACTTCCGTATGCTTTATTTTCGTTGTGGTTGGGTGAAATCTCACTGGTCTTCCAATCGGGGTTAGAAGGCCACCAGCGCATGGATGTGCGTGCTGGCATCACTGTGCTCGGTCAAATATTAATGCTTATCATTGCCATGCTGTTGGTACCCTCTAGCGGACTACTAGGGCTAGCAGAGGCGCAGATTTGGCAAGGCTTATTTGTATTGCTTGCAGGCTGGTTTATGCTGAGGCGAATGATGCCAAATCTAGCTTGGCTACCAGTCCGCTGGTCACAAATGGCATTTAGAGAATTCATTAGTTATGGCGTTAATGTACAGCTTGCTTCGGTATTTATTTTATTAATGGACCCGCTAACAAAAATGCTTATGGCGAAATTTGGGGGCGCGTCTGCGGCCGGTTATTTTGAAATGGCGAATCAAGTGGTCCTGAAAGTGAGGGCTTTAATTGTGACAGCCAATCAAGCCATTGTGCCTAAAATAACTCAAGCATTTGAGTTTTCACAGAATTTGCTCGGCGATTATTACAAAGAAAATATAAAAATATTAGTTTTTGCAGCCCTCCCTATATTCACTTTAATTTTTTTTTTGACAGGTCCAATATCGCTACTTCTGTTGGGTCAGAGTAAACCTCTTTTTATTCATATTTTACAGATCTGCACCATTACTTGGCTTTTAAATATTTTTGCTGGCCCTGCATATTTTATAAATTTAGGAACAGGCCATGTCGGTTGGAATACTGTGTCGCATATGGTTATGGGTTTATTTAATGGAATTTTGGGCTTGATTCTTGGCGCCATGTATGGGGCAGAGGGAGTTGTTTGGGCTTATTCCCTAGCTATTATTTCAGGGAGCTGGTTGCTTGTATTTGTTTTCCAGAATCGCGTAGCAAATACTGTTCGGGATCTTGCTTTAAGGCAACATGGATTATTAGTCGTCACATGCATTACAACTTCATTGGTGGGTTCTATTATGTGGAACTATAGAGAAGACTATGACACGCTATATTGGATAATACAACTTTTTTTACTGCCACTAGCTTTAACAATGGCATTATGGGTTCATCCAGTAAGGACTGAGTTATGGCAGAGATTTCGCTTTCAGACAAAGTAAAATCACTTGAACTATACAATCTCAAAGTCTAAAGTGACTGGCGAGGAACGCCGCTCAGTTTTACAGCCTATTCGGCCTGGTCAATCCGGCGCTAGTGAAAAGAAATCAGTCGAATCCGCAAGCCACGCTTGCGTCCTGGTATTACGCGACGGTAGCACCACGCAAACCTTAGAATGCAGTCTTCAAAACCTAGAAGATCGACCCCATTCTGCAGAATCCCTCGTATTGCAAAATGAACTCAGCCCATGGTCTAATGATGCACCAAATCAGCGACTAAATAAGCGGCCAACTAAGTAAGCTGCAAATTATTATATGAAGTACACAAAATTAATCAATAAAATATATTATATTAAAAGACTATTTATCACGAGATTTGTATACAAATATGTTTTTGGAAAAATTGGGAACGGAACAACAATATACAGGCCGTTATATATCGGTGGGGCGGAATTTATTTATATTGGTGACAATGTATTTATAAGGAATCATGTTAGATTAGAGGCCATACACAAAAAGAATTGTAAAGAACCAATGTTGATAATTGGCGACCGCTGCCTAATAGAGCAAAACGTCCAAATTATTGCAGGTTGCCATATAGAAATTGGGAGTGACGTCTCGATTGCTGGCTGCTGCGCAATAGTGGATATCAGTCATCCATTTGAAAACGAAGGGCCTGCCAACATTGGGTATAGATTAAATACAACTGAGACGTGTGTAAAAATAGGTTCAGGTTCATTTATTGGCTATGGCACAGTAATTCTTCCGAGCGTTATCTTGGGGGAAGGCTGCATTGTAGGTGCGAATTCAGTAGTTACAACGAGTTTTCCGAGCCATTCAGTTATTGCGGGAAGTCCAGCAAGACTAATTCGCTGTTATAAATAAGTCGCCTAAATTATGATGAACAGCCTTGCTCCTAAGTATTCATACCGAAGGTTAATGATTAAATTGTGTCTTGAGCTCTTTAAAAGGCCTAGGACGCTAAATAAAAGGCTAACAATAAAAAACTTAAAAATATTTTTTTTATACTGGCAGAAAAGCTTTCGATGCAATGTATGCGGATCAATGGGTAAGCCCTTATTTGATTTTCCCGATGCGGAGTTGAGGGATTTGCATAAGATCGGCTTGTTGAGAGAAACCTTGCAGTGCCAGAAATGTGGCGCTACGAACAGAGATCGCACTCTTTCTCATGGCATTTTAAGTGAATTTTACATACGTACAGGGATATTACATAACTCGATTTATGCGCTTTCACGCCTAGGTCTTCAAGGAATTACGATATTTGATTCAGATGCCTTTAGTCCAATCTCAAGACAGTTAAAGGGACTTACGGGTTACACATGTTCTAGTTATTTTCCTGGACGAGATTTTGGTGATTTGTTGGGGCCAGGACATTATAATATAGATATACAGAAAATTGATTTTGAAAATAATAGCTTTGATATTATCTTGTCATCTGATATGATGGAGCATGTTAGAGATATTGACGCCGCGCATGAGGAAATATTTCGCATTCTAGCTGTCGGTGGCGTATATCTATTTAATGTTCCCTATGATTCTTCTTTAGATTTAAACCGAATATTAGTTGATACTTCTGGCGAAGTCGATATATTCATTGAGCAACCACACTATCATGGTGACCCTTTAACAGGCGCAATTTTGGCTTACAGAATCTTCGGCAAACAAATATTTAAAGATATTTCAAATATAGGCTTTTGTTTAGATTTTGAATTAATAAACAACGCTCAAAATCTAATTGTTAACGGTGATTTATTTCGAGCAGTAAAAAAAATTAATTAAATAAATAAATAATTAAATAAATTTAAGATATTATATTATGCACTTCGGCACTTGCTAAAAGTTTTATTATTGTGGAAACACTGAATAAGTTGTTATCTGCGAACATTAGCGGCCTGGAAATGAATTCTATGCGTGTTGCTGAGCGAAGCTCTATATTTGTTGGCATCGTCACTGTTTTATTTAACAGCGAACAAGTGTTACCTGACTTTTTCCATAGCTTATCTTTGCAAAAAGATGTTGAATTTAAGTTATATGTTATTGATAATAGTAGCAGTCAAATTGGAACTAAATTATCACAGTCATTGTCAGACAAATATAATATAAATTTAGAAATTATTTTTAATAATAAAAATGTTGGCGTTGCTGCGGGTAATAATCAAGGGGTAGCTTTAGCGCAGCGTGACAACTGCACGCATATACTATTTGCAAACAACGATACTGATTTTAGTGCAGGCGTTATACGTAAACTACTTATTGAGCTTACCTCATCAAGTGCCTCTGCAATCTCACCAAAAATTTATTTTTACGGCACTGATAGACTATGGTTTGCCGGCGGATCGATGAGTGCATGGAGGGCAAAAAACACCCACTGGTTTTATGGTAAACAAGATAAAAATCAAATCATTAAACCTACAGCTATTTCATACGCACCGACCTGTTTTCTTCTTGTTGATGCCGCAGTCTTAAGTCAAGTAGGATTGATGGATGAGAAGTATTTTTGCTATTGGGATGATACAGATTTTATTTTTAGATTTTTAAAATATGGATATAAATTATTATACGCCCCCGCTATAAATATAAACCATAAAGTTAGTTTTTCAACCGGCGGTGATAAATCGCCTTTTTCCGTTTATTATAATAATAGAAATAGAATATACTATGCTCGCAAGAATAACAGTGGCTTGATTAAAATCAGTTCAATCTTCTTTGTACTTTTAACAAGAACTGTAAGATTGCTATGTCTTCCTCAGAATTTACGCGCAAGATTAATTGATGGCCTCTATGATGGTTTTAAGATCGATATTAATAACAACTCCACGCACAAATAGTATTACAAGGCGGCCTCAAATCTGAAGTGCAACACCTTGCCATCCGCTAAGGTGCCGTGAATGACAAGAGCGACCTATCGACAGTTGCAACCCGAAGAACGCATGCGCATCGAGATTTGGAAGGCCGAGAACGTCAGCCTGCGGGACATGTCCCGCAGGCTGGGCCGCGTGCCATCGACCGTGTCGCGGGAACTCTCGCGCAACGCGGACGCGGCCAAGGGGTATGCCGCGATGTCCGCGCAGGCCGCGCGCATGCGGCGACGCCAGGCCACCCGCCCGGGACTCAAGCTCAGCACGGACGGCGTGCTGTGGGGCGCGGTGCGGCAGATGCTGGCCTGGAAGCGGTCGCACCAGGAAATCGCCGTTACGCTCAAGCGAACCTTCCCTGCCGCCCCCGCCGCCACATGTCCTTTGATCCCATCGACAACGCTATCTACGCCCACCCCAAAGGGGAGCTGCACCGCGAACTCATCGCCTGCCTGCGCCAAGGATGCGCCAAGCGCATGCCGCGCTCGCGGGGCACGGATCGGCGCGGTCAGATCCCGGACATGCTCAGCATCCACGTGCGCCCGCCTGAGATCGGCGACCGCCTCATGCCGGGACACTGGGAAGGCGACCTCATCAAGGGCGCCGGCAACAAGTCGGCCGTGGCCGTGCTGGTCGAGCGCATGAGCCGTGCCGTCTGCTGGCCAAGCTGCCCGACGCCAGCGCGGCATCGGCCCTGGCGGCCTTCACGGCGAAGCTGCAATCCTTCGTCGCCCGTTGCGCCAAACCATGACCTATGACCAGGGGCGCGGGATGAGCCGTCATGCTGAACTCACCGCCGCCACCGGCGTGCGCGTGTACTTCTGCGACCCCCACAGTCCCTGGCAGCGCGGTATCTGCGAAAACACCAACGGTCTGCTGCGCCAGTACCTGCCCAAAGGCACCGACCTGTCCGTCTACTCCCAGGAGGAACTCGATGCCATCGCCGACAGCCTCAACACCCGCCCGCGGACCACGCTGAACTGGCACTCGCCTTTGCAAGTCCTCGCACAGATCCTGGCCAACCCAACCGACCAGGTCCCCATTCAATAATCCGTGGGGTGTTGCGCTTCGCACTTGAAACCGCCCTGTTTTATTGCTCATATTCCCTCGGGGACCCCTCCAATGAACCCAATCATTTATGGAGATTTAACACATCGTAGAGCGTTCACCCCAAAAATTATGCAACAACTTTTTTGAATCCAGGATTTACAGCGTATAAATTTAGTGTCATCCAACCAGGCTTTTATAAGTCACTAAACATTTTCCGTAGAATTATTTTAGCTGCTGTCATGCCATTTATATGGGCGTTTGGTATTATTTTGCATGGTGGCGCCTCAAAAGATAGAATTTACACTTCGAATTTTATTGCAGTTGCCTACAAATGAATATATTTAAATCAGCAGCGATTCAAATGGCGATAAAATGGCTGTGGAACTAACATATTTTGGCTTTGTATTTATTCCTATTGCGATTTTTGTAGGTTTTCGAAACAATGTTGATTTGATTTATCTACTTATATTTTCATCGATATTTCAAGCGGCTTCTGTTTTGAATGTTAATTCACAATTCAGGTTTGGTTTGCAGCCCTATTATTTAGTTAGCATATTATTGACGGCTTCGATGTGTGTTCAAATCATAATTAATAAAGGCAAGATAGTAATAGAATCCAAGAAAAAAAATCTCGCCATTATTATATTATTATTTGGCGTTTATTCAGCTATTTCCTCGTTTATTTTGCCAGTTGTTTATAATGGAATGAATGTATATTCGCCTCGGCTCGGCATTGATGCCCAGGCAGAATTTGGTGGCGTCGCGTTAAGCTGGAGTTACAGCAATCTTGCCCAAGCTATATATATATTGCTTAACGTTTTTAACGTTGTCTTCGTACTCATTAACATTGAAAAATTAAAATTTCAACGAGCGAATCATTTTTTAATATTTTCTGCGTTTGTTGTTTCCATAGTTGGTTTATATCAATTTTTTGCAAATTATTTTGGACTTTATTTCCCTTCTCATTTTTTTTATTCAAACCCAACTTACTATATTGGTGATAATCAAAAAATAGCGAATTATTTACGCATCAATAGCACCTTCTCAGAGCCTAGCGTTGCTGGAATTTTTCTTGCGTCTGTCACTCTGTATTTTTTTGCATCATCAATAAGTAAAAAAAAGTTTTCTAAATTATATTTTATTACAGCAATGATAATGGGTTTTTCTGCAGCAATCACAACTAGCACAACTGCGTATTTTGTACTTTTTATTGGATTTATTTTGTTTGCTTTTTTTGAATTAATTTCTGCAATAATTAAAAGAAGGATTTCAAAGGTAGTTGTACTCATTTCATTCCTCACTTTAGCCATAGCAGTTGTCGCATTCAGCATCATCACATATTATGGTATATTCCCCGAATTTTACGACATGACTATAGATAAGACGCAATCGTTGTCTTATATTAATAGACAATTATCTAATGTGGCAGCCTTCAAAATAACGTTAGAGTCGTGGTTATTGGGCGTTGGCTTGGGTAGTAATAGGCCTTCAAGTTTTATTGCATATTTATTTAGCAATATTGGTGTCATTGGCTCTTTTATATTTTTTGTTTTTTTGTGCAAACTTGTTCAATTCTCCTTGATTTATAGAGATAAATCGCTTCGAGTAAATTATGCGCCTGAGTTATTTTTCTTATGTGTTCTCCTCGGGATGGCCGCATCGGTTCCTGATTTAAGTTTTGGTATTTTGTGGATTGCCATTATCCTTGTATTATTATGGGGTGCGTCTGGCATGAGATTGCGTGCTGTTGGAGTTGTTGCGACATTAGATAATAAATAATACAAGTTAAATTCATCATATTCATGTCTATTTATATCAACACACGCGTGCTACACTCACATTTGACAGGTGTGCAGCGTTATGTCATTGAACTCGTTGAGCGTTTCGGAGCAAACCCCACCTTGGTTGCACCTCGCCGCACGATGCAGGGTGCAAACGGACATGCATGGGAGCAATTCATACTTCCTTTGAAGGTAGCTCGGAATACCTTGTTTAGCCCTTCGATCACTGGCCCGCTTGCTGTCAAGAGGCAAGTCGTAGCGATACATGATGTAGTTCCGCTGGATCATCCTGAGTGGTTGAATCCAAAATTTGCGGCTTGGTATGGTTTTTTGGTACCGAAACTCGCTCGGCGTGTTGCTCATGTTGTGACCATTTCAGAATTCTCTAAATCTCGCATTCTTGCCCATACTCGGATGGATGAGAGGCAAATCACGGTAACTCCCCTAGCTGCTGATGCGAAATTCCGCCCGTTGCCGCAAGATGTAATTGATGAGAGTTTGGGCTCGTTGAATTTGCCGACTCGTCACTATATTCTTTGCGTTGGCTCACTTGAGCCGCGTAAAAACCTTGCACGGCTTCTTCAGGCATGGCGGCTGATTGAAAAGCGAATTCCCGATGATGTCTGGCTCGTGCTGACTGGTAAGCAAGGGAATGCGCGTGTGTTTGCTCATGACGCTGGCTTGAACGAACTCCCGCGGCGTGTTCATCTCACGGGGCATGTCCTGGATGAACAACTTCCGGCGCTTTATGCTGGCGCCCTGGTGTTTGCCTATCCTTCCGTGTATGAAGGTTTTGGCTTGCCACCACTGGAAGCCATGGCTTGTGGCGTGCCGGTTTTAACGGGAAATCAAACTTCCTTGCCCGAGGTTGTCGGCGATGCCGGAGTGACGGTGGATCCCTATGATGTGGATGCCCTGGCGGATGGAATGGTGCGTTTGGTTGAGGACGGCGCGCTTCGAGACCAACTCCGTTCCAAAGGTTTGGTGCGGACGAAGCAATTCAGTTGGGATGAGACTGCAAGAAGAACCTGGGAAATCCTGGAAAGGGTCGATCGATCATGACTCGAATTGCAGTTGTTCACGATTGGCTGGTGACCTATGCTGGTGCAGAGCGTGTTCTGGAACAAATTTTGTTGCTCTATCCGGATGCTGATTTTTTTTGCGTCTGTGATTTTCTGGCTGATACAGACCGAGGTTTTCTTGGTGGTCGTCAACCCGTCACGACTTTCATACAAAATCTTCCCGGTGCTCGCAAGCGTTACCGCAACTACCTTCCTTTGATGCCATTGGCTATTGAGCAGCTTGATGTCTCGGATTATGACTTGATCATCTCCAGTTCTCATGCTGTAGCCAAGGGTGTGCTTACCGGCCCGGATCAATTGCATATAAGTTATGTCTATTCCCCCATTCGCTACGCTTGGGATTTGCAGCACCAATATTTACGTGAATCTGGCCTAAGCCGAGGGTTGAAAGGCTGGTTTGCAAAATGCTTGCTCCATAAAATTCGCTTATGGGATGTCCGCACATCAAATGGTGTTGACCATTTTATTGCTGACTCAAAATTTATTGCGCGCCGCATCTGGAAAATCTATCGCCGTGAGGCTGCGGTGATTTATCCTCCGGTTGATATGAATGCTTTCAGTGTGCGGGAGCAAAAAGAGGCGTTTTATTTGACGGCGTCTCGTATGGTTCCTTATAAGCGTATTGATCTTATTGTTGAGGCTTTTAAAGGCATGCCCGACAAGCATTTGAAAGTGATTGGGGACGGACCTGATTTCGCTAAAATACAGGCTTCTGCAAGGGGGTTTTCTAATATTGAATTGCTTGGCTATATTGCAAGTCAGGAAATGGCAGAATATATGGCTTCGGCAAGTGCCTTCATTTTTGCAGCGGAAGAAGACTTTGGCATTACCCCTGTCGAGGCGCAAGCTTGCGGAACGCCAGTCATTGCCTTTGGCAAAGGCGGCTCTTTGGAAACCGTGCGTGGCCTTGGGCGGTGTGAGGCCAAGCCTACAGGTCTGTTTTTTTATGAACAAACTGCGTCTTCTATTATTGATGCCGTTCAACGTTTTGAGCAGAGCAATGATTTAATCACTGCTGAGGCATGCCGTGTACATGCTGAGACTTTTGCCATTGAACGATTCAAAACTGAATTCAAGCAATTTGTCGATCAAGCATGGAGTAATTTTCATCTGGCAAGGGCGGCGTAGAACTGCCGGTTCCTTCCTTTTAACTGCAATACACCATGACGCTCAATATTCTCCCTGTGCTTCTTGCCGGAGGCTCCGGTACGCGCTTGTGGCCGCTCTCGCGAGAAAAGTATCCGAAGCAATTTCTCAACTTGGTGGATGAGCGCAGTCTGTTGCAGAACACGGCTTTGCGCGCCGCCTCGTTGCCGGGCATGTTGCCGCCGCTTGCGTTGTGTGGGGAAGCGCACCGCTTTGTTGTGGCGGAACAGTTACGTGAAGCAGGCATTGAGCGGGCGAAGGTGATGCTCGAGCCGCAAGCCCGTGGCACGGCGCCGGCGGCGGCTTGCGCTGCGCTTTGGGCAAGCAAGCACCACGGTGGAGATACGGTGGTGTTGCTGTTGCCTGCGGACCAAATTGTTGCGGACTTGGCTGCTTTTGCACAAGCTGTTGAAACGGCCTTGCTGGTGGCGCAGGCTGAGCATTTGGTTTGCTTTGGCGTAAAGCCAGTGCGGGCTGAAACCGGGTTTGGTTATTTGCACAAGGGTGCGCCGCTTGCTTTGGTCAACCTGCCCACGCAAGCCTGGAGCATCGAGCAATTCATTGAAAAGCCAGACGCCATCCGTGCCCAGGCCTTTGTCGGCAGTGGCGAGTATTACTGGAACGGCGGGATGTTTGCCTTCCGCACGGATGTGTTTTTGGCTGAACTTGCACGGCTTGAGCCTGCTATGGCGCAAGCCTGTGAGCAGGCCGTTACCCTGAGCACGGATGAGCGCGATTTTCTACGCCTGGACGCGAACACCTTTGCCCAGGCACGCAACGACTCTATCGATTATGCGGTGATGGAGCGCACCGACAAGGCGGCGCTGGTGCCGCTGGATGCCGGATGGGACGATGTAGGCTCCTGGCGCTTTTTGCAGGAGGTGAATACGCCTGATGCAGACGGCAATGTCTCCACTGGGGATGTGCTACTGGAGCAGTGCCGGGGCAGCAGCGCCTATGCTGACAGTGGCTTGCTGGCCATGATCGGGCTTGAGGATGTGGTGGTGGTGACCACTTCCGATGCTGTTTTGGTGGCCAACAAGGCCCATCTGCAGGACGTTAAAACCGTGGTGGAGCGCCTCAAGCGTGCAGGGCGCAACGAAGCCCGTGAACATCCACGGGTGTACCGCCCCTGGGGCTGGTACGAAACTGTGGCTCACGGCCAGCGGTTTCTGGTGAAACACATTCTCGTCAAGCCCGGGGGGAAACTCTCGCTACAGATGCACCATCACCGCGCTGAGCACTGGACCGTGGTTCGCGGTGTTGCCCGTGTTGTGTGCGGCGACCAAGACCAGTTGCTGGCGGAAGATCAATCGACCTACATTCCGCTCGGCCACAAGCACCGCCTGGAGAACCCGGGGAAGATTGACCTGGAATTGATCGAGGTGCAGTCCGGCTCGTATCTGGACGAAGACGACATCGTGCGCTTCGACGACCAATACGGGCGGGAAGGTGCTGGCTGACAGGCCTTGGGGCCACTCCACTGATTTGTGGATGGCCAGTTTCGAGATGGCATCGGGGTGGCCTGTCGCCTGTTGCCGCTCTCCATATCTCCATACCAACCATGCAATGACGCATGACATGAAGGACGTAACCATGGCACAAACCGCCATCATCACCGGCATCACCGGCCAAGACGGCGCTTACCTGGCCGAGTTGCTGCTGGCCAAGGGCTACACCGTCTACGGCACCTACCGCCGCACCAGTTCCGTCAACTTCTGGCGCATCGAGGAGCTGGGCATCGCCCAGCATCCCAACTTGCACCTGGTCGAGTTCGACCTCACCGACCTGGGCTCGGCCATCCGCCTGCTGGAGATGAGTCAAGCCACCGAGGTCTACAACCTTGCCGCCCAGAGCTTCGTCGGCGTCTCCTTCGATCAACCCCACACCACGGCTCAGATCACCGGCATCGGCGCCTTGAACCTGCTGGAAGCCATCCGCTGCGTCAACCCCAAGATTCGCTTCTACCAAGCCAGTACCTCGGAAATGTTCGGCAAGGTTCAAGCGGTGCCCCAAGTGGAAGACACGCCGTTCTATCCCCGAAGTCCCTATGGCGTGGCCAAGCTCTATGCGCACTGGATGACGGTGAACTACCGCGAGAGTTACGGCATCTTCGGCGCCAGCGGCATTCTGTTCAACCATGAGAGCCCGCTGCGCGGGCGCGAGTTCGTCACCCGCAAGATCACCGACAGCCTGGCCAAGATCAAACTCGGCAAGCAGGGCGCGCTGGAGCTGGGCAACCTGGATGCCAAGCGCGACTGGGGCTATGCCAAGGACTATGTCGACGGCATGTGGCGCATGCTGCAAGCCGATGAGCCCGACACCTATGTGCTGGCCACCAACAGGACGGAGACGGTGCGCGACTTCGTGAGCCTGGCGGCCAAGGCTGCGGGCATCGCGCTGCAGTGGCATGGCCAGGCCGAGCAGGAGCGCGGCCTTGACACCGCCACGGGCAAAGCCATCGTCACCATCAACCCCAAGTTCTACCGCCCAGCGGAGGTGGAACTGCTCATTGGCAACCCGGCCAAGGCCAAGGCCAAGCTGGGCTGGGGGCCGAGCACCACGCTGGAGCAGCTTTGCGCCATGATGGTGGAGGCGGACTTGCGCAGGAATGCGGTTGGGGCGTCGTTTTGATGGCGTGTGATGTTGGCATCAGTTGGCATTGATTACAATGCCTGCATTGCTATCAATGCTTGATGGGGCTCATATGGCGACTTTGACCATTCGAAATCTGGATGAAGCCCTGAAATCAACCCTGCGGGTGCGGGCGGCAGGCCATGGGCACTCCATGGAAGAGGAGGTGCGCAGCATTTTGCGTCAGGCCTTGTCCAAGCCGATTCCTGACCGGGGTTTGGGCCAGCGGCTGGCAGGCCGCTTTCAGGCCGTCGCGACGGAGTTGCCCATGCCCGCAAGATCGTTGCCGCGTCCAGCGCCGCAGTGGGATGAGCCTGCATGATTTTGCTCGACACGAATGTGCTGTCGGAATGCATGCGCCCAGTCCCGGCCGCCCCCGTTGTGGCATGGCTCGATGCGCAGGCGGCTGGACAGGTGTGGGTCTGTGCCATCAGCCGCGCCGAAATTGCATTGGGTGTTGCCCTGTTGGCCGATGGACGACGCAAACTTGCCTTGGGTATGGCGGCCGAGGGCATGTTTGCTGAAGATTTTGCCGGCCGCTGCCTGCCTTTCGATGAGCAGGCAGCCAACCGGTACGCAGCCATCGTCTCGGCGCGTACCCGTCTTGGTCGCCCGGTCAGTGTGGAAGATGCGCAGATTGCCGCCATCGCGCTGGCGCACGGCATGACGCTGGCCACCCGAAACGAACGTGATTTTGAGGCGATCGATGGACTATCGGTCGTGAATCCTTGGCGGGCGGCACCTTGAGCACGGGGTCAGATTGTGGCGGGGCGGGGCCTGGCCAGCTTGGAATTGCGATGGGAGTTTTGCATGGATGCCCTGCCGCCTGCAACTGCGCTCGCACACCGCTGTGATGCCTTGGGACAGCCGATCTGCGCTTGCGCGACACCGCCCTCGCCCTGGCGGTGAATATTCTGGTCGGGTGAGGAGACGGTGGCCTTTCGCATGACGGCTAGATATGAACCTGCATGACATGCGCGACCACCCAGAGAATAAATTGACTCAAACAGTCCTCATCACCGGCCTGCGCGGTTTTACCGGCCACTACCTGGGTACCGCCCTGCGCGCCTGCGGCGCCCGCGTGGTGGGGCTGGTGCAAGGCTCGGCCGAGGGTGCGGATGAAATCGCCTGCGACCTGACCGACGCTCGAACCGTGCGTGCCGCAGTAGCCCTGGTGCGGCCCACCCAGGTGGTGCATCTTGCGGCCTTGGCCTTTGTCGGCCATGCCGATGCGCGGGCGTTCTACGACGTGAACCTGTTCGGCACCCTCAACCTGCTGGAAGCCTTGGCGGATCTGCCCGATGTCATGGACACACCGCTGAGCAAGGTGCTCATCGCCAGCTCGGCCAATGTGTACGGCACACCGGAGGTGGAAGTCATCAGCGAAGCCGTGTGCCCCGCCCCGGTGAACCACTATGCCTGCAGCAAACTGGCCATGGAACACATGGCGCGCACGTGGATGGAGCGCCTGCCCATCGTCATCGCCCGGCCATTCAACTACACCGGGGTGGGGCAGGACGAGAAATTTCTCATCCCCAAGATCGTGAGCCACTTCAAGCGGCGGGCGCCGCTCATCGAGCTGGGCAACCTGGACGTGGCGCGAGACTTCTCCGACGTGCGCGACGTGGTGGCGGCTTATCTGGGTTTGCTGGATGCGCCGCAGAGCACCGGCCAGACGGTGAATGTGTGTTCCGGCCGCGCCTACGCCCTGCGCGACGTGCTGGCTATGGCATCGACCATCAGCGGCCACGCGCTGAAGGTGCGCGTGAATCCGGCATTCGTGCGCACCAATGAAATTTCGGTTTTGCGCGGTTCTCACGACAAACTCACGCAAGCCACTGGTTTTGAGCCGCGTTTTGCGTTGAACGACACGTTGATCTGGATGCTGAACAGCGTCTCCCCGTAGAGGCTGGAGGGTGCGTAGGACAACAATCAACGCCCTGTTAGCCACGCCCTGTTGCATGACCGACGCTCGAGGCGCCGGGTCGAGCGGCCAGTGCAGGGAGACTCCGGGCTGCGGTCAAACGCGGCCAGCTGCTGGGCATTCGCTTCGGCCAAAGGGGGCGTCGATCAATCAGTCTGCCCCATCGAGCATGCGGGCTACGCGGGGTGCGGGCGGTGACGACGACCCATCGTTGGCATGTTGTCGCGCCAGACTCGCCACCGCCGCGAGCAGCAAGCCCAGCATCACCACGAAAAAGCGCCCTTCGTTTACATCCAGCAGCAGGGAGTTGAACAGGCTGCCCACGGCAATGGTGACGATGACGCCGTGCAGGGTGTCGCGCTCGATGGCTGGCAGCTTGCGGCCGTCGCGCCATGCGGCAATGCCCATGCCCAGCAGGAGCGCGAGGCCGATGACGCCGAGCTGCACCGTGGTGCTGAGATATTCGTTGTGGGGGTTCACGGCGTCCAGCGTGTGGGTGCCGGCCACGAGCTTGCCGTACTCCTCATGCAGGCTGCCGGTGCCGGTGCCGGCGATGGGGTGCTGGGCGATGAGACGCAGGCTGTTGTGCCAGAACTGCAGGCGCAGGCCGAGAGAATTGGTGTTCAGGTTGCCGTCGCGGGTGCGTTCGAACTGCTGGTATTGCTGAATGTTCTGCACAGCCAGTTCCAGCCGCGTCTTGGCCACGGGAAACGCGGTGAACGCCACCCCTGCCAGTACCGCGGCGCCGAGCGCGCCGATGACCAGACCGCGCAACTTGAAGCGCTGCCACGCCAGCAGCACGATGAGGGCGAAGACGATGACATAGCCGGTGCGGGCAATGTTGACGTAGAGCAGATCGAACGTCATCCACAGCGCGATGGCCGCCCACAGCCAGCGCCAGCGGCCCGGCTCGAAGGCCTTGCGGGCGAGGCCGTAGGCGGCGAAAGCCATGATCGTGCCGAAGTGGATATGGCCCTGCACCACGGATTCATGCAGGCTCGCGGGCACCCAGTTGAAAAAGCGCAGATAGGACAACGCCGTGGCGATGACCGCACCTAGAAAAAAAGCGTGAATGGCGCGGCGACGCCAAACGGGATGCGTCAACGCCATGATCAACACCGGAATGAGCAGCAACTTGGCGTACTTGCCCATGAAGTTGCTCACGCCATGCGCGGTGCCGGCGCTGTAGGTGGTGCCGATGACGAACATCAGCAGCAATGCCGTGGCCCACAGCGCCGTGGGCACCGCGCGCCAGCGCTGAAACTGCTCGCCCCAGCGCCTGCTGAGCAGCCAGGAGAGCAGGAGCAGGACGGTGGCGATGGACCCCAGCGCGGTGGGCAAGGGTAGTGTGAAGGCCATGAACACGGCCGCAAGATCGACCAGACGCCAATGACCGGCGGCGAGTGGGGGTTGTGCGAGGGGTTGTTGGGTCATGGGGTGATCGCGGTGGGCGCAGGCCATGTCTTGCCGGCTCTGGCGATGGTCAGGGTTGGCAATAGACGCGAAGCGGGGTGCTGTTCTCCCCCTCCCGGCCTCCCCTGCTCTTTCCGTGGCCGAGGATGAACCCGCTCCCTCCCCATGCATGGGGAGGGAGCGGGTGGGGAGGGGGTCAAACCGCTGCACATGGGTAACGCAACACCCCGATGCACGCGCTCAAGGCCGGCAGCACTTCGGCCCCGCGCACGGCAACGGCGCATCACCCCTGTTGAATTTCGATTTTCACTTCCAGCACTTCCAGCGAGCCGTGGTGTTCAAGCTTGACCTGGATGTCGTCCTGGCTGATTTTCACGTATTTGGAAATGACGGCGACCAACTCGCGCTGCAGCGCCGGCAGGTAGTCGGCGGGGGAGCCGGAGACGCGCTCGTGGGCCAGGATGATTTGCAGCCGCTCTTTGGCGATGCTGGCGGTTTTCTTCTTCTCGCCGAGCAAAAAGGACAGGATGGACATGGCGCTTGCTCCCATCAACGGCCGAACAGGCGCTTGATGAACCCGGGCTTCTGGTAGTCGGTGAAGCGCATGGGGCGTTCTTCGCCGAGGAAGCGGGCGATCACGTCCTGGTAGGCGCTGGCCACGTCGCTGTTGTCCAGATGGATGGCGGGCAGGCCCTGGTTGGAGGCTTGCAGCACACTTTCGCTTTCGGGCACGACGCCGATGAGCTTCAGGCGCAGGATGTCCTGGATGTCGTCGATCGACAGCATTTCGCCTTCAGCCACGCGCTTGGCGTTGTAGCGGGTGATGAGCAGATGCTCGCGGATGGGCTCGGCGCCGTCGATGGCGCGCTTGGTCTTGGAGCCGAGAATGCCGAGAATGCGGTCCGAGTCGCGCACCGACGAGACTTCCGGGTTGGTGACGATCAGCGCCTCGTCGGCGAAGTGCATGGCCAGCAGCGCGCCGCTTTCGATGCCGGCCGGGCTGTCGCACACGATGTAGGTGAAGCCCATCGCGTCGAGGTCCTTGAGCACCTTCTCCACGCCGTCCTTCGTCAGCGCGTCCTTGTCGCGGGTTTGCGAGGCGGGCAGCACGAACAGGTTGTCGCACTGCTTGTCCTTGATCAGCGCCTGGTTGAGGTTGGCCTCGCCCTGGATGACGTTGATGAAGTCGTACACCACGCGGCGCTCGCAGCCCATGATGAGGTCGAGGTTGCGCAGTCCGACGTCGAAGTCGATGACGGCGGTTTTGTGGCCGCGCAGGGCCAGGCCGGTGGCGAAGGAGGCGCTGGTGGTGGTCTTGCCGACCCCGCCTTTGCCGGATGTGACGACGATGATTCTGGCCATGGTTGCTGGGTGTTGGTGGTTGAAGATGGAGGGGACCGGGCGACGGAATTACTTCAGTTTCAGCGCTTCGATGCGCAAGGCGCTGCCGTCCAGCAGCACATGCGCCGGCTTGCCCATGACGCTGGCCGGCAGTGGCTGATCAGCGGTGCGGTAAACCCCAGCGATGGCCACCAGCTCGGGTTCGA
The DNA here is from genome assembly GCA_013044035.1 of Burkholderiales bacterium. Lineage (GTDB taxonomy): Bacteria > Pseudomonadota > Gammaproteobacteria > Burkholderiales > Burkholderiaceae_C > Thiomonas_A. Next base: position 29,909 of record JABEVE010000030.1, read on the forward strand.
AGCAGGTGCTGAAGATGCGGGCGCCCTCGGCGCCATGAGCTCCCGCCAACGCCCGGCCGCGCAGCGGCGCATACACATGGATATTGCCGCCGGCAATGATCTCGGCGCCGTGGCTCACCACGTCGAGCACGATCAGGTCGCCGGGGGTGTACACACGCTGGCCCGAGCGCAGGGGCTTGTCGATCAGCAGGGTGGCGTGGGCAGGCTCGGCTTCGGCCTGCGGCTGTACTGCGCCTGCGGTGGCGCCGGACCGCGCGGACGGCGGCGCGGTGCCGGGTGCGGCCGAGCCTGGCTGCGGGGTAGCCCGCGAGCTGTCGGCAGCTTCGGCGGTGGGTGGCTTGCGTGGGGCGGCGTGGCTGTCGAGCCGGGGCAGGGATGCCGCAGCCCAGCCGACCTGGGCCTCGTTGGCCACCACGCCGATGGGGCGCAGGCGCAAACCCGTGAGCCAGGTGGCCAGGGCGTTCACGTCCAGGCTGGCGTCGTCGTCGAGCCGGCGCAGGTCCAGCACCACGGCGTCGCCGGCGAAAAATTCGGGCGCGGCGTCAAAGCGCTGCTGCAGGGCGGCCTGCAGCGCGGCGATGTCGGCGGTTTTCAACGCCAGGTGCAGCGCGTCCACCGCTCCGGCGCGCAAGTCGAACAGGCTGGATTTGCGCGTGTTCATGGCTGGCCGCGCCGAACGCGAGGCAAAGGACGGAATGGGTGAGCGCGGTGCGGCATCGCGGGTATCGAGACGGGCGTCTTTGTAGACAGTTGGGCAGACGCTGCATGGTACTTGCACGAGCCGACGCAATCCGCCTATAACGCAGGGAGAAACCGCAGGCTGGGCCATGCATGAGGCCACTGGAGACACCAATGAACTGGAGCACGCACGAAGTCGGCAATATGGTGGAACCGCTGGCCGACTACAACCGCTACGCCACCGACCCCGCGCTGCGCGAGGGCGCACAGCGCGAAGGCGCGGCCTGGGCCGATGCCGCACTGCTCGCCATCGGCGCCGACTTGGGCCGCGCGGCGTTGCTGGAGCAGGCGCGCCTGGCAAACGCCAACACTCCGGTGCTGCGCAATTTCGACCCACAGGGGCGGCGCGTCGACGCGGTGGACTTTCACCCCGCCTGGCACAGCCTCATGGCCGGTATTTTCCAGCGCGGCTTCCACAGCGCCGCCTGGGCCGAGCCTCGCCCCGGGGCGCATGTGGCGCGCGCCGCAGGCTATCTCCTGCAGGGCCAGGTGGAGGCCGGCACGCTGTGCCCAACGACGATGACCTTCGCCAGCATTCCCATCCTGCGGCGCGAGCCGGCGCTGTGGGCGCAGCTCGAGCCCCACCTGTTCAGCCGCGACTACGACCCCGCCGATGCGCCGCTGTCCACCAAGCGCGGCATGCTGGTCGGCATGGGCCTGACCGAGAAGCAGGGCGGCTCCGACCTGCGCACCAACACCACGCTGGCGCGGCCGCTGGGCACAGGCGGGCATGGCGCGGAGCACGCCCTGGTGGGCCATAAGTGGTTTTTCTCGGTGCCGCAGTCCGACGCCCATCTGGTGCTGGCACGCGATGCCAGCGACGCCCTGAGTTGTTTCTACGTGCCGCGCTGGCGGCCCGATGCCACGCGCAATGCGGTGCGCGTGCAGCGTCTGAAAGACAAGCTGGGCAACCGCTCCAATGCCAGCGCCGAAGTCGAGTTCCAGGACGCCTGGGGCCTGCTGGTGGGCGAGCCCGGGCGCGGCATTCCCATCCTCCTCGACATGGCCACCTACACCCGGCTCGACAATGTGCTGGGCAGCACGGCGCTGCTGCGCGCCGCGCTCGTGCAGGCCATGCACCACGCCCGCCAGCGCAGCGCCTTCGGCAAACATCTGGCCGAGCAGCCCTTGATGCAAGCCGTGCTGGCCGACCTGGCACTGGAGACTGAAGCCGCCACCACACTGGCCCTGCGTCTTGCCGCGGCGTTTGATCGCGACGCAAACGCCCCTCCCCAGGCAGTTGCGGAGCTGCGGCCTGGTGGCACTCTTCTGCCACCCTTCCCTCTCCAACTGGAAGCCGCGATGCGCCGCATCCTCACCCCGGCGGCCAAGCTCTGGGTGTGCAAGCGCGCCATCGAGGCCGTGGGCGAGTGCATGGAGGTGCTGGGTGGCAACGGTTATGTGGAGGAGCAGCCGCTGGCGCGCATGCTGCGCGAGGCGCCGGTCAATTCCATTTGGGAAGGTTCTGGCAATGTCATGGCCCTGGACCTGCTGCGCGCCCTGCAGCGCGAGCCACAAGCGGCGCAGGCGCTGCAGGATTGGCTGGCCGACGCCTGCCAGGGCGACGCCGTGCTGACCCGCGCCCTGGCGGCGCTGGACGCGCTGCGCATCGAGGCGCTGCGCCACCCGGCGCAAGCCCGCGCCCTGGCGCAAGACCTGGTGCTGTTGGTACAGGCCGTGCTGCTGCGCCAGCACGCACCCGCGTTCGTGGCCGACGCGTTCATCGCCAGCCGCCTGGGCTGCGCGCGCGGCGGCCGCATCTTCGGCGTGCTGCCGCAAGGGGCGGACCTGCGGGCCATCGTCCAGCGCGCCTGGGCAGGGGCATAGGAAGGGCTTGGCCCGCAGCGTTCGCGCAGCATCCGGTATCGGCCCGAAACCGCGGCGCGAGCTGGCAGCGCAGCTCAAGGTGCCGTGGATGCCGGATCCGCTTCAGGCTGCGAGGGGAGGCCGCAGCGCGGCCGCGCCCGGGCGCCTGCGGCTCAGCCGGCTTGCAAGGACTCGATCAGCGGGCAGGTGATGCTGCCGCCGTGGTTGGCGCAACGCGCCACCAGCGTGCCGAGTGCCGACTCGATCCGCTGCAGGTCGGTGAGCTTGTCGCGCACGTCGGCAAGCTTGGCTTCGGCCAGGCGGCGGGCGTCGTCGCAATGCGTGCCGTCTTGCAGACGCAGCAGATCGGCCACCTGGTCGAGCGAAAAGCCCAGGCGCTGCGCGCTCTTGATGAAGCGCAGGCGCACCAGATCCTGGGTGCTGTAGCGGCGCATGCTGCCGTAGCGCTTGTCCGGCGTGCCCAGCAGTCCACGGCGCTGGTAAAAGCGCACGGTTTCCACGTTCACCGCGCCGGCGGCGGCCAGTTGGCCAATGCTCAGGCCTGATTCGGGTGTAAAAGTTTGCGTCATCGCTTGCGTCCGTACTGAACTACGGCGTGACACTACCACTCCCGATACGGCCCGACAAGGAGACCAATGGTGAACACGGACGTGATGAACCCTGCCCCGCAAGCGCCGCGGGGCAAGGCGGCGCTGCTGACCAGTGGCCTGGCAGCCATTCTGGCGTCGAGTTGCTGCCTCGGGCCGTTGATTCTGGTGTCGCTGGGTGTCAGTGGCGCCTGGATCGGCGATCTCACCCTGCTCGAACCGTATCGGCCGTACTTCCTCGGTGCGGCGCTCGTCGCGTTGGCGTTGGCCTACCGGCGCATGTTCCGGCCCGCCGCCGCATGCAATCCCGGCGAGGTTTGCGCCCTGCCGGGGGTGCGCGCGACTTACAAGGTCGTGTTCTGGGTGGTGGTGGTGTTGATCGCCATCGCCTTCGCTTTTCCGTATGTCGCCCCATTCTTTTACTGAACCGAAGGAGTCTTCCATGCGCAACATCCTGTTTGCCCTTTCCCTTTGTGTTGTGGCGCTGCCGGCGTGGGCCGCCACCGAGACCGCCGAGCTCGCGGTGCCCGGCATGACCTGTCCGGTGTGCCCCATCACGGTGAAAAAAGCGCTCGACGGCGTACCCGGCGTGAGCCATGTGAGCGTCGATTTCCCCGCCAGGACGGCGCAGGTGCAGTTCGACGACAGCAAGACTCAGGTCGCGGCTCTGCTCAAGGCGGTGGCCGACGCCGGCTATCCGAGCAAGGTGGTCAAGGTCGAGCGCTGATGAACGCGCCCGAGAAGCTTGGCTCCGCGTTGCACGACTGCTGCGCCGCCGGGTCTGGTCCCATCCCCGGCAAGGCGCCAGTTGTCGCGACACCGGGCCACGGGCTACCCGCGAACGCGGCAAGCGGCTTGCACGTGGCCGTGATCGGCAGCGGCTCGGCGGCCATGGCCGCGGCCACACGCCTGGCCGAGTCGGGCGCGCGCGTCACCATGATCGAGCGCGGCACGCTGGGCGGCACCTGCGTCAACGTGGGTTGCGTGCCGTCCAAGATTTTCATCCGCGCCGCGCATGTCGCGCACACCCGCAAGACGAGCCCGTTCGACGCGGGCATCGCACCCTGCGCGCCGGCCGTCGACCGCGCCGCGCTGCTGGCGCAACAGCAGGCGCGTGTGGACGCACTGCGAGCCGCCAAATACGACAACGTGGTCGCGCGCCACACCGCGATCCGCCGCGTGCAGGGGCAGGCGAGCTTCGCCGGGCCTGCGTCGCTGCGCGTGCGCCTGGCCGCTGGCGGCGAGGAGACGGTGACGTTCGACCGCTGCCTGATCGCCACAGGGGCGAGACCTGCCAGACCCGATCTCCCCGGGCTTGCCGGCACGCCGTACTGGACCTCCACCGAGGCGTTGCAGGCCGATGCCGTGCCGCCTCGCCTGCTGGTGCTCGGCGCCTCGGTCGTCGCGCTCGAACTGGCGCAGGCCTACGCCCGCCTGGGCAGCCAGGTGACGGTTGTTGCGCGCAGCAGCCTGCTCTCGCGCGAAGACCCGCTGATCGGCCGGGTGCTGGCCGACATCCTGCGTGGCGAGGGCATGGAGATACTGCTGCACACCGCCAGCCACGCCGTGGACCACGCGGCGGGCCGCTTCACCCTGCGCACCAGCGCCGGCCCGCGCGAAGCCGAGGCACTGCTCGTCGCCACCGGGCGCACGGCCAACACCGACGTGCTGAACCTGCAGGCCGCAGGCGTGCAGGCGGACACGGCTGGGCAGATCGTCGTCGGCGCCGACCTGTGTACCAGCGCCGCGGGCATTTACGCCGCGGGCGACTGCACCGCGCTGCCGCAACATGTCTACGTGGCCGCGGCGAGCGGCTCGCGTGCCGCGGCCAACATGCTCGGCGGCCAGGCGCGCCTGGACCTCGCGGCCATGCCCGCGGTGGTGTTCACCGACCCGCAGGTGGCGACCGTCGGCCTGACCGAAGCGCAGGCGCGCGACGCCGCGCTGGCCGTGGACTCTCGCGTGCTCGGGCTCGATCAGGTGCCGCGCGCGCTGGCGAATTTCGACACCCGGGGTTTCGTCAAGCTGGTGGCCGAGGCCGTCAGCGGCAGGCTGCTCGGCGCCCAGATCGTTGCCGATGGGGCGGGGGAGATGATCCAGGCCGCGGCGCTGGCCCTGCGCGCAGGCCTGTCCGTGCATGACCTGGCCGACGCCCTGTTCCCCTATCTCACGATGGTCGAGGGCCTCAAGCTCGCCGCCCAGACCTTCACCCGCGACGTCACGCAGCTGTCCTGCTGCGCGGCCTGAAGTCCGCGCTCAACCTGTGGCTCATCGCTTGGCCCTGCGCCTTGTTCATCGCTTCGCCCGCGCATAGCCGAGTAACCGCAGCGCCTGCGCCGCCAGCCACGCCGAGAGCAGGCCGATGAGGGCGCCGCCGAGCACGTCGGCCGGGAAATGTGCGCCCACCGCCATGCGCGACCACCCCACCCAGAGCGCAAACAACACCAGCACGACCTTGAGCACCCAGTGCGCACCGGGCAGCAGGCTGGCCATCAGCACGAAGGCAAAGGCTGTGTGGCCGGAGGGGAAGCTGTGCGCGTATTCGGCGCGGCCGAGGATGTGCACCGCAGCCTCGCCCAGCGCCCTGGGCGGGCGCGGAAAGTCGAGCCAGGGCTTGATGCCGGCGACGAGGGCCCAGTCGATCAGATAGGCCGCCAGGAACACCAGCACGGCCTGCACCGCAAGCCAGTTGGGCCGTTTCAGCGCCAGCGCCAGCAGCACGGCGGCGTAGACGGGGTAGAGCATGTGGTCCCCGGCGGCCGTGCCCCACAACGCCAGGTGGTCCCACAGCCAGCCGCCGCCGGCGTGGTTGATGGCGAGAAACAGCGCGTGGTTGAGCCCGCCCCAGGCGTACCACCAGGGGCCGCTCATCGTTTGGCCAGCCGCGGCAGCGGGCCATGCCAACGCGGCGTCATGCCGCCACCCAGCCCAGCGCCGTCACCCACAAGCCAACGCCGACCAGGGCGCTGAGCATGGCGGCGCCGAACAGCCAGCGGCGCCCGGTGAGCGCGGTGATCGAGGCCAGCGAAATGGCGATCTGCAGAAAGATCAGGCTGCGCGCCATGCCGGTGTGCGGACGGTTGAGGCGATCGGACTCCTCGTCGGCTTTGCTCGACGCCGCTTCCAGCGCGTCGGCGCGGGCCTTGATCTCGGTCTTCTGGCCCTGGTATTTGGTGATCTTGGCTGCAATCCCGGCCTGCTTGTCGGCCGGCGCCAGATCGTGCGCCAGTTCCATCAGGTGCTGCTTGGTGCTCACGGCCTGGTAGTAATTCCATTCATCGGTGGCATGGGCTTTTTTCAGCACGGCCTCGTTCTTGTGCAGCAGCACTTCGTTCATGAGGTGGCTGCCCTGGTAGCTGACGATGGCGCCGAGAGCAGCCAGCAGCGCGGTGAAGATGGCGACCCATTGGTTCAACGTGTGATTCTTGCCTTCGCTGGCGTGATGCACCGCCTCTTCATGCGGGGCGTGGGCGTGGACTCCGGATTCGCTCATGGGCTTTCCCGTTGGATGGTTGTCAGCGGCACGAGGCCGCGATGGCGCGAAGTTTATAGCGGCATCACGCCGATTGGCGCGACGCAGCATGCACGAACGGCATGCTGCGTCGCGCCCTGGTTCACCCCCCCGCATGTCCGGGGATTTGCAAGCTTGTGCGCGCAGGCTCTAATCATCGGCATCGCCAGCCCGCAACCACCCGAGCGCACCATCGATTCCGTGATCGACCACCATGCCGCGGCACGCATGGGCTCACATTTGCACAGCCGCCTGAGGCGACTCTGGCTGGGCATTGCCGTGTGTGCGACGGCGTTCATGGCATGGAACGCCTGGCGCGACTGGCAAGACATGCGCATCCAGAGCCAGGAGCGCTTGCGCGCCTTCGCTGCCGAGTACGCCATCGAGTGGCGCTCGACCTTGCGCGCGCGCGAGGACGCCATGCAGCGTCTCGGACGGCGCCTGCTGGTGAGTCCCGAGACGGCGCAGCAGCAACTCGACACCTACCTCCTCGAGCGGCGCGGGGTTGAAGGTGTGGCCCTGGTGGATGCCCAAGGCCGCTATGTCGCTCGCAGTGGCGCGCTACCGCCATCACCCCTGCAGGACACGCACCTGACGCCGCTCACCCGCAGCGCCTATGCCGCCTGCCTGCGCGACAAGACCTTCTGCCTTGGGCCCCCCATTCCTGACGAGCGTGCCTCCGGTCGCTGGATGGCACTCGAATACCTGCCACTTTCCGCCGTGCCCGGCGGCGCCGAGGCGACACCACCCGGGGGGGAGGGAGCGATGCCGCTGGGCAAGGCGTTGCCGCAGGAATGGCTGGTGCTGGCGCAATCCTCGGTGTTTCCGCGCGCACTCGGTTTGTTGCAGGCACCGGGAGAGGGCATGGCCTTCGTCGTGATGCGCAACGACGGCCTGCTGCAGTTGCGCTTTCCGCCGCCTCCGCGCTCGCCTTATGGGCAACCCCAGAACGGCATCATGCTCGACGCCATCCGTGGTCAGCCTCAAGCCAGTTCCGGCATGTTCTCGGGTGTGACCAACAGTGTGAACCGGCACATGGTCGGTGCCTATGTCCGCGTGCCCGACTACCCCTTCGTCATCGGCGCCGACCTGCCCACGCGCAGCCTGTTGCAGCGCTGGGCTGGGCAGTTGGCGGGCACCTTGCTGCTGTTTTTCGGGCTGCTTGCAGCCGGCTCGTGGCTGTTCGCCAGCGCCCTGCGCCAGCTTGGTCGGACCGAGCGCGGCCGCGAGCAGGCCCTGGACGGGCTGCGACGCCAGCGCGACGAACTGGACGTGACCCTCTCGTCCATCGGCGACGCCGTCATCGCCACCGACGCGCGCGGCCGCATCAGCCGCATGAACCCGGAGGCGGTGCGCCTCACCGGCTGGCCAGCGTCCGAAGCCCTGGGCCAGCCCATCGAACTCGTGTTCCGCATCGTTGTGGAAGGCGAGGATTCGCCCGCACCCTGCCCGGTGGCGCGCGCCCTGGCGACCGGTCGCGTGGTGGTGCTGGGCAACCATACCGAGTTGCGTGCCCGCGATGGCCGCGTGCTGGCGATCGAGGATTCGGCTGCGCCGATCAGCGGACATGATGGCGAAGCACGCGGCGCCGTGCTGGTGTTCCATGACGTGACCGACCGGCGCGAGCGCCAGCGGCGCAACGAGCGCCTGAAAAGCCTGTACGCAGCGCTGGCTGAGTTGGGCGAGATCGTGCAGCAGCACGCGCGCCAGGGCGACGAATCAGCCCTGTTTCGGGCCGCCTGCGAGGCCCTGGCCGCATCCAGTCTGTTCAACGCCGCGTGGATCGGCCGCCCGGACGCAACCGGGGTGTTTCAGATCCTGGCCAGAGCCGGCAATGGCTCGGATGATCTGGAGCACATCGAGATGCGCCTCGACGACCCGCAACCGGCGCTGGCCGTGCGCGCCTGGCTGGCCGGCGAACTGCGGGTGCATAACGATTTTCCGGCCGATCCCATCAACCTGTCGCGGCGCGACTTCGTCGTGGCCCACCGCTGGCACAGCATTGCCGCCGTGCCGCTGCTGCGCGCCGGGCGGCCCGACGTCATTCTGGTTGTGACTTCGCCCGCGCGCGGACTGTTTCAGGACGATGTGCGCGAACTCATTGCCCGCATCGCCCGCCTGCTCGACCACGCGCTGGACGAAATGACCAGCCACCGCGCGTTACAGCAGGTGCGCCAGCGCGAACAGTGGCTGGCGCTGCACGACACGCTCACGCACCTGCCCAACCGCAACATGCTGGAGAGTGCCCTGCAACAGGCCATCGCCCGCGCCGATGCCAACGGCACCCTGCTGGCCCTGGCCTACCTCGACCTCGACGGCTTCAAGTCCATCAACGACGTCTACGGCCACCTGGTCGGCGACCAGGTCTTGCGCAGCGTGGCGGAGCGACTCAAGACGCAATTGCCGGCCGGCGCCCTGGCCCTGCGCATGGGCGGCGACGAGTTCGTCATCATCCTCGAAGGCAGCAAGGAGTTGGCCGAGCTCGAACCCGTCTGCCTGCGCTTTCTCGAGCACCTGCGCGGGCCCATGCAGGTCGGCAACCCACCACTGAGCCTGCAGGTCGATACCAGTTGCGGCATCACCATCTACCCCTACGACCGCGAAACCCCCGACACCCTGCTGCGCCACGCCGACATGGCGCTGTACGCCCACAAGAGCCGGCGCGGGCCGCAGCGCAGTGCCTACCGGCTGTACGACCCGGCCATGGCCAGCGCCTCGTTCAGCACCCCCGTCCGCCGCGCCGAGTTGCGCCGCAAGATCGACACCGGCGACCTGGTGCTGCACTACCAGCCCGTGCTCGACCGCGCCAGCGGTCGCATCCACCATGTCGAGGCGCTCGCCCGTCTGCGCCAGGACAGCGACCTGCTGCAGCCCGACGCCTTCCTGCGCGAACTCGGCCCCATGGAACTCACCTTGCTGGGCACGCGCGTGTTGCAGCGAGCCCTGGACGACCTTGCCGGCTGGGTGCGCCAGGGGCTGCACATCGGCGTGTCGGTCAACGTCGCGCCGCAGGAACTGCTGGCCACGGATTTTTCAGCGCAGGTGCTGGCCGAAATCGCGCGTCATCCCGAACTCGAGCCCGGCATGCTCAGCCTGGAAATTCTGGAAACCGAAGAGGTGCTGGGCGAGAACGTGGTGCTGGCGCAGCTCAGCGCCCTGCGCGCCGAGGGCGTGCGCATCGGCATGGACGACGTGGGCTCCGCTTACGCCTCGCTCTTGCGCCTGAAGACCTTGCCGGTGGACTTGCTCAAGATCGACCAGGCCTTCGTGCGCGATCTGCCGGTGCATCCGCGCGACCGGCTGTTTCTCGACGCCATCCTCGCCCTCGGCCATGCCCTGGGCATGCGCACGGTGATCGAAGGCGTGGAAACCCAGGCCCACCTCGACCTGCTGTGGCAAAGCTCGGCCGACGGCCTGCAGGGCTTCGCCATCGCTCCTCCCATGCGTCCCGAGGACATCCCCGCCTTCGTCGCCGGCTTTTGCATGCCGCCGCGCAGCCTGCGCACGGCCCTGCGCTTCAACAACGGCACCGCCGAGCTTCATTCGTAGCGCAGCGCCTCGGCCGGCTGCACTTTCGAGGCACGCCAGCTCGGGTAGATGGTCGCCAGCAGTGCCAGCACCAAGGCCACCACGGTGATGGTGATGATGTCCGAAACCCTGGGGTCGCTCGGCATCTTGTGGATCAGATACACGCTGCGCGGCAGGAACTGGGTGTGGAACACCCACTCCAGGAAGCTGACGATGGGGTCGATGTTGAAGGCAATGAGCATGCCCAGCAGCACGCCCGAGAGCACGCCGATCACGCCGGTGATTGCCCCCTGCACGACAAAAATGCCCATGATGGAGCCGGGGCTGGCGCCCTGGGTGCGCAAGATGGCGATGTCGGACTGCTTGTCCGTGACCGTCATCACCAGCGTGGACACCAGGTTGAATGCTGCCACCGCCACGATCATCGCCAGGATGATGAACATCATGCGTTTCTCGATCACCACCGCCTCGAACCAGGTGCGGTTCTGCTGCGTCCACGGTTGTGCCACGAGGTTGGGCGGCAGCGCGGTCTGCAACTGCTGTGCCACGGCTGGCGCATCGTCGATGTTGCGCGTCTGCACCCGCAGGCCGGTGGGACCGCCGGAGAGGAAAATTTTCCCGGCGTCGTCCAGGTTCAGCAGCGCCAGCGTGCTGTCGTATTCGTAATGCCCCACGTTGAACAGCCCTACCACCCGCAGGGTGCGCAGGCGCGGAATCATGCCCGCGGGCGTGAGGCTGCCGCTGGGCACCACCATGGTCACCTGGTCGCCAATGCCCACCCCCAGGCGCTGTGCCAGCTCGTTGCCCAGCACCACGGTGAAGCTGCCGGGCTTGAGCGCCGCCAGCGAGCCAGCCACCATGTGCGAAGCAATCGCCGAGACCTTGCTCTCCTCTTGCGGCTCGATGCCCCAGGCCAGCACGCCGAACAAGGTGTTGCCCTGCGCCAGCAGCGCCTGGCCCGACACGAAGGGCGCCACGCCGGTGACGGCCGGGTTGCGCTGCACGATGTTGGCCACGCCGCGCCAGTCGGTCAGGGGCCCACCATCGACGCTGAACACCTGAATATGCGGAATGACGTTGAGCATGCGATCGCGCACGTCTTTCTGGAAGCCGTTCATCACCGAAATCACCACGATCAACGCCGCCACGCCCAGGGCGATGCCCGCCACCGAGATGAAGGAGATGAAGGAGATGAAGCCATTGCGCCGCGTGCGCCTCCCGGCGCGGGTGTAGCGCCAGCCGATGAGCAATTCGTATGGCAGCGACGACAGTCTGGGGGAATGGGCGGATGTGACCATGGGGGCGCAGTGTACGGGTGGGGTTGAACGGTGGTCGGCCGGATCGGCGGAACAGGGCGGGCCGAAGCGCACGACAGGCCGGGAAGACGACGCTGTGCAAGTCACCAGCAGCCACGAGCCGATTTTGCGGCGAATTTTTTGCCACATTGCAAGCGCAGGGAATTGCACAAGCGGCCTAAGCTTCAAAGCCAATCGTGCATGCGCAGGCATGCACGCGTGTCGCCTGCAGCCTGGCGCAACCTGCTTGCAGCATGTTCGCACCCGACTTGCCGCCTGCTGAACCTCACCCACTTGGAGGTCTCATCCCATGTCCCATCCCATCCCCCCCATGCTCTATCGCCGACTCGGCCGCAGCGGGTTGCAGGTCAGCCTGTTCTCGCTCGGCTCCTGGGTGACGTTCCACAACCAGGTGGACGCCTCCGGCGTGCGCGAGATGATGGCCGCGGCGCGCGACGCCGGGGTCAATTTCTTCGACAACGCCGAGGTCTACGCCAACGGCCAGAGCGAAACCCTGATGGGCGAGGCGCTGGCCCAACTCCAGTGGAACCGGCTCGACTATGTCGTCTCCAGCAAATTCTTCTGGGGCCTGGACCGCGGCAGCGCCGACAAGCCCCGCATCAACGGCCGCGACACCCTCAACCGCAAGTACCTGCTGCAGGCGGTGGACGGCAGTTTGAAGCGCATGAAGCTCGACTGCATCGACCTCATCTACTGCCACCGTGCCGACCCGCATACCCCGGTGGACGAAACCGTCTGGGCCATGCACAACCTCATCGAGCAAGGCAAGGCGCTCTACTGGGGCACCAGCGAATGGAGCGCCGATGAAATTCGCACCGCCTGGGACGTGGCCGAGCGCCACCATCTCCACAAGCCGGTGATGGAGCAGCCGCAATACCACCTGTTCCACCGCAAGCGCGTGGAGCACGAGTACGCCCGGCTGTACGAAGACATGGGCCTGGGCCTCACCACCTGGAGTCCGCTGGCCTCGGGCCTGCTCACCGGCAAATACCGCCAGGGCGTGCCCGCCGGCAGCCGTGGCGCGATGGAAGGCGTGAGCTTCCTGCGCGAGGGACTGCTGGACGCCCGCAAGAACGCCGCCGTGGGCGAACTCGAAACGCTTGCCAAGGAACTCGGTTGCAGCGTGGCGCAACTGGCGCTGGCCTGGGTGGCGCACAACCCGCGCGTCAGCAGCGTCATCCTCGGCGCCTCCAAACTGGCCCAACTGCACGAAAATCTCGGCGCCCTGACCGTGCTGCCCAAGCTCACGGCCGAGGTGCTGGAACGTATGGACGCGGTCACTGCGGGATTGGCGCAGCAAGAATAAAGAAGATAAAGAGATAAAGGAGATAAATGGGGTCTGTCCCCATTTATCTCCTAACTCGTGGGCTCACGGATTCAGGTTATTTCTTATCTTGACGGCTGCCAGGGCCTGCATTGCGGCAACAGTCGATCGAGTCCCCGATAAGATGCAACCATGCGCATCTTGCTCGCCAATGACGATGGCTATCTGGCTCCCGGGCTGCATGCCCTTTACGCGGGGCTGTGCGCGTTGGCTGACGTCACCGTGGTCGCTCCGGAGCAAAACGCCAGCGCGGCTTCGAACGCGCTCACCCTCAGCCGTCCGCTGTCGGTTTTCAGGGCCGCGAACGGCTTCCTGTATGTGAATGGCACGCCGTCGGATTGTGTGCACATCGCGCTCACGGGACTGCTGGACTTCAAGCCCGATCTGGTCGTGAGTGGCGTGAACAACGGCGCCAATCTGGGAGACGACACCATCTACTCCGGCACCGTCGCCGCGGCCACGGAGGGCTACCTCTTCGGGATGCCGGCCCTGGCCGTGTCCCTGGTTCACAAGGGTTGGGAGCATCTCGACACAGCGGTGCAGGTTGCCGTGGAGGTGGCCCGGAACCTGCTGGAGCGCAAGCCTGCCGAGCCCGCGCTGTTGAATCTCAATGTTCCCAATGTTGCCCGCAGCGCCTTGCGCGGAGTGCGGGTCGCGCGTCTGGGCAAGCGCCACCCCAGCCAGCCGGTGATCCTGCAGCACAACCCGCACGGTGAGCCGATTTACTGGATTGGCTCCGCGGGCGAGGCGCGCGACGATCAGCCCGGCACCGACTTCGACGCCATCGCCCAGGGTTATGCGTCGCTCACGCCACTGCAACTCGACCTCACGCATTACCAGTTGCTGGACGACTGCAAGATGCGTTTTTCGGGCATGGCCGGTGAGCGCTGATCCCACCCGCGCTGTGCGCCCCCGCTATCCGGCGACATGGGGCGACGCGGCGGCCCCGGGCGCGTCCAGCACCACACGCCCACGTCCCGACTCGATTGCCGCCGAGGGTGGCAAACCGACGGTTCTGCGCTCGCAGCAGGCATACCGCCAAACCCCGGTTCAACCGGGCGTGCCCACCGGCCAGGGGATGGACTCGCAGGCCGTGCGCGACAGCATGGTGGAGCGGCTGCGCGCGATGGGCGGCATGGAACCTACCGTGTTGCAAGCCATGCTGGCGGTGCCGCGCCATCTGTTTCTGGAGCCCGGGCTGGCGGCCCAGGCCTATCTCGACAACGCGCTGCCCATCGGGCACGGCCAGACCATCTCCAAGCCTTCCGTCGTGGCGCGCTGCGCCTCGGTTCTGCTGCAAAGCCTCGGGGCCAAGCCAGGGCGTGTGCTGGAGATCGGCACCGGCTGCGGCTACCAGGCTGCGGTGCTGAGTCGCGTGGCTGGTGAGGTGTACAGCATCGAGCGCATCCGCGCCCTGCACGAACTCGCGCGGCGCAACCTGCGCGCGCTGCGCCTGCCCAACCTGCGCTTGCTGCTGGGTGATGGCACCGACGGGGCGATCGCAGGCGCGCCGTTCGACGCCGTGCTGAGCGCCGCCGCCTGTGCCGAAGTTCCTGCATCCTGGCTGTCGCAGTTACGTCCGGGCGGAGTGCTCCTGGCGCCGGTCGGACAGCCGCAGCGCCTCATGGGCTACCGCAAAACCGCCACGACCAAGGTGGACTCGTGGTGCGTGGAAGACGCGTATTTCGTCCCTCTAAAATCGGGCGTTCTCTGACGCTCATGCTCATCCATGCGACTTGTTCTTCCGCTCCTGCTCACCTCGCTGCTGACCGCATCCTTGGCCGCTTGTTCAACGGTGTCGCTCAATCCCGCCCCGGTGGTCAGCCAGAACTTCACGCCCGTCGGATCGGTTGCGGCGCCATCGTCCAGCACCGCCCCTGCAAGCAGCGCCTCGGCTGCTGCCAACGCTGGACCCTACGCCGCTTATGCGGGCCAGCCTGGCTATTACACGGTGCAACCTGGCGACACCGTGCGCCGCATCGGCCTGCAGTTCGGCCAGGACTGGCACAACATCGTGAGCTGGAACAACCTGAGCGATCCGAACGTCATCACGGTGGGCCAGGTGTTGCGCGTGGCACCACCCGTGGCGGGCACGCCGCCTGCCGTGGCCGTATTGCCGGCGCCTCAGGGTGCCATGCCGTCGAACGGTCAGGTGGCCCAGTCGTATCCGCTGGCACCCATGACTGCATCGACTCCGGCACCGCCTGCGGTGGCTCCCGTTGCGCCGCCCGCCGTGGCGGCAACGCCGGGTGCAATGGCTGGCGCATCGCCTGCAGGCACGGTCGCGGCGCCCGCCGCCACGGCCTCGGCCAGTGCGATTATCGGCGCCGTGGCCCCCAAGGCCGTGGCCGACAATGGCGGGCTGCAATGGTCGTGGCCGGCGTCTGGGAAAATCATTCAGGGCTACAACGGCGGCACCAGCAAGGGCATTGACATTGCCGGCAGGCTGGGCGAGCCCATTTTCGCGGCAGCCAAGGGCAAGGTGGTTTATGCCGGCAATGAGTTGCGCGGTTTTGGCAATCTGGTCATCGTCAAGCACAACGCCGACTACATCTCGGTCTACGCGCACAACGAAAAATTGCTGGTGAAGGATGGCCAGGACATTCATCGCGGGCAGCCAGTCGCCCTCATGGGGTCGACAGACGCACCGCGCGTGGAACTGCATTTCGAGGTGCGCCTGCGCGGCAAGCCCATCGACCCCATGCAAGTTCTGCCGCCGCATTGAGCGCGCCCACCCAAGCTGCCCGAACCCAGCTCGAGCCATCCCATGCCGCGCGCGCCCAAAACATCATCGACGCCGCACCCTGCTACCCCTGAGGCTGCTGGGGACGCCCAGGAGCCTCAGGGCTCGGAGCGAGACGAACAAGCGGCGCGGGAGCTTGGCCGCGTAGCCGGCGATGGCATGGACGCCGCCAGCCAGAGTGTGCTGCAGGCCTACCTCAACCAGATTCGCGTCAAGCCGCTGCTCACGCCGCAGCAGGAATTCGACACCGCCACACGCGCTCGCCAGGGTGATTTCGCGGCGCGGCAAGCCATGGTCGAGCACAATCTGCGCCTGGTGGTGAGCATTGCCAAGGCCTATGCCGGCCGCGGTGTGGCTTTGGCCGACCTCATCGAGGAGGGCAATCTGGGCTTGATGCACGCCATCGAGAAATTCGAGCCCGAGCGCGGCTTTCGTTTCTCCACCTATGCGAGTTGGTGGATACGCCAAAACGTCGAGCGCGCCATCATGCAGCAGGCGCGCACCATCCGCCTGCCGGTGCACGTCATACGCGAGCTCAACCAGATGCTGCGCGCGCGGCGCCACCTGGAGGAATCCAGCTCGAACGGCGTGGCCTCGATCGAGGACATTGCCAGCCTCACCGGCCGCACGGCCGACGAAGTGGTCGATCTGCTGACCCTGGGCGAGCCGCCCGCCTCGCTGGACCTGATGCACGAAACCAGCGCCGGCGACAGTTACCAGGACCAGTTCGCCGACCAACAGGCGCCAGGACCGGACGACACAGCGCAGGCGCACGAGGTGACGCATCTGCTCGATGCCTGGCTGCAGACTTTGGCCGAGCGCGAGCGCGAGGTGATCGAAGCGCGCTTCGGGCTCTACGGCCGCGACACCGAAACCCTCGAAACCCTGGCGCAACGCCTCGACCTCACCCGCGAGCGTGTGCGCCAGATCCAGCAAGAAGCCCTGCTCAAGCTCAAGCGCCGCCTGTCCAAGGGCGGGGTCGACAAGTCCTCGGTGCTCTGAGCTGGCATCAACGAACCCGCCATGGCCGCACCCGTCGTCGTCTTCGACATCGAAACCATCCCCGACGCGCCAGCCATCCGCGCCGCGGGCCTGGCCGACCCGGGCCTGGACGACACCACCACCATCGCCCAGGCGCAAGAGCGGCGCAAGGCGCAAACCGGCAGCGACTTCCTGCCCGTGATCTGCCAGCGCGTGCTGGTCATTTCCTGCATCTTCCGCAACGTCCAGGGACTGAAGGTGCATTCCTTCATCGACCACGGCGGCCAGGAAGGCGCGGCGGTACAGGGATTTTTCCGCATCGTCGACAAACACGAACCGCAACTGGTCTCCTGGAATGGCGGCGGCTTCGATCTGCCCGTGCTGCATTACCGCGGCTTGGTGCACGGCGTGCAGGCGCCCAAATACTGGGACATGGGCGAAGACGACCGTGAGTTCAAATGGAACAACTACATCTCGCGCTACCACAGCCGGCATCTCGACCTGATGGACCTCCTGGCCCTTTACCAGCCGCGCGCCAACGCCGGCATGGACGCCCTGGCCCAGCTTTGCGGCCTGCCCGGCAAGCTGGGCATGGACGGCAGCCAGGTCTACGCCGCTTGGCAGCAGGGTGAATTGGAAGCCGTGCGGCGCTATTGCGAAACCGACGTGCTCAACACATATTTGCTGTATTGCCGCTTTCAGCTCATGCGTGGTGGTTTGAGCCCCGCAGAGCACCTGAATGAGGTCGCGCTGGTGCGCAACACGCTGGCCGACTGGGCACTGAACGAGCCGCATTGGGCCGAATACCTGCAGGCATGGCGCCTGCCCGATCCGCCAACATCCTGAAGCTGTCGCCCCCGCATGCCTTGGCATTTCGGGTGGTGCACAGCCCGGGCCTGCCATGAAACCCACCACCATTTCCGACGAATGGCTGACCATCGAGGCGCTTGACCTCGATGCCCGTGGCATCGCCCACCGCGCCGATGGCAAGGTGGTGTTTGCCGCCGGCGCCCTGCCCGGCGAAGTGGTGCGCGTGCGTGTCACACGCAGCAAGGCCAAGTGGGAGCAGGGCGACGCCGTGGAGTGGCAGCGCACGGCCTCCACCCGCGTCGAGCCGCGCTGTCCGCATTTCGGCGTCTGCGGCGGCTGCAGCATGCAGCACATCGACCCGCAGGCCCAACTCGCCTTCAAGCAACGCACCCTGGAGGACGACCTCTGGCATATCGCCCAGGTGCGGCCGCAGACCATGCTGCGACCCCTGGCCGGTCCGAACTGGGGCTATCGCCACCGCGCGCGCCTCACCGTGCGCCTGGTGCACAAGAAAGGTGGCGTCCTGGTCGGGTTTCACGAGCGCGGTTCCAGCTATGTGGCCGACATGCAGACCTGCGCCATCTTGCCACCGCATGTGTCCGCCCTGCTCCTGCCCTTGCGCCAGCTCATCGCTGGCCTGTCTTGCCCCGACCGGCTGCCGCAAATCGAGCTCGCCGAGGGCGACGCACAAACCGTTCTGGTGCTGCGCAACCTGCAGGAACTCAGGCCCACCGATCGGCAGGCTTTGGCCCGGTTCGGAGCACAGCATGGCGTGCAGTGGTGGTTGCAACCCGGCGGCCCGCACACCGCTGCGCCGCTGGAGCCACTGGAGCCGCAAACTCCCGGGCTCGAGTACGCCTTGCCCGAGTTCAGTGTGCGCATGCCTTTCAAGCCCACCGACTTCACCCAGGTCAACCACCACATCAACCAAGCACTGGTTTCGCGCGCGCTGCGGTTGCTGGCGCCCCAATCGAACGAACGTGTCGCTGACTGGTTTTGCGGGCTGGGCAACTTCACTCTGCCGCTGGCCACGCGCGCCGCCTCCGTGTTGGGCGTGGAAGGCAGTGAAGCGCTGGTGCAGCGCGCACGCGACAACGCGGTCTACAACGGCCTGGCCGAGCGCACCCGTTTCGAGGTCCGCAACCTGTTCGGGATGGACGCCCAGGCCCTGCTGCAACTCGGCCCGTTCGACAAATGGCTGATCGACCCGCCTCGTGAAGGTGCCCTGGCCCTGTGTAAGGCACTGGCCGATGTGCAAGTCGCGGGCATCCAGGTTGCGGATCACCGACGCGCAGGTTTCAACCTGCCCTCGCGCGTCGTCTACATCTCCTGCAACCCCGCCACATTGGCGCGCGATGCAGGTCTGCTCGTGCGCCAGGCAGGATATGTCCTGCGATCAGCCGGGGTGGTGAATATGTTCCCGCACACCTCGCATGTGGAGTCCATGGCCGTCTTCGAGCGGGCTTGAACCTGCCCAGAACAACTGCGCTTGCTGCCCTGCCCGTACTCGAACCAGACCTCAGCTTCGCATCCGGAACCAGCGCCAGAACTTGGTGCAGACACGAAACAGCGCGAAGCAGTGCAGCCTGCCTGCGCAGGGCAGGAAGGTGCCTGAGTGTTTTCCTGCGACAGCAGCGTCTGATAAACGCACGCCCGGCCATTCCCGCGCAATCCCTACACAGCCCCTACACGCACGCCGGGCGACAAAAAGCCCGGATGGTGAGTCCGGGCTAAGTGCTTGAATTGATTGGGGTGGCTGATGGGACTCGAACCCATTTGGCAGGGGCTTTCAGGGGCGCGAAGGGGGGCTGCTCTCTGTGGAGAATACCTCATTGTGCCCCTACATTCCCATAAAAGTTCCCCGAGAAGTTCCCCAGCTTTCAGATCTGAGTGTTTACACGTGGACAAGTCCCTGGAGCCTATGCATCGGCACTCAGCAAGGTGGATCTGAGCGTTTACACGTGGACAAGTCCGGGTGGGCGGGGTTCGATGTCACGCATGGCCGTCGAGCAAGACTAGAAGGCAGGATGGTAGCTTTCCATCGTTGGTGCCGGTTCTATGGATTGCACAATCCAAAGCGACCACAATCTGCAGCATGACAAGAGAGGCTGGAAACGCCTAGACTCTGACAAGAAAGCCTCAATGTGCCGTATTTCAAGGCTCAGCAAAGGCTGCCACTTTGTCAGATATATGCAACGGATTGACATCCTTCCCATCATCACGCAGGCTGGGCCTGGGGGCATCAGCCCCGGCGACCTCGCGCAGCGACTACCCGAGGTAAGCCGCTCCACGCTCAACCGGCGCCTTGCGCAGTTGAGCGCAGCGGGAGAGATTCGGGCGCTGGGAAGTGGTCGCATGACGCGCTATGCATCCACGTCTCCCCTGTCCGTGGCCGACATCGAGGCGTATTTCGCCACGCCCTGGCAGCAAAGGCCGGTTGCGCGCTTCGAGGAGAAGTTGCTGGCGACGCAGCCTGAACTCGACCTGGAACGCGCCGAGCGTTGTACCCGCATTCAAGGGCTTGCCGGCCCCATCGACCAGAAGTTCCTGGCGAGTTTCTTGATCGACTTCGCCTGGGGGTCGTCGGTCCTCGAAGGCGGGACGTACTCCGCCCTGGACACGCAAGCCCTGGTCGAATACGGGCAGCGCAACAAGGACAAGCCGGTGGCCGACGCGGTGCTCGTGCTCAACCACAAGCTGGCTGCTGAATACCTGTGGACGCACCGAGAGCCGTCGGTGACCAATCTGTGTGCGATGCACGCTCTGCTGACGGATGATCATGGCCTCGACGAAGTGCGCAGCTCGGATCACTTTCTGCCGCCGGAACAGCGTGGCCAGGTGCGCGAGTACCAGGACGTGAACCTTGGGGCATCGGCCTATCTGCCGCCCTTTCGGCCGGGAACCGGCTATGTCGGACAGGCGCTGGACCGGATCATCGTCACGGCATCGAAACTGCACCCCGTGCAAGCCGCGCTCCACCTCATGACGCGCATTCCCTATCTACAGGCCTTCCCGAACGGCAACAAGCGGGTGTCACGCATGGCGGCGGATGCGGCGCTGCTGGGTGCGGGCCTATTGCCGGTGTCGTTCGCGCACATCGACAAGGCAAGCTACATCCGAGGCATGTCGGTGTTCTACGAACTGGGGAGTCTGGCCGTAATCGAGCAGGTCTTCCTTCGCGGTTATGTCCGATCCATCGTGCTGGCGAGCCACATCCCAATCCGCATGCGGGGCGCAGGCTTCGATGTGGACGCCGTGGTCGAGGCCCTATTGGGCTACGTCATGACGGGTAAAAGGCCAAAGGGCGCGGTTGTTGAGGCGTTTTTCGGGTAGGTGCGGCCGGCCTGTTGACGCCGATGCTGATTTGAACCATGCGTCGGGTTTGCGGTGAGCCGGTTGGAGCGCAACGAAATTCGGGTATCCGGATTTCAGTGTGTATTCGCCCCTGCGGCTGGCAGGCGTCGCATCGCCGCGATATCGGATTGAGATGTTGACGCCAGGGTGGGCCTCGCCTACGATGAAATCGGACTACGCTGTGGAGAACATGCCATGAGACCATCCGCCGCCTTGGAGTCGAACCGCGCGGGGATCCGCCGGATCGTTGAGACACACCGTGCCCGCAATCCTCGCGTCTTCGGCTCGGTGCTGCACGGTGATGACGTTGAGGGTAGCGACCTGGACCTGCTGATCGACCCGACCGCTGATACGTCGCTGTTCGACATCGGTGCGATCCGACTCGAACTGGGCGCACTCTTGGGGGTGCCCGTGGACGTGCTCACGCCGAACAGCCTACCGGACAAGTTCCGCGCCAGGGTCATCGCCGAAGCGAGGCCGGTTTGACCCACGACGATCTTCGACTACCCGAATACCTCGGGCACATACTGGAAGCCATCGATCGCATCGAGCGCTACACCGCAGGCTTGGACGAAGTGGCGTTCGCGCAGAACTCATTGGTCCAGGACGCGGTGATCCGCAACTTCGAGATCATCGGCGAAGCCAGCAGAAACATCAGCAAGCGGCATCCCGACTTCGCCGCTGCCCATCCCAGCTTGCCGCTGGCCGTGGCCTATGAGATGCGCAATGCCGTAGCGCATGGGTATTTCAAAGTGGACCTCAAGATCGTCTGGAAAACAGTCCGCGATGACCTTGGCGACCTGAGGCGGCAAATCGAATCAACGATGCCAAGAAAAACTTGAGGATACAGAAAGTGAAAAAATCGATTATTTATGCCGCAATCGCGTGCGGGACCTCTCTCTTGCTTGCCGCATGTCAAACCCCTCAACAAATAGCTGCAACTCAACACGAAATAGCAGTTAAAAATAACTTCGCCAAGCTTGTTGCGTGGGCGAAGTCAGAAGGAAATTTGGTCAAGGAAGGAAAGGTTACAAGAAGTGAATTTTACGTAAAATATTACAAAAAAGCTGACCAATTAGACCAGACGGCCTATCGATTGCCGCATTTAGAATTTTTGAATAACATGATTGATGAGTCCCGATTATTAGACTCCGGGAAAGTAAATAAAATACAATATGATGATTACAGGAGATCGGAATCCCTGAAAATGCAGCAGAAAGAGCATGATTTATTCGAGCGTTTCATGGAGAAAAAACAGATGCAGGGCGAGGCTGAGGCTAACCGACGCGCCGCTTTAGAGTCTGCTTACATAGCGGCCCATCCGATTTACCAGGCTGCTCCAAGTCCTCCAGTTTATGTTCCGCCAACTGAACACACCAACTGCATGCCAAATGGAATGGGTGGAATTTCTTGCACGAGCAATTAGTGGCTCTTCAGAAAATGCAAGAGGATCCGATACTGATTAAATCGATAGATTATACAGTTCAGCAATCATTGGGTAAACGCTGCTGATGGTGAATGGGTGAGGAAGCGCTTCTGGCCGGAAACTGCATGTGGTCACGCTGGTTGGCAGCAATGATTTGCATACTGCTTTTTCAGACGGATGAATTTTCATAAATTGATGATCCACTTACTGGGCATTGATCACAAATTTCAATTTCTACCAACGCTATCCTGGACAGAAGGTGGTCCTATTATAGACCCCATTCCTCCTGCGCTTTTCGAGAGATTTCTCTTGGAATGCGCTGAAAAACTCCATCCTGACCTTTTGGCGGAAGAGGCTAGTCAACCCGAGCCCAAAGATCATAAAATGTCGGTTGCGCGCCTTGTGGCGGGTAAATGCCGAATATCACATCAATTCAGCGATCCCGATCGTCATGAGCGTCTGGCAATGTATAAGAGAGCAGGGATTTCGGAGGAGCAGGATCGCTTGCTCGGTTTTCCGATCCGAGAGGAGTTCTGGTTTAACAGGATTTTTGAAAATGCGGAAGCGCAAGCTGTCCTTTTTATTTGCGGCGCATGCCATATCGATTCATTCAGCCAGAAACTCCAGGGTGCGTCATACGTTGTAAACGTCATCGAGCGTGACTGGTCGCCACCAGTAGAAGGCTAGCTGACAGGTAGCCCCGCCTCGACTCGTCGGTATGCCTCCCAATATCCTGAACATCCATGCTTACAAGATTCTCCGGGTCGAAGAATCCGAGCATGATTACCACATCCGCACGGAACTCGCGCAGTCGCCTACGCACTGCCCGGGCTGCGGCCATGCTCGGCTGCTGCGCTATGGGCGCAACGAGCAGGTCATCCGCGACCTGCCGATCCACGGCAAGCGCGTCGGCATCTACGTGGATACCCAGCGCTGGCGGTGCCAAGCATGCGGCAAGACGTTCATGGAGCCGCTGCCTGCGGTCAACGCCAAGCGCGAGATGACCGATCGGCTGGTGACCTGGATCGGCCAACAAAGCCTGCGTCGCACCTTCACCAGCATCGCCGAGGACATCGGCCTCGACGAGAAGACGGTGCGCAATATCTTCCGCGACTATGTGAGCGAGCTGGAACGGTCGATCAGGTTCGAGACGCCGACCTGGATGGGCATCGACGAGATTCACATCATCAAACCGCGCTGCGTGATCTCCAACATCCGCAGCAACACCATCGTCAACCTGCTGCCCAACCGCGACAAGAAGACGGTCATCAACTACCTGGGCAACCTCGACGGGCGCCATGAGATTCAGACCGTAGCGATGGACATGTGGACGCCATACCGCGATGCGGTCCAGGCTGTCATGCCCGAGGCGCGCATCGTCATCGACAAGTTCCATGTCGTGCGCATGGCCAACGATGCTGTAGAGCGGGCACGGAAGTCGCTGCGGGAGTCGCTGACCCCCAAGCAGCGCCGGGGCCTGATGCACGACCGCTTCGTCCTGCTCAAGCGCGAGCGCGACCTCAACGACAAGGAGCGATTGCTGCTCTCAGGTTGGACGGCGAACTACCCTGAGCTGGGCGAGGCGTACAGGCTCAAGGAGGCGTTCTACGGGGTCTATGAGGGCATGGGTACGCCCGAGCAGGCGCTGGCCCGCTACGCAGTCTGGCAGCGGTCCGTGACGCCCGAGGTCTGCGACGCCTTCGCGGACCTGATCCGCGCCTTCACGAACTGGCAGCCGCACATCCTCGCCTACTTCGACCACCCCGTCACAAACGCCTACACCGAGAGCCTGAACAGCCTGATCCGGGTGATGAACCGCTTGGGTCGCGGCTACAGCTTCGAGGCCCTGCGCGCGAAGATCCTCTTCACAGAGGGCGCGCACAACAAAACCAAGCCGAAGTTCCGGCGCCGCGAGGCCGCGCCCACCGTCGGCTACGCCATGTTCGAGATGGTTGGGCGGGCGTCGTTCGGCCAGGATCAACACGAAGTGATCGAGGCCGCGAAGAACTACGGCGCCGACATTTCAACACTGACCCGACTCATCGAAGAAGGCAAGCTGTGAGCCTCCTTCCACAGCCAAATCCGGATACCCCGAAATTCAAGCCTGACGCCGCGAGCAGTTCGTCTGCCATGGCTCAGTCGCCGATCGGTATGTGGCTCAAATCGGCATCGGCGCCAACACGCCAGGCTCACTGGCCACGGAAGCGAGGCCGCGATGTCGAGCAGATCTTCAAACGCTGAAGTTCGCCGACGGCTCATGCGCGTCCTTCAGCGTCATCATGGATGTAACTGCAAAGCCATCTTGTGTTTCGATAGCGTTGGCAGGGGCGTTGCGCCAGTCACAGCGTTGAGCAGCTGTATAGCCGAGTTGATGTCGGCTTCAACGGCCACCACTTCCGCGTCGTGCTGCTGTCTCGTCATTTCGCCCCTGTTCAGCTTCTTTCTCAGGGCAGTCAATTGCCGTTTCAACCGGCCGATCTCATCCCCGCAATATTTGACAATAAGCAGTTGATTTTTTCGGGTTGCCACGGACGCTGGATCATTCAACTGCAGTAAAACGCGCATGTGCTCTCCCCATGCACTCCTCGCATCCATCTCGCCCGACACCACGTTGAATCGAATGTGGTCGGCCATCACGTGGTCGCACGGATTCACCACATAGGGGCCATTCGTCTCGTCAGCCGGCCAGTCCGCTTTTTTCCGGCTGTTGCAATTTCCGCAGCAGTAATACAAATTGGTGTAATCGCAGGCCAGCGATGCGAATCTGGAGATGGACTTTGGACGATAGTGATCCACCCCGAAGTTCAGGTTGGAGCTTAAGGTGTCAGGCTCCCGGCAATAGACGCATACGCGATTGAACTCCTGCTGAAGCCAGCGTTTGTAGGTCTTGTAGTTCTTAAAAACACGAGGTCTGAAAGCACGCTTATGCTGCGCCTTCGGGTAGTGATATAGGCCCACGACTAGCCGGGCAAGCCCAATCTCGACGCTCTTTCAAGCGCCCTCGAACGGATGGCTGCAATCTTGTTACCGATGTCTTCTAACGCCGCCACGCGCTCCGGTGTGACGCGAGGTAATTCCTCCAAAAGACGTTGATTCAAAATCTCAATTCGCGCAATGATCTCGCGCGAACTGTGACCACCAACGTACTTTTGAGCCAGCAGTGCAACTCGTTCCTCCGCGATTTCGTCGGCTCTGCTACGAACAGGCAGCTTCAGCTTGGCTGTCGCTGCAAGGCCACCTTGCTGTTTTGCCGATCTCAGAAGGTCGTCGGCAGGCGTCCGCGTTACGAAGGAATTCTTAACGTCAACGCTCCAGTCGTCATCTTCTTTGTCTGCTGCCTGTTTTGACAGGGCAGGAGTCTGGGGCGAGTTTTTACGTGCCCCCTCAGTCCCGCCAAACTGGAACACCCATTGCATTACTGGCGAGGCAACAGGCGTCGAATCAAAAGATAAATTGTGCATCGTTTTTATCCCCCTACTACGGCTGATCGTTACCACGGAGCCGCGATGTTGCCTTTGCACCGAGAGCCCAACTGAATAGAGAAAATGCCTGCCGATGGGCTGAATCCAATGCGGCCATCACTTCATCCGCCTTGATGTCAAGCCGGGAGGCATCGACATCGATGACGTATTCCTGTGGCGCTGTCGTGGGGCCAGACTCTTCGCTTTTGAGCCGCAAGCCGTGCTGCAACAGACAACCGCCATCATCGGCATTTAACGCGAATTTACCCGCGAATTCGCTAACGCCTCGAAAACCGTGTCCACTCAGCGGGGCAACCAGAGCGGGATTTATCCAATCAGTGATCGTGGAATTTTCCATCGGGATCACATTTATATATCGAAGGCCAACGCGCGTAAAAAAATCGCTATCGATAACTAAGAGTGCTGCATCCAGCACCTCCCTCACGCGCTCACGAAAATCAGAAAATGTTGTATAGCTCTGCGTTTCCAGGGAAACGGCATCTTGCTTTAGCCTTACGGTCCAAGTGAGCTTGCTTGATTTGAACTGGTGTGAATGACCAGAGATCGCGCCTTCAGTCGCACCTAGCGTGACCTCATTGACGGCGGCCGCAATTGGGAAACGTTTGCGAAGTGCATTGACGAACTTCTCAGGAGGTTTTACTCCCGACAATGACATCAGCAATGGGAAGCGTAACTCGCAAACCGCTTGGCGAATGAAGTTCCTGGCAAAGCCGCCTTGAACATCAGGCACCAGAGGAACGAGGTCATCAACAGTCCATTGCGCCGTAGTCACTTCATCACCTGTAGCCCTATCCTCTGAATCGTGGTGGAAATCGTTTTGCCCGCAGGTATGCTAGCCGACGGACGGAACCCAGTCTCTATCTGACACCCGCCGGTATGGGTCACTGGGGCCTCAACGCAACACACCAACACTCCGCATGCCCAGCCTCTCCAGCCTCGAAATCCGGCGCCGCCTGTCCGCCTTCGTCAAGCAATGGCAAGACGCCCACAGCGAGGCCGCTGATGCAAAGCTGTTCTGGGCCAGGTTCTACGAATGTTTCGGCATCCGGCCCGAGTCGGCCACTATCTACGAAAAGGCCGTGGACAAACTGGGCGGAGCACGCGGCTTCATCGACAGCTTCATCCCAGGAAAGCTCATCGTCGAACACAAGAGCAGGGGCAAAGACCTCGACAAGGCGTTCGACCAGGCGGCGGACTACTTCATTGCCCTACCCGAAGCCGAGCGGCCGCGTTACATCATCACATCGGACTTCGCTCGCATCCGCCTGTACGACCTGAAAGACGGCAAGCACTGGGAAACGACCCTCAAGAGCCTGCCGAGCAAAGCCAATTGGTTCAACTTCCTGCTGGAAGACGACGCCCCGGAGATCGTCGAAGAATCCCCCATCAACCGCAATGCAGCCTATGCCATCTCCAAGCTGCACGAGGGGCTGCTCGATGTCGGCTTCAAAGGGCGCGATCTCGAAGCCTTCCTCACCCGGCTGCTGTTCTGCCTGTTCGCCGACGACACTGGCATCTTCGGCGACAACGGGATGTTCCGTCGCCTGGTGGAGCGCACCCGCACCGACGGCAAAGACCTCGGGCCGATGCTCTCCGAACTCTTCGACGTACTCAACACCGCCGAGGACGAGCGCCAGTCCACCCTAGACGACGACCTGCGCGCCTTCGCCTATGTGAACGGCAGTCTGTTCGCCGAGCGAACCCGCATTCCCGCCTTCGACCCCGCACTGCGCACCATGCTCATGCGCTGTATCGACCTGGACTGGTCGGGCATCTCCCCTGCCATCTTCGGCGCGATGTTCCAGGGTGTGCTTGAGGCGCATTCGCCCGATGAATCCCGCCAGGCCACCCGACGCGAATTGGGCGCGCACTACACCAGCGAGCGGAACATCCTTCGCGTGCTCGATCCGCTGTGTATGGACGATCTGCGCGAGGAATTGGCCGCCGCCAAGCACAGCAAGCCCCGGCTGCAGACGCTGTACGACAAACTGCCCACGCTCACCTTCCTGGACCCGGCCTGCGGCTGTGGCAATTTCCTGGTCATCGCTTACCGCGAACTGCGGCGCATCGAAAACGAGGTCATCGAACTGCTGTTTTCCAGCTACGGCAAGATGAAGGGCTTACTGGATGTGTCCACCTTGTCACGCCTGCGGGTGAGCCAGTTCTATGGCATCGAGATCGACGAATCAGCGGCGCACATCGCCCGTGTGGCGCTGTGGATCACCGACCACCAGATGAACCTGGAGACGGCCGAGCGCTTCGGCACCACCCGGCCCACTGTGCCGCTTGTCGATACGCCGCATGTCCATTGCGACAATGCGTTGCGTACGGACTGGGCAAGCGTGCTGCCGCCCGAGCAGTGCAGCTATGTGCTCGGCAATCCGCCGTTTGTTGGCAAGCAGAACCAGAGCGACGAGCAGAAGGCGGACATCGCGCAGGTTTTTGCCAAGGTCAAGAGCGCAGGCGTGCTCGACTTCGTGGCCGCCTGGTACATGAAAGCCGTGGCCTACATTCAACGCAAACCGTCCATCGATGTGGCTTTCGTCTCCACAAACTCCCTCACCCAGGGCGAGCAGGTGGCCGCGCTCTGGCCCGCGCTGTTGCAGGCCGGGGTGAAGATTCGCTTTGCCCACCGCACCTTTCAGTGGAGTAACGAGGGCAAGGGCAATGCTGCTGTGCATTGCGTCATCATTGGCTTCGGTCTGCGCGAACCTGACCGCTGCACTCTGTTCGACTACAGCGACAACATCAAGGGTGACGGCCAGCGCATCTCGGCTAGGCGCATCAATCCGTACCTGATCGATGCGCCGGATGTGTTGATGCTCAGCCGCAGGACGCCGATCCAGAACATGCCGCCAATGGCATTTGGCAGCATGCCCAATGACGGCGGGCATTTGCTGCTCACGCCGGAAGATCGGGCAGTTCTACTGGATGCCGAGCCGCAAGCCGCCAAGTGGATACGTCCGTTTCTCGGCGCGGACGAATTCATCAACAAGCTGCCGCGCTACTGCCTGTGGCTGGTCGGCATTTCTCCGGCGGACCTGCGCGCCACGCCCGAGGTGTATCGGCGGGTGCAGGCAGTCAAAGCCGTGCGCCTCAAGAGTAGCAGGCCCACCACGCAGGAGCTTGCCGCTATGCCTTATCTTTTCGGAGAAAACCGCCAGCCCGACACGCCTTATCTGCTCGTGCCCAGCGTGTCGTCGGAGCGCCGCGAATTTGTGCCCATCGGTTTCATGCCGCCAGAGGTCGTCGCCAGCAATCTGGTGCTTACCATCCCCGATGCCACCCCCTACCACTTCGCCATTCTCAACAGCACGATGCACAACGCCTGGCTGCGCGCTGTGGGCGGCAGGCTGAAAAGTGACTTCCGCTACTCCGCCAGCATCGTCTACAACAACTTCCCCTGGCCCGAGCCAACTGACGCGCAGCGCGCCGCCATCGAAGCCGCAGGCCAAGCCATCCTCGCCGCCCGCGAGCACTACTCGGATGCGACCCTGGCCGACCTGTACGATCCGTTGACCATGCCCACCGATCTGCACAAGGCACACCAGGCCAACGACCGGGCGGTGGACGCCGCCTATGGTTACAAAGGGGAGAAGGTAGATGCGCCGCGCGTGGCCTTTCTGTTCAGCCTGTATCAACGCCTCACGAGCCTATTGATGGAGCCGTCGAAAGCCCGGAGGGCACGAGCTATTTGATGTGCTGTTCGCGGTCGGTGCGTTCCCTTGGTTTCAGGCGCGAAACCACAAACCACACCATCCCGATAGAGCCTGCAGCCATCACCAGCAGACCCAGCGCCAATCCTGTCAGGAGGCTCATGACAGTTCTCCCTTTTCACTCATGGACGCCTGCTGCGGTCCGCGTTTTGGGTTTCGGCTCTTCCGCCTGTCATACAGGATGAAAGCCCAAACGACTGCCAGAAGAACGGTCCAAATTCCGAACAGGGCAAGCCCATAGATGTCGGTGATTTTCTCTACTTCCATCTCATCGCCCTCCGTGCTGGTCCTTCCGGTGCCGCAACACCATCCAGATTCCGAGCGCCATACCCAGCACGATGAAAATCGATCCGATCAGCATGTAGATGTCGGCGGCCTTCATGGCAGCATCCATCGCCTTCTCCTCGTTGGTTGAGTACCTTGATATGTCTCATAATCACGGTACTCAAAAAATTTGCGTAAGTCCAGACCATCACAATGCACTTGGCCGGAAATCGAGGATTGGTGCGGCTTCCAGGCCATGTGCGGCATTGCCAAAGTCGAGATCAGCCTAACTGAAATGGCACTATAGGGCATCACCGACCTCGGCTTTAGCGCCGACAGGCGCAACGGCGGCCCGCCCGACTTCAAGCTGCGGCCGCAACACGAAAGCGGCCCCTTGCCTACCTCGTTTTCCAGGGAGCGACAGCGACCGAGCCACCACCGGCGCCAAATGTCGCATCTGATGTTGCAGCCTTGCAACCGTAGATGCAACATCCACAAGCCGAACGGGTGGCTCTCCAAAGGAAACCACCTCTGCTGGAGGTGACAGCGGCTGGACATTTCGCCAGTCGGCCTAGATTTGTAGAAATTCGCGCATTGTCAGTTTTGGCCACAAACAACCCGAAACGCTACAAATTTTCGGCCCAAGCGCCACAATTGCCGGACGCTTGGGTTTTCCCTTGGGATAGGGGGCACCTAAGCTGGTTGCCTGTTCCGTTGCGCCCAAAGCTAGCTTGACGTTGCAAGCCAGCCACCGAAAATTCCGCCACTATGACCTGCCCCCATCCGCCGTACCAATGTTTCGGCAGGAGTCCTGGTTGAAGGTTACTGGATCTCGTTGTTGGTTGGTGTGAGCTGTTGAGC
>JABEVE010000031.1 GCA_013044035.1 Burkholderiales bacterium
ACTCGGCTGTCCCAAGGCGCTGGTCGATTCCGAGCGCATCCTGTCGCAACTGCGCGCCGAGGGCTACGACACCAGCAAGAGCTATGAAGGTGCCGATCTGGTCATCGTCAACACCTGCGGTTTCATCGACGCCGCCGTGCAGGAAAGCCTGGACGCCATCGGCGAGGCGCTGCACGCCAACGGCAAGGTCGTCGTCACCGGCTGCCTGGGCGCGCGCGCCAGCGCGGACGGTGCCAATCTGGTTCAGGCCGTGCACCCCAAGGTGCTGGCCGTCACCGGCCCGCATGCCACCGACGAGGTCATGCAGCATGTGCATGCGCACTTGCCCAAACCGCACGATCCCTTTGTCGATCTGCTGCCACCTGGGGGTCTGAAGCTCACGCCGCGGCATTACGCCTACCTCAAGATCTCCGAAGGCTGCAACCATCGCTGCACTTTCTGCATCATCCCCAGCATGCGCGGCGATCTGGTGTCGCGGCCCATTGGCGATGTGCTGAATGAGGCTCGCGCCCTGCTGCAGGCTGGCGTGCGGGAACTGCTCGTGGTCAGCCAGGACACCTCCGCTTACGGCGTGGACGTCAAATACCGCACCGGCTTCTGGGACGGACGTCCCATCCGTACCCGCTTCGCCGAATTGGCACACGAACTGGCGGTGCTGGCCGAGCAGCACGACGCCTGGGTGCGCTTGCACTACGTCTACCCCTACCCGCATGTCGACGAGGTGCTGCCGCTGATGGTGCAGGGTCGCGTGCTGCCCTATCTCGACGTGCCCTTCCAGCATGCCCACCCGGACGTGCTCAAGCGCATGAAGCGTCCGGCCAGCGGCGAGCGCAATCTGGAGCGCATCGCCCGCTGGCGCGAAGTCTGCCCGGAGGTCGTCATCCGTTCCACCTTCATCGCCGGTTTCCCCGGCGAAACCGAGGCCGAGTTCGACACCCTGCTCGACTTCATCCGCGAGGCCGAACTCGACCGTGTGGGCTGCTTTGCCTACTCACCGGTGGATGGCGCCTTGGCCAATGACTTGCCAGGCGCTGTGCCACAGTCCCTGCGCGATGAGCGCCAGGCGCGCTTCATGGCCGTGGCCGAAGAAGTCTCCACGCGCAAGCTCAAACGCCGCGTCGGTCAGGATCTGCGGGTGCTGGTGGATCTGGCCAACCGCAACGGGGCTGTGGCGCGCTCGTTCGCCGACGCCCCCGAGATCGACGGCAAGGTGCTGATCCGCGAGCCGGCCAAGCCTTCGCACAAGATGCGCCTGGCGCAAAGCGCCGGGCAGTTCGTGCGCGCTCGCGTGGTGGGCACGCAAGGGCATGACCTGGTGGCCGATCTGCTTTGAGCCAGTGCTGCAGCGCCGTCGCATTCCGCCGCAGCACGTCGACTGCAGCGGCCAGCCAAACCCTGAATGGCCGTCTTCCCGAACCTCATCCATGACCTACACCGTCAAGGAAATTTTCTATACCCTGCAAGGCGAAGGCGCCAATGCCGGCCGTGCGGCCGTGTTCTGCCGCTTCGCCGGCTGCAATCTCTGGACCGGTCGCGAGCAGGACCGCGCCAGTGCCGTCTGCCGTTTCTGTGACACCGACTTCGTCGGCACCGATGGCACCCTGGGCGGCAAGTTTTCCCAAGCCGCAGAGCTTGCGGCGCGCATCGCAGCGCAGTGGCCTGCCCCAGACGGTGGGCTGCCGCAAGTCGCAGCAGCGGCGCGCCGGCTGGTCGTGCTGACAGGTGGTGAGCCGCTGCTGCAGGTGGACGTAGCCCTGGTCGCAGCATTGCATGCCCAGCAATTCGAGATCGCGGTGGAAACCAATGGCACGCAGGATGCGCCTGAAGGGCTCGACTGGATCTGCGTCAGCCCCAAGGCTGGGGCGCCTATGCGCCTGACACGCGGACACGAGCTGAAGGTCGTCGTGCCGCAGCCGGACTTGGATCTCGACGTTCTTGCCGGGCTCGCGTTCGAGCATCGCTACCTGCAGCCCATGGATGGCCCGTCGCTAGCGGCCAACACCCAATGGGCCATTGCCCACTGCCTGGCCGACCCGCGCTGGCGCCTGAGTCTGCAAACCCACAAAATCACTGGAATTCGATGAAGGTCGAACTTGCCCAACGCTTCTACTTCGAAGCGGCCCACACCCTGAACCGCGACCATGACCGCGATGGCAGCCTGCGGGTGCATGGTCACACCTATTGGGCTGAGGTGGCGGTGAAGGGCGAGCCTGATCCGGTCCATGGCATGCTGGTGGACCTGGCCATCATCCGTCATGAAATCGTTCGCGTGCGCGAGCAGCTCGACCATCACCTGCTCGACGAGGTGCAGGGCCTGGGGCCGGCGACGCTGGAAAACCTATGTGCCTATCTCTGGCGCGAACTCCAGCCCAACTTGCCCCCGCTCAGCCATGTGGATGTCTGGCGCGAGGCCAGCGGCGATCGCTGCCGCCTCACTGCCGATTGACTGCAGGGCAACTGGGGAGTCCGGGTTTGTTCGTGGGCTTGGCCAGCGTCAGAGATGGATGCCGAAGGCCGAAAGATTCTTGTCCAGCATGTACACGGCAACCACGGCCACCAGGATGGCAAAAATCAGATTGAGTGCCCCCTTGCTGGTCTTGCCCAGGTGCGTGGCCACGCGCGTGCCGATCCAGCCACCGACGATGCCACCGCCGATGTACAGCCCAGCCACCCCCCAGTCCAGCAGGCCCGAGCGGGCGTAATTCAGCGCCGTCGTCAGGCCGAAGGTGCCGACCGACACCAGCGACGAACCGATGGCCGTGATCATCGGCATGCCGGTGGACAACACCAGGCCGGGCACGATCAGAAAACCTCCGCCGATACCGAAGAAGCCCGACAACATGCCGACGATGGATGCGGCGATGCCGAGCTTGGCTGTTTTGCCCTTGGACGGGTGCTCACCGATCAACGCTTGCGCGGTACCGGCCTTGCGTGGCCGCAGCATGAGCGCAGCGATCACCAGCATCAGAATGGCGAACAGGAACAGCAGCTTTTTGCCGTCCACCGCCTTGCCCAGGGTGGAACCGAAGAAAGCCGCCAGCGCGCCGACAATGGCGAAAACAATCGCATCCTTCCAGCGTACGTTACCGGCACGTGCATGCGGAATCAGGTTGATGTAGGCATTGGCCGAGACCGCCAGCGCCGTCGTACCGATGACCACGTGCGGATTGGGATAGCCGACGAAGTACAGCAGCAGTGGTACGGCGAGGATGGAGCCGCCACCCCCGATCAGCCCCAGGGAAAATCCCACGGCAAAGCCGGAAAGGATGGCGAGAACGTGTTGCGTCGTGCTCAGCACCACGTCGGCGGACGTTGCGATGTGTTCGATGGGCATAGTCCCCAGAGCATACGAGAGCGGCGTCCCAAAAGCTGTGAGGAGTTGTGCCGACTCCATCAGCAGCTGTTTGTGCCGTGCGGTATCAAACCCTCTTGGGTTGTTCGCTACTGGACGTAACAAAGCTGACCGGACCTTGCTGCGTAGGGCGGCCGTAAGTCGTTGCAGCGAGATTAAGGGTCTGCGCGGGCACATGCCCGCGGCAGGCGCGCCCTGCGCATACCGGAGCCGCACAGGTTCCGGCCAACACCATCGAGACAGGAGACAAGACATGGACAAGAAAGCAATCAATCCCGCCCCACTCGGGCTATCGGGCTTCGCCCTCACCACCTGGCTGCTCAGCATGGTCAACGCCGGCTGGTTCCCCGGTCTGGACGTGCCCATGGTGCTGGCGAGCGCGTTTGCGTTTGGCGGCACAGCTCAATTCGTCGCTGGCGTGATGGAGGCAGGCGCCGGCAACAGTTTCGGCTTTGTCGCGTTTTGCGGATATGGCGCGTTCTGGTGGAGCTTCGCCCTGTTCGTCGACTTCTTCGCCAAGGGCGTTCAAGGCCCGTTCGTCGGCTGGTATCTGCTGCTGTGGGGCGTGTTCACCACCTATATGTGGATCGCCACCTGGAAAAAGGGCAAAGTGCTGATGCTGGTGTTCACCGCCTTGGTTCCGACGTTCTTCCTGCTGGCCGCGGGAGCATTGACCGGGATGGGTGGCCTGACTGTGTTCGGTGGCTATCTGGGTCTGGTGACGGCCGCACTGGCGTTCTATCTGGCCGGTGCCGAAGTCATCAATGAGTCCTGGGGGAAAGTGGTGTTGCCGGTCTGAACGCCACAGTTCGCCAACAACAAAAAACCGCGGCCGAGGCCGCGGTTTTTTGTTGGAAGGAACGGTCAATACTTGTAGCCGATCGACACACCCAGGGTGTCTTGCGACATGCTGAGTGATTCCGTGGCTCCTGCAGGGTAGCCAAGCTGGGCGGGCAGGGTACCGCTGACGCTGTGCTTGAAGGCATGCACATAGTCCAAGGAGAGTTCCATCGCGTTGCTTACTGCGTAGGTTGCTCCCAAGGTGAGGTGATCCTTGACGATGCCAGGAGACAAGGTGTTGAGCAGAACCTGGGAGCTGGGAACAGGATTATCTGAATGATTCCAGCCCGCGCGGACCGTGAGGCTGGGGTCGACTGCATAAGCGACGCCGAGTTTCACGACGGTGATGTCCTTCCAGCCAAAGCCGGGGCCATTCGAGGCGCCGAGTTGGCACATGTGCGCATAAAAACAGTCGACGGTGTTGCCGATGGCTGGAACGCCGCTGTAGAGAATGCGCTCGACGTCACCTGCCAGCGTCAATTGGTTGTTGGGCTTCCACGCAAAACCGACACCGTAATTTGCGGGAATGTCAAAGCTTCCACCCCCCGCGAACAAGCCCTTGTACTTGCCGAAACTACTCATGTGGGTCTTGGGCTGATAGGTCGCGCCAAGCGACAAGCCAGGAGCCAGTTCGCCGATCCAGCCAATGCGCACGCCGACTCCGTTGGATGAATCGTGACCATTACCGGTCACGTTGCTCGGGCTTGTTGAAGCATTGGCGAAGGGCCCGCTTGTTTGAGCAAATGCGTCCAGACCATTGGCTCTGAAGGTCTGGTGCACGAGATTGACGGCTATACCGATGGAATTGCTCGCATTCAGTTTGATCGCGAAGCTGGGGGAGATGAAAAGTTGGGTCAGGTCAACGCCAGCGCCATTGGTGTACGGCAGGCCGGAACTGCCAAGCGTGCTGTAGCCCGTGTTCATGCCACCGTTGCCATACATGCTCACGCCGGCAGACATGGTCGGGCTCAGCATGCGATTGACGCCGAGTTCAGGAATGATGAACGTGCTGGTGTCGTTGCCGGAGAAGGTCGTTGTCGGACCCAGGCCTGACACGGTGACGTTGCGATCCGGTTTGAACAGGCTGATGCCCCCATCGACGCGGTTGCCGATGAGCGCCATGCCTGCAGGGTTGGCGGCGGCGGCCAGAGCATCTTGCGGCAGGGCGATGCCCACGCCGCCCATGCCGACGGATTTGACGCTGTAGCCGGGCTGGAAGTAACCATCGGTGGCGTTGGCCGCGCCGGGGGCGATGATGCCTGCGAGGCACAGCGCTGCGGCAAGGTGTTTCAGCTGCATGAATTTGTCTCCCTTGGTGGGGCCGGATTTCGGCTCCGAGGTGGCTGTTGAGTAGCGCTGCGCGATGCGAGGCAGGGCCAGGGACGAATACTGAAACTTAGTAGCAGTATTTCGACAACTTCATGCTAGGGGTCAGGATCATGTCACCCCAATCCTGTTTTCCCGATCTTGACGTCCTGGAAAATTTATGGCAACCCGGTGCAAAGCGACGTTCGACCGGGTGGGGCTCGAGTCCGGGCAACGCTGCGCCAGAAACAGCCGTGTCACGCCGGCAGCGACGGCCCAGTGTCCAAGCCAAGGCGTGCGTCAGCCCGGCGTCGGCGGCACGTAGCCGACGGGTTGGTCAGCACCCTCGCCAAAGAAGAAGCGCTCCATTTGCCGCGCCAGGTATTTGCGGGCGTTGGCATCGGCCAGGTTGAGCCGGTTCTCGTTCACCAGCATGGTCTGGTGCTTGAGCCAGCCCTGCCAGGCTTCTTTCGAGACGTTGTCATAAATGCGCTTGCCGAGTTCGCCGGGGTATGGGGCGAAGTCCAGGCCTTCGGCCTCGCGGCCGAGTTTGACGCAATTCACCATGCGTGTCATGAGTTTTCCAGTTGATTGAAAGATGGGGCCATGCGCAACGGCAGCACGGAACGACAAGACGCAAGGGCCGTGCAGCCGGGTGCAGATTGTGCGGGTCAGCCCAGACGCTTGACCAGCACGCGCGAGCGGCGCTGGTCGTCATAGCGCTGGCTGCGTTCGGGGGGGAGCCAGTCGCGCTCCACTGGCACGAAACCGCGCTTGATGAACCAGTGCATGGTACGGGTGGTGAGCACGAAAATACTCTGCAGTCCGGCAGCGCGGGCTTGCAACTCGATGCGTTTGAGAATGCGCTCGCCGTCGCCCTGGCCCTGTGTGGAAGGATCGACCGTGAGCGCGGCCATCTCGCCGGTCTTGTGCTCTGGATAGGGGTAGAGCGCGGCGCAGCCGAAGATGATGCCGTCGTGCTCCAGCACGGTGTAGTTGGCGATGTCGCGCTCGATTTCCGTGCGGCTGCGCTTGACCAGCACACCTTGATCTTCGAGGGGCTCGATGAGCTGCAGGATGCCGCCGACGTCATCCGCCGTGGCTTCGCGAAGATGCTCCAGATGCTCATCGGCAATCATCGTGCCCACGCCATCGTGGGTGAACAACTCCAGCAGCAGGGCTCCGTCGAGGGCGTAAGGGATGATGTGGGCGCGGTCCACGCCCCCACGCACCGCGCGCAACGCATGGCGCAGGTAGAAGGCGGTGTCGGTGGGCTGCTGCGGGTCGGGCAGGCGAGCGAGCAGGGCTTCGGCCTGGGCCACGGTGAGTTCGGGCAGCAGGTGGTGGTCGTCGCCCACGACACCGTCCACTTCCGTGACGAGCACCAGTTTCTGTGCCTTGACGGCTGCGGCGACGCTACTGGCCACGTCCTCCATGCTGAGGTTGAAGGCCTCGCCGGTGGGCGAAAAGCCGAAGGGTGACATCAACACCACGGCGCCATATTCCAGCGCGCGCTGGATGGTCGGGGCGTCCACCTTGCGTACCAGGCCAGTGTGCTGGAAGTCCAGGCCGTCGATCACCCCAACCGGGCGGGCAGTGATGAAATTGCCCGACACCACGCGCAGCGACGCACCGGCCATGGGCGTGTTGGGCAGGCCTTGCGAGAAGGTCGCTTCGATCTCGAAACGCAACTGCCCGGCCGCCTCTTGCGCCGCGTCCAGCGCCACCTCGTCGGTCACGCGCATGCCATGGGCGTAGCGCGAGCCCACGCCCTTCTCCTTGAGTTGCGCCTCGATCTGCGGCCGAAAACCGTGGATGAGGACGATGCGCACGCCCATCGCCGCCAGCAGGGCCACGTCCTGCACCAGCGCGTTGAGCTTGCCCGCGGCAATCAGTTCGCCGGCGATGGCGACGACGAAGGTCTTGCCGCGGTGGGCATGGATGTAGGGCGCAACGGAACGCAGCCATTGCACGAACTGGGACTGTTCTTCGAACATCCCGGAATTATCCGGGATGATGGGCGCATGGCTGAAAATGGATGCTTTGCCAAGCCCTCATGCCCCCCAAGCCTCGTCTCGTCAACCTGATTCCACCGCTGCAATTTCCTGCCGAACTGCCTGTCAGCGGCCGTCGCGACGACATCGCTGCCGCCATCGCAGCGCATCAGGTGGTCATCGTCTGCGGCGAGACCGGCTCGGGCAAGACCACGCAACTGCCGAAGATCGCGCTGGCCCTGGGCCGCGGCCTGGGTGCGGGTGGCAGTGGGCTGATCGGTCATACCCAGCCGCGCCGTTTGGCGGCCGTCACGGTGGCGCGGCGCATCGCCCAGGAAATCGGCACGCCGCTGGGTGAGCATGTCGGCTACAAGGTGCGCTTCGCCGACCGCTTCCAGCCCGGGGCTTCGGTCAAGCTGATGACGGACGGCATCCTGCTGGCCGAAACCCAGGGCGACCCGCTGCTGCGGGCCTACGACACGCTCATCATCGACGAGGCCCATGAGCGCAGCCTCAACATCGACTTCCTGCTCGGCCACATCCGCAACATCCTGCCACGCCGACCGGACCTGAAAGTCGTCATCACCTCGGCCACCATCGATGCCGAGCGATTTGCCAGGCATTTCGAAACGCACCCCCGCCCGGCGCTAGGACGCCCCGAGCCGGGTGAAGCCCCCGAGGGGGGCAGCGACGTGGCGCAGCGCGGAGCGAGGGGGCCGTCCGTGCCTGCTCCGGTCATCGAAGTCTCGGGCCGGCTGTATCCGGTCGACATCCGTTGGCGCCCCTATGGTGTGGATGTCCAGCCCCGTGCTGGCGCACCCGCTGCCGCCGAATTGGCTCCCCGTGCGCAGGCGCAGCGCGAGGAGCGGGACCTGCACGCCGCCATCTGCGACGCGGTGGACGAACTCTGGCGCGAAGGCAGCGGCGACATACTCGTGTTCCTGCCCGGCGAGCGCGAAATCCGCGACGCCACCGAAGCGCTGCGCAAGCACCATCTCGACACCGCGCGGCGCGGCGTCGAGATCCTGCCGCTGTACGCGCGCCTGTCGCAGGCCGAGCAGGACCGCGTATTCCAAAGCGGTGGCGCACGGCGCGTGGTGCTGGCGACGAACGTGGCGGAAACCTCGCTCACGGTGCCGGGCATCCGCTACGTGATCGATGCCGGCAGCGCGCGGGTGAAGCGCTACAGCTACCGGCAGAAGGTCGAGCAGTTGCAGGTCGAGCCGGTCAGTCAGGCGGCGGCCAACCAGCGCGCAGGGCGCTGTGGCCGCATGGCCAACGGCATCTGTATCCGGCTGTATGACGAGGCCGATTTCAACGCCCGCCCACGTTTCACCGACCCCGAAATCCTGCGCTCCTCGCTTGCTGCGGTGATTCTGCGCATGCAGGCGCTGGGGCTGGAGGGGGTCGAGCAGTTTCCCTTCATCGACCCGCCACCACGCAAAGCCATTGCCGACGGCTACCAGTTGCTCGTCGAACTGGGTGCGGTGGATGCGCAAAACCAGCTCACCGAGGTGGGCCACGAGCTTGCCCGCTTGCCGCTGGACCCGCGCCTGGGCCGCATGGTTCTGGAGGCGCGCCGGCTTGGTGCCTTGCATGAGGTTCTGATCATCGCCGCCGCCCTCGCCGTGCAAGACCCGCGCGAGCGCCCAGCCGACAAACAGGAGGCAGCCGACACCGCGCACCGCCGCTTCGTCGAGGGCACGTCCGAACTGGCCGGCTGGCTCAAGCTCTGGGCGCATTACCACGCGCTGGTGGCGCATAAAAAATCCAACCGCAAGCTGCACGATCAGTTGCGCGCCGAGTTCCTCTCACCCATGCGCATGCGCGAGTGGCACGACATCCACAGCCAGTTGCTCACCGTGGCGGCGGAGCAGGGGTGGCGGGTCGATCCAAGTCAAGCGCCGGGTCGCCAGTCGCCAGAGTCGACTGGCCTTCGTGCCGTCCAAGCCCGCGCAGGCGGGCTTGGAGCCGCGGCGCTCAGCCCCAAGTCTGACTTGCCCCCTCGGGGGGCGGGCGCCGCGAGCGGCGACCTGAGGGCGGTTCCAGCTCTTGCGGCCAGCGATGAAAACATCCACCTCAGCCTGCTGGCCGGTCTGCTCGGCAATGTCGGCTGCAAGGCGGATGACGGGCCGCATTATTTGGGCGCGCGCGGCATCAAATTCCTCATCCATCCGTCATCGCCCATCGGTCGCAAGGCCGGGCGCTGGGTGATGGCGGCGGAACTGGTGGAAACGACGCGGTTGTACGCGCGCGGCGTGGCGCGCATCGAGCCGCCGTGGATCGAGCGCGTCGGCGCGCATCTGCTGCAGAAAACCCTGCTGGAGCCGCATTGGGAAAAGACGCCGGCGCAGGTGGTGGCGTTCGAGCGTGCCACGCTGTATGGCCTGGTGGTCTATAACCAGCGGCGCATCGACTTCGGCCGCGTGAATCCGGCGCAGGCACGCGAGCTGTTCATCCGCCACGCCCTGGTGGAGGGCGAGTGGGATTGCCGCTGGCCGTTTTTTGCCCACAACCGCAAGCTCATTACCCAGGTCGAGGCGCTGGAAGACAAGGCGCGGCGGCGCGACGTGCTGGTGGACGAAGCCTTGATCGAAGCCTTTTACGAGCGATTCATTCCAGCCGACGTGTTTGGCGGCACCAGCTTCGACACCTGGTATCGCCAGGCCAGCAAGGCCCAGCCGCGCCTGCTGTTTCTGGAGCGCGAGGCGCTGATGCGCCACGAAGCTGCCGGCATCACCACCGAGGCCTTCCCCATGCGCTTGCGCATCGGTGCGCTGGAGTTGCAACTGGCCTACAGCTTTGATCCAGGCGGCGCGCGCGACGGCGTGACGGCCACCGTACCGCTGGCCGCGCTCAACCAGATTCCCGAGCAGCGCCTGGCCTGGCTGGTGCCCGGCATGCTGGCCGACAAGCTCACCGCGCTGCTCAAGAGCTTGCCGCAAAAACTGCGCTCGCGCCTGGTGCCGCTGCCCGACACCGTGCGCCGCTTTGCGGCGACCCTGAGCACACCCGAACGCTACGCCCAGGGCGAGTTGCTCGACGCGGTGCGGGCCCTGGTACGTGAGCACACCGGGCTGATTCCGCGCCCGGAAGACTTCAAGCTCGACACCCTGGGCCCGCATGTGCTGTTCAACCTGCGGGTGGTCGACCCGCAAGGCCGTCAACTGGGCATGAGCCGCAATCTCAGCCGTTTGCGCGCCGATCTCGCCGATGCTGCCCGCATCGCATTCCAGGAGGCCGTGCGGTCGCAAAGCACGCAGGACGTGCAATTGGCTATGCCGAGTGGCCCTGGCGGCTCGCCGATGGCGCTGGCCGAGAGCCGCACGCATCCGCGCGACATTCGGCCGGCCGAGGCACGCGTCCCGGCCTCGGCGCAGGCTGAACCGCGCTATACCGATTGGACGTTTGGCGAACTTCCCGAGCTGCTGGAACTCCGGCGTGGGCAGCAAAGCCTGGTGGGCTTCCCGGCCCTGATCGACCGTGGTGACCATGTGCAGTTCGACGTGTTCGACACCCCCGAAGCGGCGAGCCGGGCGCATCGCGACGGGTTGCGGCGGTTGTTCGCGCTGCAACTGCGCGAGCCGTTGAAGGCTGCCGAGAAAAGCCTGCCGGGTTTCCAGCAGGCCGCCATGCACTACATGCCGCTGGGCTCGGCCGATGATTTGCGCCGGCAAATCCAGGACG
Organism: Burkholderiales bacterium; assembly: GCA_013044035.1. Taxonomy (GTDB): domain Bacteria; phylum Pseudomonadota; class Gammaproteobacteria; order Burkholderiales; family Burkholderiaceae_C; genus Thiomonas_A. Next base: position 11,179 of record JABEVE010000031.1, read on the forward strand.
CCGCGCTCGACCTGGTGTTTCTTGCTGACCCGTTGCCGGCGAATGCCGCCAGCTTCGCCGAGCGTCTCGCCGCCGGCCGTCCGCGGCTGCAGTTGCTGGCGCAGGACATGGGCCGTCTGGCCGCAACCATCCTCGCCGAATGGCATGCCGCCAGCAAGAAGCTCGTTGCCTTCAAAGCGCAGGCGGCGCTGCATGCCGACATCACCGCGCAGCTCCAAGCCCTGCTGCCCAAGCGCTTCATGCTCGAGTTGCCCGCCTCCCGGCGCGCGCATTTGCCGCGCTACCTCAAAGCGGTGCAATTGCGCCTGGACAAGTTTCGCGCCGACCCCGTGCGCGACACGCAGCGCCAGGCCGAGATGGCGCCTGTGCTGGCGCGGCTCAGGCGCGAACTGCAACAGGCGCAACAGGGGGGTGCCAGCCCCGACCCGCGACTCGTGGAGCTGCGCTGGATGCTGGAGGAGCTGCGTGTGGCCCTGTTCGCGCAGGAATTGCGCACGCCCACGCCGGTGTCGGTCAAGCGCGTGGAAAAGGCCTGGGACCAGTGGCGGGCGTGAGCCCGGAGGGGTGAGCCGCCGCGGATGGCCAGGCGTGGGGTGTGGCGCTATTGCACTTCGATGGCCCGTGATTACCCTTAAAGCATGACGACTCGTTACCGCGTTCACATTTCGTCACTGAGATTCTGTCGCGTTTGAATCTAACCTTTGACGAATAAGCGCGATCGGCATCACTCGCCCGAAGCGCCAACCATCTGCGGAGATCCCGCAGCATTCAACTTTGGAGACGACATTCATGTCCAAACCCAACTCGGTGCGCAAGCTCGGGCCGCTGCAGGTCATCCTGCTGGCGATTCCCTGCGTTGCCGTGCTCATCGTGCCCTATTTCAACGTGCTCGAACCCAGTCTCTTCGGCATTCCCTTCTTTTACTGGTGGCAACTGATGTGGGTGCCGTTGTCCGGTGTGTTCATCGCCATCGTCTACAAGATGGTTGTGCCAGCAGGTAGCGGAGACTGAACGCCATGAACATCGTCGCAACCGTCGTTTTCATCGGCCTGTTCCTGTTCATCACCGTACTGGGTTTCGTCTCGGCGCACTGGCGCAAGGGAGACATGTCGCACCTGCACGAGTGGGGCCTGGGTGGGCGCCGCTTTGGAGCGTGGATCACCTGGTTCCTCATCGGCGGTGACCTGTACACCGCCTACACGTTCATCGCCGTGCCGGCCCTGGTGTTCGGCGCCGGCGCCCTGGGCTTCTTTGCGCTGCCCTACACCGTGCTGGTGTACCCGCTGGTGTTTGCCATCCTGCCCCGACTGTGGATGGTGGCGCGCAAGCACAACTACATCACCGCGTCGGACTTCATCGCCGGGCGTTACAACAGCCCGGGGCTGGCGTTGGCGATCGCCGTCACCGGCATCGTCGCCACCATGCCCTACATCGCGTTGCAACTGGTGGGTATCCAGGTGGTCATCGGCGGCCTGGGCTTCCCCACCGGGCAAGGGCTGATGGGCGAGCTGCCGCTGATCATCGCCTTCGTCATTCTGGCCGCGTTCACCTACACCAGCGGCCTGCGGGCGCCAGCGTCCATCGCCGTGGTGAAAGACCTGCTGGTTTACATCACGGTGATCGCGCTCATCGTCATCGTGCCGATCAAGATGGGCGGTTTCGGCAACATCTTCGCTGCCATTCCAGCGAAAAAATTGCTGCTGCCGCCGATCAAGGACGGCAATACCGGGCTGATGTCGTTCTACGGCACCTTGGCTTTCGGCTCAGCGCTGGCGCTCATGCTCTACCCGCATGCCACCACCGCGGTGCTTGCCGCCAAGGGCCCCAACACCCTGCGGCGCAACTGGGTGTTCTTGCCGGCGTACTCCTTCGTGCTGGGGTTGATCGCCATGCTCGGCTATGTTGCCTATGCCTCCGGCATCGCCAAACTGCCTGACCTGGCACCGTACTTCAAGCAGTACGGTCCGCAGTTCGCCATGCCCGGCCTGCTGTTGCACTACTTCCCGAGCTGGTTCGTCGGGGTGGGTTTCGCTGCTGTGGCCATTGGTGCGCTGGTGCCGGCGGCCATCATGTCGATCGCGGCGGCGAACCTGTTCACCCGCAACATCTACAAGCCCTACATCAACCCGCAATGTTCGGCGCAGAAAGAAACCGACATGGCCAAGCTGGTGTCCCTGGTCGTCAAGTTCGGCGCGCTGCTGTTCATCATCTTCCTGCCCTTGACCTATGCCATTCAGTTGCAACTGCTGGGCGGCATTCTCATCCTGCAGACCTTCCCCGCCATCGTCTCCGGCATCTACACCCGCTGGTTCGATGCCAAGGCGCTGCTGCTGGGTTGGGCCGCAGGACTGGCTTGGGGGATCTGGGCAGCTTCGCTCAACGGCTTCAAGACTTCGGGCTATGCGCTGCACCTCGCCGGCATGGTGATTCCGGCCTACATCGGCCTGTATGCGCTGGTCGTGAACTTCGTCGTGGCCGTCGTCGCCACCCTCGTGGTTCGGTTCCTGGGCATGACCAACGACAAGGACGCGACGGTCGCGGCCGATTACGCTGGCTGACGGGACGCGAGAGCTCGTTGAACGACATCGCCTGACGTCAGTTCAGCAGCACCAAGGGCCGGCCATCCATGTCGGCCCTTGTTTTTTGCGCGCCAGGCTCACGCATAATCAGTCTTCCCCGACGCCGACCGACCCCATCCCATGCTGCTCACCGCCACGCTTGTGCTCATCGCCGCGCTCCTGCCCATCGTCGCAGCAGGCATCGCCAAATCCGGGTCCTTTCGCGCCAAGACCAACCGCTACGACAACAACGAGCCGCGCGCCTGGCTCGAGAGTCATCCGGACCCGCGGCGCAGGCGCGCCAACGCGGCGCAGGCCAACACCTTCGAGGCGCTGCCTTTCCTGTTCGCCGCCACCTTGTTCGCGCTCTACGGGCATGCCGATCTGGCCGTGGTCAACGCCCTGCTGATGGCCTGGGTGGTGTTGCGCGCCGTCTACCTCTGGTTGTACGTGAACGATCGCGCCAGCCTGCGCTCCACGGTCTGGTTCCTCGCCGTGCTGGTCAACGTCGCCGTCTTGTTTGCCCCGTTCTATGGCTGATGTCCCAGCGCCCGCGCAGCCTGCCACAGGGACCGGCCCGGGCCCGCTGGCGGGGTTGCGCGTCGTGGAGCTCGGCAGCCTCATCGCTGGACCGTTCGCCACCCGGCTGATGGCTGAGTTCGGCGCGGACGTGGTCAAGGTCGAATCTCCCGCGCAAGGCGGCGACCCCGGCGGCGACCCCTTGCGCACCTGGCGCAAGCTGCATGCCGGCACCTCGTTGTGGTGGGCGGCACAGGCGCGCAATAAGCGTTGCATCACCGTCAACCTCAAGCACCCGAAGGGCCGTGACGTTGTGCTGCGCCTGGCGGCGCGGGCCGATGTACTGGTGGAGAACATGCGTCCCGGCACGCTCGAAAAACTCGGCCTCGGCTGGGACCAACTCCGTGCCGTCAACCCCAGTCTGGTGATGGTGCGCATTTCCGGTTTCGGCCAGACCGGGCCGTTGCGCCAGCAGCCCGGCTTCGGCGCGATTGCCGAGGCCATGGGCGGCATGCGCTACCTCATCGGCGACCCCGATCGGCCGCCCATGCGCGCCAATTTGTCGCTCGGCGATTCCATTGCTGCGTTGCACGCCACCATGGGCGCGCTCATGGCGCTGCGCCATCGCGACGCCACCGGCGGGCGCTGGAACGGCAGCAGCGGCGGCGAAGGCCAGGTGGTGGACGTGGCACTGACCGAGAGCGTGTTCAACCTGCTGGAAAGCACGCTGATGGAGTACAGCGCCGACGGTACCGTGCGCGAGCGCACGGGAACGAGCATTCCTGGCATCACGCCTTCAAACGTGTACCGCAGCCTGGGCGGCGAGTGGGTGCAGATATCGGGCAATGGCGACGCCATTTTCAAGCGCCTGATGCGCGCCATCGGCCGCATCGACATGGCCGAAGATACTGGCCTGGCCAGCAACCAGGGTCGCATGCAGCGCGTCTGCGAGATCGACGCTGCCATCCAGACCTGGGCCGGGCAGCACGACGCCGATTCCATCGTGCTGACCATGCGCGCTGCCGAGGTGCCCACCAGCCGCATCTACAGCATCAAGGACATCGTTCAAGATCCACAATTCCAGGCGCGGGGCATGTTCCAGCGCCACCACCTGGCCGATGGCGCTTCGGTCGAGCTTCCCACACCAGCCCCACGCTTGTCGCTCACCCCAGGCGGCACGCGCTGGCTCGGGCCGGAACTGGGTGCGCACAACGAGGAAGTCTTGCACGAGGCGGGATGGACGGCGGCGGACATCGTCGCATTGCGGCAGCAGGGCGCCATCTGAGCCCGGCTCAAGGCGTGCGGGCAGGCGGCCGGTCTGCGGACCGGCGGACTCTTCGACGCTGTTCAGCCCCGCGCTGGCAGGGATGCGGATCTGCAGCGCTCAGCGCTTGATCGCCCGCCAGCCGATGTCCTGCCGGAACTGCATGCCCTCGAAGGCGATTTGGCGCACGCCGACATAGGCGCGGGTTTGCGCCATGCGCGCCGAGTCGCCCAGGGCGGTCACTGCCAGCACGCGACCGCCGCTGACGTGCACCTGCCCGCCCTCCAGCCGCGTGCCGGCGTGGAAGACATGCAGATCGTCCGCGTGTTTGGGGATGCCGCCGATGGCGCCGCCCAGGCGCGGGGCTTCGGGGTAGCCGGGCGCGGCCATGACCACGGCCAGAGCGGTGCGCCGGTCCCATTGCAGTTCCAGCTTGTCGAGCTTGCCGTCGATGGCCGCGTCGAACACGGTCACCAGATCGCTTTTCAGGCGCATCAGGATGGGCTGGGTTTCGGGGTCGCCGAGGCGACAGTTGAACTCCAGGGTCTTGGCGTGGCCTTGCGGGTCGATCATCAGCCCGGCGTAGAGAAAGCCGGTGTAGTCGTGCCCCTCGGCGGCCATGCCCTGCACCGTGGGCAGGATGACTTCGCGCATCACCCGCGCATGCACTTCGGGCGTCACCACCGGAGCCGGGGAGTACGCGCCCATGCCGCCGGTGTTGGGGCCGCGGTCCTCGTCCTGCAGGCGCTTGTGGTCCTGGCTGGAGGCCAGGGGAACGACGTTGCGGCCATCCACCAGCACGATGAAGCTGGCTTCCTCGCCATCGAGAAAATCTTCGATCACCACCCGCGCACCGCCTTCGCCATGCTGCACGCCGTAGGTGTTGTGCTCCAGCATGTCGGCCACGGCGGCGTGCGCGTCGGCCAGGGTGAGGGCCACGACCACGCCCTTGCCGGCGGCCAGGCCGTCGGCTTTCACCACCAGCGGTGCGCCGTGGGTGTCGATGTAGGCGTGCGCCTCTCGTGCGTCGCTGAAGGTGCGGTGGGTCGCGGTGGGAATGCCGTGACGCGCCATGAAGGCCTTGGCGAAAGCCTTGGAGCTCTCAAGCTGGGCTGCGCCCTGCGTCGGGCCGAAAATGCGCAGGCGGCGCATGCGGAAATAGTCGACGATGCCGGCTGCCAGTGGTGCTTCGGGGCCAACCACGGTGAAGTAGATATCCTCGGCGATGCAGAAATCGGCCAGTTGCTGTGGGTCGGTGATGGGCAGGTTCTCCACCCGCGTTTCGGTTGCCGTGCCGCCGTTGCCAGGTGCGGCGTACACCTTCTTGACGCGCGGTGATTGCGCCAGCTTCCAGGCCAGGGCATGTTCACGCCCGCCAGAGCCGATGACCAGAATTTTCATGTGCGTGTTGGATGCAGGAGGCGTGGCTGGGCAGAAGGGCAGTCAGGGCAGAACGGCGTTGTGGTCCACGCGCTGGACGTCGTCGAGGTCTTCGAGCGCGTCCACCAGCTTGTGCATGCGCTCGGCGTCGTCGCCGGCCAGTTCCACGTCCACGCTGGGCTTCATGCCGAGTTCGGCCAGTTCGGGCTTGAGCGCGGCGGCCTCGAAGGCCTTGCGCACCGCCTCGAAGTCGTGTGGATCGCAAATGACTTCGATCGAGCCGTCGTCCAGCGTGTTCACGTCCTCTGCCCCGGCGTCGAGCGCGGCTTCCATCACTTTGTCCTCGCTCGTGCCCGGCGCGAACAGGAACTGGCCGCAATGCTTGAACTGGAATGCCACCGAGCCTTCGGTGCCCAGGTTGCCGCCAAGCTTGGATAGCGTATGCCGCACCTCGGCCACGGTGCGCACGCGGTTGTCGGTCATGCAGTCGATGATCAGGGCGGCGCCGCCCGGACCGTAACCCTCGTAGCGGATTTCCTCGTAGTGCGCGCCATCCAGGTTGCCGGTGCCGCGGTCGACTGCGCGCCTGAGGTTGTCGGCCGGCATATTGGCTTCGCGCGCCTTGTCCATGGCCATGCGCAGGCGCGGGTTGGTGGCCACGTCGCCGCCGCCGAGCTTGGCGGCAACCGTCACCTCACGAATGATCTTGGTCCAGACCTTGCCACGTTTTTCGTCCTGACGGCCTTTGCGGTGCTGGATGTTGGCCCATTTGGAATGGCCGGCCATAGTGTTCGCTCCCGGCGCGCGGCGCCTTTGGTTTTGTCATTGCCTTAGACTGAATCGTCCAAAGTCGCCGCATTTTACGGCCCCTCATTTGCGAGATTCCCGATGTCCGATCCCATCTTCATCGCCCAGCAAGGGGCCGTGCAATGCCCGCTGCTGCCGCGCATGGCCAACCGCCACGGTCTCATCACCGGCGCCACCGGAACTGGCAAGACTGTCAGCCTGCAGGTCCTGGCCGAGGCGTTCTCGCGCATCGGCACACCGGTGTTCATGGCTGATGTGAAGGGCGATCTCACCGGCATCTCGCAGACTGGAAGCTCCAGCCCCAAACTGGCCGAGCGCCTGAAAAGCCTGGGTTTGGCCGAGCCTGTTTTTGCGGCCTGCCCCGTGACCCTGTGGGACGTGTTCGGCGAGCAGGGCCACCCCATTCGCGCCACCATCTCCGACATGGGGCCGCTCCTGCTGGCGCGTCTGTTGCAGCTCAACGAGACGCAGACCGGGGTGCTCAATCTGGTGTTCAAGATCGCCGACGACAACGGTTTGCTGCTGCTCGACCTCAAGGACCTGCGCGCCATGCTGCATGAAGTGGGTGACAACGCAGCGCAGTTCACCACCGAATACGGCAATATCAGCGTTGCCAGCGTGGGCGCGATCCAGCGTGGTCTGCTCCAGCTCGAAACCCAGGGCGCCGACAAGTTTTTCGGCGAGCCCATGCTCAACATCGACGACCTGATCCAGTCCGACGGCAACGGCCGCGGCATGGTCAACATCCTCGCTGCGGACAAGCTCTACCAGTCGCCCCGCGTCTATGCCACATTCCTGTTGTGGATGCTGTCGGAACTGTTCGAGCGCTTGCCCGAAATCGGCGATCCCGACAAGCCCAAACTGGTATTTTTTTTCGATGAAGCGCACCTGCTGTTCAACGATGCGCCCAAGCCTTTGCTGGACAAGATCGAGCAGGTGGTTCGCTTGATTCGCTCCAAGGGGGTGGGGGTGTTCTTCGTCACGCAGAACCCGCTGGACATCCCCGACGCCGTGCTCGGCCAGCTCGGCAACCGCATCCAGCACGCGCTGCGCGCCTTCACCCCGCGCGACCAGAAGGCGGTGAAGACGGCGGCCGAGACCATGCGCCCCAACGCCGGGCTGGACATTGCGCAAGCCATCACCGAACTCGCGGTGGGCGAGGCCCTGGTGTCCCTGCTCGACGACAAGGGCAGACCGTCGCCTACCGAGCGGGCATGGATGCTGGCTCCCGGCAGCCGCATCGGCCCCATCACGCCCGACGAACGCCGCGCGCTGATGCAGGGCTCGCTGGTGGCCGGGGTGTATGAAAAGCTGGTGGACCGCGAATCTGCCTACGAACTGCTCAAGGGCCGCGTCACCGCGCAGCCAGCGCCCACGAACGCACCCGGCCAGGCCACGCCGTCCGCCTCCACAGGCAGCCAGGCCTCGGGCGGCTGGCTTGGCGGCCTTGGCAGCGGGACCGGCCGCAAGGATTCGTTGCTCGAAGCCTTGGCCAAGTCGGCCGCGCGCAGCATCGGCAGCACGGTGGGCCGCGAAATCATCCGCGGTGTGCTGGGGGGCCTGCTGGGTGGGCGAAAGCGCTGACGCCGCCCGTTGAAGCGGCGCCGGCCGGCGTGGGCGATGTGTATGCGGCGCGCGCGATCGCTGGAGCGGGGGTTCGTGTCGCGCCGCACGGGTGATCCAAGCAGCTCTTGCCTGACCGGACTCTCTAAAATGCGTGATAGTAACTGGCCGTTCACGGCGGGCAGCTTGTTTGCGGAGTTTCCCCTGCCCAGCTCCACGCGGCAGCCACCGACTGGTTTGATCCGGTCCTCAGAGGATTCCATGGCGGCAGATACGCACGGCGCAGGCGCGGCACCGGCCACACAGGCCACGCCTGCCACGACGTCAACGCAGCAATCGGTTGATGTTCTCATCATCGGCGCGGGTCCGGGTGGGTCGACGGCGGCTGCGCTGCTGGCCGAACGCGGACTGCGCGTGGCGCTGCTGGAGAAGGACCATCACCCGCGCTTTCACATCGGCGAGTCGCTGCTGCCCGCCAACCTGCCGTTGCTGGACAAACTTGGCGTTGGGGCACAGGTCAAAGCCATCGGCATGGAGAAATGGGGCGCCGAGTTCGTCTCGCCCTGGCATGAGCAACACACCCAGACCTATGAGTTCGCCGATGCCTGGGACAAGTCCATGCCCATGGCTTATCAGGTGCGGCGTTCGGAGTTCGATCACATCCTGATCCGTAACGCTGCGTGCAAAGGCGCCGATGTGATGGAAGGCTGCACGGTGCACGATGTGCGGTTCCTGCCCGAGGCTCGGGGCGCCGTGGTCAGCGCCACGCATGATGACGGCACCCAGTCCAGCTGGACCGCGCGCATGGTCATCGATGCGTCGGGTCGTGACACCTTTCTCGCCAGTCGCCTCAAGGCCAAGCACCGCGACCCGAGGCACAACAGTGCCGCTCTGTTCGCCCACTTTGCCGGCGTGCAACGACTGGATGGCAAGGCACAGGGCAACGTCACCATCGTCTGGTTCGAGCATGGCTGGTTTTGGCTGATTCCGCTGGCCGACGGCGCCACCAGCATCGGCGCGGTGGTCTGGCCGTACTACCTCAAGACTCGCGACAAACCTCTCGACCAATTCTTCGCCGACACCATCGCCATGTCACCCGACCTGTCAGCCCGGCTCCGCGCCGCAACCCGTGTGACCGAGGTCGAAGCCACCGGCAATTTTTCCTACAGCAGCGACCACACCCATGGCCCCAATTACCTGCTGATCGGCGATGCCTACGCCTTCATCGACCCCGTGTTTTCCTCCGGGGTGATGTTGGCCATGCAGGGCGGCTTCATGGCCGCCGACGCCGTGGAAACCTGCCTGCGCGAGCCGGCCAGGGCGGCGCGGGCGCTGGCCCGTTTCGACCGTGGCCTGCGCCATGGCCCACGCCAGTTCTCCTGGTTCATCTATCGTGTCAACCACCCCACCATGCGCGACATGTTCATGGGCCCGCGCAATATCTGGCGCATGAAGGAGGCGTTGCTGTCAGTGCTGGCTGGCGACATTTTTGGCACCACCCCCATCTGGGGTTCGGTTCGCCTGCTCAAGGGTCTTTTTCACCTGATTTCCCTGCGGCATCTGGCCCGGTCATGGCGCGCCCGCGGGCTGCGCAAGCAGCAAATCCGGGTGGAATCCCTGCCCGGCGTCGCAGGCGAGTGATGGCCGCCACATCGGCCTTGCAACTGCTGCTGCTGCCCGCCTCGGAACTCGCGGCGCAGCCTGCCGCCTGGCTGCGCTCGGTACTTGGGGTCGTCTGTTTCGGCAGCGCGTTGCCGCAGGCCTTGACCGGGCTGGACTTGCCGCTGGCGCAGGTTCAGGTGCAAGCACTGCGGCAAGGCGCGGTTTCGAGTGAAGTCTGGAGCGAAGTCTGGATCAGCGACGCGCCGCCGCGTGCCGGCGTACATGGCCGACTGCACTGGCGCTGCAACGATGCGGTGTTGTTCGGTGAGATGACGCTGGCGGCTGACGAGCTTGAAACGCACCAGGAGCCAGGGATTGACGCCAGCCCCACGGGCCAGGGCACCGGCGAGACCTGGCGCGCTGCCGCCGCCGGGCAGTCACCCCCCTTGCAACGCGCCACCGAACTGATCTATGACGAGTTGTTCGGCGCCATCGAGATGCTCGGTTTTCCTCACCTGTTGCGCGTGTGGAACCATATCCCCGACATCAACCGCGAAAGCGCCGGGTTGGAGCATTACCGCCAGTTCAACATCGGCCGCCAAGACGCCTTTCTCGCCCATGGCCGCCATGTCGGCGGCTCCAGCGTGCCCTCGGCCAGTGCGCTGGGGGCGGCGGGCAGCGCGCCACTGGTGGTGTATTTCATCGCCGGCCGCCGGCCACCGGTGGCCATCGAAAACCCGCGCCAACTCAGCGCCTATGACTACCCGGCCGATTACGGCCCGCGCGCGCCCACGTTTTCGCGCGCCAGCCTGGCCTGCATCGCCGGTCACCCGGCACTGTTCATTTCCGGCACCGCCAGCATCGTCGGCCACCGCACACTGCACCATGGCGACGTGGGGGAGCAGACGCGCGAGATTCTGCGCAACATCGACGCCGTGCTGCGACAGTCTGGCGCCCAGGGTGCCCAGGGCCTGATGCTGCAAGACTTGCACTACAAGGTGTATGTCCGCCATGCCGCCGATCAACCCGCGATCCAGGCCGAACTGCAACACAGGGTCGGCGGCGCGCTGCGGGCGCTGTACTTGCAGGCGGACATCTGCCGCGCGGATCTGCTGGTTGAAATCGAAGCCGTGGCCTTGCCCACGTCGCGGGAGTTTGCATGCTGAAGGGTCGAACCCTGGTTGCCCTTGCCTCGTCCGCTGCGGCGCTGCTGGCTGGCCTCGGGTCAGCCGCCGCTCAAGCGGTGCCAAAGCCGCTGTGGGAGGCCGGCCTTGGCTTGGGTGTCCTCAGCTTTCCCGACTATCCCGGCTCCGACCAGCAGCGCAGCTACATCTTGCCAACCCCGTACTTCGTCTATCGCGGCGAGATCTTCAAGGCCGGACGCAACGGTTTTCAGGCGCACCTGTTCGACACCGAGCGTGTCGATTCCTACCTCAGCCTGAGCGCTTCGCCGCCGGTCAACAGCACCGACAATGTCGCCCGCAGCGGCATGCCTGATCTCAAGCCCACGATCCAATTCGGCCCCGCGATCGAGGTGCATCTCTGGCAGTCGGCGGAGCGGCGCATGCGTCTGGACTTTCGCGTGCCGCTGCGCACCGTCGTCAGCGTGGCGTGGCATCCGCGCCAAGTGGGCTGGCTGCTCGCCCCGGTGCTCAATCTCGACATGGCCGACGTTGCCGGGCTGAGCGGCTGGAGCCTGGGCCTGCAGACCGGCCCGCTGGTCGCCGACCGCAGCTACAACCAGACGTATTACGGCGTGGCGCCGGCTGACGCCACGACCACACGAGCGGCCTACACAGTATCCGGTGGCTACGCCGGTAGCCAGCTCACCGTGGCCTTGAGCAAGCGCTTCCCCGGTTTCTGGGTGGGCGGATTCGCCCGTTACGACAACCTGAGCGGCGCCGTTTTTGCCGACAGCCCCTTGATGCGCCGCAGCCGCAATCTCACGGCTGGTGTCGGCGTTGCGTGGATCCTGGGACAATCTTCCGAAATGGTCGACAGCCATGAATGACGATGTGATCCCGCACGATCCCGATGCTCCCGGCTTGCCGCGCCAGGTGTGGGACGCGCTGCGGGTGTATTTCGGCCTGGGCCTGCTCGGTGCGCTGGGCCTGCTGTGGTCTCTGCTGGCCGTTCCGCTGTACTACCTGCTGCCGCGTCGAGCCGGGTTGGCGTTCGGCCGCTGGCTGATTCACACGGCGTTTCGTGGGTACTTGCGCACGCTGACGGCCATCGGCGCCTGCCGCTTCGACTTGTCCGCGCTGGACACCCTGCGTGGCCAGCCGCCGATGATCGTCGCGCCTAACCATCCCTCGCTGATCGACGCGGTGCTCGTCATCTCCCGCCTGCCGGGCCTGGCCTGCATCATGAAGGCCGATATCCTCGACAACCCCTCGCTTGGCGCCGGCGCGCGCCTGGCGCGCTACATCCGCAACGACGCGCTGCGCAACATGATCCACCTCGCCGTGGCCGATCTGCACGGCGGCCATCACCTGCTGCTTTTCCCCGAAGGTACGCGCAGCGCGGCGCGGCCCGTCGGCCCGGTGCGCGGCAGTGTCGGACTCATTGCCAAGCAGGCGCAAGTGCCGGTGCAAACCGTGTTCATCGAGACCGATTCGCCCTTCCTCACCAAGGGCTGGCCCTTGTTGCAACGCCCCTTGCTGCCCATCACCTACCGCGTGCGACTGGGCAAGCGCTTCGATCCGCCTCAAGACGTGCAGGCCTTTGCCGTCGCCCTCGAACTCTATTTCCAGGACGCACTGGCCCATGCCATGCTGCCCCGTCTGCTGCCGCAAAACGACGCCACTGATCCACACCGCACGGCTTCGACCGATGACCAAGACTGCGCCGACGGTTGATGCCCGCATGCCATCTGACGGTCCGCAGCCGAGCGCCACGCACCTCGTCCTCATCCCCAGCTACAACCCCGGCCTTGCGGTCTACGCCACGGTTCTGGCCGCGCGCGCGCAATGGGCGCCGGTATGGGTGGTGGTGGATGGCAGCAGTGACGGCACCGCCGCAGGCCTGCAGGCCCTGGCGGCCGCCGACCCGCAACTGCACGTCCTGCTGCTGCCCGAGAACCGCGGCAAAGGTGCCGCCGTGCTGCACGGCCTCGACGCCGCCGCAGCAGCCGGCTACACCCACGCCCTCACCATGGACTCCGACGGCCAACATCCCGCCGAGCGCATTCCGGTCTTCATGACGACCTCGCTGCAGCAGCCGCTGGCGATGGTACTCGGCGTGCCGGTGTTCGACGCCAGCGCGCCCCCTCTGCGCGTGCAGGGGCGCAAGGTGTCGAACGCCTGGGCGAATCTGGAAACGCTCTGGGCCGGCATCGGCGACTCGCTGTGCGGCTTTCGCGTCTATCCGATCGCGCCGCTGCGCGCCGTGATGCGCCGGCAGCCGTGGATGCGCCATTTCGACTTCGACCCCGAGGCCGTGGTACGCCTGAGCTGGCACGGCGTGCCGGCCATCAACCTGCCTGCGCCGGTGCGTTATCTGAGCGCCGCGCAAGGCGGCGTCTCGCACTTCAATTACCTGCGCGACAACATCCTGCTGACGTGGATGCACACACGGCTTTTTCTCGGCTTCGTGCTACGCCTGCCGTTGCTGGCGTGGCGACGCCTGCGCGTCGGCTGAGCCGTTGCGCTCGGCGCCATCCACGGCCTTGGAAGGCTGCCATTTTGGCTTAAAATAGATGCCAAATGGCAGTTTGGCAGGTCAACATATGGCCGGCCCATCGCCCGACCCGACAGGAGCACTCGCATGACTTCCCCTCTCGCTGCATCCGCCACCGCCGCCCAGACTCTTCTGGGCGGGCGCGGTGTTCTTCATGCCAAGCCCCGCACGGCGCTGGATTGGGTGCCCATCATTCGCCAGGGCATTTCCTCAGCGGCCATCGATGCCCTGACCAAGAGTCTGCGCATCACGCAATCGGAGCTGGCGTCGATCTTGGGCATTCCCGAACGCACGCTGGCACGGCGAAAAAAAGAAGGCCTGCTCAACAGCGAGGAAACGGCGAAGCTGGTCCGGCTTGCCCGCGTGATCGAGCGCGCAGAGCAAGTCTTCGAGGGACTCGATCCTGCACTCGACTGGTTGAAGTCGCCCAATGCCGCTTTGTCGCGCCAGACGCCGCTGTCGTTGCTCGACACCGAGATCGGCGCCGGCAGCGTGTTCGACACGCTCGGTCGGATCGAGCATGGCGTGTTCGCCTGATGCTCACGGTCTGGCGGCTGCTCACGGCCCGTTTCGCCCCATCCGCGTTCTCGGGCGAAGGTGCCAGGCTGTATGGCGGGCGCTGGAACGGCAAGGGCGTGCCGGTGGTCTACACCGCCGGGAGTCAATCACTCGCGATGCTCGAAATGCTGGTGCAGGACGAGCCTTTGCGGGCCCGCTACGTGATGATTGCCGCGACCCTGCCGAGCCATCTGAAGATCGAGCGCGTGACGCCGGACCAGTTGCCTGCAGACTGGCGCAAGCCCGGCGCCCGGGAGCAACTCCAGGCCATCGGCAACACCTGGGCGCAGCGCCGATCCAGTGCGGCGCTGGCTGTGCCCAGCGCCGTGATCCCCGCCGAAGTCAACGTTCTGCTCAACCCGCTGCACCCGTCTTTCGCGAGGATCGACATCGGCGAACCGCAGGACTTCGTGACCGATCTGCGGTTGATCCGCCGCTGAAATGAGTTCCATCCAGGCGAGAACGCGGTGGCGACGAACTGGGCGCAGGCCCATGCCAAGCCTGTGCTGACCATGCCGGCGCGCTGATTCAGCCGAAACCCAGGCCGAGTGCGAACGGGGCAGCTGGCCCCGCCGTCCACAGCATGGTGCGGCGATTGTGCTTGTCGCCGAATGGCCGACATGAGGCTTGGGGACGCGGTCGCATCAGATCATGCCGCCGTTGATGGAAATGACCTGTCCGCTGATGTAGCCGGCCTCGGCCGAAGCGAGAAAACCCACCAGATCGGCCACCTCCTGCGGTGTTCCGGCGCGTTTCATCGGCACCAGTTGGGCGATGGACGTGGCGTCGAACGCGGCCTCGCTCATCGCGGTGGCGATGATGCCGGGTGCCACTGCATTCACCGTGATGCCGCGGCTGGCCACCTCCAGCGCCAGGGATTTGGTCGCCGCATGCAGCGCGCCTTTGGCTGCGGCGTAATTCACCTGCCCCCGATTGCCGGCGATGGCCGCTACCGAGGTGATGTTGATGACGCGCCCCCAGCGGGTGCGAATCATCGGCAGCATCAGCGGCTGAGTGACGTGGAAAAAGCCGTTGAGCGAGACGTCGATGACATGCTGCCACTGTGCCAGGCTCATGCCGGGAAAGACGGCGTCGTCATGCACCCCGGCGTTGTTCACCAGCACCTGCACCGGACCGTCGGCGAGCAGCGCTTCCACCGCCGCCGCGGTGGCGGCGGCATCGGTCAGATCGAAGGCCGCGGCTTGCGCCGCATGACCTTGTGCGCGCAACGCGGTCGCCAGGGCTTCAGCCCTGGCAAGACCGGTGTTGGCGTGGACGATGATGGCGCAGCCGTCGGTCGCTAGACGCCTGCAGATGGCGGCGCCGATTGCGCCGCTGCCACCGGTGACCAGGGCACGGCGTGCGGGTGTGACTTTCGGCGTGGTGTTGGGCGTGGTGTTCATGGCGGTGTGGAGGCGAATGAAGGGGTAAGACCGGCGGCGTCCAACAACACCGAGGCACGGCCATCGAGCAGCAAGCTGTCGCCGGCCAGCACGCGAAACTGATAGAGCAGCATCTGCGCGTCGCCTGACAGACGCTCGACGCACACCTCCAGTGCCGCAGCGATGTCGTCGATCCGAGCCACATGCAGTTGCACCGTGCGCAGGCTCACCAGCAAACCGCCGGGCCGCCCCAAGGTTGGCTGGCCCCCTTGGGGGGCGTCCGCTTGCGGACGATTGGGGGCAGTCACCAGCAAACCGCCGGGCCGCCCCAAGGTTGGCTGGCCGTCATCGGGAGTGTTACTCAGATCAGGCATACAGCCATGCTCAGCCACGAGCGCGCCATGCACCGCCATCGTCTGCGCTGCGTATTCGATGCCGCATGCCGCGCCGAGGCGGTCGAACTGGCGCAGTGGGTTGCTGGCGTCGCGGTGGCTGGTGGCGCTGCAGACGAGGTGTTGCGTGTCCCAGCGCAGCACTGCGTCCAGCAGGCACATGCTGCCCTGATGCGGGATATGTGCCGCGATCCATGCATGGTCCAGTGGGACATGCCCCAGGTGCGCAGGCTTTAGCATGGCGTGAGTTGCAGCGCGAGCTGTTGGCCAGGTTGGTTGTCCAGCACGATGTGGGCGGTTTCGCGCCGGGCCAGCGCGCGCAGCAGGGGCAGCGCGCGTGCGGCGGGGATCGCGCATCGCAGCGCTTCGAGTGTGGCATCGCTCAAGGTGTCTGCCGGCAGTTCGGTGAAGGGCGCGGTGGGGTCGAGGCTCAGCCGAGCCAGCGAGCGTGTGCCGGCTTGCGGCGCCAGGACCAGGGCAACGCCGAAGCTGTCGGGAATCGGCCGCACGCGGTGCAGCGGCTCGGGGTAGTGGGTGTCATAGGCCAGCAGCAGCACCGGCTGGCGCAGCAGCGCGACTTGCACCAAGGCTTCGAGCAGGCCGGCGGCGAAGCTGGCGTCGAAGGCGCACAACACGGCGGAAGGCGCCATCGCGCCGGTGGCGATGCCCCAGTAGCCCGAGGCGGCGTTGTGCACAGAGTTGTGAAAGCGTGTGGGCGAGAGCAGTCTGTCGCTGCCGGCCAGCGCGGCGCAGATCTCATGGCAATTGCGGCCGTCGCCGCCGGAGGACGTGAACACCGTGGCCAGATTGGCCGCGTTCAAGCCGGCGTGGGCTACGGCCGCAAGCCCGCTGGCGAGGGTGAGTTTGATCACGGCCGTGGCGCGGCGTCGTTCGGCGGCGGGCAGGATTTGCGGCACCGGCAGAACGGTTCTCTGGGCAACATGCGGTGCATCGTCACACAGCACGTCCTGCGCCTGCTCCCAGTTGCTGAGCCCCGGGCCGAGCACGCCGACGCCGTCGATGTGGGCGTCGAGTGCCTGGGCGGCAGGCAACGCGTCGTGTGGCATGGCCGGCCTCGCGCTGCTCATCGCGCATCTCCCAACGCATGGTCCAGCGCATCACCCTGCGCCAGCACCAGGCTGCAATTGGTCCCTCCGAAGCCGAAGGAGTTGCTCAGCGCGCGGCGCGGCGCGGCGATGCTTGGCGCCTGCCGGCTCGCATGGGGGGTGCCTGCCGCAAGCAGGTAATCGAGCGGCGCGACAGCGGCAATGGCCGGGTCGAGTGCCGTGGTGCCAACGCCGGCGGGCATGAAACCATGACGCAGCGCCAGCAGGCAAATCACCGCTTCCACCCCGCCGGCCGCACCCAGGGTATGGCCGGTGGCGCCCTTGGTGGAACTGCATGGCACACCGGCCCCGAACAGGGTGCCGACCGCGCGGCCCTCGGCGGCATCGTTGCTGGGCGTGGCGGTGCCGTGCAGATTGATGTAGTCGATGTCGGCCGGCTGCAGCCCGGCCTGATCCAGCGCCTGCTGCATGGCGATTCGGGCACCGAGGCCGTCGGGATGTGGCGAGGACATGTGGTAGGCATCGCTCGATTCGCCCACGCCCAGCAGCAACACGTCGCCAGCCGTGGGTACCATCGGTGCGCGCTCCAGCAGCACGAAGGCGCCGGCCTCACCGATGGACAGACCGTTGCGTGTCGCGTCGAACGGGCGGCAGGCCGTGCTCGACAGCAGTTCCAGCGAATTGAAGCCGTACAGCGTGGTCAGGCACAGGCTGTCCACGCCACCCACCAGGGCGCAGTCGATCAGCCCGGCGGCGAACATGCGCTGCGCGCTGGCGAACACCTTGGCGCTGGACGAGCAGGCCGAGGAGACCACGCTGCACGGGCCGCGCAGGCCGAAGCGTGCGCGCACATAGGCACCGAGCGAGAAGGTGTTGTGGGTTTGTTCGTAATGCAGGGTGGGCGGCAACGCGCCCTGGGCGTCGAGCGCGCGATACGCCTGTTCGGTTTGCAGGATGCCTGAGGTGCTGGTGCCGAGGAACAGACCGATGCGCTGCGCGCCATGGCGCGCGATGGCCGCTTGCACCGCATCAGCAAAGCCGTCCTGCTGCAGGGTGAGTTCGGCCAGGCGGTTGTTGCGGCAATCGAAATCGAGCAGCGGCTCGGGCAGGCGCACATCGTCCACTCCGGCGACCTCGCCGATCCAGGTCGGCAGATCGACGATGTCGAAGGCGCAAGGCGCCAAGCCGCTGCGCGCGGATTGCAGGGCTTGCAACTGGGCGTCGAGTCCAGCGCCGAGGCAGGTTGTGGTCGTGCTGTGGCTGAGTCGCAACAGTGGGATTGGGCGTGCGGTGGGACTCGGCATGAGGGTTCAGTCGCAGTGTTTGTCGTATGGATAAAACTTGTTGTCACTGTTTGGGTCTGGGCTGACGCGCTGCTGCATGTGCGCACGTTAAGATTTGTAAGGAAAAGTATGTTTCACGAATCGAAAGTAGCAAACAATCAGGGGGCATTCCAAATGGGCCAAAACAAACTGAACAGACGGACCTTTCTTTTGGGCGTGGGAGCGTCGAGCATTCTCGCTGCTTGTGGCGGGGGAGGCGGCGGTGGGGGTGGTTCTGCAGTTCCTGGCGGTGGTGCTCCGGCTCCCGTGTGCGGGAGCGGCGGAGCCAGCGCCACGGCGCTCACCCCGCTGACCATCGATGCGACGCAGACCGACCTTCCATGCGGCACCCCGGTGTATGCCTACATCGTCGGTGAGGTGCAGACGAGCGCCGGCAACATGCAATATCGCCTCGACGCCAGTGGCACGCCGCACCCCATGAGCACGGCCGACAACACCCTCGCCGCCGGCACTTTCCCCGGTTCAGCAGGGCTTTCCGGGAACGACGCGGCCACGCTCGCGGCCAACTATCCGCAGCGATGGGCCGACTACAGCATTCCCGTCTCGCTCATCACCAAGACCGTCATCGACCTGGCCAACCTGAACACGAGCACGCTCCCGGGCCTTGGCACGGGCACGGCGGCGTTCAGTGGGCGCATCTACATGTCGGTGGGCATACCAAAATTGCCCTTCTCGGTGCTGAGCGGCACGCAGTACACAGCGCCCGTTCCCTTGGGTTATCCGGGACAACTCACGCTGTTCGACTGGATCGAGTTTTCCTACGACAGCAACGGCCAATTCAATGGCAACACCACCCAGGTGGACCAGTTCGGCTTTCCGCTGCTGCTCAACGGTACGCCTGGCGGCACCCTGCAGGGGCAGTTCAACCGTTCGCGCCCGGCCATCCTGAGTGCCGTGGCCGCGCTGGGAGCGGAGTTCGACCAATCCATCGCCGTGACGGCAGCTTCCGCCTATCCCGCAGGCATCACCAGCCTGCGTGCCCTTTCACCCAAGTCCATCACCGGGCAGAGCCTTTACAGCGGCGGTCTGAGCACCTATTTCGATTCGGCGGTTCACAGTTGGTATGCCCAGTGGACGGCTTCGAATCCAGTGACCGTCACGGATCTGGCATCAGGGACCTTCAGCGGCACGGTTCAGGGCGGGACGCTGACCTTCACCCAAGGTGGTGCACCGGCCTTGACGATCGCGAACAGTTCGGGCATTCCTTCCGTGGATATTTGGCAATGCGCCAATTCCCTCGCCACCGGCAGCGCCGCCGCCAAGAACGTGCAAAAAATCCTCGCCGCTGCTTTCAACCGCGGTCATGTCTCCAACAACATGAGCGACGTGAACTGCTCGGGCGGGCCGTTCTACTCTGGTGTCTCGCCTGTACAGACCTTCAACCCGTGGGCACAGTTGTTCCATCAGGTGAGTACCAACGGCCTGGCTTACGCCTTCCCCTACGACGATGTGTGCAACCAGAACCCCTCGATCAGCCTGATGGCCACCCAGTCGGTGACAGTGACGCTGGGCAAGTTCTTCAGTTGATCGGATGCCGGTGAACAACGGAGGGCCGCGGCTTGACCCGTGCAGGGCGCTCGCGCCGCTGCCGCGAAACTGCAGGCGCAAGCCGCGAATCCGCGAGTTCCGGCGCGGGCATGGCTCCCGGCTGAAGTGGGGCAGCGGCAGTCGGGGGCAAGGGCGGCGGGGTCGTGGCGCAGGCCGCGTGCAAGGTCACTGCGCGCAAACCCGCCCGGCGGACAGCAGCCAGCAGGGGGGGCAGCACGTCGAGAATCACGGGCCGACCGTTGGCGGCGCGGGCGGCGTGGCCATCGTGCAGCAGCAGGATGTCGCCGGCGCGCAGATTGTGCAGCAGCCGCCGGGTGACGGTGGCCGGGTCACGCTCGTGGGTGTCGAACCCGCGCCGTGTCCAGGTTGTCAGACACAGGTTGAGCCGCGCCAGCTCGGGCCAGAGAAACGGGTTGCGAAAACCGGCGGGGGCGCGGAAAAACAGCGGGATGCGCCCGGTCACGGCGCTGAGCGCGGCTTGTCCGGCCTGCAAGTCGCGTCGATATCCGCGCGGCCCGAGCAGCGAGAAATTGTGGCGATGTTGGGCGCTGTGGTTTTCCACTGCGTGACCGCGCCGCACGATGTCGCGGCACAAGTCCGGGTAGGCCATGGCGCGGCTGCCGATGCAGAAAAACGTGGCCTGCACACCCAGGGTGTCGAGCAGATCGAGCACGGCCGGGGTCACGTCCGGGTCGGGCCCATCGTCGATGGTCAGTGCGACCTCGCCGCGCGCGACGGCGGCGTCCGGCAGGCGGATCAGGTTGGGGCCGAGCCACTGGCCACGCGGCCACAGGCTCGCGGCGGTGATGAGCCCATGGCTGAGGATCACGGCTCCCAAGGCCCAAGGCCATCGCTCTGGCCTCATGATGATGCCGACCAGGGCGATGGCGTGCACCGCAAGCGCGAACAGCACCAGCGGCGGGGGGCGCCAGATGGCTGAGGCGGGCATTGCACTGCGGCTGTGTGTCTCGGGCATGGTCAGTCGATTATGCCGCCGCTGTGGCTTCTGGCCTGGCCTTGCACATCGTGCCCGGTGGCGCGGACAAGATGGCCGAGAAAAGCAGCGCGAGCAACGCTCCGGGGCCGACGGTGGCGCCCAGGGCCTCCAGCACGGGCACGCCCGAGAACAGCAGCGGGCCGAAGCCGGCCACGGTGGTGAGATTGGCGAACAGCAGTGAGGCCAGCGTGCGTGGCGCGATACCACCGTTGTCTACTTGGCCGCGATCGAAAAACAGCGCGTAGTTCGAACCGACCGCAACGATGAGCATCATGCCGACGAGGTGGAGCAAGGTGAGCTGAATGCCCGTCAGCAGCAGGCCGGCGGCTACCACGACCACCGCAGCCAACAGTGGGGCCAGCACGCGCGCGGCGCGCAGCGGCGAGCGTAGGGCAACGAGTAACAGCAAGGCGATGGCGCCAAGCCCGGCAAGCGACAACCAGGCGGCGGCTCGCAGGTAGCTGTCGTACAGCCCGGTGCTGGCGTCGCCCAGGTTGATGTAGCTGGCCTGCGTGCCTGCGAGTGCGGCGGTGATGCGTGCGCTGTTGATCGACCCCGAGCTTGGCGCGCGCAGCGGCAACAGCGCAGACCAACGACCATTTGCGGCTCGCAGCAGCATGCCGTTCAGGGCCAGCGCGAAGGCGGTGTGGGCGAGGTCGTCGCGGGTGAGCGGCGCGGCATGGCGCGCGGCCTCCACGTCGCGCACGAAGGGCGCGAACAGCGCGGGCTTCACCGGCAGTCCCTGCACCGCGGCATCCACCCGCTGTTGCAAGACGGGCCCCGGAGGCAGGGCAGCCTGGCGCGCGCGTTGCGTCGCCAGGCTGGGCAGGAAACGCGCCGGGGTGTCGAAGCCGGCAATGGCGCCCTCTGCCTGCAGGCGCTGCAGCCGCGGGGCGATGCGCTCCGCAGCGGCCAGAGCGGCGTTGGCGTCGTCGCCACGCACCACCACCAGGTCGGCGGAATCGGGAGCGCCGACCTGGCGGCGCAGTTGCGCGTCTAGCGCGAGGGACGCCGGGCTCAGGGGACTGAGTGCCGAGAGTTGCGTGTTCCATAGGTGCTGGCGCTGCTGCAGCAACACGGAGCACGCGATGACCACCAGCACGACAAGCGCCCAGCGCAGGCGCCGCAGCCGAGCCACGGCGCGCACCAGACGCTGGCCGATGGCGCTCAAATCACGCACGGCGAACCCACGCGGCAGCAGATGCGGCAGGACGAAGCGGGTGACCAGCGACGCCGTCACCAGACCGCTGATGGAGTAGGCACCGAGTTGGGCCAGACCGGGGAAATCCGACAGCAGCAAGGTGGCGAAGCCGACGACCGAGGTCAACATGCCCAGGCGGATGGTGGGCCAGAAGCGTTGCACCCAGGCGCTGCCGCTGCCGGCCTCGCTGGACTGCACGAACAGGTAGATGGAATAGTCCACCGCCTCGCCCATCAGTGTGGTGCCGAAGCCGAGCGTGATGCCCTGCACCATGCCAAAGCCAAGTCCGACCGAGGCGATGGCTACGAGCACACCGGAGAGCACGGGCAGCAAGCCCAGCAGCAACACCGGCAGCGAACGGTAGACCAGCAACAGCATGCTGACGATGAGCAGGCTGCCGATCAGCGAGACTCGCTCGGCCGCGTCCTTGATGGTGGCGCGCGACTGCACCGCAAACACCCCCGGGCCGCTCAGCACCAGGCTGGCTTGCAACGCGCTCGGCCCGAGGCGGCGTTGTGCATCGGCAAAGGCGCTGCGCACGCTGGCGATGGCGGCTTGCTGCGCATCGGTATCGGTCCCCGGCGCGCTGGTCAGCAGCAGCAGCAGCGCGCGCGCATCCCTGGGAGCCGCCCAGACGCCGTCCACCAGGTGCGGCTGGGCGCCGGAGGACAGACTGCCGAGCAGGTGCAAGGTGGCGCCGGTGGGGTCAGCAGGCAGTAGTTGTTTGAGGCTGGCCCCCATGGGCGAGGCCAACTGGTCGATGCTGTCTTGCATGGCCCGGTGCAGCCCGTCGGTGCTGAAGGCCTGCGCCGTGGTGCCGGGGCTGAGCACATAGCGGTATTTCAGCAACAGCCGATCGTCGCGTTGAGCGTCGACCGGCTCGCCGTTGTTCACCGAGGCGAAGGCGTGATCGCGGCGCAGGCGCTGCGCCAGGGCCTTGGACAACGCAGCACGGGTGGATGCCTGGGCGCCGTCGATGCCGACCAGGATGAGGCGCGAAATCATGCCGTCGCGCAACTGGTCGACCAGCACCTGCTGCTGGGCGTCGGGCGCGCGCGGCAGGAAGGCCGACATGTCGGCCGTGAAGCGGCTGTGGCTGATGACCACGACGCTGGCTGCCAGCGCGGCCAGCCACAGCAGCAGCGCGGGCAGGGCGCGACGGCTCACGGATCGGTCTGCTCGCGGATGGTCATCAGGGAGTGGTCGCCGTCGGTCTGTTGCACGGCGATGCTGCGCACCTGGCCCCGGCGACCGTCGATGCGGATGGCGCGCACCCGCTCCCGTGCGAGGGGAGCCACCGGCGCGAGGTTCAGGGTCCATTGCGTGGCGTCTCCGCTCAGGCCGACGACGAAATCGCGCTGCAGCACGTTGAGGTCACCGTTGAGCGTGGCGCGAATGCTGTTCACCAGCACGGCGATGTCCGGATGATCGTCCAGGTTGAGTTGGTGGCTGCGGCCACCGAGTTCCACCGTGAGCTGATTGGCCAGAAGGATGATGGTCTGCGGCTTGGGTTTGAGGGTGCGGACCTCCAGGAAGTCGGGTGCGGCGAAACGCAGTTCGCCCGACGACTCGATGGGCGTGTCGAGCATGGCCATGGTCTTGGTGTCAACGAAGCTGGCGCGGCCCGACTTGTGCTGCGCCAGCGCATGCATCAGGGCGTCCAGGTTCCACTCGGCCGCATGGCTCGTCAGTGCCAGCCACGGGGTTGCGAACAGCACCAGTGCGAGGAGAGTGCGGCGCCCGGGGATTCTGGCGGAAGTCAGGTGGGTGCGATGCATGGGTGTTGCGGCAAGCAGCGGGCGTTCACAGTTCCTTGGGGCCGGCGGCCTCGGCGGTCGGGCCCTGCCAGAAATCATAGAAATTGAACCAGTTGTAGGGCGCAGCGTGGCATTGCGCCTGCAGTTGCGCAACATAGCGCGCCAGCGCCGCGTCGGTCGCGGCGTCGCGCTCGCCGCGCTTGCAGCCGGAGAAGTCCGCCAGGGGGAGGAAATGCAGGTCGTAGCGGTTGCCACCGTGATAGACGCCAGTCATGAAAATCACCGGTCGACGCAGCAGTGCGGCGATGCGCAGCGGCCCGCGCGGCCATGGCGCGGGCTGGCCGAGGAAGGGCAGCGTGGCAGTGGCGTCGTCGTGCAGCGAACGGTCGGCGAGGATGCCGACCACGGCGCCTGCGTCCAGCCGCTCGCGCAGGCGCAACATCGAGCCCACCTGGCCGAGCGGGATGATGTCGTGCGTGGCGGCGGGGTTGATGGCGTGCAAGGCGGCATTGATCTTGCGCGCGTTGTCGGCATACATCAGCAGCGAAACGGGAATGCCGCCTTGCCGCCGCGCCAGGGCGCGCAACACTTCGAAGCTGCCGAAGTGCGCGCCCATCAGAAAGGCGCCCTGGCCCTGGGCAAGCACGGCCTCGACATGCTCGATGCCGTGTACCCGGATGTCGAACAGATCGGAGCGATCGTTGAGCAGATAGATCCTGTCGTGGATGGTGGAGGCAAAGCAGTGCACATGGCGAAAGCCGTCCGCCCAGTTCGCGTCACGCCCCAGCACGCGCTTGAGGTATTGGCGCGAGGCGCGCCGCGCGCTGGGAGCGAACAGCACGAAATAGGCAGCGACGCCGAGCAGCACGAGGCGTCCGATGCGTCGCCCCAGGCGCAGCGAAATCCAGGTCATGAGGCGCAGGGTGAACGGGTTGCTGCGCTCGCCGTCGCTTGTCCAGGCGGCACGTGGCGCGACCGCGTGCGTCGGCGGTGCACCCACGGCTCGCCGGGTCTGCACCCCATCGAGGCGGGACGGTTGGGAGCTCATGGATCGGATGGAACTTTCGCAGTGCCGGCATGCTTGCCCTGCAAGCTGCCAATGGCCACTTTGCGGGTGCCGGCAAACAGCTCGAAGCGCACGCCGCCGTCTGGAGTCGCCGTGTGCTGCAGCAGCAGATTTTCGTCGGCTTGCACCACGCTCAGGAACTTCATCGTGCCGATGCGGCATGGTGCCGTGCTGACATTCCGCATGGCGTCAAGATGATGGAGCGCTGCGTCGAGCAGCAACACCCCGGGGACAATGGGGCGGCCGGGGAAATGGCCGGCGAAGACTGCATGACTGGGTGCATAGCCAGGCAGTTCGACGGTAACCGCATGCCCGGCCGGGTCTGACGCGGATGGCTCAGCGCGCATCCGTCACGGCCTCGCGAAGCTTGGATGCGGGCAAGGACGCCGCCAAGGCGGCCAACTCGGCGCGCGGCAGCTTGCCGGTGGCATTGCGCGGCAGCGCATCCACCACCACCAGAGGGCGTGGCAGAAATGCCGGGTCGACGCGCTGGCGCAGGGCCGCGAGCAGGTCTTCGCGGCGCAGGTCGGGAGCGACGACAAAGGCCATCAACCGGGTGACGTCGGAGTCACCTCCGGGCGGCATGTAGAACGCGCCATCGTGCACGCCGGGGATGGTGCCAAGCTGGTGGTTGAGGTAGGCCAGCGAGCTGCGTCGGCCGGCGATATTGACCATGTCGGCGCTGCGTCCGAGCAGGCGAAAGTGCTGTGCGTCGAGCAATTCGATGACATCGTTGAGTGCAATGGCATCGAGCACATGGCCGCCACGGGCCATGGTGGACCCAGTGGCATCGGCGCGCAGGGTCACGCCAGGGAACAGTTCCCAGACATCGCTCTGCGCCGTGCGGCGGGTGGCGATCTGGCCGGTCTCGGTCGAGCCGTAAATCTCCAACAGTGGAGCCGCCAAACGGGTCTCGACCTCGCGCGCCAGCTCCTGCGCCAGGGGGGCGGTGGCGCTGAGTACGGCAGCGACCGGCGGCAAGCTCACGTCCGCCGCGAGCAGGGCACGCAGATGCACCGGTGTGGTGACGAGCAGACGTGGCGCGGGCACGCAGGCGAGTGCCATGGCGATGTCAGCCGGGTAGAACGGGTGTGCCGCGCCCAGTGCCACGCCGCCATGCAGTGCCAGCAGCAAGGTGGACTCGAACCCGTACATATGCTGCGGCGGTACGGTGCCCACAAGGGTGCGACGCGGACCGGTATGCAGTCCGAGCCTGGCCGCACTGGCTGGGATGCTGCCGACCAGGGCGCCCCAGGTCTTGCGATGGGGGATGGGGACGCCGGTGGAGCCCGAGGTGAACACATGGGCAACCACCTGATCGGAGTCGAGCATGGGCATGGCCAGCGCGCCCACCGGGGCGGGAGCCGTGCACGGCTCGGGGTACGGCATGAATGGCAGATCGAAGTCGCAAGGCAGATCGCTCAGGCAGAACACATCCGGAGCGAAGTCGCGCAATTGCGCCGCGGTGTCGGGCGTGCGCGTGGACGGCAGCAGGCTGACCCTGCCACTCACCAACGCGGCGGCAAAGCCGACACCGAAGCAGTAGCGGTCGCGGCAGGTGTTGAGCACATGCTGGCGGGGCGGCATGGCGGCCGCCACTTGCCGCACGTCATGCAGGAAATCGCGCACGAGAATGGGCTTGCCCTCGCGCCAGGCGAAGATGGCGTCGAGGTCGGGTGCCGAAACCAGCGGCAGATGCGTCATGTCGAAGCCCGGCTGTGCCGGCCTCAGCGCCGCTCGGCGGATGGCGCGGCAAAGGACTCGGCCGCTGCGGCCTGCGTGCGTGCCGCAGCCCGCCGGGTGGTCTTCTCCACGCTGTAGTGCGCATAAGCGCGTATGGCTTCGATCGGCCCGGTGCGTTCGTGCGCTGGCAGAGCGCGCAGTCGCACCAGGTATTCGGCAACGAACAGCGCCAGCACCAGCAATGGAGACAACAGATTGGCGAACAGGGCCCATATCGGCAGCGGTGCGACGATGAACAAGACGAAGGAGCTCAGCGTCATGGCGGTGAAAAAGAGCGTCCAGGCCCAGGTCACGCCGCGGGTGTAGCGCGCAACACGCGCTGAAATGCTGCCATGGGCCATTTCGGCGAAGCGGCTGACCAAGGGGGTGGAGCCAGATCGCAGCGTGCGCCCGAACATGAAGGCCAGCAAGCCCAGAGTCCCGGCATGCTGCAGCAGATAGGCCAAGTCGTAATGCTGCAGCAAGACCGTGCGCTGGCTCCAGAGCAACCCAATGCCCGGCACTGCCAGCAGCAAGACAGGGAGGCGGTGAGGGG
This sequence comes from Burkholderiales bacterium, assembly GCA_013044035.1. Lineage (GTDB taxonomy): Bacteria > Pseudomonadota > Gammaproteobacteria > Burkholderiales > Burkholderiaceae_C > Thiomonas_A. The sequence goes on from JABEVE010000031.1 coordinate 38,139, forward strand.
ACTGCCAGACCATCCAGCCCAGCAGGGCCAGAAGCGGTGCAAAGGCGACGATGGCCGCCGCGACGTTGGGTTGGGAGGCGCGCGCTCCCAGATAGGCCAGCAGCGAATAGGCCGCGCACAGCATGACGACGAGGGCCCCGCGCGGGAAGCCGGAGCGTGTTGTGATCACGGATTTCTCAGAGCGGCCACATGATTGGCCAGGTGGCGCAGGGAACTGAAGATGCGGTGGTTGTCGGCGTCATCGGCACGCAATTGCACCCGATATTGCTTGGAGACGACGAGGGCGATTTCCAGGATGTCGATCGAATCCAGACCGAGACCATCGCCATAGAGCGGCGCGTCCGGGTCGATGTCAGCGGCTGCGATCTCGAGATTGAGCGACGCAACGATGAGTCGCGCAATGTCCAGGATGAAAACGGGATCAGCAGGGGATTGGACGGTCAGTGAATCGGACATGAGGCTGCCAAAAGGCTGAAAAAACAGTGCAAATCATGACGCCATGATAAAAGATCAAGCCTTGAGATCGGGCAGGCGGCATCCAATCCCACCCCCATGCCGTGACCTGGCACCGACGGTCGGCTTGAAACGTCAACCTGGTGGCCGAGCAGACCCCGGCCCCTTGCTACTTTGGTCTGTCGCCTCGCACGGAGTTGGCCGAGCCGCTTCCGAGGTGATGCTGCGCCCGGTTCCCCCGCGCGGAGCAGGGCAACTCGGGGCAGCCCGGCGTGTTTTTCAGGAGGGTGCCCCGGCTTGCAGGCGACGATTCAATGGCCCTCGTCGTCGTCGCCACGCCTCCAGCCTCTGTGCCAACCACGGTCTGGATGCCAGGGCTGACGATAGACACCGTAGTTGACATACCCTGGGTAGTAGGTAACTGCGGGCGGCGGGGCGTAATACACCGGCGCGGGAGGGGCGTAATAGACCGGGGGCGGTGCGTAATACACGGGTGGAGCGGGGTAGAAATTGCCGAAATTGGCAGCCACGCCTGGCCCGCCGACGCCCAACGACCAGTACACCCCGCCTGCATGAGCAGCAGGCGTCAGAGCGCTTGCTGCGACCAGGGTCAAAGCCAAGAGTGATGTGCGAAGCATGGTGGTTCTCCGAAGTGGTTTGCCTTGTGTATGAGCTAACAACGTCCTGAAGTGGTCCATGGAGACAGCGCGGCCCGCATAAGTCTGACAAAACGTGACAGGCCGTGGCGTCGATCCATCAGTCGTTGTCATGATTCCAGCGCTGGTGCTGCCGATGCTCGTGCTTCCATCCATGTCCCTCACGGTATTCGGGCCGGGGCCCCCAGCTTGGATACCCGGTCTGCGCATAGCCATGGGGGTATCCGTTGTAGGCCACCACGGGCGGGCGCGGCATAACCCGGTACCTCACTAGAGGTGGCGCATACGCAACAGGTGGGGGCGCATAGACGACCGGTGGGGCATACACCACAGGCGGTGGAGCGGGGTAGGCGATGGGCGGCGGCACATTGAAGACGACGGCCGGCAGGCCGACCGAAACGGACCACCACATGTCGCCCGCGTGGGCGCTTGGAGCGCCGAAAACGGCGGCAGTGGACGCCAGTCCAAGCAGGGTTTGTCGCAACATGATGAATCTCCCAAGTTGTAGCCATCAACGTCGTGCCTTGAGGCTGTGCTGACAACCACGATCAAATTTTTTGCCTTCGCCATGGCGCAGCCCACTGCTAGCATGTGCCGACCCGATCAAGAGGCAAAAAACCGTGGGAACTCAGAGGGATGCGTGCTTGCCCAGGTTATCCAGCATGGTTTCTGCGGTGATCCGGGCAATGTCCACCATGACCACCGACCGGGTAATGCGGCCGCAGGTCCGTACTCGTGCCGCTGTCGGGTTGGGCGGGCCCGACGGCCATGCCTGCCTGATCGCGCGCTGCGTGGCGGCCTGGGCCTGGGGCGGAAGTCGATCATGACCCCATCGCGTGCGTGCAAGTACGCGGCAGCTCCGACTGGGCGCGCGCTGGCGTTGCAGACATGGCACACCATGATGCGCCATGTCTGGTTCAAGTCCATCGGCACCACGGCGTTCACCTGGGTGTTCTTTCTGGCCTATTTTGACTTGCTCAGACATCCGCACGGAATGGTCACGGTCATGCCCATGACGGCCCTCGACCATTGGATCGGGCTTGAGCCCTGGGCCCTGCCGTTCTATTTCTCGCTGTGGTTGTACGTCAGCTTGCCTCCTGCCCTGATGGCGACGCGGCGCGAGATCACAGGTTTTGGTGCGCGCATGGCCCTCGTCTGCCTCATCGGCCTCGGCGTGTTCTATGTCTGGCCGACCCGGGTGCCTGCATTTCCCATCGACTGGGCAGAGCATCCCGGCTTTGTCATTCTGCGTGGGGTCGACGCGGCCGGTAACGCCTGTCCGTCTTTGCATGTTGCCACGGCGGTGTTCTCCGCTTTCTGGCTGGACTGGATGGCGCCAGCGTTGGGCTTTGGCAGGCGCTTGCGTCGTATCAACGTCTTGTGGTGCATGCTGATTGTCTTCTCGACCCTGGCGACCAAGCAGCATGTCGTGGTCGATGCACTGGCGGGAGCTTTGCTTGGCGCATCCGTGGCCTGGCTCACGAGGCCGCGCGCCCCCTCGCGCTTCGCCAGAGCCATGCGGGCCGCGCCGAGTCATTGACGCCATGGCCGATCCCGGTATCGATCGCATCGAGTTTGACAGCGCCCCACCCAGAGCCTGTTGCACGGCATCGACGGCACGCCATCGACAAGTCGCTTCATGTCCTTGGCGTGACAAGATTTTCACCGTGAGGGACCCCTCGCCGCCGCGCATGACGGAAAATCACTCTTTTCACATCATTTCCCATGCAACCCACGGATCTACCCAGCAGTCCCAAGGTTTCCAACTTCCTGCGCCAGATCATCGAGGCCGATCTGGCGAGCGGGCGCGATGCCGGGCGGCGCTTTGCCGGCCTGCCAGGTGACGCCCAGCAGTTGGCCTCGGCGCCGTTCGATGCCGCGCGCATCCGCACCCGATTCCCGCCCGAGCCCAATGGTTATCTGCATATCGGCCATGCCAAGAGCATCTGCCTGAACTTCGGCCTGGCGCAAGATTTTGGTGGGGTGTGCCACTTGCGCTTCGACGACACCAACCCGGAGAAGGAGGATGACGAATATGTCCACGCCATCCGTGACGCGGTGCGCTGGCTGGGTTTCGACTGGGTCGCTGGCGGTGTCCATCACGAGTACTTCGCCAGTGACTATTTCGAGTTCATGTGGCGCGCCGCCTGCGCCTTGATCGATGCCGGCCTGGCCTATGTCGACGAGCAGAGCGCTGACGCTATGCGCCGCAACCGGGGCACCCTCACCGAACCCGGTGTGCCCAGCCCCTGGCGTGACCGCCCAGCCACCGAAAGCCGGCAGCGCTTCGAGGCTATGCGTGCCGGCCAGCATCCCGAAGGCAGCATGGTGCTGCGGGCGAGAATCGACATGGCCTCGCCCAACATCAACCTGCGCGATCCGGCCATCTACCGCATCAAGTTTGCCGAGCATCACCGCACCGGCAATGCCTGGTGCATCTATCCGATGTACACCTTCGCCCACCCGATCGAAGACGCCCTGGAACGCATCACCCACAGCATCTGCACACTTGAATTCGAAGACCAACGCCCTTTCTACGACTGGGTCCTGGGCAAGCTGGCTGACCTCGGCGTGCTCGCCCGGCCGCTGCCGCACCAGCACGAGTTCGCCCGTCTCAACCTCGGCTATGTCGTCACCAGCAAACGCAAGCTGGCGCAGTTGGTGAACGAAGGCTATGTCGCCGGCTGGGACGACCCGCGCCTGCCCACGATCGCGGGGCTGCGCCGTCGTGGCTACACCGCAGCCAGCCTGCGTTCGTTCGCCGAGCGCATCGGCGTGACCAAATCCGATTCATGGATCGACTACGCCACGCTCGAGGGCGCTCTGCGCGAAGACCTCGATCCGCTGGCCCCACGTGCCATGGCCGTGCTCGACCCCGTCAGGCTCGTGCTCACCAACTGGAACGAACTGATGGGCGACGGCACGCTGGACGACTGCCAGGCTCCAGTCCATCCGCATCGCCCGGAGTGGGGCGCGCGGCATTTCAAGTTCGGCCGCGAACTGTGGATCGAACGCGATGACTTCGTGCTCGATCCGCCCAAGGGCTTTTTCCGCCTGTTTCCCGGCAGCCGCGTACGCCTGAAGTATGGCCATGTGATCGAGTGCACCGGCGCCACGCTGGACGCGCAGGGCAGGGTGACCGAAGTGCAGGCCACCCTCGTTGCAGACACCAAAAGCGGCACGCCCGGCGCCGCTGCAGTGAAGGTCAAGGGCGTCATCACCTGGGTGGCCGCGGTCGATGCCTTGCCCGCCGAAGTTCGCCTGTACGAGCGCCTGTTCACCGAGGCCCAGCCGGATGCCGGTGGGCGCGATTTTCTCTCCGTGCTCAACCCCGAGAGCCTGCGTATCGCGCAGGCCTGGATCGAACCCGGCCAAGCCTCGACCCAACCGGGGCAGAGCGTGCAATTCGAACGCCATGGCTATTTCGTCGCCGATGCGAAAGACCATGCCCCTGGCCATCTGGTGTTCAATCGCACCGCCACGCTCAAAGACGGTTGGGGCAAGTGAGCCGGCGATGAACCGCCCGCTCACCGCCCCGGACGAGGCTGTCGCAGGTTTTCTTGCCGGCCACGATGATGCGGTTGGCCATCATGCCGACACCGCACAGCGCTTGCGCACCGCAGGCTATGCCGTGCTGGCGGCCGCCGAATTGGCGGCGTTGTGCGGCCTGGACGCGCGGGCCTGCGACCAGGCTGCCGCCCACTGGCACGCACTGCCGCCCGACAACTATCTGAAAGACGGCGGGCACTACCGCAGCCGTCGCCACGCCAGCTACATCCACAAGCTGCATGCAGCAGAAGGCGAGAACGCGCTGGTTCTGGCGCCGCACCGTGCCCATTACCAGCCCACCACCTACAACGCCCTGCATGGCGGCATGCTGCGCTGGTATGCGCCGTTCGACGCGGAGCTGCTCGCTTCGCCCTGCCTGGCCGCGCTGCTGTCCGGGCTGGGGCGCTTGTTCGCGTCGTTGCGGCCCCAGCGCCAATGGTTTGTCGAGGCCCACCAATTTCGCATCGACACCCACGAAGGTATTGGCCGCCCCACGCCCGAGGGTGCGCATCGGGACGGGGTCGATTTCGTCGCGGTCATCCTGGTGCAGCGCCACGGCATTCGCGGTGGCGAAACCCGCGTGTTCCAGGCCGACGGACCGCACGGCGTGCGCTTCACCCTGGAGCAGCCGTGGAGCGCCCTGCTGATGGACGACAGTTGCGTGATCCACGAATCCACTCCCATCCAGCCTACGGACCCGACCCGGCCCGGCTGGCGCGACACGCTTGTGCTGACCTGGCGCGCCGGGGGTTTTTTGGAGCCTGCACAAGGGTGAGGGTACCGGGGGTGGAGCCGTGGCGCATCGCGTGCGGGGTATTCATGGGCACAGCTTATGCTTGCAGGCTGTATGCAGACCATTTGCAGCCTTTTTTCGCAAGCAGACTTTGGATTGTTGGAGACCTCATGAGCACACGTATTCCCGCTACCCTGATTGCTGGTGACGGCATCGGGCCCGAGATCATGGACGCGACGCTGACTGCGCTCGATGCACTGGAAGCGCCGTTCGACTGGGATGTGCATGTGGCCGGTCTGGCCGGAGTGCATGCCGCCGGGGATCCGCTGCCGCCCGACACCCTCGACAGCATTCGCCGCACCCGCCTGGCGCTCAAGGGCCCGCTGGAAACACCATCTGGCGGCGGCTATCGCTCCAGCAACGTGCGACTGCGCGAGGCCTTCAAGCTTTACGCCAACATGCGCCCGACCAAGACCATGGTGCCCGGCGGGCGCTTCGACGACATCGACCTGCTGGTGTTCCGCGAGAACGTCGAAGGGCTGTACATGGGCTATGAGCATTACATCCCGATCAACGACGACCCGCACGCCGTGGCCATCGCCACCGGGGTGAACACGCGGCAGGGGGCGCTCAACATCCTGAACTACACCTTTCAAACCGCCATCGCCCTGGGGCGCAAGAAAGTGACGGTGGTGCACAAGGCCAACATCATGAAGGCGCTCACCGGCATCTTCCTGGAAACCGCCTATCAGTTGCACGGCGAGAAGTACGCCGGGCAAATCGATCTGGACAACGTGATCGTCGACGCCTGCTGCATGAAGCTGGTGATCAACCCCTGGCAATTCGACACCTTGGTGACGACCAACCTGTTCGGCGATATTTTGTCGGATCTGGCCGCCGGGCTGGTGGGCGGGCTGGGCATGGCGCCGGGCGCGAACATCGGCCATGACGCGGCCATCTTCGAGGCGGTGCATGGCTCGGCGCCGGATATCGCGGGCAAGGGCCTGGCCAATCCCATCGCGCTGATGCTGGCAGCGGCGCTGATGCTCGACCACGTCAAGCTCCACGACAAGGCCACGCGCCTGCGCCGGGCCATCTCCGCCACGCTCAATGCCGACAAAGTTCGCACCGGCGACCTCGGCGGCAAGGCCAACACCAAGACCTTCACCGCAGCCATCGTCACCCGAATCCAGAACGGCTGAGTCCGTCTGTGCGACTCCACCCCAGCCCACCCCGCCGGCGGGGTGGGCTGGGGTGGGAAAGTGGTCTGCCGTTCCCCCTGGCCGCTGCTCGACATCTGCCTGGTGCGAGAGACGGACTGCTCACCCGTGTTGCGCTCCCCGAATGACGTTGCGGACTACAGGGTAGATTTGCTGCTGCCAGCGCTTGCCGCTGAACACGCCGTAATGCCCGACGCCCGATTGGACGTAATGCGTGCGTTGGTACGGACGGATGTTGCAGCACAGATCCTGCGCAGCCAAGGTCTGGCCGAGCGCGCAGATGTCGTCGCGTTCGCCTTCCACCGTGAGCAGCGCGGTGTCGCGAATGGCTGCTGGGCGCACCGGACGGTCGCGGAAGGTGAGGGCGCCGCGCGCCAGGTCGTGTTCCTGAAATACCTTTTGCACGGTTTCCAGGTAGAACTCGGCCGGCAGATCGGCGACGGCGAAATACTCCTTGTAGAACTTGCGCGTGACCAGGGCACGGTCGGTATTGCCTTCCACCAGATCGTCGAAATACTGGCGGAACATGTCGGTGTGGCGCTCCAGGTTCATGTTGAGAAACGCCGTGAGTTGCAAGAAGCCCGGGTAGACCTCGCGCCCCGCACCTTTGCACTGCAGCGGGACCTGGCTGACCAGGTTGTGCGCAAACCACGCGATGGGTTTGGAGGCGGCCAGCAGGTTGACCCCGGTGGGGCTGATGCGGCAGTCGACAGGCCCTGCCATCAGGGTCAGGCTGGCGGGTGCGGCGGGGTTGCGGTCCTCGGCCATCAGTGCGGCGGCAGCCAGCGCCGGCACGCTGGGCTGGCAGATGGCCATGAGGTGAGTGCCAGGGCCGATGCATTCGAGGAAGTGCATCAGGTGCTCGGTGTATTCGTCCAGGCCGAAGCGGCCCTCCCGCAGCGGCACATCGCGTGCGTTGTGCCAGTCGGTGATGTAGACATCATGGTCCTGCAGCATCGTGCGTGCGGTTTCGCGCAGCAGCGTGGCAAAGTGCCCTGACATGGGCGCGACGATCAGCACGGCCGGCCCCGGCTGATCCATGTCCTTGCGAAAATGCAGCAGGGTGCAGAAGGGGGTGGCAACAGCCGGTTCTTCATGCACGGTGATGGTGCGTCCGTCATGCTCCAAGGTGTCGATCTGGAAATCAGGGCGCTTGTGCGTGAGGCGTGCCAGCGCCAACACCTCGAACGCAGCCGACAGCTTGCGCAACGGCATCAACTCGATCAAGCCGAGGCGGGCGTCGCGCCATGCAGGCGCGACCATGCGGGTGAACTCGCGCATGGGCCAAAGCATGTCGGCCTGATTTTCGTAGGTTTGGTAGAGCATGGGGGTCTGGCAGGTTGCAACGGTTTGCCGGGCGCAGTCGCGCCGAGTGTGCTGGGTCGTTGGCCGGATATCCCGTCAAGCAAGCAAGTTTCAAGCCATTTGCCCGTGCTTCCCGGGAACGCGGCTTTTTCGGCGGATATGGCTGGTGTGGTCCGTGGTGCCGCTGGCATGGCGCTTGCATGGAGTTGGACGTGGGCCTGGTATCGCACAGATCCCGCCACTTACGCACTGCGGAGACGACGCCATGACGCGCACCACGCTCAGCATCAGCAGCAAGAATTACTCGTCCTGGTCGCTGCGAGGGTGGCTGCTCGCCAAGTTCGCCAAGCTGGATTTCGATGAAATGCTGGTCTCACCCGACGACGCCGAAGCGCGCCAGGAGTTGTTGCTGCTGTCGCCCTCCATCCTGGTGCCTTGCCTGACACACAACGGCATCAAGGTGTGGGACACGCTGGCCATTGCCGAGTACCTCAACGAGGTCAAGCCCAAGGCCGGTCTGCTGCCCGATACCTTGGCCATGCGCGCGCATTGCCGCGCCATTTGTGGCGAGATGCACTCCGGATTCGCCAACCTGCGCTCAGCCTTGCCCATGAACCTCAAAGGTCATTACCCCGGCTACAAGGTATGGGTCCGGGCGCAGGCTGACATCGAGCGCATTCTTGCCATCTGGCATGAATGCCTGACGACGTACGGCGGCCCGTACCTGTTCGGCAAGCGCGGCATGGCCGACGCCATGTACGCCCCGGTGGTCACCCGATTCATGACCTACGACGTTGCGCTCGATGGCGTTTGCACCGCGTATGCCGCGCGCATCATGGCCATGTCGGAAATGCAGGAATGGCTGGCTGCCGCGAGCCGGGAACACACCGACATCGATGAACTCGAGATGGAGTTTTGAAAGCACGCGACACGCTCACCAACGCAAATAGTGCGCCGTGGTGCCGCTCTGCGCCCGGATGGTGCGCAACTGGCCGTCATGGCGCCCCTCGATGGTGTAGGTGCCCGCTGGGACCTTGAGATAGCACAGCGGCCCGCCGGCAGTGAACCTGGCCACGACCTTCCCATCGCGCATGATCTTTACCGGCACTTGGGCCAGATACTCGCCTTGCGGCCCCTTCACCATCCAGAACCCGAGGTTGAACTTCGCTGCTTGGGCCTGCATTTTCTGCAGGGAACCTTCGCCGACACCGCCGCAGACGTACTGGATGGAGCCCTGATTGCGGATGGTTGCGGCTTGGGCTTGCGAGACAGCCGGTGACAAGAAGGTCGCGGCCAGAAGGCCGACGCATGACATGGATCGTGGAAAACGCTTCATGATGACAACTCCTAGAAAGGACGAGCATCGCCGCCTTGCGCCGGCAGCCACACGCCGGGACGGCCCGTGCTGGGCGGGCCGTTGAACGCAGGGGGGGCGGTCTGACGTGATGAGACTTGTCGCAGCGTGATCGGTTTCCCGTCACGGGGTTCGAGGCCGGATTGAATCGGACGTGAGGAAGTGGCGACGAGCCTCCCAGGGCTTACGTTTCGACGGTGCTTCACGCATGCCTCCGGCCGACCAACCCGGGGGCGCGATGAAGGCATTGGGTGGGTTTGAAATGGCGGTGTTCAAATCAAGCCTGAAGCGGTGCTGGAATGGCCGTTGCCGTGCAGTGGTGTCGAACCGAACATCGAGGAGTGCTTCATGCAACGCGCAATATCGCAGCGGGCAGGCTTGCAAAGCTCGGCAGAAGCCGCCGAGGCTGCCTTTTACGAGGCCCTGCAACTGGCTGATGTGGATGCGCTCATGCGGGTCTGGGCCGATGAGGACGATGTGATCTGCGTGCATCCCGGCGGTCCGCGCCTTGTCGGCCCGGCTGCCATTCGCGCCAGTTTCGAGCAACTCTTCGCGGCCGGCCCCTTGCGCATCACCCCGGAGCGGGCGCTGCGCACCGTCACCCTGGGTGGCGCCGTGCACAACGTGGTCGAGCGCCTTCTGGTGCAGCGCGATCCGGGCGAGCAGCGGTTCGCTTTCGTGCTTGCCACCAATGTCTACATCAAGACGCCCGACGGCTGGCGCCTGGTGCTGCACCACGCCAGCCCCGCGACTGCACAAGAAGCAGTCGAGGTCATGGCGACTTCGGAGCGTCTGCATTGAAGCGCGCTCGGGACTCGATCGCCGACATCGCCGCGGCGGCCGACGCCGTCATGTCCGCCGCCGCCCCAGGCACCACGGATGTGTTCCCGCGGCTGCGGCCGGCCAGCTATGCCGCACCACGCTGGCTGCCTGGGGGCCAGGCACAAACCATCTGGCCTGCGCTGTTTTCACGCACGATGCGAGATGCCACCGTTGCCGGAGGTTTTTTCGCTTCGATCGGGCGGCGGCTACCAGGCAAAGGCCTCGGGGCAGCGCGTATCCCGGCACTCATCTGGATGCGCAAACGCTGGGATACGCCCGACGGCGACTTCATCGACGTCGATCACATCCATCCCGTTGCAATGGCTGTGCGCGCCACTGGCGCAGCACCAGCACCGCTACTAGTGCTGTTTCATGGCCTGGAAGGTTCATCGCGCAGCCACTACGCACAGGCCACTGCACACGCCTGCCGGCGAGCAGGCTGGGGTTTGGCCGTGCCACATTTCCGCGGTTGTTCCGGCGAACTCAACCACGCCCCACGTGCCTACCACTCGGGTGACTGGCAGGAGATCGACTGGATTCTGCGGCGTTTTCGCAGCTCGCATGCCGGTCCCCTCTACGCTGCCGGCATCTCGCTCGGCGGCAACGCCTTGTTACGCTGGGCCGAGGAGGCGGGCACGCAGGCAGCGGCAGTCGTTCAGGCCTTGGCCAGCGTCAGCGCCCCGCTGGACTTGGCAGCGGGTGGCGCGGCCATTTCCCGCGGCTTCAACCGCAGGGTGTACACCCCCATGTTCCTGCGCACACTCAAGCCCAAGGCACTGGCCATGATCCGCCGGCATCCGGGCCTTGCCGATGCGCAGGCCATTGCCGCAGCACGCGATCTGTACGACTTCGACAACGCGTTCACCGCGCCGGTACATGGCTTTCGCGATGCCGACGACTACTGGCGCCGCGCCTCCAGCAAACCCGATCTGGTCAGCATTCGCCTGCCGGCCTTGGTCATCAACGCCCGCAACGATCCCTTCCTGCCAGCGGCTGCCTTGCCTGCAGCAGGCGAGATTGCTCCTGGTGTTTGGCTGGAGCAACCCGAACAAGGCGGCCATGTCGGTTTTGCCCTGGGCGTCATCCCGGGGCATCTTGCCTGGATGCCGCAACGTCTGCTGCATTTTTTCCAGCACGGCGTTTGAACCATCCGGCACCTTTTGACGACAACTGCATGGACGAACTGGTTCGCAAGGCCCTGTTGCGGTGGCCGAATGTTCCGGCCTGCACCGGCTGGCTCGCGCTGGATGCGCGCGGGCAGTGGTGGATCCGCGACGCCGAGATCCACCCCTGGCCACGCGATGCCCAGGGCCGGCTCGACAAAGCCGGAGCCAGCCGTGTGTCACACCAAAAATTGCTCGACTTCATCCAGCGCAATTACGCGGCGGATGAACGTGGCTACTGGTTTTTTCAGAACGGGCCGCAGCGTGTTTATGTCGATCTGGAAGCTGCGCCGCTGGTGCTGCGCCTGCAGATTGACGCCAGCGCCGACGACCGGCCGTGCTGGCAGACCCACACCGGCCAGCCCTGTGACATCAGCGCCGGGTATGTCGATGCCATCGGACGGCTGTTTTTTGCCAGCAGCGAAGGGCCAGGCATCCTCCACAGCCTGGATACCAATCTTTTGGCGCCCTGGTTGGACGATGCGCAGCATCTGCTGTCCCTGCCTGGGTTCGAGCCCATGGCTTTGGAAACCATGTCGGATCTGGATTTGCGCAGCCGCCTCGGTTTTCAGATCCAGCCGTCCGCATACCCCGGTGGCTGGATGAAGTAAGCGTGCCACGCGATCAACCTCATGTCCCTCCGGGATCGTCGGCCAAGTCGTGCGAGGAACGTCTTGGCTGCCTCCGTCGGGGTGCTGCTATGACTTCGCTGCCGCCACCATGTAGTCCACCGCGGCCTTCACGTCCGCATCGCTGGCGGTGCTGCCGCCCTTGGGCGGCATCATGCCGCGCTTGCCGGTGTAGCCGTGAATGGCGCGGTCGTAAAGCACCGGTACGCCTTGCGCGATGATCGGCGCCCAGGCATCCTTGTCGCCGAATTTGGGTGCCCCTGCAATGCCAGCGCCATGACAGGCAATGCAGGTCGATTCATACAACGTCTTACCGGAGCCGGCGCTGGCCACGCTGACTGCCGCTGGAGCGCCACCTGCGGGTTGCGAGGCCGAGGTCGCAGTCGCGGTGGCCGAAGCCGCAGGGGTGGCGTTCGACATAGACGCCGCATTCGCTTGCGAAGCAGCTTTCGCGCTCGATGCGACGGCAACCTGCCCCACGGGTGCAACCCGCTGATCGACAGCCGCTGTGGTCAATGACGAGGATCCTGAAGGAGGCACCGTTTCGTCCGAGATGAAGTGCACGATCAAGAGCAGAACGATGATTGGTGTGGCAAAACCCACCAGCAAAATGATGATCGTCTTGCGCAGCGTGGAAGCGAATGGCAACTCGCCGCTCTCGTTGGAAGGCTGGGATGGATGTTCGCTCATGATCAACGTGTGGTTATGAAATGGGTCTGGATGGTGAGGCCAACAGCATGATATGGCTTGCGCGCACCGTTTTGATCACACTCTCGACACATGACGCCGCTGTTACACTCGTGCGTTGATTTTTGTCACCAGCAGCTTGATGTTCAAAAACGCATTGCCCTGCTTTGAGGCGGCAATCGTGAAAAGCAAAAGCGCACAGCGACATGCTGCAGGACGCGCCGCCTGCACCACCGCAACATTGGGATCCGCGCCCGTAGCTCAGTGGATAGAGTATTGGCCTCCGAAGCCAAGGGCCGCTGGTTCGATTCCAGCCGGGCGCACCAAAAAATGATCAAAATCAAAAGCTTACAAAATAAAACTGCACTCAACATGTGGGTTTTTTCTGTATTTTCGGCCGTTTTTGAGTGGTGATTCCCTCACAGGAATCTTTCGGCCACGTTGAACCCTGCGATCGGGTACTCGGGCTGAACCGCTGTAGCCGTCCAACTCCGCCAGTTGCTCGATACCATCCAGCAGAGCGTCGTTCGCACCCTCATCTTGCCGACGTGCTCTGAAATGAACTGCACCTCGCAGGCGCGCAGACCTTGTGTTGCGAAGAACGGATGGGTGGTTGCATGCAGAAAAAGAAACCACTTGCAGTGATCCGAATATCGACGGCAAGCCCGGAGTGGAGCGCGGAGGCGGACGGCATCAGGCGGTCCATGCGCCTGACCGCTGAACTGAACAGGCTTACTCTCGACGACGCGGTCCGGGTCAGGGAGATCTTCAGCGAGTTGACCGGTCGACAGGTCGATGAGACGTTCAGTCTGATCCCGCCGTTCTATACGGCCGGCGGACGCAGGATACGGATCGGGCACAAGGTGTTCATCAACCAGTGCTGCACCATCTACGACACGGGCGGTGTGGACATCGGCGACCTGGTCATGATCGGGCCGAACGTGAACATCATCACCGCCGGCCACCCGCTGGAGCCGTCGCAGCGGCGTGCGTACATCGAGGCGAAACCAATCGTCATCCAAAGGAACGTCTGGATCGCCACCGGCGCGACGATTCTTGGCGGCGTCACCATCGGAGAGAACGCCGTGGTCGGAGCCGGCGCGGTGGTCACCAAGGACGTTCCACCCCACACCTTCGTGGCGGGTGTGCCAGCAACCGTCATTCGCTCCCTGGAACAAGTCGACGCCGACCAAACTCGGTAGCCATGCGTGGGTAATTGCGCCTCTGGCCTCTGTCTATTCTGCGCGGCAGTTGTGGCCAGGGCTCTTGGATTCGAACGTAGGTTTGATTCGGCTCGGGGGTGCTGCGCGGTTTGCGTTGAAGCCACGAGATTCAGAAGGATGCCTCGTCGTCCGTGGCATCGACGGCTTGCGTGGCGACCACGGCTTGGCGCTTGACGGAGGTCTCTGGCGCATCGCGATCCGCCTTCGCGTAGTGTTTGAGCAAAGCGACGAGTTGAGCGTAGATACGCGGGCTGCCAGTGACGAGTTCTTCGCGGTGGAGAAAGTCGGATTCGCCCGTGAAGTTGCCCACCAGTCCGCCGGCTTCCGTGACCAGTAGCGAGCCCGCAGCGACGTCCCAGGGCTTGAGGCCGATTTCGAAAAAGCCGTCATAGCGGCCCGCTGCGACATAGGCCAGATCAATGGCTGCCGCCCCAGGGCGGCGCAGGCCGACGCAGCGCTCGGCCACCATTTTGAACATCTCCAGGTAGGTGTCGAGGTCGTCGCCCTTGCGGAAGGGAAAGCCGGTACCGATGAGTGCTTCGTCCAGCCGCGTGCGCTTGGACACGCGCAGGCGACGGTTGTTGAGAAAGGCACCACCACCGCGGCTGGCGGTGAACAGTTCGTCGCGGGAGGGGTCGTACACCACGCCGTGCTGCACCACACCGTGGTGGGCGAGGGCGATGGACACGGCGTACACCGGCATGCCGTGAATGAAATTGGTGGTGCCGTCCAGCGGGTCGATGATCCATTGGTGGTCGGAATCGGCGCGGCCGTGGGCGGTGCCGGTTTCCTCGCCGAGGATGCCGTGCTGCGGGAAAGCCTTGAGCAGGATCTCGATGATGGCCTGCTCGCTGGCGCGGTCGACTTCGGTGACGAAATCTCGTGCCGACTTTTGCGTCACACGCAGCAGGTCGAGGTCGAGGCTGGCGCGGTTGATGATTTTGCCGGCTTCGCGTGCGGCGCGAACGGCAACATTGATCATGGGGTGCATGGTGGCGGCGAAGGACGCGACAATGGCGTCTCGAAAGAAAAGCTTGGGTGGATGTGAAAGAACGAATGCAGACGCATGATTTTATCGGAGGGGGTGTGCCCGCCACGCCGGATGCTTCAGGCTGTGGTGTGCAGCCGCTGTTCGTGCTGGTGAACACCAGCCACCCAGGCAATGTGGGCGCGGCAGCGCGTGCCGTCAAGACCATGGGTTTCACGCAACTGGCGCTGGTGGCGCCGCGCTATGCCGATGTCTTGCAGCAGCCCGAAGCCCTTGCGTTCGCCAGCGGCGCCGACGACGTGCTCGCTGCCACGCGCATCTGCCCCGACTTGATGGCCGCCGCAGGCGATTGCGGCGTGCTGGTGGCGCTGTCGTCGCGGGTGCGCGATTTCGGTCCACCGCTGCGCAGCCCGGAATGGCTGCCGGAGCTGGCGCGCACCGCCGCCTCGCAAGGCCGGCGCGTGGGCTTCGTGTTTGGTAGCGAGCGCTATGGCCTGGACAACGACACGGTCTATCGCTGCGACGCCTTGCTGAGCCTGCCGGCCTATTCCAAGTACGCCTCGCTCAATCTGGCGCAGGCAGTGCAGATCGTGGCCTGGGAGTGGCGCAAGGCCATCGGCGTTTTCAGCCTGCCACCAGGACCTTCGGTCGAAAAGGCGGCCACGCAGGCTGAGGTACAAGGGCTGTTGGACCATGCTGAGCGGGCCTTGGTGACACTGGGATATCTCGACCCGCATGCGCCAAAAAAACTGCTGCCCAGGCTGGCGCGGCTGGCCACGCGGGCTCAGCTGACGCAGCAGGAAGTGCACATCCTGCGCGGCATCTGCAAGGCTGGGCTTGAGCGTTTGGGCGGAGCGCGAACGCAGCTGACTGGTGAGCAGCAGACCGACCCGCCAGGTCACGACGCCGCAACTTGCGCGCCGGATTGATCGGCAGATCGATTCGTGACGGATGGGTCGCCCTGCCGCCCCGCCGGAGCTCCAATACACTCGACTCCCGCTCCGAAGGCTGACGTTCCATCCATGTTCCGGCATTTGCACGAAGACATTCAGGTCATTCTCGAACGCGATCCCGCGGCCCGCTCGCGCTGGGAAGCGCTGACCTGTTATCCCGGCCTGCACGCGTTGTTGTTGCACCGCCTGGCGCATGGGCTGTGGCGGCGTGGCTGGCTGTGGCTTGCGCGATGGATTTCGCACTGGGGGCGCTTTCTCACCGGCATCGAGATACATCCCGGCGCACGCATCGGCCGGCGCGTGTTCATCGATCACGGCATGGGCGTGGTGATCGGGGAGACGGCCGAGGTGGGCGATGACTGCACCATCTATCAGGGCGTCACCCTGGGCGGCACCTCGCTGTACAAGGGCGCCAAGCGCCATCCCACGCTGGAGGCCGAGGTGGTGGTGGGCGCGGGCGCGCAAGTCCTGGGGGGCTTCACCGTTGGTGCTGGCGCCCGCATCGGCTCCAACGCGGTGGTCGTGAAAGCGGTGCCGGCAGGGGCCACAGCGGTGGGCAATCCGGCGCGCATCATCCAGAAAGAGGCCGAACTGGAGCGCGAGGCCACCGCCGCACGCATGGGTTTTTCGGCCTACGCGGTGATGCAAAACGGTGACGATCCGCAGACCAAGGCCATCCTCGGACTGATCGATCACGCGGCGCAACTGGAGCACCAGATTGCGCTGCTGTGGCGCGAACTGGAGCAGCGCGGCGTCTGCCCCGCCGATGTCTGCCCGCCGGAGGCCTTGCGAGAGGAGCACTTCGCCAAGGACGCGCTGGAAAAGCTGGTGAAATGAGGCCGGCGTCGTCAGACTCTGGTCAGTGCATGCGGCTCGCGGCGCCGCCAAGCCGGGCCACGCGCTGCGGCGGTTGTTTCAGCGTGCGGCCGCCCAGGTGGCCAGCGCGCCGCTGCCCAACAGCATCACCGACCACAGCAGGTCCAGGTTGAACCAGGACTGGCGCAGGGCGCGCAAACCCCAGTAGCGGTAGACCAGCCAGGCAATGATGCCGCCGGTCGTCAGCATGGCCGCGGTGTGCACGGCGGCCACGAGCAGGGCGGTGCCCAGGTCTTGCCGCAGCAGGGTCATCATCGCGGCATGGGCGGCGTCGGCCGGCGCGGGGCCGCACAGGCGTAGGTAGACCGGCAGCAGCATGAGCCCGGCGCCATGCGCGGTGGCCATGAGGAAGGACCACAGCAGCAGATGCGCCGGCTTGATGCGGGCGAGCCAGCGCGGATGGCGCTTGCGCATCAGCTTGTACAGGCCAAAGCCGATCAAGGCCAGGCCGCAGGCCAGGCCGATGAGCCGAATCTGGCTGACGTAGGCGGTGAGCAGGGCAAAAGGCAGGAGCGCCGCCGCCATGGCGAGGAAATGCCCGGCGCCGATGGGGCCTAGCGCGAGCAGCACGGCGCTGCCGCGCCGTGCCTGCATGCCGTTGGACACAGCCAGAAGCCAGCCCATGCCGGGGTTGATGCCGTGGTACACGCCCAGGGCGAGTACCAGCAGCCAGGGGCCGATCGCGCCGGACATGGGCTGTGGCTGCGTCTTGGGCCGCTCTGGTCAGACCGAGGGAAAGCAGAAGGAGTCGGTGGAGCAGTCGCCCCCTTCGAGCCGGATCTGGTGCGCCGAGTAACCCTCGGGGAAGGCGACGAAATAGTCCTTGTCCAGCGCCATGCCGCCGTCTGGATGGACGTTGACCTTCACCTGCGCGCCGGGCAGGGCGGCGCCGTAGAACTGCCGGTCCCAGGTGCTGTAGAGCGAGTTGGTGAAGTAGACGCGCCGGCCGTCGCGGCTGATTTCGAGCATCTGCGGCGCCCCGGTGAAGCTGGCACCGCCGGGGTGGGGAGCGCGCCGGGCGATGCCGCCGAGATGCACCGAGCCGGCGAGCCTGGGTGCCATCGGGTCGCGCACGTCGTACTGGCGCAGTTCGCCTGTTCCCCAGCAGGCGACGTAGAGGAAGCGGTCGTCGAGCGAGAGGTCGATGTCGGTCACCAGGGGCGGCACGGCGCCGAAGGGCTTGAGCAGATCGGGCAGTTGTTCGGCGCTGGCGGGTTCCGGGGGAATGGTGGCGGTTTTCCTGGCGTGGAAGACGCCGTCCTTCTCGCGCCACCAGGTCCAGATCGAGCCTTCGAGATTGGTTGTGTCGACCACCACGCCGAGAAAGCCGTAGTCCTTGGTCGGCTCGTGGGCCGGGCGCACCTCCAGCGCCATCTGGTGGTTGGCACCGAGGTCGATGGTCTGCAGATGCTTGCGCCCGCGCAGATCCCAGAAATGCAGGCAGTGGCCGTAGCGGTTGGCCAGCAGGTCTTCGCCGATCAGGCCGTTCTCGAACTGCGGCGGCAGGCCCCATTCGCTCGACACCATGTAGTCGTGCGGGATGTTCCACCAGAAGTCGTAACTCATGCGCTGCGGTCCGCGGTCGAGTTCCCAGCGGCCGAGCACCTCGAAGTTCTCGCAATCCATCAGAAAGATGCCCGGAGGGCCGTCGGTGCCGTCTTTTCCGGCACCGCCCAGGGTGCTGATGTACAGGCCCTCGGGGCCGCAGTGGGTGGTGTGCGGGCGCGAGTAGCCGGTCTTGTGCATCAGCTCCTCGGGCTCGATGACTTTGACCAGCCTGGCCTCGGTGGGATGAGGCTTGGTGTCGATGATGTAGATGCGCGAGGAGCGAATGCCGGGGATGACCAAATACCGGCGCTCGGTGAAGGGGTGACCGAGCAGGGGTGAGAGCATGGAACTGCAGGCGTTCCAGCCGAAGTGGTGAAATTCGTCACCCTTGTGCGGCATGTCGATGCGGTGCACCATGTGACCGCAGTCTTTGGAATCGGGGTCGACGTCGATCACCGCCAGCGCGTCGGGGCGGGTGAAGTCGGGCGAGAGCATCAGGGTGTAGGCGTAATGCTCCACTGGCGCTTCCATCGCCAGCTTCGGGCTGGGATAGAAACTGGGGTCGGGGCGGATTCTTTGAAGCATGGCGATCTCCAGGCGTTGTTGGATGACGGTGCTGCAATCCGGCGCGCGGCCGTGGCGATGCAGCCTTGCAGGCCAGGCCTCCATGCTGGCATCCGACAAAGCTAGACCCGCTCGCCGAATCGGCAATGCGGGTTAATCCGGGGGTGGTGGGCCTGGCAGCCCAGGCGCGGCATCAACGATGGATACAGGCGCCCGGGCGGCGTTCGACGGCAAGCTCCATGCTCCCGGCATGCAGCCACAAGGCCTCGGCACGATGCAGTGCGCCACCCGCAGCGGCGTCCAGGTCCCAGTCCGACAAGACCTGGCGCAGTTGGCCGTGATCCCAGTGCTCGCGTGGACGATGGGTGTGACCGTGGATCATCCAACGGCTGTTGGCGGCCTGGAGCCAGCGCGCGGCCTCGAAGGGGTCGGCATCGCTCCAGGTGTCCATACGGCTTTGAGAAGCGCGGCTCTGGGCACGCATGGCTGCAGCCTGCTCGATGCGTGCCGACAATGGCTGTGCCAGGAACCCGGCCTGCCATTCGGTGGCGCGGCAAAGCGCGCGCCATTGCAGGTAAGGGGCATCGCTGGTGCACAGCGCGTCGCCGTGGGTGAGCACGATGCGTTGCCCGCCGAGATCCAGAACGCAAGGATCGGGCAACAGCGAGGCGTTGCAGCGATGGGCAAAGCCTTGCTGCAACAGGAAGTCGCGGTTGCCGTGCATCACATGCACGGCATGACCGTCAGCGGCGTAGGCGGCCAGCGCGGCGCAAACCTGGTGGTGGGCATCTGGCGGGCCCATGTCGAGCAAGTCGTCGCCGACCCAGGCTTCGAACAAGTCACCGAGGATGAAGAGGCAATCCGCGGTCAAGGCCTCCGCACCCAGCCAGCGCAGAAAGCCGGCTGTGGTGGCGGGCGCCTCAGGGCCAAGGTGCAGATCGGAGACGAATGCAAGGTGCCGCCATGTGGGCGGCGCCATCAGATCGGCGAATCGTCCCGGCAAAGCCTGCAGGGACGGTTGCGAGGGCGACTCAGACTTCAACGGCTTTGAGGATCACCACGTCTTCCAGCGGCACGTCCTGGTGGCCGCCCTTGCCGCCGGTTTTCACGCCCTTGATGGCATCCACCACGTCCTGGCCTTGCACCACCTGGCCGAACACGGCGTAGCCCCAGCCCTGGGACGACGGCGCGGTGTGGTCGAGGAAGGCGTTGTCGGCGACGTTGATGAAGAACTGCGCGGTGGCCGAATGCGGGTCATTGGTGCGGGCCATGGCCAGGGTATAGCGTTTGTTCTTCAGCCCGTTGTTGGCCTCGTTCTGGATCGGTGCCTGGGTAGGTTTTTGCTTCATGCCGGGTTCAAAGCCGCCGCCTTGGACCATGAAACCGTCGATCACGCGGTGGAACACGGTGCCATCGAAGTGGCCGCTTTTCACATAGGCCAGAAAATTGGCTACCGATTTGGGGGCTTTCTCGGTGTTGAGTTCGATGCGGATGAGGCCTTTGTTCGTGTGCAGTTCAACCATGATGGTCCTTGTTTACTTGAGAAGAATGGCTTGTTTGATGACGACTGGCGTGACCGGCACGTTCTGCATCGGGCCGTCGTCGCGCGTGGTGACCTTGGCGATGCGGTCCACCACGTCCATGCCCTTGATGACCTGGCCGAATACGGCATAGCCATGGCCGTCGGGTTGAGGATAGTCGAGCGAAGCATTGTCGACGAGGTTGATGAAGAACTGCGAGGTGGCCGAATTCGGGTCGGAGGTGCGCGCCATGGCGATGGTGCCACGCAGGTTCTTCAGTCCGTTCTTGCTCTCCAGCGGAATGGGCGAGCGCGTGGGCTTTTGCTGCATGCTGGCAGTGAAGCCGCCGCCTTGAATCATGAAGCCGGGAATGACACGGTGGAAAATGGTGCCGGCGTAAAAATCGTCCTTGACGTACTGCAGGAAGTTGGCCACGGTCTTGGGCGCGCGCTGGGAGTCGAGCTGCACCTCGATGGTTCCCATGGTGGTCACCAGTTCGACGCGCGGCGGCGCTTCGGCCTGCACGGCGCGGGTGGTCAGCAGGATACCGCCCAGCAGGGCGGCTGCGCTCAGCAGCAGGAGCCGGCGTGAGCCTCCGGCTGCAATGAAGGAGGTCGAGGCGCGGGGGGATAAATCAGTCATGAAAGCACTCCTGCGTGGAAAAGGCGCCACTGGCCGTCCTGCTTGGCCCAGTAGTCACGGTAGGTCATGGGTTCGGCGCCTTGCTGACCGCCGTATTGCACGACCAGCAATTCATGCGCGCCCTGGTAGTAGAGCACCGTGGCTGCGGCCAGTTCCGGGCGCCGGGTGGCTGCCGGACTGCCTGACTCGGCAGGGGCCTGGGCCAGCAGTTTGCGCACGCGGGCGCGCTGTGCGGCCAGTTGCGCTGGCGAAAGCCACTGCACATGCGAGGTGATGACGACGGGGGTGGCGCCCGGCTCGATGCGCGTCATGAGGGCGGTGATGTCGGGGTTGGACAGCACCACGCAACCATCGCTGTCGAGCGGCGGGCGGGCGTAGCTCGTCGGCGGCACCCCATGCAGCCAGATGCCGCCGCCGGTGCGACCCAACAGCCGATCCCAGGCGTTCGGATAGTTCAGCGGCATGGCCCCGGCGCCATAGGTGGCATTCAGCCAGCGCCGGCCCACTTCACGGGTGATGAAATAGATGCCCAATGGGGTTTTCATGTCACCGGCACGCTGCTTGTCGGTGCCCAACTTGCCCTGGGTGATGTAGTCGTTGGCTTCAAGGTTTAAGGAGCCGTCGGCATCGCGGCGGAAAAGATACAGCCGCGATCGGCTGGTATCCACCAGGATGGCGTGCTTCACCCCGGGGGCCAAGGCGACGAAATTGCTCGGCACCAGCCCGGGCGCGGGTGCCTGGGCGAAGGCGCGCAGCCGCTGGCGGGCCTCGTTCACCAGCGCCGCGAGCCGGGCTGACTCCGCCTGCTGTGCCGCGCTGCCGGGCGCCGAGGGCACATCGGCAAAGTGCCGCAACCGGCCCGCTTCGGCTTGCAGCAAGTCGCCGCGCAACAAATGGGCCAAGGCGAAATTCGGGTACCGCTTGACCAGCAGGCCACTGCGGTGCAGCGCCTCGCGCAGACGCTCTTGGGCAACGAGTTGGTAGATCGCGATCAACTCGACCTCGGCGCGATCATCGAAGCCCTGGTGCATCAAAGCCTGCTGGCCTTGCCCCAGCAGCGAGCGCGAGGCCGAGGGAGCGGTGATCGGCACGAGACGCCGAGAAGGCGTGGGCGGCAACCCACGATCGACGAAATCGGGTCGGAACTCCTCAGCACGCACCCCCAAGCTGACCAGCAGCACGGTCAGCAACCATGCCAGGACCTGGGTGATGTGGCGGCGCCGGGTTCGCAGGGGTTGGTTCATGCTCGGAAGCGACTGGGGCCAGGACCTGGTGAGCACGTCTGCTCGGGGGCAGTTTCAAGTGCTCAGGCCACGATTTCCTGCACGATCAGCCAGCGTCCGTGCACACGCTCGAATTCCAGGGTCTTGGGACTGTCGAAATTGAGTGCGCCCGAAGTGTAGATCTGGCGGAAATGCGCGGTGGCCTTGTCGCCGTGGATCTTCACCTGCAGGTGTTTCACATCCACGGTGATCTTGGCTTTGTCACCGATGCGGGCTTTGCGCTGTGCCATCCAGACCTTGCGCGACTCGTTACCTGGTGTCTGGAAATTCGGCGCATAGCTGTCAAAGTAGGCACTCAGATTTTTCGATGCCCAGGCATGCGCCCAGGCATGCACGGCAGCGTCCACCTGCGCCGGGCTCGCGTCAGCCGCAACAGCCTCTGGTTTGGCCTCGGTGGCTGCTTGTTTTTCAATGGGTTTGGGCGCCGCCTCCAGGGCCGGCTTGATCGTCGCCGTGCTGACTGCGGCCACCACGGTTGGTTTGGGCACGGGTGCCGGCCGAACCTCCTCAGGCGCTTTTGCCGAGGTGCCAGGTGCCGGCTTGGCCGCGACGTGCGGCGCTGGACCGGCCGCTACGGCGGTTGACTTTGCCGCCGCCTGTGGCTCTGTGCCCCTGCTGAACAGCTGGCGTATGAGTGCCAGCTTGGTTTGCGTGGTGCCGTTCTTGCTGCCGTCGAGTTGCAGCGCTTTTTGGTACGACTGGCTGGCCAGTTTGGCGTAGACATCACCCAGGTTCTCGAAGGCCGTGGCGTAGCTGGGGTTGGTGCGGATGGCCATGTCCAGCGCAGCCCGCGCCTTGTCGTACTGGCCTTGCTGGGCATACAAAACAGCCAGGTTGTTGTAGGGCTCGGGCAATTCGGGGTACTGCTCGGTGAGTTGGGTGAACGCCTGGATGGCGTCGGTCGTCTTGCGCTGCTCGGTGAGAATCACGCCGCGCAGAAATTTGTACTGCGGATCTTTGGCGTTGGTGGCGATCAGCGCGTCGACCTGCGTCAGCGCTTGTCCCAGTTTGCCGGCGGCAACGAGTTGCTGCACCTCTGCCAGGCTGTCGGCCATGGCTGCTGTGGGGGCGACGCTGCAAGCGAACCCCGTCGCGAGCCCGAGAACCGCCAGCAGGTGCGTGAGTTTGCGCAGGAGCGGCTTCGTCTGGAAGTGGTGGACGTGTGGCATGGGTTCAAGTTGGCTCGGGCTGTGCTAAGTTTTTGATTTTATCCGGGCCTGCCTGCCGGCTTGCCCCGTTCTTCCCCATCCAATGCAGCAGCCTCCTGCAACACCCTCAACGTCCGGTGCGGCGGCGGCACGACATTCCATGACCTTGCAGATTTACAACACGCTGTCGCGCGAGAGGCAGTCGCTGACCCCCATCGAACCCGGCCATGTGCGCCTGTATGTCTGCGGAATGACGGTATACGACTACTGCCATCTGGGCCACGCGCGGGTGATGGCGGTGTTCGATCTGGTGCAACGCTGGCTCAAGGCGCGTGGACTGCGCGTCACGTATGTGCGCAACATCACGGACGTGGACGACAAGATCATCCGTCGCGCGGTTGACAGTGGCGTGAGCGTGCGCGAGCTCACCGACCGCTTCATCGCCGCGATGCACGAGGACACCGACGCGCTGGGCATCGAGCGCCCCACGCACGAGCCGCGCGCCACGGATTACATCCCACAGATGCAGCACCTCATCACGCGCCTGATGGCCAAGGGTCTGGCCTATCAGGACTCCGCGGGGGACGTCGACTACGCCGTTCGCGCCTTCCCCGGCTACGGTCGGCTCTCGGGCAAGTCGCTGGATGAACTGCAGGCCGGTGAGCGCGTGGAGATCGACCAGGCCAAACGCGATCCTCTGGACTTCGTGCTGTGGAAGCGAGCCAAGGCGGAAGAGCCCGCCGAGGTGCGATGGACTTCACCCTGGGGCGAGGGGCGGCCGGGTTGGCATCTCGAATGTTCGGCCATGAGCTCTGCGCTGTTGGGTGAGCATTTCGACATCCACGGTGGCGGCGCCGACCTGCAGTTCCCGCACCATGAGAATGAAATTGCGCAGAGCGAAGGCGCCAGCGGCAAGCCCTTCGTCAACCTCTGGATGCACAACGGCTTTGTCCGGGTGAACGACGAGAAGATGTCGAAGTCGTTGGGGAATTTTTTCGCCATCCGCGACGTGCTCAAGCTGTTCGACGCTGAAACCGTGCGGTTTTTCATCATTCGAGCGCATTACCGCAGCCCGCTGAATTACTCGCAAGACAATCTGCACGACGCCCGCCATGCCCTGGCTCGGTTGTACACCGCATTGCAGAACTTTGCCGATGTTCCCGCTGCGCTGGACTGGAGCCAGCCGGCGGCGCAACGCTTCGGCGCGGCGATGGACGACGACTTCAATACCCCCGAAGCCCTGGCCGTGCTGTTCGAGCTCGCCAGCGAAGTCAATCGCAGCGCCAGCGCGGCGCTCGCCGGCCTGCTCAAGGGCCTGGGGGGCACGCTCGGCCTGTTACAGCAGGTGCCGCAGCGCTTTCTACAGTGTGGCGCGAATCAGGTTGACACCGGCTGGATCGAGACGCAGGTGCAAGCCCGTGCCGCCGCCAAGAAGACGCGCGATTTTGCCCAGGCCGACGCGATTCGCGCAGCGCTGCTGGCGCGCGGCATCGTGCTCGAGGACAAGCCGGGTGGCGTCACGCTATGGCGCCAGGCCTGAGATGGCAATAGCGAAAGCCACGACCATGAACCTCCCGGATTACTGGGACGAGGCCTGCGCGCAGTTGATGCGGGCCGATCGGGTGATGCGCAAGCTCATTCCACAGCATCGGGCCACGCAGCTGCAAAGCCGTGGCGACGCCTTTCAGACCCTGGCGCGTTCGGTCGTCGGCCAGCAGATCTCCGTCAAGGCGGCCCAATCGGTGTGGGAGCGGCTGCTGACGCAAGTCGGCGCAGTCACGCCACAAGGCATTCTGGCCCGCGAGATTGCCGCGTTGCGGCTGGCCGGGCTGTCGCAGCGCAAGTGCGAGTACTTGCGCGACCTGGCCGCCAAATTCGACGCCGGCGAGGTTCACCCCGGACAGTGGGACGAGATGCCGGACGAGGCCATCATCACCGAACTGGTCGCCATCCGCGGTATCGGCCGCTGGACGGCCGAGATGTTTCTGATGTTCCACCTGATGCGCCCGGACGTGCTGCCGCTGGACGATCTGGGTTTGCAGCGCGGCATCAGCCTGGGCTATTTTTCCGGCGAGGCCGTCAGCCGGAGCGAACTACGCGAGGTGGCCGCCGCCTGGGCGCCCTGGCGTTCGGTCGGCACTTGGTATATTTGGCGCAGCATTGATCCGGTCGTGGTCGACTATTGAATCGCACCGAGATCACCACAGAACCGACGCCAGCAGCGCGGCCATCACCGGCCCGCTGCGCATGGCGCTTGCGCCGTTTCAAGCGGACGGCATTGCAAAGGGGTTGAACCATGAGCAAGAAAGTTTTTCTCGACTTTGAGCAGCCGGTTGCCGAATTGGAAACCAAGATCGAAGAGCTGCGCTATGTGCAGGACGAATCGGCCGTTGATATTTCCGAAGAAATCAGCCGCCTGCAGAAAAAAAGCCAACAGCTAACCAAAGATCTGTACGCCAAGCTCTCGCCCTGGCAGGTCACGCAGATTGCCCGCCATGCCCAGCGCCCCTACACACTGGACTACGTGGCGCAGATGTTCACCGATTTCCACGAATTGCATGGTGACCGCCACTACGCCGACGACCTGTCGATCGTCGGCGGCCTGGCGCGCTTCAACGGTCTGGCCTGCATGATCATCGGACACCAGAAAGGGCGCGACACGAAAGAGCGCGCGCTGCGTAATTTCGGCATGACCAAGCCCGAGGGATACCGCAAGGCGCTGCGCCTGATGAAACTGGCCGAGAAATTCAACCTGCCGGTGCTGACCTTCGTCGACACTCCTGGCGCCTACCCCGGCATCGACGCCGAGGAGCGCAACCAGTCCGAGGCCATCGGCCGCAACATCTTCGAGATGGCGCAGTTGCAGGTGCCCATCATCTCCACCATCATTGGCGAGGGGGGCTCGGGCGGCGCGTTGGCCATTGCCGTGGCCGACCATGTGCTGATGTTGCAGTACTCGGTGTACTCCGTCATCTCCCCCGAAGGCTGCGCCTCCATCCTGTGGAAAAGCGCCCAGCGCGCGCCCGAGGCGGCCGAAGCGCTTGGCCTGACCGCTCACCGGCTCAAGGCGCTGGGCTTGATCGACAAAATCGTGAACGAACCCATCGGCGGCGCGCATCGTGACCCGCTGGCCATGACCGCCAGCCTCAAGCGCGCCCTGGCCGAGAGCCTGCGCCAATTCCAGGGCATCAAACCGGCCGATCTGGTGAAGCAGCGCTACGACCGCCTTTGTGCCTTCGGCAAATTCCAGGACACCAAGTCCACGCGCTGAAACGCTCGGCAAACGGGCCCGTCGCGGCGGCTCGATGCGCTTGACAACCGTGTCATCCTCCATGCCGGCTGCCCAGCGTTCGCAGGTCGAACCGGCCTTGGTCGCCCTGCGAGGCTTCCTGCACCGGCATGCCACCCTGGGCGCAAGTGCGGCGCCAGTTGCCATCGCCTTCAGTGGCGGTGCCGATTCGACCGCGCTGCTGCTGGGGGCGCTGCGCATCTGGGGGCCGGAGCGTCTGCGCGCCTTGCATGTGCATCACGGCTTGCAGTCTGGGGCCGACATCTTCGCCGACCATGTACGCCAGCGCTGCGCTGCCTGGAACGTGGCGTGTGCCGTGCTGCCGGTGCAGGTGCGGGCGCAGCGTGGCGACAGCCTGGAGGACAAGGCCCGTGATGCCCGCTATCAGGCCCTGGGCGCGGCGGCGCGGGGACTGGGTTGCGACTGGCTGCTCCTCGGCCATCAGGCCGACGACCAGGCTGAGTCGCTCTTGCTGGCCTTGCTGCGTGGCGCCGGCCCCAAAGGATTGGCGGCGATGCCCGAAGCGACACAGCGCAACGGCTTGTGGCTGGGTCGGCCCTTGCTGGCGTGTTCCGCCGAGGTGTTGCGGCAATCGCTGGATGCTTGGTCGCCGCCGCTGCCGTACCTGCGCGACCCGATGAATCATGATCCGGCGTTTCGCCGCAGCCGCATCCGGCATGAATTGTTGCCGGTCATCTCCAGGCTGGAGCCGGGTTGGCGCAGCACCCTGGCGCGCTCAGCGGCGTTGTGCGCCCATGCCGCGGCCAGCATCGAGGAAATGGCCGCGCTTGATGTTGCCCGTTGTACCACCCATGAGGGCCTGCGTCTGGACGCACTGCGTGAGCTGGGCGACGCCCGCCTGAGCGAGGTGCTGCGGTTGTGGCTGCGGCAGGCCGGGCTGCGCAGCAGCCATGGGCAGATTGATAACCTGCGACGGCAGGTGCGCGCCAGCGAGCGCGGCGCCATGGACTTGCAGGTTCGGCTGGGGGGAGCGATTCTGGAGCGCCGCGGTGGCTCCCTGGTGCGGGTGCGATCGGCAGACTGAGCAGAGCACCCTGCTGCGGCCTGACCGCCCTGAGCGGGCGCAAACGACAAGTGCTCGTGAGTTTGCTCCACGCATGTGGGGACGCGCTGCCTATAATTTCGGGCTTTCCGTAGCGGACGCGCATTGGCGGTTTGCGCGCCTTCTCGTTCCCTTCCAACGCAAACATGGCGCTCATCGTCCAGAAATACGGCGGCACCTCGGTCGGTTCCGTCGAACGCATCAAGAACGTCGCGCGCCGCGCCATCAAATGGGCGGATGCCGGGCACCAGGTCGTGGTGGTGGTGTCGGCCATGTCGGGTGAGACCAATCGGCTCATCGCCATGGCCCGCGAAATCCAACCAGACCCCGATCCGCGCGAGCTTGACGTCGTGGCCTCCACCGGCGAGCAGGTCAGCATCGGGCTGCTCGCCATGGCGCTGAAGGCGCAGGGGCGCGAGGCGCGCAGCTACACGGGCTTTCAGGTCGGCATCCGCACCAACAGCGCGTTCACCAAGGCGCGGATCGAATCCATCGACCAGGCGCGCATGCGTGCCGATCTGGATGCCGGCATGATCGTCGTCGTGGCCGGTTTCCAAGGCGTTGACGATGCCGGCAACATCACCACCCTGGGCCGTGGCGGCTCCGACACCTCGGGCGTGGCGCTGGCGGCGGCGCTGGGCGCCGACGAATGCCAGATCTACACCGATGTCGATGGCGTCTACACCACAGACCCGCGCGTCGTGCCGGAGGCCAGCAAGCTGTCCACCATCACCTTTGAAGAAATGCTGGAAATGGCTAGCCTCGGCTCCAAGGTGCTGCAGACGCGCTCGGTGGAATTCGCCGGCAAATACCGTGTGCGCTTGCGCGTGCTCTCCAGCCTCACGCCCTGGGACATCCCACTGGAGCAGGAAATGCGCAGCGGCACTCTCATCACCTTCGAGGAAGACCAGACCATGGAACGAGCCGTTGTCTCAGGCATCGCTTTCGCCCGCGATGAAGCCAAGATCACTGTCGTGCGCGTGCCCGACCGCCCCGGCATCGCCTACCAAATTCTGAGCGCAGTGGGCGGCGCGAACATCGATGTCGACATGATCGTGCAGAACCAGAGCGTCGACGGCTATACCGATTTTTCGTTCACCGTCGGCCGCGGCGACTACGCCCGCACCCTGAATATTCTCAAGACCAGCATCCAGGCACACATCGGCGCCAAGGACATCATCGGCGACCCGAAAGCCTGCAAGGTGTCCATCGTCGGCGTCGGCATGCGTTCGCACGCCGGCGTCGCCAGCAAGATGTTCCGCACGCTGTCGGAGGAAGGCATCAACATCCAGATGATTTCCACCTCCGAAATCAAGGTTTCGGTGCTGATCGAGGAAAAGTACCTGGAACTGGCCGTGCGTGCCTTGCACAAGGCGTTTGACCTGGAAGCGCAGGCGTCCTGAGCGCCTGGTTATCGGGCTGCCGGCCGGTGTTCGGTGACCAGCGGGTCGATTGACGCGACAACCTTTGCATCGGCAGGCGCCACCGAGGCTGGGAATTCCACCCGTACCCGCAGTCCGCCGAGGGGGGAATCCAGCAGGCTGAGCTGGGCGCCGCTGCGTTCGGCCACGCTTTGCACGATGGCCAGGCCCAGGCCGCTGCCGCCGGGTGGCGCGTTCTCGCGGCGATAGAAACGATCGAACACGCGTGCCCGGTCGTCCACTGGAATGCCGGGGCCGGAGTCGTCCACTTCAAGCACGGCGCGGCCGCCTTCCTGCCGCACCCGCACGTCCACCCGCCCGCCAGCCGGGGTGTAGCGCAAGGCGTTGTCCACCAGATTGCGCGCGAGCATGCGCAGGCCGTTGGGCGGGGCGTCCACGGTGAGATCCTCGGCCTGCTCCAGCCCGGCGTCGACACCGCGTGTTTGTGCCAGCTCCAGGGTGTCGGACAAGGCCAGCCGTGCAGCCTGGGTGAGCGAACTGGGCGCGGCGGCCTCCTGGCCGCTGGAGTCGGCGCGTGCCAGGGCGAGCAGTTGCTCGACCAGGTGCGTGGCACGGTCCAGGCCGGAGCCCAGGCGTTGCAGCGCGATCTGGCGGGTGGCCTCGTCCTGCGCGCGGCCGAGCATCTGGATCTGCACCTTGAGCGCGGCCAGTGGCGAGCGTAATTCGTGGGCGGCGTCGGCCACGAACATCTGCTGTGTGTCGAAGGCTTGGCGGGTGCGTGTGAACAGGCCGTTCATGGCGCGCACCACGGGTTGCATTTCCTGCATCACCGGTTGCGGGTCGATGGGATCGAAAGAGGTGGCGGCCCGGTTTTCCAACTCCTGCGACAGCGAGCGCAAGGGTTTGAGCGAACGCCGCACCACCCAGGCCACGGCCAGCAGCAAGAGTGGTGCGATCAGCAACATGGGCCAGACGGAATTGAAGGCGAAGGTCAGGGCGAGGGCGCGACGGCTGAGCAAGGGCTGTGCCACCTGGATGGTGCGCCCGCCCGCCTGCATGGAGAACACACGCCATTGCTGCCCGCCGACCCCGACATTGGCATAGCCCAGCACCGCCTGATCCGGCAGTTCCAGCCGCGGGCGCGAAACATAGATGCGCTGGCCGTCCGGCG
This sequence comes from Burkholderiales bacterium, assembly GCA_013044035.1. GTDB lineage: Bacteria > Pseudomonadota > Gammaproteobacteria > Burkholderiales > Burkholderiaceae_C > Thiomonas_A. The sequence continues at coordinate 68,360 of JABEVE010000031.1, forward strand.
CCCAGACCTGCACCACGTAGTCCACGCCATTGTGGTCGTCGGCATTCGGGCCAAAGCCCGGCAGCCCGAGGTCGCCGCTGGCCAGCGACAGCGCCAGCTGCTGCAGGTGGTAGTCGAACACCGCATCGGCTTCGCGCATGGCACTGTTGAACACCACCACGGCCTGCACCAGGGCTGCAAGCAGCACAGCCGCGGTGAGCAGCACCAGCAATTGAGCGCGCAGGGATTTCACGCATCGTCTCCCGCATGGCCTGCGTCACTGCTGTCGCCGCGTGCCGTGTCGGCGGGGCTGGCCCCCGTGCCATGATGTGCCGCCGGGATCTCGCGTGAAATCACATACCCCATGCCGCGAATGTTGCGGATGAAATCAGCCCCCAGCTTTTTGCGCAGGCTGTGGACATACACCTCGACCGCGTTGCTGGAGATTTCGTCTTTCCAGCTGTAGAGTTTTTCTTCGAGTTGGGTACGCGAGAGAATGATGCCGGGGCGCGCGATCAGCGCTTCCAGCACCGCCCATTCGCGCTGTGAGAGTGACACTGGCTGGGCCTCGAAAGTGGCTTCGTGGGTGGCCGGGTTCAGGCGCACCGGGCCGTGTTCGAACACCGGCTCGGCGCGGCCGGCGGCGCGGCGCAGCAAGGCGCGGATGCGGGCCTGCAACTCGTCGAGGTCATAGGGCTTGAGCACATAGTCGTCGGCCCCGGCATCGAGTCCGGCGATGCGGGCCTGCACTGCATCGCGCGCGGTGGCGATGAGCACCGGGGTGCGATCGTGCCGTGCGCGCGCTTTTTTCAGCACTTGCAAACCGTCGAGCCGGGGCAAGCCGAGATCGAGCAGCACGAGGTCGTAGTGCTCGGTGCTCCAGGCGGCGTCGGCCATCTGGCCGTCGCGCACCCAGTCCACCGCGTAGCCGTCGCCGCGTAGCGCGTCGAGCACACTCTCGCCGATCATGGCATCGTCTTCGACAAGCAGCAGGCGCATGGGAGTGTGCAGGGTGGGGAGGTTGGATTGTGCCGCAGCGGGATGTCCCGCAGTATCGGGCCGGGGTCTTAGACTGCGCTTAACCGCTGCATCAGGCCTTGCATCACAACATGCAGCGCTGCTCCCATTTTTTTCACGCCGTCGGCGTCTCCGCCCTTGAACACCCTACCCGAAACGCGCTCCAATCTCGCGCCGAACACGCGCCTGCCGCGCACCGTCTGGCTGCTCGGCTGGGTGAGCCTGTTCATGGACATGTCGTCCGAACTCATTCATGCGGTGCTACCGGTCTACATGACCCGTGTGCTCGGCTTGAGCATCGTCGTCGTTGGCCTGGTCGAGGGCTTGGCCGAAGCCACCGCCTCGGTGCTCAAGGCTCTTTCCGGTGCGCTGTCCGATCATCTGGGCAAGCGCAAGCTGCTGGCCGTGCTGGGTTATGGGCTATCGGCCGTGACCAAGCCTTTGTTTCCGCTTGCATCGGGAGCGACGGAGGTGATCGCTGCGCGCTTCATCGACCGCATCGGCAAAGGCATTCGTGGCGCACCGCGCGATGCGCTGCTGGCCGATGCCACGCCCGAGTCGTTGCGCAACGCCGCCTATGGTTTGCGCCAGAGCATGGACACGGTGGGCGCATTTCTCGGGCCATTGGCTGCCATCGGCTTGCTCTGGTGGCTGCACGACCGGCTTCGCCTGCTGTTGTGGTTCGGTGTGTTGCCGGCGGTGGTGGCAGTGAGCATTCTCGTATTCGGAGTGCGTGAACCGGCCAACTCAGGCGCGCGCGCTGCTGCCTCCCGCAGTCGACATCGGGGTTCGCACAGCGCATCGCGCTGGGCCGTGGCACGTAGCCTGCCGCGCCCTTACTGGGGCGTGGTGGGCCTGGCCGGCGTCTTCACCCTGGCCCGTTTGTCCGAGGCCTTTCTGGTGCTGCGGGGACAGGAGCAAGGGGTGCCCTTGTTGTGGATACCGCTCGTCACCCTGCTGTTCAGCCTGGTGTATGCAGCAAGCGCCTATCCTGCCGGAGTGTTGGCGCAGCGCTACGGCCGGCGCGTGGTGCTGATGTCAGGCATGGGGATGTTGTGTGCATCCATGGTGTTGCTGGCGCTACCTGGCATGCCTGCACTCTGGCTGGGCGTGGCGTTGTACGGACTGCACCTGGGGCTCACGCAGGGGGTGTTCGCAGCGGCCGTGGCGGCCACCGCGCCACAGGCCCTGCGCGCTACGGCGTTCGGGGTCTATTACCTCACCACCGGTTTGCTGCAATTGCTTGCCGGTTTTGGTGCCGGTTGGCTATGGCAGGACTTCGGCGCGCCCTACGCCTTCGGCGCCGGAGCTTTGCTGTCGGCAGGGGCCTTGATGCTGGCCACATGGCAGAGCCGGGCGCGCTTCGGCTGAAGCGTCCGGATGCAAGCTTGAGTGGGGTCTGCAAGCTTGCCGCCGAATCGGCACAATGCGGTTTGGTTTGCAAACCCATCAAAACCATGTCCGGAGACCATCATGACCACGACCCACGCCATTCGCATTGATCGCGCCGGCGGCCCTGAAGTCCTGCAATGGCAGGAGTTGAAGCTGGGCAGTCCCGGACCTGGTGAAGTTCGTGTGCGCCACGGCGCCGTTGGCGTGAACTTCATCGATGTCTACCACCGCACCGGTCTTTATCCGTTGCAGTTCCCCGCCGGGATCGGCCTGGAGGCGGCGGGAACCGTGGAGGCCGTGGGCGAGGGCGTGACCAGCTTCGCGCCCGGCGACCGCGTGGCTTACAGCAATGGCCCGACCGGGGCCTACGCGCAGGCGCGGGTCATGCCGGCACGGGTGCTGGTGAAGCTGCCGGATACGATTGGTTTCGATACCGCCGCCGCCATGATGCTCAAGGGCTTGACCGCCCAGTTCCTGCTGCGCCGTACCCGCAAGCTGCAGGCCGGCGATGTCGCTTTGTTCCACGCTGCCGCCGGCGGCGTCGGTCTGATCGCCGGGCAATGGGCACGGGCGTTGGGCGTGCAACTCATCGGCACCGCCGGCAGCGACGAAAAGTGCCGCCTGGCGCTGCAAAACGGCTATGCCCATTGCATCAACTACCGCACGGATGACCTGGTGTCGCGCGTCAAGGAACTGACTGGCGGCAAGGGTGTTACGGTGGTATATGACTCGGTCGGCCGCGACACCTGGGAGCGCTCGCTTGCCTGCCTGCAGCCCTTCGGCCTGATGGTCAGCTTCGGCAATGCATCCGGGCCGGTGTCGCCGGTGACCCTGACGGACCTGGCGGCCAAGGGCTCGCTGTACGTCACGCGGCCGACCTTGATGACCCACATCGCCGACCGCGGCACGCTGGAACAGATGGCCGCTGAATTGTTCGCCGTGGTCGGCTCGGGTCAGGTCAAACCGCTCATCGGCCAGCGCTTCGCCTTGCGCGATGCGGCGCAGGCGCACATTGCGCTGGAAAGCCGCGCCACCACCGGCAGCATTGTGCTCGAGCCCTGACCGCACGGGCGGCGCGTGTGAAAGACGACGCAGGGCTCAGGGCGCCTCGCCCTTGAGATGGCGTGCCTGGCGCCATTCGTCCAGCAAGAGCAGGACGGCCCCGACGAAGATCGAGCTGTCGGCGAGGTTGAAGGCGGGCCAGTGCCATTGCCGGCCACCGATGGTGACGTAGAAATCGAGAAAATCGGTGACATGGCCCCAGACCAGCCGGTCGGCGACGTTTCCCAGGGCGCCGCCGAGAATCAACGCCAGCGCAAGGCTGAACAGCGTCTTGCCGCGATGCCGGAACAGCAACCAGACGATGAGTGCGGATGCGCCCAGGCCAAGAGCGGTGAACAGCCAGCGCTGCCAGCCCGCGGCAGCGGCGAGGAAGGAAAACGCGGCGCCCGGGTTCTCGATGTGCACCAGATTGAAATAACCGGTGATGGGACGGCTGGCGTCAAGCGGCAGATCCTGCGTGATCAACCACTTGCTGAGCTGATCCAGCGCCACGACCAAGGTCGCAGTGAGCAACCAGGGCCACACACTGGAGCGCGCGTTGGGCGCGGGTCTGGGGGTCGAGTCGGATGAAGGCATGTGACGGGGCTGGTTCATGGTTGGGTTGACGCAGGATGAGCATGGTGGAATGCTGATCGCGTCGTGGTGCGCAGCGTGTTGTCAGGTCCTGGCCATGTCTCAGACAAACCGGCGCGCTTCGCCAGGCCCTTGCAGATTGCCCACGCAGCGCGGGCACAGCCCGGGGTGGCGGAGGTCGGCGCCAACATCGGTTTCCCAATGCCAGCAGCGTTCGCATTTGCTGGCCCCGGCGGCATCGGCGGCCAGCACTCGCACGGCCAGTTCACCGCCTTGCTGCAGCCGGGCCTGCGAGGTGATGAAGGCGAACTTGAGTTCATCCTGCAAGCTGGCCAGCAGGGCGTGGTCGGGTTCGGGCGCCGTGAGGTCCACCCAGGCCTGCAGCGATGAGCCGAGCTTGCCTTCGCTACGCACAGCTTCCACTGCGCGGTTGACCTCGTCACGCACCACACGTACACGCATCCATTTGGTCAGCAATGCGGCAGCATCAGCCGGCTCCGGCAGGGTGTGATAAGTCTCGACGAAGATGCTGCCGGTTTCGGCGGCACGGACCGGAGCGAGGTGGCGCCAGGCTTCTTCCGCGGTGAAGCTGAGGAAGGGGGCAATCCAGCGCAGCATGGCCTGGGTGATGTGCCACAGCGCGGTTTGTGCACTGCGCCGCGGCAAGCCTCGTGCTGGCGTGGTGTAAAGCCTGTCCTTGAGCACGTCGAGATAGAAACCGCCCAGGTCTTCGGAGCAGAAGATGAGCAGCTTGGCGACGATCGGATGGAATTCGTAGACCTCACAATGCTGCAGCACCGTGGCCTGGAATTCGCCGGCTCGCGCCAGGGCCCAGCGGTCGATCTCCAGCATCTGCTCCAGCGGAACGGCCTGGCTGGCGACATCGAAATCGGCCACATTGGCGAGCAGGAAGCGCAAGGTGTTGCGCACGCGGCGGTAGCTGTCGACCACGCGCGCGAGGATCTTGTCGTCGCCGGCGATGTCGCCCGAGTAGTCGCTCGAGGCCACCCATAGGCGGATGATTTCCGCGCCGAGCTTCTTGCTGGTTTCCAGCGGATCCACGCCGTTGCCAAGCGACTTGCTCATCTTGCGGCCCTGGCTGTCGACGGTGAAGCCGTGGGTCAGCAGGCTCTTGTAGGGCGCGCGGCCTTCCAGCGCGCAGGCCAGCAGCAGCGAGCTGTGGAACCAGCCGCGGTGCTGGTCATGGCCTTCCAGATAGAGGTCGGCTTCGGGGCCCGTTTCGTGATGGGCCTCGGGGTGGGTGCCGCGCAGGACGTGAAAAAAGGTCGAGCCCGAGTCGAACCACACTTCGAGGATGTCGCTGCTCTTGATGTAGTGCGGCGCCTCGCCGGGGCCGAGGATGTCCTCGGCCGTGACCCGGCTCCATGCCTCGATCCCACCCTGCTCGACCAGATTCGCCGCCTGGTCGAGGATGTCCATGGTGCGCGGGTGCAGTTCGCCCGTGTCCTTGTGCAGGAAGAATGGCAGCGGCACGCCCCAGGCGCGCTGGCGCGAGATGCACCAGTCGGGACGGTTGGTGATCATGTCGCGCAGCCGGGCGCGCCCGTTCTCGGGGTAGAAGCCGGTGTGGTCGATGGCGTCCAAAGCCATCTGACGCAGGGTCTTGGGTGCCTTGTCCTTGGTGAACACGCCCACGCCTTCATCCATGCGGATGAACCACTGCGCCGCGGCGCGGTAGATCACCGGGCTCTTGTGGCGCCAGCAATGCGGGTAGCTGTGCAGGATGTCCCGCGTCGCGAACAGCCTGCCGGCCTGGCGCAGGGCATCGGTGACGACCGGCGCCGCCTTCCAGATCTGCATGCCGCCGAACAGCGGCAGGTCGGCGGCATACTTTCCGTCGCCCTGGACGGGGTTGAGGATGTCCTCGATGCGCATGCCGTGGGCGAGACAGGAGTTGAAGTCGTCCAGGCCATAGGCGGGCGAGGAGTGCACGATGCCGGTGCCATCCTCCGCCGTGGCGAAATCGGCGAGGTCAACCGGGCTGAGCCTGTCGTAGCCCGGGTCGATGGCTGCAAGCGGATGGCGGAAATTGATTCCAGCCAGATTCTGCCCCTTGGTGGTGGCGACGACGCGGCCCTCGAGACCGTAGCGCTGCAGGCAGTCCTGGACCCGCGCCGCGGCGAGCAGCAGCAGGCCGCGGGGGGTGTCGACCAGGCAGTAGTCGAGCTCCGGGTTGAGGTTGAGCGCCTGGTTGGCGGGCAGGGTCCAGGCCGTGGTGGTCCAGATGACGGCAAAGGCGTCCTGGTTCAGCCCGGGCAGGCCGAACGCGGCGGCCAGCTTGGCGGGCTCGGCGCACAGAAAACCCACGTCCAGGGTCTGCGACTTCTTGTCGGCGTACTCGATCTCGAACTCGGCCAGCGAGGAGTGGCAGTCGAAGCACCAGTGCACCGGCTTGAGGCCGCGGTAGACGAAGCCGCGCTCGATGACGCGCTTGAAGGCGCGGATCTCGCCGGCCTCGTTGGCCGGGTCCATGGTGCGATAGGGGTGGTCCCAGTCTCCGAGGATGCCCAGGCGCTTGAAATCCGCCATCTGCTGCACGATCTGCTCGGCGGCGTAGGCCCGGCTCTTGGCCTGCATGTCATCGCGGCTCAGGTTGCGGCCATATTTCTTCTCGATGGCGTTCTCGATCGGCAGGCCGTGGCAGTCCCAGCCCGGGATGTACAGCGCGTCGAATCCGGCCAGTTGGCGCGACTTGGTGATCATGTCCTTGAGTACCTTGTTCACGGCGTGGCCCATGTGGATCTGGCCGTTGGCATAGGGCGGGCCGTCGTGCAGGATGAATTTCGGCCGTCCGACGCGCGCCGCGCGCAGGCGCTGGTACACGCCCTCGCGCTCCCACTGCGCAATCCAGCCCGGTTCGCGCTTGGGTAGGTCGCCGCGCATCGGAAACGGCGTCTCCGGCAAGTTGAGCGTGGCAAGGTTATCGGGTTTGGAGTCGGTCATGGTGCGAGCGGGGCGCGGAGAACGCGCGGGCGGAAAAGATGGGGTGCGAGGCCGCAACAGAGTCGCGGGCCTGCGACGCGATAGCCTGGACACACTTCAAATTCGGGATGTGCTGTCGTGGCGGCGGGCGAGGGCGGACCAAGCGCGTGCCTGTTGCACGTCGGTGGCAATGGCCGCGCTCAGGGCTTGCAACGAGTCATAGCGCGCTTCATTGCGCAATTTGTGCAGCAATTCCACCCGAACGAGTTTACCGTAGGCATCTCCCGCCCAATCGAGTACATAGGTCTCCAGCAGCACCCGACCCGAGTCGTCTACCGTGGGGCGCAACCCCAGGCTGGCCACGCCATCCAGTGCTTGTTCGGACAAGCCATGCACGCGCACCACGAAAATGCCATGTGCGGCGGGGCGTGCATGCGCGAGGCGCAGATTCAGCGTCGGAAAACCTAGTGTGCGTCCCAGCTTGCGCCCATGCTGTACATGGCCGGAAATGGCGTAGGGCCTGTCGAGGAGACGCGCGGCAAGGTCCATGTCGCCGTTGGCCAGAGCCTGCCTCACGGCCGAACTGGAAACGCGCTGTCCATGCACTTCGTAGGCCTTGAGGCGGGCCACGTCGAATCCCAGCAGCATGCCCTGTGCATCCAGCAAGTCGTAGTCGCCAAGGCGCTTGGCGCCGAAACGAAAGTCGTCGCCAACCAGCACATAGCGCGCTTGCAAGCCGTCGAGCAGCACCGCTTGGATGAAATACTCGGCCGAGAAGGCTGCAAGCCGCTGATCGAAACGCAGCACCACCACGCGGTCCACGCCGCAGCGCTCCAACTCGACGAGTTTGTCGCGCAGACTGGCCACCCGAGTTGGAGCCAGCTCAGGTTTTCCCTGCAATCGGGCGAAGTAATCGCGGGGGTGGGGTTCGAAGGTCAGAACGCATGCGGCAAGGTTGCGATGCCGCGCTTCACTGACCAACATCGCGAGCATGGCCTGATGCCCGCGATGGACGCCGTCGAAATTGCCGATACTGATGGCGCTCGGTGTTGCCAGTGCCGCATGATGAAAGCCGCGAAAAACCTGCATGGATGGTTGTACTCGTCGAGACGGCGCAGGCCGTATGTGGCGCCGGGGCAACGGTGCCCAGATCAGTTGTTGGGGATTTGTGGTGCGCTTTGCACAATTCACTTGCAAACGCGGCGTTCGGTGTATAGTAGGACTTGCAGTCGCTTCAAGACGGGTAGTTTCTACCTACAGTTAGGGTTCATGAGTTTCATTACACCGGCTGGGCTTGTTGAAGATTTGCATTCTTCTTAATGTTCAAGATTTGAAAGGATGATTATGCCCACCGGCATCGTGAAATGGTTCAATGAAAGCAAGGGTTTTGGCTTTATCAAGCCCGACGAAGGCGGCGAAGATCTGTTCGCTCACTTCAGTGAGATCCAATCCAAGGGTTTTCGTACCCTGCAAGAAAATCAGCGTGTGGAATTCACCGTGAAGGCTGGTCCCAAGGGCCCGCAAGCTTCGCAAATCCGCCCGATCTGAGATCAGAATCTTCTGCTTGCGGCGCACAGCGAGCTGCACCTCGCTCTGTGGCCCAAGCTCTGAAAAACCGGCTCTTTGAGCCGGTTTTTTTATGATCGCACGGCTCGGTTTGCCCGATATGGTGCGAACGTCTTTGGAGTCAGCGTGCTGGAGCAATGGATTCACGATTGGGGCTATGCGGCCGTCGCGGTGGGCGCATTCGCCGAAGGTGAAACCGTGTTGCTGGCTGCTGGCTACGCAGCCCATCGTGGCCTGCTCCATTGGGGGCTGGTCGCCGCGGTGGCGGCGGTTGCAGCAACCCTGGGCGATCAATTCTTTTATTGGATCGGACGCTCATGGGGTGCGCGTGTGTTGGCACGTTTTCCCCGGCTTGCCGTGCAGTTTCCACGCGTCGAAAGTTTATTGCGGCGCTACCCGCACTGGGCCATCATTGGCGTGCGTTTTTTGTATGGGCTGCGCATTGCCGGGCCCATCATCATAGGGATGGCCGGGGTCACGCCGGGACGGTTTGCGTTGTTCAATACGCTCGGCGCTTTGATTTGGGCTCCCTTGTTCGCCGGCCTGGGCTGGATGTTCGGACAGGCGCTCTCGGTGTTATCTGGGCAAGTGCAACGGGTCGAGATGGGTCTGCTCTTGCTGCTGATTCTGGTGATTGTGGCGTGGCGGCTGGTTGCAATCCACCGGGGACGGCGTGGTCAAGAGCCGCATTAAACAGACGCGACCGATAAGGCATTTGCATCTGCCGCGCGACAGCGTGATTGCCGTATGAAGGCCGCAGTGTCGGGCCAGCTCATGCCACTAGACTGGGCCGAACATCATTGACGAAACGCGTTTCGCGAGACCAACCGTGACGACAACCAGAGTTCTGACGGGTATCACGACCACGGGTACCCCCCATCTTGGCAATTACGTCGGCGCGATCCGGCCGGCAATCGAAGCCAGTCGGCGTGCGAACGTCCAGAGTTTTTTTTTCCTGGCGGATTATCACGCGCTGATCAAGTGCGACGATCCACAACGCATCGAACGCTCCCGCTTGGAACTCGCCGCCACTTGGCTGGCCTGCGGCCTGGACCCCGAACTGGTCACGTTCTACCGCCAGAGCGACGTGCCCGAGGTTCTTGAGTTGACTTGGTTGCTGACCTGTGTGTGCCCCAAGGGCATGATGAACCGGGCCCATGCCTACAAGGCCGCTTGTGACGCCAATGCCACCGCCGGTGAGGACCTGGACGCCGGTGTGACCATGGGTTTGTTCAGCTATCCCGTCTTGATGGCGGCTGACATCCTGATGTTCAACGCCCATTTGGTTCCGGTGGGCCGTGACCAGGTGCAGCACATCGAAATGACACGCGATTTGGCGCAGCGTTTCAACCATGTGTTTGGCGGCGGGCGCCATTTTTTCGTGCTGCCCGAAGCGGTAGTCGAAGAGCAGGTCGCGACTCTGCCCGGACTCGATGGGCGCAAGATGAGCAAGAGCTACGACAACACCATCCCTTTGTTCGAGGGCGGGACCAAGGCCCTGGGAGACGCCATCGCGCGCATCGTGACCGATTCGAGGCTTCCGGGAGAGCCAAAGGACCCGGATACTGCGCATTTGGTGACACTGTACGAAGCCTTTGCCGAGCCTGCGCAGGTCGCCAACTTTCGCAGCGAATTGCAAGCTGGCCTGGGCTGGGGAGACGCCAAGCAGCGCCTGTTCAACCTGGTCGAGGCCGAGCTGGCGCCCATGCGCGCACGCTATGCCGAGTTCATGGCCCACCCGGATCGGCTGGAAGATCTGTTGATGGCCGGATCCGACAAGGCGCGCGGTCTAGCGCAACCATTCATGGCCGAACTTCGGCAGGCCGTAGGCTTGCGACGCATGTTGGCGCTCAAACGCGCACCACACGCAGATTCGGACGGCGAACAGGCCGGCAGGAGCAAGCTTGCTCGACCATCCTTCAAGCAATACCGCGAGGCGGATGGCTTGTTCTACTTCAAGTTCATCGGACCTGATGACCGTGTTTTATTGCAAAGCCATGGCTTTGCCCAGGGCAAGGAATCTGGAGCGTGGGTCCAAAAGCTCAAGCTGGAGGGCGGTGCTGTGCTGGCTGGTGCGCCCGTGGTCTTGACTGATGGTGTGAAGCTGGAAGATGTGCTTGAAGCCTTGTCGGCGCTCGCCAGTGCTTGAGCGTTCGCAGGCAATCGCGCGCGGACGCCTCGGGCTCACGAGAAAACGCGGGCCGACCTCAAATTCTCTCAGGCCCGACAAGGGCTTGAAACAAGCCCGCAGATCCAGGGGGTCCTCAGAGCAGCAGCTTGAATGGTGTCAGCAGCAGGCTGAGAACGGTTTGCGTCAGACCCATGAGAGGGATCAGCCAGACGGTGGTGATGATCCCGGTGAGTACCAGCGCCATGACGATGAAAAACCCGTAAGGCTCGATGCGTGACAGCGCGATGGCTTGGCGTACCGGCAGCAAACCGACGAGGACACGCCCGCCGTCGAGCGGCGGGATCGGGAACAGGTTGAACACGAACATGACGATATTGACCAAAATACCTGCTTGCGCCACGCGGTACAAGTAGTCGATGGCGATACTGCCGGCCACGCCTTGTGTTGCCAACACAATGACGAGAGACACCAGTCCCCACAAAAATGCCTGCAGGAAATTGGATCCGGGGCCAGCCAGAGCCACCCAGATCATGTCGCGCTTGGGATTGCGCAGGGCGCCGAAGTTCACGGGCACAGGCTTGGCGTAGCCAAAAAGAAAAGCACCGCCGGTGGCGAAGTACAGTACCAACGGCACGAGGATGGTGCCAATGGGATCAATATGGCGTGCCGGATTGAGCGACACGCGCCCCATCATGTACGCCGTGTTGTCACCGAAATGACGTGCCGCATACCCATGCGCAGCCTCGTGCAGGGTGATGGCGAAGAGCACCGGCAAGGCGTAGATGGTGACGGCCTGGATGAGTTGGTCCATGAATGGTGTGTGGGTGTCGGGGGTTCGGGGATGGGGCGGAACAGTTTTTATGCGGTAGGGCAGACATCATGTTTCGGCGCTCAGGCCCAGTGGGCCGAGTGCGCCGCGCCCCAGGCGCACCACCGTGGGTGGAGTGCTGCAAAGATCGATCACCGTCGTGGCTTGTTGAGGGCAAGGTCCGGCATCGAGCACCAGTTCCACCAGCTTTTCGAGCTGGGTGCGAATGTCCTCAGGGTCGTTCATGGACTCGGATTGTCCGGGCAGGATGAGCGTGGTGGCGAGCAGGGGCTGGCCCAGTTCGGCCAGCAGCGCGTGGGTCACCGTATGTTCCGGCACGCGCACGCCGATGGTCTTGCGTGACGGGTGCGACAGGCGCCGTGGAACTTCCTTGGTGGCTTCAAGAATGAAGGTGTAGGGCCCAGGCGTGGCTGCACGCAGCAGACGGAACTGGCGGTTGTCGACCTGTGCATAGGCGCCGAGTTCCGACAGATCGCTGCAGAGCAGGGTGAGATGGTGCTTGTCGTCAACTTGGCGGATGCGGCGCAGGCGCTCGGCAGCTGCCTTGTCGTCCAGATGGCAGACCAGGGCATACGACGAATCGGTCGGGATGGCGGCAATGCCACCAGCGTGCAGAATGGCGCAGGCTTGCTTGATGAGTCGCGGCTGCGGATTGTCCGGATGGATGAGGAAGTATTGCGCCATGCTGGATGAGGAAGAAGCGGCCGATGCAGCATTGTCCGCCAGGCAGGAGGGGCCGAGCCGTCAGTGCAGCAACTCCCAGATGGGGGCGAGATCGGCGGGAAGGGGTGGCAGTTGCCCCAGATCGCAGCGGCTTTCCAGCGGACTGTGGAAATCCGAGCCGCGCGAGGCGCGCAAATTGAACGTCAGCGCCATGCCGGCGTACTTGCGGAAATCCGCCGCGCTGTGACTGCCCGTCATCACTTCAACCCCGGCGCCGCCCATGTCCTTGAAACGGGTGAACAGCGCAAACTCCTCGTCCGAGTTGAAGCGGTAACGCCCGGGGTGGGCAATCACGGCATGTCCGCCAGCGGCGCGAATCCAGCCCAGCGCGTCTTGCAGTGTGGCCCACTCGTGTTCGACATAGCCCGGCTTGCCGGGGGTAAGGAAGCGCCCGAACACCTCATGCGTATGGCTGCAGATGCCCTGCTCGACCAGAAAGCGCGCGAAATGGGTTCGCGAGATCAGGGAAGGGTTGTCGGCATGCCGCGCTGCGCCGAGATAAACGTCGCGCAGCCCGGTTTGCTGCTCGAGTGACTGCGCCATCATGCGGGCGCGCAATTCGCGCCCGGCCCGGACTTGAGCCAGTCCGTCGAGCAAGATTGGGTGGGTCGGGTCGATGCCCAGGCCGACGATGTGCACGGTTTGTGCCCCCACTGAAACGGAGATTTCCACGCCCGGCACGAATCGCAGGCCCAGGGCAAGTGCGGCTTCGCCGGCCTCGGCCAAACCGCCGGTTTCATCGTGATCGGTCAGGGCCCAGAGCTGCACACCGTTGCCATGCGCGCGGTGGGCCAATGCAGCTGGTGCAAGCGTTCCGTCCGACACAGTGGAGTGGCAGTGCAGATCGGCATTGGGTACAACGCTCATGCTCTGATTCTAGGCCGCGGTCCCCTCATGACTCCGGGTAAGGCCATCGGACCGCTGTTGCTTCCAGCCAGTTGTTCGCCCAAGCACGCATTGGCAGAATGACTGGCAGCTGTTGCAATCGAGTTTTGTTATTCCACCCGCGCGTCGAGCCCTATGCATCCGGCCCACAAACCCAGCGAAACTGCCGCGACCACATGGCTGCACCGCCAGTCCGTCGACTTCAGTCTGCATGTCTACGACTATGTGGACCGTGGCGGAGCGAGCTGGGGTGCCGAAGCACTGGGGCTGCCCCTGCATGCCGTGATCAAGACCCTGGTGATGCAGAACGAAACGGCAAAGCCGCTGGTGGTGTTGATGCATGGCGACTGTCAGATTTCGACCAAGAGCCTGGCGCGGACCATCGGCGTCAAACCGTCCAACCCTGCAGCCCAGGCGTGGCGCTGCGGCAGACTGGCTACCAGGTGGGTGGGATCTCGCCATTCGCATTGCGCAAGGCCATGCCCATCTATGTTGAGGCAACGGTGCTTGATTTGGAGCGCATCTACATCAATGGTGGGCGTCGCGGGCTGCTGCTCGGCATGGAGCCTGCTTTGCTCACGGTGCAGATCCATGCGCAGCCCGTGCACTGTGCCCTGCCGTTGGCTTGAGCAACCCTACAAACTGTCTACTCAAGCAGCCTGTCTGCCCGCCCGACGCTTGCGTGACGATCGTCAAGTCCGGGTCAATAGAATCCGCAGCCATGAATCTCACCTTCGCCGCCGTGCTTGCAGTTCTTGCTGCCTATCTGCTCGGCTCCATTGCTTTTGCCGTGGTCGTGAGCCACCTCATGGGATTGCCGGACCCGCGCAGTTTCGGCTCTGGCAATCCCGGCGCGACCAATGTGTTGCGCTCAGGCAGCAAGTTGGCCGCCGCATTGACGCTGCTGCTCGATGCCTTCAAAGGTTGGCTGCCGGTCTGGCTGGCGTTATGGGGTGCCGAGGCGGGATGGCTTGCCCCCGCCACGGTGTCCTTGGTGGTCTTGGCCGTTTTTCTGGGCCATCTCTACCCCGTCTTTTTTCAGTTCAAAGGGGGCAAGGGCGTGGCCACTGCAGCCGGCATCCTTCTGGCCATCAATCCGTGGCTGGGTTTGGCGACGATAGCAACCTGGTTGATCGTCGCCATCTTCACGCGCTATTCGTCGCTGGCCGCGCTCTCGGCCGCTGTGTTCGCACCGCTCTATGACTGGCTGGGTCGCGGATTGGTCTGGAAAGGTGACATGGCCATGCTGCTGGCGGTCGTCATCATCTCGGTGCTCGTGGTGTGGCGGCACCGCAGAAATGTGCGCAATCTGCTGGACGGCAAGGAAAGTCGCATCGGGCGCAAGCAGCACTAGCCTGGACTCTTGGCCCTTAACGTCGATGGGCGATCAGTTACGCGCCGTCAAGGTCAACTGGTCGGCGTCGTGCCGCAAGTCCAGGTGCTTGAGAAAGCTCATGCCCAGCAACACGATGGGCAGTGACGAGTCCTGGATGACAGCTGGTACTTCGCGGCGTTCGATGGTGCCCACGCGCACGGAACTCAACAGGATCTCGGTCGCCTGCACGACGCCGTTAGCTGTGTGCACGGACATCGGCCGGCCGCCTTGTAGTGACAGGCCGAGTTGAGCCGCCTGAGCCCGGCTCAGCGACACCATGGTGGCTCCGGTGTCCACCATCATGCGAACGAGTTTGCCGTTGATGCGCCCTTCCGTGACGAACTGACCGTTCGGCAGTGCTTGCAGGACGGTCGATGCCGGACCCTTACCCGCCAAGTTCACGGGGCTCGCGCCCACGCGCAACTCCTGCTGTTGGCCGCCCACGCTGACCACGGCCGAGCTGTCGCCCACACGCACGACTTTCACGCCCTGCTGGCTTTGTCCCGCGGCAACGGCCTTGGGCGCTGCGCCGTCGATGACCAGCAAGGCTTTGTCGCCGAAACTGCCGACCAGACTCACACTCTGTGCGCAGGCTGCGGCGCAGCCACCGAGAAGGGCCAAGGCCGCGAGCCGGCGTAGCCGCAGCAATACCGGCGGCTGACATATGTCCGCCAAGTCGAGTGAAGCGCGCATCATTCGCGGAAGTTGGTGAACGACAGCGGCGCGTCGGTGATGGCTTTTGTCAGCAAGGCCATGGCGGCTTGCAGGTCGTCGCGCTTGGCCCCTGTGATGCGTACAACATCACCCTGAATGGCCGATTGCAGCTTGAGCTTGGACTCCTTCACCGTTGCGGTGATGCGTTTGGCCAAGTCCTGCGGAATGCCGGATTTCACGGTGATCACCTGCTTGACCTTGTCACCGCCGATGGTCTCGAGTTTGCCGAGATCGAGAAAGCGCACGTCGACGTTGCGCTTGGCCATCTTGCTCATCAGCACGTCGCGCACCTGGCCGAGCTGGAAGTCGCTGTCCGCCCAAGCGGTGATGAGCTTATCGGCCAGTTCCACCTTCGCCGAACTGCCCTTGAAGTCGAAACGGTTGCTGGTTTCCTTGCCGGTCTGGTCGACGGCGTTGCGGATTTCGATCAGGTTGGGCTCAAGCACGGCGTCGAACGATGGCATGGCTGGGTCAGGCGAAGATAATGGTCGTTTGACCGAAGCTTTCCATTGTATGGACCTGCAACTCGAAACCCACGTCCCCCTGGCCGCAATGAACACCTTCGGCGTGGCAGCGCACGCAGCCCGATTGGTGCGCGTGCACAGTCAGCGCGAGGTGCGGCAACTGGTCGACCACGCCGAACTCGGTGTGCTGCCAAAGCTCGTTCTGGGCAGCGGCAGCAATCTGCTGCTCACGCGTGACCCGCAGGAGCTTGTCGTCAAGATCGAGATCGGTGGCTTGCGTGTGCTGCGCGATGACGCCGATGCCACCATTCTCGAGGCCGGTGCGGGTGTGGGCTGGCACGACCTTGTGCGTTGGAGCCTGGAGCAAGGCTTCGGGGGGCTGGAGAATCTCGCCCTCATCCCTGGAACCGCGGGTGCTGCGCCGGTGCAGAACATCGGCGCCTACGGTCTGGAACTGGCACAGCGATTCGACTCACTCGATGCCGTGGACCTGACCACCGGCCGCGTCGTCACGCTCGACGCGGCTGCTTGCCGCTTCGGCTATCGCGACAGCTTGTTCAAGCACGAACTGGCTGGCAAGTCCGTCATCACACAGTTGCGTTTGCGCCTGCCCAAACCTTGGAGGCCGGTGCTCGGCTATGCCGATCTGGAGCGGCATTTCGCAAGACTCGGCATTGCCGCGCCCGATGCCTGGCAGATCTTCGAGGCTGTCTGCGCCATCCGCCGCACCAAACTGCCCGATCCGGCCGTACTTGGCAATGCCGGCAGCTTCTTCAAGAACCCGGTGGTCAACCGCACCATCCGCAATGAAATCCTGCAGGACTTTCCCGAGATCGTCAGCTATCCGCTGGACGATGGCACCTACAAACTGGCTGCTGCGTGGATGATCGATGCCAGCGGCTGGAAGGGCAGGAGCCTCGGCCGCGCCGCGGTGGATGCGCGCCATGCCCTGGTTCTGGTGAACAAGGGAGGCGCCAGCGGCGAGGAGATTGCCGTACTGGCTAGCGCCGTGCAGCGGGCCGTGGCGCAAAAATTCGGCATCACGCTCGAATACGAACCCGTGCTGGTTTGAGCGGCCGGCTTGCGGGCATGCCGGTCTGAAAAAAAGCGCCGAAGCGCCTTGCGCTGAGCCAACGGCCGCACCAACGGGAGGTCGGCGAGGCCGAGCAGTTGTCGCCCTACTGCAAGCCGACCGTGGGGTTGCCCAGATTGGTCCACTCGATCATCGACCCGGCGTAGAGCCTGGCGTTCGGGTTGCCCAGAATTTCGTGGGTCACGAACCAGGCGCCAGACGCCAGGTGACCGGTGTTGCAATAGGTCACGGTGGGCGCATTCGGCTGGATGTTGAACTCGGCGTAGATCTTCTTGTAATCGTCGGCCGTCATGAACTCGTGCGCGGCGCCCACGGGTTTGACGATGGCGTCGGTCGGGAAGGAGCGTGCGCCGGGCAGATGGCCAGCCGTCTTGTTGATCGGCTTCTTCACGATGCCGAGGAACTGGGCGGTGGGACGCGCGTCGACAAACTGGTCGGAACCTTTTTGCAGACCTTCCTTGACCTGTTGCATCGAAGCCAGAATGCTCTTGTCTTCCGGCCCGGCTGTCCAATTGCCGGGGGTGGTCGCGGCCTTGTCCGTCACCACGGGCAAGCCAGCTTGCAACCACGCGTTCACACCGCCATTGAGGATGGCGAGCTTGTCGCGTGGCTCGCCGAAGTAGCGCAGTTGGAAATACAGGCGGGTGGCCATGTCCATCGAATCGACGCTTTCGCCAGTGGGAACGATCACGATGGGCTTGTCGGTCTTGTTCAGGCCGGCGTCGTCCATGGCCTTGGTGAAGAACGCCGCCGTGGGAAGCTGGGCCTTGATCTTCACGCCGTCGACGGTGCGCTCTTCACGAATCTTGCCAAAATCGACGGATATCGCCCCCGCGAGATGGCCGCCGGTTTGCACCAGATCTCTCTTGCCGGTTTTCTTGTCGACTTCGAACTTCGGTTCGGCAGTGAACGTCTTCATGTCGTCACGAATGTCGACGATGGTGACCTCATGCATGTGCTCGTGCAACCATTGCGGCGTGACCAACGGCCCGGGAAGCCCGCCGGCGGATGCCATCTGGGCGGCAGTTCCCAGAATGACGGCGCCAATCAAGTTGATGACTTTCATGTTTCTCTCCACGTTGAACAAAAAATACCGGATCGGAGTTTGGTCTCAGCCGATCCCAGCGCTCTCCAAAAATTGAAACTGTTGCGCAAGGTCGATACGACACTGGCTCAGGATGTGGGTGCGGCGATCCTCGAGCACATGCTCGAGATCCGATCGCAGGCTTCTCGCGGCGATGCGAGCATCGCGCCACTGGAGGAGTGCGCCGATTTGCAGGGCAAATAGCCGCACCATGCTTTGGACCCAGCGAGCGGTTGCTGCCGGGTTGGCTTGTGCCAAGTCGATGTTCTGCATTGTGCGAATCACCGTTGCAGCAGGTAGCCAGTGCTCAGCGGTGACCCAGCGGTTGGTGGTGAACAAGCGCAGGGGAAAGCCGCGCTCGTTCACGGAAATACCGATGAGGTGGGTGTAATCGGGAATCGCGACCGGGGAGATGTCAGCCCTCAGGCCAGCGGTTGAATCCGGTGCGCACGTTGCACCGGGTGCTGGGAGAATTTTCCTGACGTTTCTCACGTTTGAGGCTGGGCCAAATACGTGGAAATGGCCATGTTCCCCGGCCATACGCTCACTGGCCGTGTGCGCGTGGTAATAAAAGCGGTAGCCGGTGCGTGCATCCACGGCGTCGTTGTCCGGGTAATGCGCCCATTCCGTGAACGCGGTGTGCTTGCCGAGCACATCGGCCAGCACACCGCTGCCGCGTCGGGAAGACGTTTGCATGCAGTCCAGCACGTTCTCAGCAGCCTTCATCATGCGCTGCTGTTGCAGCCTTGGCTGCATGCGCAGCAAGTGCTGCAACTCGGAGGCGCCGAGCCGGAGTTGGGATGACAACCCGGATGATCTGGCTGGCATGGATCAAGAGCAGAACGCGACAGGAGTCTCAGCACTGAAACCAGTCACCAGCGACGAGCCCGAGGGAATGAATCGGCCCGTAGCCAGCGCTGCAAGTTACTTCGAGGGTGCGCAGGGGTTGCTGGATTTGTGCTCCATCTTGGCAGGGGCGCAGGGATTACCGGTCTTTTTGCCCTTGTTCATGTTTTTGTCCATTTTTTTGGATGAAGGTGCACATGGGTTGCTCGGTGCACAGGGGTTGGCCGCAGCCTGTGCCATGGGTGCGCCAGACAGGCTGCTCAGCGCCTGGGGCATCGGCGCAACGATGGCAGCGGCAAGCGCGAGGGTGGGTAGGGCTTGGGACAACTTGAGGCGCGAATGAGCCATGAAAAATCTCCTGAGATGGTGGAACAACAAGAAAACGCCAGGGGCGTGGTGCAGCCCAATGAGACCTTGGTTGCGTGAACTTCAACGCCCGAGCGAAGGAAAGGTACACGGGCATCGGGCGCATCGCCAAAAGAGCCGTCCATGGCCCCAGCCCGGGGCCTGGACGATTCCTGCATATTCAGGACTGCTGCGTGGCCGCCATGCCCGTTGCCTTGTTGGCAGTGGGCGCCGTGGGAAATGCCGGGTTGGCGCGCGTGAGGTAGCCAACCCCTACCAGAATCGCGAACAACAATGCCCAGACAGCCCAAACGGGCATGTGCAGAAGTTGCGGCACGGTCAGGGAATCGGGACCAGCCTGCCTCCAGGCCCAACTTTCGATGGAGGACGAGAAGCCATTGAAAACCAGCGTACCCAGGCCGATGCCGAGCAAGAAGATCAGGCCGTCGAGCTTACCGGAGAACAGCGCAACCAGCGAAGTGCCTGGGCAGTAGCCACCGATGGCCATGCCTGCGCCGATGCCCACGCCGCCCAAGGTGCTACCCCAGATGAAGACGGATGGCACGAACATGTCGTTGACGACATTCACCAAGCCCAAGCCTTGCATCAGATACAAGCCCCCGGACGCCACGATGATGGCGGTGAACATGACCTTGAACACGGCCCAGTCCTTGAAACGCAACTGCGCCGTGAGTTTGCAGCCGCTGCCAAACCCGGCGTTTTCCAGCACATAGCCGAAGACGATGCCGAGGATGATGCCTGAAAGTGGTCCGGTGTAACCGAGAGGGAAACTCATCTCCACAGTCCTTTCGTCATTTGACCGAACACGATGCCGGCGAGGAAAAATCCGATGAGGAAGAGAAAGCCCGCAGCTGCCAGCGTCGCAGACCCGGACAGGCCCATACCGCTGGTGCAACCCAGGGCCAGACGTGCACCGAAGCCTGCTGCAACCCCACCGGTGAGTGCCAGCACGAGGCGCATACTGCGTCCTGCTTGCACGGGTCCGTCAACCTGGAGCTTGAAGCGTCCGGCCAGCACGCTGCCGATGAGGGCGCCAATGGCCAGGCCGACCACCTCCCAGACGATCCAGCGGTTCAGGCCGGCATCGAACAGGCCATGCAAATAGGTGCGCTGCGCGACGATGGCGGGGTCGATCCGGCCAGCCACGGCGGCCGTGGCCAGGGTGGTCGCTCCAGTGACACCGTAGCCATTGCCGGTGGCGATGAAGGTGGCCAGGAGCCCCAAACCGAGGACCACCCCGGCGACATAGGGATTCCAAAGGGGGCGTGGGGTTCGCATGATCGTGTCTTCCTCCTGGGGTGCGTGTGGCATTGCATTGGGTCATATTCCCTCGAACTGAATCTCGGCCCTTCGGGGAACTGCGTCGAGTATAGATAGGTTCCAGTTATGCCTCCTGGAGTATTAGGGTTTGTCCAGGGGAGGGCAAATACGGACTGAGGCGCGATGGAATTGACCCATGTCAATGATCCATCCCCGGTCGCATCGTGAATCCGGTACTCGGGGGGGCGATCTGGGTATGCTGGTGCGGCGTGTCAATCTCAAACTTGGTCAAGGCGTGGATTCGGCCGATCGGCCGAATCGCGGGCACGATGGCAAGCGCGATGATGGGCGCAATGCCAAACGTCCAGACGCAACAGCGGGACGGCGATGCCGGCCGTGCCCAGTGCTGGTTGCGTCGAAGACTGGGGTGGCTGCGTGCCGCGGCGCGTGGTTCAGGGCGACAGATCAAGACCGTTTCGGAGGCAACAATCCATGGCACATGTCGTCGTATTAGGGGCTGGAATCGGCGGCATGCCCGCTGCCTACGAGGCTCGCGCCCTGCTGGGGAACGAGCACAAGATCACGGTCATCAATACCGTGAATGACTTTCAGTTCGTTCCCTCGAATCCCTGGGTCGCGGTGGGTTGGCGCAAGCGCGAGGACGTCGTGTTTCCGATGCGTCCGTATCTCGAGCGCAAGGGCATTGACTTCGTCGCGCAAGCCGCCACCGACATCGACCCGGCCGGCAACAGCATCACGCTGCAGAACGGTGACACCGTTCACTACGACTACCTGTTGATCACCACCGGCCCGAAGTTGTCGTTCGAGGATGTGGAGGGTTCCGGCCCCAATGGCGGATACACCCAGTCGATTTGCACCATCGACCACGCCGAGAAATGCTACGAGGATTTTCAGAAGCTATGCGACAGCCCAGGCCATGTCATCGTCGGTGCCATGCCGGGGGCCAGTTGCTTCGGGCCCGCCTATGAGTACACCATGATCCTGGATGCGGCCCTGCGCAAGAAAAAACTGCGCAGCAGGGTTCCCATCACCTTCGTCACTGCCGAGCCTTACATCGGGCATCTGGGGCTGGACGGCGTGGGCGATTCCAAGGGCATCATGGAGCACGAATACCGCGACCATGACATCCGCTGGATCACCAATGCCAGGACCACCAAGGTCGAGGCCGGCAAGATGTTTGTTGACGAACTCGACATGCAAGGCCATGTCGTGAAACAGCATGAACTGCCCTTCAAGCACGCCATGATGCTGCCGGCCTTCAAGGGTGTCGATGCCGTGGCCAAGGTCGACGGTTTGTGCAATCCGCGTGGCTTCGTCATGGTCGACGGTTTCCAGCGCAACCCGAAATACAAGAACATCTATTCGGCCGGAGTGTGCATCGCCATTCCTCCCGTGGGCCCGACTCCGGTGCCCTGCGGCGTGCCCAAGACCGGCTACATGATCGAGTCCATGGTCACGGCGGTGGTTCACAACATCCAGGAAGAACTCGCCGGTCAACAGCCCAGCCACAAGGGCACCTGGCAAGCCATCTGCCTGGCGGACTTCGGTACCACCGGCGCGGCCTTCGTCGCCATTCCCCAGATCCCGCCGCGTGACGTGAACTGGTTCGGTTCCGGCAAATGGGTGCATCTGGCCAAGATTGCCTTCGAAAAATACTTCATCCGCAAGATGAAGAAGGGCAGCTCAGAGCCGATTTACGAGAAGTACGTGATGAAGCTCATCGGCTTCAAGCGCCTGCAGGACAAGGTGTTGCACCCGCACCACCAGACCTGACGCGCCCCGCATCACGCCACATACCGCGCCAGACGTCGGGCAAGCCTAGGGCCTGACCCGGCATTTTTTATGTTCGTCCCGCCGCAAGCAAGTTGGGCCTGCGGCAGGATGCGTCCCGAGGCTCAGGCGGCTTGTCTGGACTGTTCGTCCAGGGTGGGGTAGTCGGTGTAGCCATGCTCGCCACCGCCATAGAACGTCGTGGCGTCAGGCTTGTTCAGCGCGGCACCTCGGGCGAAGCGCTCCACCAGATCCGGATTGGCAATGTAGGAGCGGCCGAAGGCCACCGCATCGGCCATGCCCGAGGCGATGCGCGCCCCGGCTGATTCCGGGGTGTAGCCGCCGCAGACGATGATGCGTCCTCCGTAGGCTGCGCGCAACTGCTGGCGGAAACTGTCGGTCAGCGCCGGTCCGCCGGCCCAGTCGGGCTCGGCAACGTGGATGTAGGCCACGCCGCGGCGGTCAAACTCGCGCGCCAGGTGCAGGTGAATGGCCTCGGTCTCGGTGTCGACGATATCGTGGCGGGTGAAGTGCGGTGAGATGCGCACGCCCACGCGATCCGCCCCGGCGACGGCGATGATCGCGTCCATCGCCTCCAACACCAGCCGGGCACGGTTCTCCAGGCTGCCACCGTACTGGTCGGTGCGCTGGTTACTGTTGGTCGAGAGAAATTGCTGCAGCAAATAGCCATTCGCACTGTGCAACTCGAGCATGTCGAAGCCCGCAGCCAGCGCGTTGGTTGCAGCTCGAGCATAGTCGGCGACGATGCCGGCAATCTCGTGGGTTTGCAGCGCGCGCGGCATGTCGCAGGGTACGCGTGCCGGGCCCTCGGGTGTCACGACAAAGGACTCTCCGGTGTCGCTGCGAATGGCCGACGGCGCCACCGGTGCCTGGCCATTTTCTTGCAGCAGATGATGCGAAATACGGCCCACATGCCAGATTTGCAAGGCCATATGGCCGCCGGCTGCGTGAACCGCATCGGTCACCAGTTTCCAGCCTGCGACTTGGGCGTCGTTGTAGATGCCGGGCGTCCATGCATAGCCCTGGCCCTGGCGGGAGATTTGTGTGGCCTCGCTGATGATCAGTCCGGCACCGGCGCGCTGGGCGTAGTAGGTGGCGTTCATCGCGCTGGGGATGTCGCCGGGCTGGCTGGCGCGTGAGCGCGTGAGCGGAGCCATGACGATGCGATTCGGCAGTTTCAGGGAGCCGAAGTTCACGGGAGAGAAAAGCTGGGGAAATGAAGTGTTCATGGACGGTCCTTTGGACGGGTTCGAGCGACGCCTTGCTTGTCTGGCAGAAGCTTGTCGATGTTGCAGCGCAAGATGCATCGTAAGTAAACCCGCGCGACGTTGCAGAAGGCGTGACCCGACATGGCGCCTGAATCCGTGGTATGCGAACACGATCCGAGGCACGCCGCACGCTCTCCGATCAAAAAAAGCGGTGAATGTGAACCAAACATTGCGTTGGAAATGGCCTGCCTCAGGCCCTAGGGTTGAGGGCAGAACCTTCACACACCGTTGTCCGAGCCCCCATCATGTCCGGCCTTGCCACCCTGATCGACCGCATCTTCTCCAACGGTCGTCCGCTGCACGATCCCACGGCGCACCCAGCCGGCGTCAGCACCATCAAGTCCACCACCTGCTACATGTGCGCCTGCCGCTGCGGCATTCATGTGCATGTGCGCGACGGCGAAGTGCGCTACATCGAGGGCAACCCCAACCATCCGCTCAACCATGGCGTGATCTGCGCCAAGGGCTCGGCCGGCATCATGAAACAGGTTTCGCCCGCGCGGCTGACGCAGCCCCTGCGGCGCAAACCCGGCGCCGAGCGCGGGGCGGGGGAGTTCGAGCCCATCACCTGGGACGAGGCCTTGCGCCTGCTGGAGGAGCGGCTGCGCCACCTGCGCGCCACCGACCCCAAGCAATTCGCCCTGTTCACCGGGCGCGACCAGATGCAGGCCCTCACCGGCTTGTTCGCCCGCGAATTCGGCACCCCCAACTACGCCGCCCATGGCGGCTTCTGTTCGGTCAACATGGCCGCTGGCATGATCTACACCACCGGCGGCAGCTTCTGGGAGTTCGGCGGCCCGGACCTCAAGCAGTCCAGGCTGTTCGTCATGATCGGCACCGCCGAAGACCACCACAGCAACCCGCTGAAGCTGGCGCTGTCGGACTTCAAGCGCGCCGGCGGGCGCTTCATCTCCATCAACCCGGTGCGCAGCGGCTACTCGGCGGTGGCCGACGAGTGGATCCCCATCCGTCCCGGCACCGACGGCGCGCTGTTCATGGCGTTGCTGCACGAACTCTTGCGCACCGGCCGCTTCGCCGCCGCCACCACCGCCCGTGACACCAACGCCGCGCAGTTGGTGCGGGTGCAGCCCGGCCACCCGGACGACGGCATGATGGTGCGCAACCCCGATGGTGACGTGGGCGACCCCGCCGCGCCGCGCAACGCCTGGTGGTGGGACGCGGTCACCCAGAAGCCCGTGCCGGCCTGGGCCGACGACGCGCAGCCGGCCCTGTTCGGCCACTACCGCCTGCCCGACGGCACCCCGGTGGCCACCGCGCTGCAGCTGCTGCGCGAGCAGGTGGCGGCATGCACGCCGCAATGGGCCGCCACCATCACCGGCATCAGCGCCGCGCGGATTGCGCAGCTGGCCGAGGAGATGGCCGAGGCCGCCATCGACCAGGCCTTCGACGTGCCCCAGGACTGGACCGACGCCTGGGGCAGGGCGCACAGCCACGTCACCGCCCGGCCACTGGCGTTTCACGCCATGCGCGGTCTGGCGGCGCATTCCAACGGCTTTCAGACCATTCGCGCCCTGGCCGTGCTGATGAGCCTGCTCGGCACCATCGACGCGCCCGGCGGTTTCCGCCACAAGCCGCCCTACCCCAAGCAGACGCCGCCGGGGGTGCGCACCGCGCGCTCATGGAGCGACGTCAAGCCCAACACGCCACTGCACGGCGCGCCGCTGGGCTGGCCCACCGGGCCCGAGGACCTGATGGTGGACGAAGCCGGGCGGCCCATGCGCATCGACAAGGCCTTCTCCTGGGAGCATCCGCTGGCGGTGCACGGACTCATGCACAACGTCATCACCAACGCCTGGCGCGGCGACCCCTACCCCATCGACACGCTGCTGATCTTCATGTCCAACATGGCGTGGAATTCGGCCATGAACACGCAGCGCATGCGTCGCATGCTCACCGACAAGCGTGCCGACGGCGAGCACAAGATTCCCTTCCTGGTGGTGTGCGACGCCTTCCAGTCCGAGATGGTGGC
The DNA here is from genome assembly GCA_013044035.1 of Burkholderiales bacterium. Lineage (GTDB taxonomy): Bacteria > Pseudomonadota > Gammaproteobacteria > Burkholderiales > Burkholderiaceae_C > Thiomonas_A. The sequence continues at coordinate 93,732 of JABEVE010000031.1, forward strand.
CTTCGCCGATCTGGTGCTGCCCGACACCAGCTACCTGGAACGCTTCGATGCGATGTCCATGCTCGACCGCCCGATCTCCGAATTCGACGGCGCGATGGACTCGGTGCGCGTGCCCGTGGTGCCGGCCCTGGGCGCATGCCGGCCGTTCCAGGAGGTGCTGATCGAGCTGGCCTCGCGCCTGGGCTTTCCGGCGTTCACCGCCGCCGACGGCAGCCGCAAGTACAAGGGGTACACCGACTTCATCGTCAACTACGAAACGGCACCCGGCTCCGGCGTGGGCTTTCTCAGCGGCTGGCGCGGCAAGGACGGCAGCAAGACGCTCAAGGGCGAGCCCAACCCCGAGCAGTGGGAGCGCTACGCCGAGAACGACTGCGTGCACTACACCCCCCTGCCCGAGAACCTGCGCTACCTGCGCGGCGTCAACCGCGACTACCTGCGCTACGCCAAGGCGATGGGCTGGAGGCGTCGTGACGACCCGGTGGTCATCGCCATCTACAGCGAGGTGCTGCAGAAGTTCCGCCTGGCCGCGCGTGACCGCACCGAGGAGGCGGCGGCCGCCGGCCCGGCCCCGCCGCGCCGCCAGCCACCGGCGCATCTGCGCGCGCGCATCGCCCACCATTTCGATCCCTTGCCCTTCTGGGAGCCGCCCTTGGAGCAGGCGCAGACCGACGCCGCGGCCTTCCCGCTGGCGGCGGTGACGCAACGGCCCATGGCCATGTACCACGCCTGGGACGCGCAAAACGCCTGGCTGCGGCAGATCCACGGCCACAACCCCTTGTTCGTCCACCCCCGCACCGCAAGCCAAGCCGGGGTGCAGGACGGCGCCTGGCTGTGGGTGGAGTCGCCCTGGGGCCGGGTGCGCTGCGTCGCACAGTATTCCGAGGCGGTGGAGCCCGGCACGGTGTGGACCTGGAACGCCATCGGCAAGGCCAGCGGTGCCTGGGGCCTGCAGCCGGGCGCGGCCGAGTCGCGCCGCGGCTTCCTGCTCAACCACCTGATCACCGACGAGCTGCCCGGTCGACCAGGCGCTCCCGGCCCCCTGTCCAACAGCGACCCCATCACCGGGCAGGCCGGCTGGTACGACGTGCGGGTGCGCCTGCGGCCAGCCGACGCGCCCGAGATGGCCACCAGCGACGATGCCTACGCCGAGGTCCACGGCGCTCCCCTGCCGCAAGCGCCCGACATGCTGCACGCGGTCGATGCCGACGCCAGCTGGCCCCGCCACACCGCGCTGCCGCTCACCCCCGGCCAGCACGCCGGGCCGCAATCGAACCCGAAGTCGCGTGAGCAGGTGCTGCGCTACTTCGCCGGGCGCATGCACCAGGCCACGGCTTCTCAACCCAAGGCCCGACCATGACCCAACTCGCTCTGGTCATCGACCTGGATGTCTGCGTCGGCTGCCATGCCTGCGTCACGTCCTGCAAGCAATGGAACACCTCGGGCGCTGCCGGCCCCTTGAGCGACTTCGACCCATACGGCCCCGACACCGCCGGCGTGTTTTTCAACCGCGTGCAGACCTTCGAGGTCGGCCAGTTTCCCCACACGCAGGTGGTGCATTTCCCCAAGAGCTGCCTGCACTGCGAGGAGCCGCCCTGCGTGCCCGTATGCCCCACGGGTGCCTCCTACAAGCGCAAGGAGGACGGCATCGTGCTGGTGGACGCCGACAAATGCATCGGCTGCAAATACTGCGCCTGGGCCTGCCCCTACGGCGCCCGCGAGTTCGATGAGGACCGCGGCATCATGACCAAATGCACCCTGTGCGTGGACCGCATCTACGACGAAGCCACGCCGCCCGAGCGCCGCAAACCCGCCTGTGTCAACGCCTGCCCGACCCATGCGCGGCTGTTCGGCGATGTGCACGACCCCGAGTCCGAGGTGTCGCAAGCCATTCGCAGCCGGGGTGGCTACGCCCTGATGCCCGAACTCGGCACCCGCCCCGCCAACCAGTACTTGCCGCGCCGGGCGATGGTGGCCGCAGGTCTGCAGGATGGCGCGGCAGGCGGACCGGCCGCTGCCCAGCCCCAGCTTCCATCGCAAGCCGGCATGCCGCCCGCGATGGCCGACACGGGGGAGTGTGCCGCCGCCACGGAGCTGGTGCGCGAGAGCGAAAGCCTGCTGTCACGCATCTTCGGCCGCATGACGGGCGGCGTGGCCAGCAGGCGCACAGCGGCGGCATCGGCGGCATCGCCGACATCGTCCACACGCGCCAGTGCGGGCCGCGCATGCAGCGGCTGCGGATGCGACAAAGCTGCAGCCGCCGGCGCGGTCGCGGACTTGGCGCAGCATGCTGGCGCTGCCAGTGCCGCGCCACAGCTGGCCGCCGCTCGGCCCGGAGGACGTTGAGCATGCGTCCAGCCTGGTCGGTTCTAGTCCTCACCACCTGGCTCGGCTGCGCCCAGGGCCTGGCCGTGGCGCTGGCCTTGGTGGCCTTGGGCGCCTTCGGTGGCCTATCCGTGGCGCAGGGCGTGGCCCAACTGGCTTTGCTCATCGTGCTGCTGCTCGGTGCCGGCGGACTGGTGGCTTCGTTCCTGCACCTGGGCCGGCCCGAGCGTGCCTGGCGCGCTGCCGCAATGTGGCGCACGTCGTGGCTGTCGCGCGAGGTCATCGCCCTGCCGGCTTTTCTGGGTGTGGCCGCGCTCTGCTGGGCGGCGCTGCGCTGGGGCGGGGCCCTGTCGCAGCTGCTGGCCTTCGTGCTGCTGGCGCTGGCCGCGGTCGTCTTGTGGGTTTGCACCGCGATGATCTATGCCGGGGTGCGCTTCATCCGCGAGTGGGCCACGCCCTGGACCCTGGTGAATTTCGTGCTCATGGGCCTGGCCTCGGGTTTCATCCTCGCCGCGTTGCTGTTTGCCTGGCAGGGCCTGCCGGCGCGCGCCTTGGTGGCCTCGGCCCTGGCGCTCACCCTGGCGGCGGCGCTGGCGCGCACCGCACTGTTCCTGCGCAACGCCAGGCTGCAGCCGGCAGGCAGCCTGGCCACGGCCATCGGTGTGCGCTCGGGCGCCATCCGGCAGATTTCGCGCGGCTTCACCGCCGGCAGCTTCAATCTGCACGAGTTCACGCATGGCGCCAGCGCCATGTGCGTGGCGGCGGTGCAGTTGGGGTTTGCCGTGTTCGGCTTCGGCCTGCCCCTGGCGCTGCTGGGCGCGTCCGCCGGTGCGGCCCAGCCCACAGCCTGGCTGCTGGCCGCCTGGCTGCTGCACATGGCCGGGCTGGTGCTGGAGCGCTGGTGGTTCTTTGCGCAGGTGAACCATCCGCAAAACCGCTATTACGCAGCAGCGCATTGAGTTGAGACCACGCACTGACCCGCATCTGCAGTGAACCAAGCGCGCGGCCGGGGTTCTGAGAAGGCGTTCCATCGCTCACGGAGTTGCCCCGATGTCTGGTTTTGATCGCGCGGTCGCACTGGTCGCCGCTTGTCTGCTGGGTGTTTCCAGCGCCCTGGCGCAGACCTCGGCGGCATCCGGCGCCATAGACGCCACGGCCCCGGTTTGCGAGCACACCTGCCTGCGTGCTCTCAACCGGCAGATGAGCCAGCTTTACCGCGCCGAGTTGGCCCGCACCCAGGGCACCATCGGCGAGCGCAGGCTCATTCATGCACAAAACCTCTGGCGCCGTTACACCAACGCCGATTGCATGTTCCGCCTGGGCCCGCAACGCACGGGCGGACCGGATTGGGTGACGCAGGAGGACAGTTGCCTGGCCGCGCATGTGCAACGCCGCATCACCGCCCTGCAAGGTTTTGACGATTGCCGCCGGCATGGCAACTGCCCGGCCATCGGCCCGGTGTGGGGTGGCGGCGCGCCCTGATGCCGTGGCGCAGGGTGCGCAACGGCGTCAGTCGGTCTCAGCGATCGATGCCGCCCAGGCAGAGGTATTTCATCTCGACGTACTCCTCGATGCCGTGGTGTGAACCCTCGCGGCCCAGGCCCGATTGTTTGACCCCGCCGAACGGCGCCACCTCGTTGGACATGAGCCCGGTGTTGACGCCCACCATGCCGTATTCCAGCGCCTCGCCGACGCGGAAAATACGGCCGACATCGCGGCTGAAAAAATAAGCCGCCAAGCCGAATTCAGTGGCGTTGGCCGCAGCGACGACATCCTCTTCGGTCTTGAAACGGAACACCGGCGCCACTGGGCCGAAGGTTTCCTCGCGGGCACACAGCATGCCCGCGTTGGCCTCGGCCAGCACGGTCGGGGCGTAGAAGCGCCCGCCCGAGCCGCTGTCCAGGGTCTTGCCGCCGGTCAACACCTTCGCCCCCTTGGCCACTGCGTCGTCCACATGGCGTTGCACCTTAGCCAGCGCCTGGGCGTCGATCAGCGGGCCGACCTGCACCCCGGTGTCGAAACCGCTGCCCACCTTCATGGACGCCACCTGCCGGGCCAGTTTGTCGACGAAGGCGTTGTACACGCCATCCTGCACGTAGAGGCGGTTGGCGCACACACAGGTCTGGCCGGCATTGCGGTATTTGCTCTGCATCGCGCCTTCCACTGCCGCGTCCACATCGGCATCGTCGAACACGATGAAGGGCGCATTGCCGCCCAACTCCAGGCTCAGCTTCTTGATGGTGGGAGCCGACTGCGCCATGAGGATGCGTCCGACCTCGGTGGACCCGGTGAACGACAAATGCCGCACCACCGGGCTGGCGCACAGCACACCGCCAATCTCGACCGAGCCCTCGGCATCGCTGGTCAGCATGTTCAGCACCCCTGCCGGCATGCCGGCGCGCAGCGCCAACTCGGCGGCCGCCAAGGCCGTCAGCGGCGTCTGCTCGGCCGGCTTGATGACCACTGGGCAACCCGCGGCCAGGGCGGGCGCCACCTTGCGGGTGATCATCGCCAGCGGAAAATTCCACGGCGTGATGGCCGCGCACACGCCAACCGGCTGACGTATGACCAGCAGGCGCTTGGTCGCGTCGGGGCTGGGGATGGTCTCGCCGTACACGCGCTTGGCTTCTTCGGCGAACCATTCGACGAAACTGGCGCCGTACACGACTTCGCCTTTGGCCTCGGCCAGGGGCTTGCCCTGCTCGGCCGTCATGAGGCGTGCCAGGTCGTCGGCATGCTGGATGAGCAGGTCGAACCAGCGGCGCATGACTGCCGCGCGCTGCTTCGCCGGCTGCGCGCGCCATGCAGGCCAGGCCCGATTGGCGGCGGCGATCGCGGCTTCGGCTTCGGCCGCGCCCAGGCGCGGAACCCGGGCCAGCAGCCGACCATTGGCCGGGTCGTGGACAGGCACGGAGCTGGCTGCATCAATCCAGCGGCCGTCGATCAGGGCCTGGGTCTTCAGCAGGCTGGGGTCTTGCAGCAGGGCAAGAGGCGAGGTGGCAGTATCCATGGTGTTTATCGGGTGCGTGAACGAAACCAGGCGTCAATTTAGTCCCGCAAGGGCCGGCTTGCACAGCGCCACATGGTGGGAGATCGGTCAACCACCGCCCGACCCGGGCATGGCCGGCTGCCGCAGCGCCTGCCGAAGATGGGGCGGCGCCTAAAATCACCGTCTCGTCGGTGCGGGCTTGTGCGTGGCGGCCCCGTGTGCCCCGACTCCACTCAGGTGTTTCGATGAACGTTTCCGACATCCGCGAACAATTTCTGGCTTATTTCGAGTCGCAGGGTTCCACCCGCGTGGCGTCGTCTTCGCTTGTGCCGGGCAATGACCCGACGCTGCTGTTCACCAACTCCGGCATGGTGCAGTTCAAGGACGTGTTCCTCGGCCAGGACAAGCGTCCCTACACCCGGGCCACCACGGCGCAGCGCTGTGTGCGCGCCGGTGGCAAGCACAACGACCTGGAGAACGTCGGCTACACCGCGCGCCACCACACCTTTTTCGAGATGCTGGGCAACTTCAGCTTCGGCGACTATTTCAAGCGCGACGCCATCCGCTACGCCTGGGAGCTGCTGACGACGGTTTACAAGTTGCCGGCCGACAAGCTCTGGGTGACGGTGTACGCGGAGGACGACGAGGCGCACGCCATCTGGGCCAAGGAGGTGGGCGTGCCGCTGGAGCGCATCATCCGGATCGGAGACAACAAGGGCGCGCGCTACGCCTCTGACAACTTCTGGCAGATGGCCGACACCGGCCCCTGCGGTCCCTGCAGCGAAATCTTCTACGACCACGGTCCGGACGTCTGGGGCGGGCCACCCGGTTCGCCGGAAGGCGATGGCGACCGCTACATCGAGGTCTGGAACCTGGTGTTCATGCAGTACGAGCGCAGCGTGGCCGTGGAAACGAGCTTCGCCAGCGAGGTCGAGGCCCAGGCTGCCAAGGCCGAGGCTGAACGTGCCGGCACCATTGCACTCGTCGCCCGCCAGGGCGAGGCCTGGAAGCTGACGACCTATGCCCAAAAACCGTTGCCGCGTCCCTGCGTGGACACCGGCATGGGGCTGGAGCGCATTGCCGCGGTCCTACAGCATGTGCACAGCAATTACGAGATCGATTTGTTTCGCAAACTGATTCAGGCGGCTGGACGCGAAACGGGCTGCGCCGATCTCGGCCATGTGTCGTTGAAGGTGATCGCCGACCATATCCGCGCCTGCGCCTTTCTCATCGTCGACGGCGTGATTCCCGGCAACGAAGGCCGCGGTTATGTCCTGCGCCGCATCACACGCCGCGCACTGCGCCATGGCTACAAGCTTGGGCAACATCACCCGTTTTTCCACAAGCTCGTGCCTGACCTGGTGGCCGAGATGGGTGTGGCTTATCCCGAACTGGCGCAGGCTTCCAGCCGCATTCAGGACACTCTCGAAGCTGAAGAAAAACGTTTTGGCGAGACGCTGGAAAACGGCATGCGCATCCTCGACACCGAGCTCGATGCCATGCGCGCACGCGGCGCATCCACGCTCTCGGGTGACGTGGCTTTCGCGCTCTACGACACTTACGGTTTTCCGCTCGACCTGACCGCCGACGTCTGCCGCGAACGCGATCTGGCAGTGGACGAAATCGGCTTTGACGTTGCGATGGACCGGCAACGCGAGCAAGCGCGCGCCGCCGGCAAGTTCAAGATGGCCGGCAATCTCGACTACAACGGCGCCGCCACCCAATTCCAGGGCTACGACCATCTGCAACTTGACGCCTGCAAGATCCTGGCGCTGTATGTGGGGGGAACGTCGGTGCAGCGCATGCAGGAAGGCGAGGAGGGCGTTGTGGTGCTCGACCGCACACCGTTTTATGCCGAATCCGGCGGCCAGGTGGGCGACTCCGGCGTGTTGTTCGAGGGGGATGCCTGCGGCCTGCGCTTTCTCGTCGCCGACACCCAAAAAATCCAGGCCGATGTCTTCGGCCACCATGGCCAGCTCGAAGTGGGCAGTCTGCATGTGGGCGAAACCGTGGCCGCGCGGGTGGACGCGGAACGCCGCCACGCGACCATGCGCAACCACAGCGCCACCCACCTGCTGCACAAGGCGCTGCGCCTGGTGCTGGGCGAACATGTACAGCAAAAAGGCTCGCTGGTCGATGCCGAAAAGACCCGCTTCGACTTTGCCCACGACGCGCCGATTTCCGCCGAGGACATTCAACGCATCGAGCGTTGGGTGAACGAGCAAATCTTGCGCAATGCCGCCACGCAGGCGCGGGTTTTGCCCATCGAGGACGCCAAGAAAACCGGCGCGATGATGCTGTTCGGTGAGAAGTATGGCGATGTCGTGCGCGTACTCGACATCGGCGACAGCCGCGAGCTTTGCGGCGGTACCCATGTGGCGCGCACGGGTGACATCGGCAGCTTGCGCATCGTCAGCCAGGGCGCGGTGGCGGCCGGTGTGCGTCGGGTGGAGGCCACCACGGGCATCAACGCTCTGCAACTGGGCCAGCGCCAGAGTAGCGAACTGGCGGCGCTGGCGAGCCTGCTGAAAGCCCCGGAGCACGAACTCGGCGCGCGCGCCGCGCAGTTGCTCGAGCAGTTGCGCGCACTGGAAAAGGACCTGGCCGCGCTCAAGGACCAGCAAGCCGTCATGCGCGGCGTGGAGCTGGCCACGCAGGCGCAGGACATGGGCGGCGTCAAGTTCCTGGCCGCGCGCCTGGATGGCGCCGACGCCACGGCGCTGCGCAGTGTGGTGGATCAGCTCAAGGCCAGGCTCAAGTCCGCGGTGGTGTTGCTGGCGAGCACCGAGGGCGACAAGGTGCAACTGGCCGCCGGCGTGACGCAAGACCTGACGGCGCGCATCAAGGCGGGCGAACTGGTGAGCATCGCCGCGCGGCAAGTGGGCGGCAAGGGCGGCGGCAGGCCGGACTTCGCCATGGCAGGTGGCAGTCAGCCCCGGGCGGTGGAGGCAGCGCTCGCCGCCGGGCACGCATTCGTCGCGCAGCGCCTGGTGGCGCAATCGGCCTGACTATGAGCGACACGGTTGTGAGCAACCCCATCTCGCAATCGCGCCACGTCCTTTTGGGGGTGAGCGGTGGCGTTGCCGCCTACAAGGCTTGCGAACTGGTGCGCCTCCTGACGAAGGCCGGGCACACGGTGCAAGTGGTGATGACCGCGGCGGCCACACATTTTGTCGGGCCAGCCACCCTGCAGGCGCTCTCGGGCCGCCCGGTGGCCACCGACCAATGGCAGCCTCTGGTGGCCAACGGCATGGACCATATCGACCTGGTGCGTGCGGCCGATGTGCTGGTGCTGGTTCCGGCCAGCGCCGATTGCATCGGCAAGGCCGCGAATGGTCTGGGCGACGACCTGCTCTCCACCCTGGTGCTGGCGCGCGGCGCCGTGCCCACGATGTTCGCTCCGGCGATGAACCGAGAGATGTGGGCCAACGCGGCGGTGCAGCGCAACGTGCGGCGCCTGCGTGATGACGGCGTGCACATCGCCGGTCCGGCCAGCGGTGAGCAGGCCTGCGGCGAGGTGGGCGAGGGCCGGATGCTGGAGCCCGAGCACATCATCCTCGAACTCGAGGCCTTGTTCCAGCCTCGGCAACTTCTCGGGCGCCGGGTGTTGATCACCGCGGGGCCGACGTTCGAGCCCTGGGACGCGGTGCGCGGCCTCACCAACCGCTCCAGCGGCAAGATGGGCTGGGCTTTGGCGCGGGCCGCCTGGGAGCAAGGGGCTGAAGTCACCCTGGTGGCCGGCCCCACGGCACTACAGCAACCCTATGGTGTGCGCTTGCTGTCGGTGGAAACGGCCTTGCAGATGCGCGCTGCCGTGCTGGCCGCGCTGACTGGTGTGGATGTATTCATCGCTGCTGCCGCCGTGGCCGACTGGCGGCCTTCCCAAGCGCATGCCGGCAAGCTGAAGAAGCAGCCCGATCAGCCACCGCCGGTGTTGCAGCTCGACACCAATCCCGACATCCTGGCCGAGGTTGCAGCGCGGCCGGATGCGCCCTATTGCGTGGGCTTCGCCGCCGAGGCGGACGATCTGCTGGCCAACGCCCAGGCCAAGCGCAAGCGCAAGGGCGTGCCGCTGCTGGTGGGTAATCTCGGCCCGCAAACCTTCGGCCGTGACGACAACGCCGGTGTGCTGATCGACGCCCACGGCACCACCGACCTGCCTCGCGCCGGCAAGCTGGAACTCGGCCGCCGCATCGTCAGTGAAATCGCGCTCCGCCTTCCCACTGGTTCCCATGCCCAGCCATGATCCTGCCGATCGAAGTCCGACTGCTCGACCCTCGCCTGCGCGAACAACTTCCCGCTTACGCCACCCCTGGTGCTGCCGGGATGGATCTGCGCGCCTGCATCGATGCCCCATGCATGCTCGCGCCCGGCCAGGCGGAGTTGATCGCAACCGGGCTGTCGATTCACGTCGATGACCCGGGTTATGCCGCCCTCATCCTGCCGCGCTCCGGCCTGGGTCACAAGCACGGCATCGTGCTGGGCAATTTGGTGGGGCTGATCGATGCCGATTATCAAGGCCCGCTGATGGTGAGCTGCTGGAATCGTGGCACGCTGCCCTACACCGTGCAGCCCTTCGAGCGCATCGCCCAACTGGTTATCGTGCCGGTGATGCAGGCGCAGTGGCGGGTGGTTGACGCCTTCGCGCCGAGTGCGCGCGGCGAAGGTGGTTTCGGCTCCACCGGCAAAGGCTGAGCCAGGCATCGCCGCTACGCATGGCCCGCAAGTACGCCCGCGTGATGGCCGCACGTTTCGACGCAATGCGCGAGCACGCGCTGCTGCGGCCGTTTGCCAGGTATCTGGCGCATCCCGCACTGTGGAGCCTGCATCGGCGCAGCGTGGCACTCGCCGTGGCCGCGGGCATGATTGGCGGGCTGATTCCCGGGCCGCTGCAAATGCTCACCGCAGGCATCCTCGCCGTGCTGTTGCGCTGCAACTTTCCCATCGCCCTAGTCACCACGCTGTACTCCAACCCCTTGACCATCGTGCCGTTGTACCTGGCTGCTTACAAGCTGGGAAGCTGGGCTACTGGCATGAGCGGCCACACCACGCTGGCCCCCCTGCCGCACTTCGACTGGTCCCGAGTGGCCGATTCCACACGCGCCTTGATGCAGTGGGCTATGAGCCTGGGCGAACCTCTGCTGGTGGGGCTGCCGCTGTTGGCGGCTTTGCTCGCGCTGCTCGGGTATGCCGTGGTTCGGGTGGGATGGAACTGCTCCATACGCCGGCAATGGAGTCGGCGCCGCGCCGCGCGCCGCCGGCCGAGCACCTAGCTGTCAATGCGCGGCCTGTCGGCGAAGAACATGCCGCTGTCGACATCGTCGAGATGGGCGCTTTGCGCCTCGCGCTCGTCCGGGTCGGGTTCGCGCACTTCCAGAATGGTGTAGCACACGCGCAAGGCCATGCCGGCCAGTGGGTGGTTGCCATCGAGCACCACCTTGTCGTCGGCAATGTCGGTGACGGTGTACAAGGCACCTGGCGCACCCGGCGCGCAGCCGGCGGGCAGATGCTCGAACTTCATGCCGGGCTCGAGCACATCGGGGAACAGCTTGCGTGCTTCGAGTCGCAGGAGATCGGGCTCGTAGTCGCCGAAAGCGTCATGCGGCTCGATTTGCAACTGACCACTGTCGCCAACCTGTTTACCGATCAGATCTTGCGAGATGGCAGGCAGAAGATCGGCGCCGCCGACGTAAAAATCCGTGCCGTCTTCATGTTCGGCAATGGGTTCGTTCTGCGCGTCAGTCAGACGCCACGACAGGGATACGACGGTATCGGGAGCGGCTTGCATGCTGGAAACCTGCTGAATGCGGGCTGTCGAAGGGAATGGCGCGAAGGGCACACGGACGCAGCCACAACGGGTTGATCCTGCAAGCTTAGCGTCTGTGCGCACGAAAGCTAAACTCGAGCAGAGCAGCGTTGCGCAGGCGGACCGAACCCGGCCGCGTCAGCATCCCTGCACCTCCTCAGAGCAGTCTGGCATGAACCTCCACACCCAACCCGCTTCCTGGCCTCTGGCCGGGATCTCTCATGAGACGTTTCTGCAGCGCCATTGGCAACGCAAGCCTTTGCTGTTGCGCCAGGCCATCCCCGCTTTTAAATCCTTGTTGAGCCGGACCGAGCTGTTCGATCTCGCCTGCGACGACACTGTCGAATCGCGCCTGATCCGACGCCAGACGTCCGGTCAGTGGGATCTCCAGCGTGGCCCGTTCTCCCGCCGCAGTCTGCCCGCGTTGCGCCAGCCCGACTGGACCCTGCTGGTGCAGGGAGTCGATCTGTTGGACGACGCGGTTGCCGCGTTGCTCGCAAGGTTTCGCTTCATCCCCGATGCGCGCTTGGATGACGTGATGATTTCCTGGGCGAGCGACGGAGGCGGTGTGGGCCCGCATGTCGATGCTTATGATGTTTTTCTGTTGCAGGCCGAAGGGCGCCGCCGCTGGCGCATCGGTCCTGTGCGCGCGCCACGCTTTCTGCCAGACCAGCCCTTGAAGCTGCTTGCGGACTTCGTCCCCGATACCGACCACCTGCTCGAGCCTGGCGACATGCTCTACCTGCCTCCAGGCTGGGGCCATGATGGCGTTGCCATCGGACCCTGCATGACATACTCCATTGGGTTTCGCGCACCACCCGCCGAGGAGTTGTTGCAGCAACTGCTGTGGAAATTGGCGGAGAACCTCGAGTCCGGGCCACGCTACAGCGACCGGGGACAGATCGACACATTTGCGGCAAGAACGCCCGCGCGTTTGCCGAGGACCATGGTCGATTTTCTTCAAGCAGCATTTGCACGACTCAAACCCGGCAGGCGTGAGTTCGAAGCCGTGCTTGGTGAGTTGCTGACCGAGCCCAAGCAGCAAGTCTGGTTCGATCCCAGCACGCAAACCGTCGCGCAATTGGCTCGCGCTTGCGCCCACTGCGGTCTGCGGCTGGATCGACGCAGCCGCATGCTCTATGCCTCGGCCAGCGTGTTGATCAACGGTGAGCGGCTTGCATCACCCCTGGGCCGTTCCAGTCTGTTGCGCCGATTGGCGGATCAACGCCAACTCAGCGCGCAGGACTGGACTGACGCGACTCCATTGGAACGGGCTGTACTGGTGGAGTGGTGCGAGCAGGGATGGGCGCATCCGTTCACGGCACGGCAAGCAAAGCATGAACTCAACTGAGACCATCATTTCGGGCATCGGCACCTGGCAGCAGGCGATTGCCGAGCTATTGAGCTCACCGGGGTTGTCCGTCAGCATGTACAGCCCTGACTATGCAGACTGGCCGTTGAACCAGATCGAACTCATCAACGCGCTCAACGCCTGGGGCCTCCAGGGCCAGCATCCCGGCATGCGCATGCTGGCACGTCGCTTCGACCTTGTGCAGCGCGACCAGGCGCGCTTTACTCAGTGGCGCTTGCGGTTCTCACATCGGATCGACTGTCGCGAATTACCGGAAACCCTCCCCGCGCCTGTCGAGAGTCTGCTCACACCTGACCGAGGACTCGTGGCCATTCCCAGCGTTACCCACCGGCGTGCGGCGATATGCTCCAGCGGACGCCTACATGCGGCTTTGGAGCAGTTTGACCAGGCCTGGGCCCTGTCCCATGCAGGGTTTCCGGCACATGTCCTTGGGTTGTGAATTTTTTGCAACAAGATGGATTTTCTCAAATAGAGCTACCGGGGGAAACCCGAGTACGCGCTATACTTACAATTGAACTTGACATGGCCCTTGTGGCATGAGGGTTCATGTGCTTTACCATTCTCGGAATCCACCGATTTCAATCGCCCGTTTGATCTGTCTGACGCTTTGAGGAAACAAATGAAAAAGTCCCTTCTGTTGGCTTCCATGATCGCCGCCCTAGCCCTGGCTGCTTGCGGTAAGAAAGAAGAAGCTGCACCTGCTGCTTCCGCACCTGCTTCGGCTGCTGCACCCGCTGCCGCTTCGGCACCTGCTGCTTCCGCACCTGCTTCGGCCGCCGCACCTGCTGCTGCCTCGGCACCTGCTGCTTCTGCGCCTGCCAGCGCTGCCAGCAAGTAAGCACCTCGGCGCGATTCTTTCGCGTCGAACGAAAGCCAGCGCAAGCTGGCTTTTTTATTGGGCTGCAAGTGCTCTCGAGGCTGTAGGTATCTTGATGTTTGCTGCTGGTTGATGCGCCGCCCCCGGCCGTGAATCATTTTCGCGCCGTCAGCAGAAAGGCTCGGCACAAAAAAGCCCGCGTCGTTGACAGCGGGCTTTTTTGTGCCGAGCCTTTGGACTCGGTCTGCAATGCACGGCCTGGGCTTATTTGATTTTGCCTTCCTTGTAGGACACATGTTTGCGTGCGACCGGATCGAACTTCATGATTTCCATCTTTTCCGGTTGAATGCGCTTGTTCTTGGTGGTGGTATAGAAGTGACCGGTTCCAGCTGTGGATTCCAGCTTGATTTTTTCGCGTCCGCCCTTGGCCATGATGATTTGCTCCTGTCCAGTTCAGTGCTCAGACTTCGCCGCGTGCGCGAAGATCATCCAGCACGGTGTCGATGCCGACTTTGTCGATGAGGCGCAACCCGGCATTCGAAATGCGTAGGCGCACGAAACGATTCTCGCTTTCGACCCAGATTCTGCGGTACTGCAGGTTGGGCAGGAAACGACGCTTAGTTTTGTTGTTAGCGTGGGAAACGTTGTTACCCACCATCGGCGCTTTGCCGGTTACTTGACAGACCCGTGCCATGGAGCACCCCACTTATATTGATGAAGACAAACTCTAAATTCTACAACGTTTCGGCCCGGTTTCAAAACGCGCATGGCCTGGTGTCAAGGAGGCGGGAGTTTTCCTTCTCTCGGGCAGGGAACAGCACGGGTTTGGAGCCAGTTTTCTCCTACTGCTGGAAGTTGGATGGTGGTCAGATTGCCGCCCCAGAGGCAGCCACTGTCCAGGCACAGCGCATTGTTAGACCAGTGCAGCCCAAGCGAGGACCAATGACCAAAAGCAATGGGGGTTTTTTCTGTGCGTCGTCCCGGTGCATGGAACCATGGAACCAGCCCTGGTGGGGCGCGGTCAACTTCCTGTTTGAAGTGAAAATCGATGCTTCCGGAGGCATGTACTGACGTGTCGATGAAGCGCAAACGAGTCAGGGCATTGATGGTGATACGCCAGCGCTCCGGGCCTCGCAGCATGTCGCTCCAGCGGTCGGGAAGATTGCCGAAAACCTGGCGCAGAAAGCCAGCCAGGTCGTGACCTCGCAGTTGCTCTTGAACTTCGCTGGCGAGTTGCAAAGTTTGCTCGCAAGTCCACTGCGGCAGCACGCCGGCATGCACCAGCAGCCAGCCATGCTCGAGCAAGGCCAGCGGCCAGTGGCGCACCTGGTCGAGCAGTTCGTCTCGGTCAGGCGCATCGAGGATAGGCTGCAAGGTGTCTGTCCGGTGGGCCTTGCGTACACCATGGGCCACGGCCAGCAGATGCAGGTCGTGGTTGCCCAGCAGGCACTGTGCGGCATCACCCAGCGCCATGAGACGGCGTAGCACGGCAAGCGAGTCCGGTCCTCGATTGACGGCATCGCCCAACACGACGAGGCGGTCTCGCCCCGGATCGAACGCAATGAAGTCAAGCAGGCGAGCGAAGGCCTGGTCGCAGCCTTGCAAGTCTCCAATCAAATAGATGGCCATGGCTTCCTAGAATAGCGGCAACTGTCAGAACAGGACGACGGTCGGCATGCCGATGATTGTGTGTTTTCGGTGAGGCCGTGTTTGGCAAATCCTTCCCTTCGCTGCTCCCGAACGACCCACCATGGCGCAACTCGACCCCACCTTGTTCAAGGCTTACGACGTTCGCGGTGTTGTTGGCCGCGGCCTGACCGAGGCGGCGTGTGAGCATATTGGCCGCGCCTTTGCCACGCTGGCGCGCGCGCGAGGCCAGCGTGCGGTGCATATCAGCCGTGATGGCCGAGCCTCCGGGCCCGCGCTGGGTGCCGCACTGGCCGTCGGCCTGCGCGCCGGTGGGCTGGATGTGATCGACATCGGCATGAATGCCACGCCGATGCTGTATTACGCCTGTGCCACCAGCGAAGTGCCCAACGGCATCCAGATCACCGGCAGCCACAATCCCCCCGCGTACAACGGCCTGAAGATGGTGCTGTGCGGTGATGCCTTGCACGGCGCGGACATCGCCCGTCTGCGCGAGTTGACGCAGTCCGAGCAGTACGCCACTGGTGCAGGTGGCATGCGCCAGGCCAGCGTGGTTGAGCCCTACCTGCAGCGCATCGTGCAGGACGTGACACTGGCGCGTCCGTTGAAGGTGGCGGTGGATTGCGGCAACGGCGTTTCAGGCGCCTTTGCGCCCGACTTGTTGCGACGAATGGGCTGCCAAGTGATCGAACTGTTTTGCGACGTGGACGGCACATTTCCCAACCATCATCCGGACCCTGCCGACCCGCACAACCTGGAAGACCTGCAGTGCGTGCTGCGGGACACCGACGCCGAAATCGGCCTGGCGTTCGACGGCGATGGCGATCGGCTCGGCGTTGTCACGAAGCACGGGCATGTCATCTGGCCCGATCGCCAGCTCATGCTGTACGCGGCCGATGTGCTCACCCGACACCCCGGCGCCCCCATCATTTACGACGTGAAATGCACCGCCAATCTCGCACCCTGGGTGCGCAATCATGGGGGCGAGCCGATGATGTGGCGTACCGGGCATTCACTCATCAAGGCGCGCATGAAAGAGGTCCAGGCGCCATTGGCCGGCGAAATGAGCGGGCATATTTTTTTCAAGGATCGCTGGTTCGGTTTTGACGATGCGCAGTACGGCGCCGCCCGTTTGTTGGAGTTGCTGGCGCGTGTGGCCGATCCCGAAGCCCATTTACTGACCTTGCCCGATTCCGTCTCGACCCCCGAACTCAAACTCGACACCGCCGAGGGCGCCAACTTCGCGCTTTGCGAACGTCTGTTGAATGAGGCTAAATTTCCTGGCGCAGTCCAACTACACACTATGGACGGCGTGCGTGCCGAGTATGCCGATGGTTTCGGCCTAGCCCGACCTTCCAACACCACACCTTGCGTGGTGCTGCGCTTCGAGGGGCGCACCGCTGCGGCCCTGGCGCGAATCCAGGGTGAATTCCGCGGGGCCTTGCACGTGTTGGACCCGACACTGAAATTGCCGTTTTGACGAGTCGATTGGGCTAACTCGATGCGCGTTTTGCTGGTCAAGACAAGTTCCATGGGGGACATCGTCCACGCTCTTCCGGTCGTGAGCGACATCAAGGTGGTTTTCCCTGGTGCGCTGGTCGACTGGTTGGTCGAGGAGGCTTACGTTCCGCTGGTGCGGGCGCATCCAGCGGTTGACAGCGTCATTCCACTCGCCTTGAGGCGCTGGCGCAAAAATCTCGGATCCAGGGAGACGCGCGAAGAGTGGGGTGGCATGGTGGGCAGGCTGAGGTCATGCCGTTTTGACGCTGTCATTGACCTCCAGGGCCTGGTGAAAAGTGCACTCCTTGCACGACTGGCGCGCGGCCCTCACGTCGGCCTGTCCTGGGCGTCTTCACGCGAGTTCTTGGCTCCAATGTTTTACGATCGGCGCATGAAGACGCCGTTGCGGCGTACCGAGGCAGCAGTGCCGCGCTACCGGCAGCTTGCAGCCTGGGCTTTGGGTTACGTGCCGTCGGGGCCGCCGCGCTATGGCTTGCAGGTTTCTGCTGCTCGTCCGGCCTGGCTGCCTGGGGTGCGGCCCTTCGCGGTTCTTTTGTCGGCCACGGCCAAACCGCGCAAGCTTTGGGCCGAGGACCAATGGGTTGCGTTGGCCCGTTGGCTGCATCAGCGTGGCGTCGCGAGCGTTTTTGCATGGGGTAATGCGCGTGAGCGGGAGCGTGCCGAGCGCTTGGCCGCAAACGTGAACACGATGTCGGCCAAGCCAGGCGCAAATAGCATGAACCCGCAAAGCGTGATCGAAGGCGGGGCCATGGCAGCGCCCGAAGCCTTCGGGCTCGATGTCTGGATGCGGGTTCTCGCGGCATCTGCCTTGGTCGTGGGCGTCGACACCGGTTTGCTGTATCTGGGTGCTGCGGTTGGCACACCCGCGGTGGCTGTCTACACCGGCTCGTCCCCGCACAGTGTCGAATTCGAATCGGCAGGGCCTTGGCTTGCCTTGGGTGACGAGGGTTGGCCGCCCGCGTTGAGCGATGTCATGCAAGCGGTCACGAGCCTGCTGGACTTGCCGCCCGCTACCGATGGCACGGTGTCGTCCATGTCCGGCCAACCGGTCGCTCCAACAGCATGGGCGTGAAGCACGGCATGCAGCCAACGCGCGCGGGCCGGGCTGGTCCGTCGGGATAATGCCGGCGACCATGACGCGTCGGGCCCCATCCATGCGCCATCTCTACACCCTGGCTTGGCGCTTTCTCGTGCCGCTGGCCTTGCTGCGGCTCATCTGGCGCTCGCGTCGCGAGCCCCTCTACCGTGCACAGTTGGCCGAGCGCCTCGGTTGCTATGGCCGCAAGCCGGACGCGACGCGCACAGGCCATCCGGTGCTGTGGCTGCACGCTGTCTCGCTTGGCGAAACGCGAGCCGCACAACCCTTGCTGGATGCTTTGCGTCAGCAGCACCCCGGCATGCAACTGCTGCTGACGCACATGACGGCAACTGGCCGGCAGGCGGGTGTTGCGCTGCTGCGTGAAGGGGATGTCCAAGCTTGGCTGCCTTACGACCTGCCCGGAGCCATGCGGCGCTTTCTGCTGCGCTTTCGTCCGCATCTCGGTGTGCTGATGGAGACCGAGGTCTGGCCCAATCTGGCGCAGGTCTGCGCCGCGCTCGATACACCACTGCTGCTCGTCAATGCCCGCCTGTCTGCACGTAGCGCCGCCCGCTGGGGTGCCTGGCCGAGCCTGGCGCGCATCGCCTTCGGGTCGTTGACGGCAGCCGCTGCTCAGACCCAGAGCGACGCAGAGCGCCTGCGCAGGCTCGGCATCGACGATGTCTGTGTGCTCGGCAACATCAAGTTCGATCGCGTCTCAAATCCTGGGCTGCGCGAGCTTGGCCTGCAGTGGAAACTGCAGGCCAAGCGTCCCATCCTGCTGCTGGCTTCCACCCGCGAACATCAAGGCCTGGCCGAAGAGAAACTGCTACTCGACGCCATGCCTGCCGAGCTTCTGCAACGTGTCCTGCTCGTGGTGGTGCCGCGCCATCCGCAGCGCATGGATGCGGTACACGCGCTGCTGCAGGCGCATGGCTTGAAGGTCGTGCGCCGCAGCGACGCCTCGCCGCGGGCCGATACCCAGGTCTGGCTTGGCGACAGTCTGGGTGAGATGCCAGCTTATTACGCCATGGCGGAGGCGGCCTTCGTCGGTGGCAGCTTGCTGCCACTGGGCGGTCAAAATCTGATCGAAGCCTGCGCCGAAGGCTGCCCGGTTGTGATCGGTCCGCACACCTTCAATTTCACGCATGCGGTGGAGCAGGGCGTTGCCGCCGGGGCAGTGGTCGAGGCCGGTGATGCATCTGCGGTTTGGTCAAGCTTGCTGGCTTGGTTGTCCGACGCGCGCAGCCTCGAGAGGGCTCGGTGCGCCGCGCTGCAGTTCAGCGCGGCGCACCGAGGAGCAGCCGAGGCCCAGGCTGGCTGGATAGGGCAATATTTGCCGGTGCGACTGGCCTGAGGGCAGCCGGGGGCGCAGTCAGTAGGTCGGCACCGAGGGGTCGATTTCCCGCGACCAGGCCGTGATGCCACCCTGCAGGTTAAAGACCTTGTCGAAGCCATTTTGCAGCAGGAAATGGGCCACTTGCGTGCTGCGGCCACCCGTACGGCACATCACCAGGACATTCTTGGATTTGTCCACGTCATGCTGGCGTAGCGGCACGGTGGCCATGGGAATGTGGATGTGCTGGAACTTCGGGTGACGGATCGAGGCGCGCTCCAGTTCCCAGGGTTCACGGACGTCGATGACCTGCCAGTTCGCCAGTTGTTCGGGTTGTGCGTCGAGTAGCGTGGACAGCTCGCTCACGGTCATTTGTTGGATCATGGGAGGCCCTCAAAAGCGAAAATGTGGCACATCGGGAAAACCGTGCAACCTCGGCGCCATGGTGTCGAACAGATCGACCACTTTCGATTCCAAGGCGCCGGTACGCGAGAGCAATTGGGCGCGCATCATAGGCGCCTGGCCGACGATGGCGCACAGCCGCCCACCCGGCTTGAGCCGCTGGACGAGCGCATCGGGGATCTGCGCGACTGAACCGGACAACACGATGGCGTCGAACTCGCCCGGGGGCAGTTCCTTCGAGGCGTCGATGCAGCGCACAGTGGCATTCATCACACCAGCCTGACGCAGATTATGCTGCGCGGTTTCAGCCAGATCGGGGTGAATCTCCAGGCTGAGCACATGGGCGGAGCGATGGCCGAGCAGGGCGGCGAAGTAGCCACTGCCGGTGCCCACCTCCAACACCCATTCGTGCTTGCGTACGCTGAGTTCCTGCAGTAGCCGACCTTCGAGCTTGGGCGACAGCATGCTCTCGCCACCGGGCAATGGAATATCCATGTCGGTGAACGCAAGACTGCGATAGGCCGCAGGCACGAAATCTTCGCGCTTGACGGCACCCAGCAGATCCAGAACGTCCTGATCCAGGACGTCCCAGGGGCGAATCTGCTGCTCGATCATGTTGAAACGGGCGCGTTCGAAGTCCATGTTTTTCAAGTTGCAGGCAGAAATTGCCATTTTAGATGGCACAGGCTGGTGGTGCGTGCAGTGAGAACACGCTGTAACTGCTGGTTGGCGACGCAACCGAGAGGAGGTGCCAGCAAGTTGGGCGGCAAAAGTAACGGAAGGTAATACAACTCACCACTCAATCAAGAACAATTATCATTTGCGGAGAAAATCAACCTCCCCGAATAGCCCATGAGTTCTCCCCTCGTCGCTGGCACGCCTCGCCCGGACCTGTCCGCGACACGCTGGAAAATCTTCCTTGCCGTGCTCGGCCCAGGCTTGGTTGTGATGCTCGCAGACACCGATGTTGGCAGCGTGCTCACCGCAGCGCAAAGTGGTGCGCAGTGGGGCTATCAACTGCTTAGCCTTCAACTCATCTTGATCCCCATCCTCTACGTGGTTCAGGAGGTCACCGTCCGCTTAGGTATTTTCACCGGCAAGGGGCACGGGGAACTCATCCGCGAGACGTTCGGCCCTGTGTGGGCCTGGGTTTCGGTCACGGGACTGGGCGTGGCCACGGTTGGCGCCCTGCTGACAGAGTTTTCCGGTGTGGCTGGAGTGGGAGAACTATTTGGCGTGCCGCGTGCCTGGAGCCTCACGCTGGCCGTCGGTTTCCTGCTGGTCATCGTCTGGACGGGGAGTTACCGGCGGGTGGAGCGGGTGGCCATTGCGCTGGGTTTGTTCGAATTGGTGTTCATCTGGGTGGCCATGCAGGCGCCAATCAAGTCGCATGAGTTACTCGAGGGCCTGAAGCATGTGCCGGTGCACGAATCGAACTTCTGGTATCTGGTCGCCGCCAATATCGGCGCGGTCATCATGCCGTGGATGGTGTTTTATCAGCAGTCCGCTGTATCGGACAAAGGCCTCAAACCTGAGCAGTACACCGCCGCACGCTGGGACACGGCTTTCGGTGCAGTGCTCACCCAGGTGGTGATGGCCGCTGTGCTGCTGGTGGCCGCAGCCACGCTGTGGGCCGGGCACCTCAGCCCACCGCTCAACACCGTGGGGCAGGTCGCGCAGGCGCTCACGCCTTTTTTGGGCCAGACGCTAGGGCACACGATATTCGGTCTGGGCATTCTGGGCGCCGCCATGGTGGCGGCCATCGTTGTCGCTCTGGCTGCGGCCTGGGGCTTTGGCGAAGTGACCGGCTACAAGCATTCGCTCGAATACCACCCCCTGGAGGCGCCCTGGTTCTACATCGTGTTCACGCTAGGTGTGGTGGGTGGGGCCTTGATCGTGGCGCTGGTGCCTGATCTGGTCGCGCTGTCTGTGGGTGTGGAAGTCATGAACGCCTTGATGCTGCCCCTGGTGCTGGGTTTCCTGGTGGCCTTGGCTGTCAAGGCCCTGCCGCCAGAACACCGCCTGCGCGGCGGCTATCTCTGGGTGGTCTTGGCGGTGGTTGCACTGACATCAGGGCTCGGGGTCTATGGTGGCTTGAGCGGCTTGCTCTGACGCTTCGGCGTTCAACGAGCAGCCCACCGCGATGGATGTGCAATTCTGGGCACGGCCTGCGCCGCCCGTGATAATGCGGGCTTTTGCATACAAGCTGCATGGACACCCACACTGCATTCGTCGCCATCATTCTCGGCTTGGTCGAGGGCATCACTGAATTCCTGCCCATCTCGTCCACCGGTCATCTCATCCTTGCCGCCAGCCTGCTGGGTTGGGTGAGCGACAAGGCCAAGGTATTCGAGATTGCCATCCAGAGCGGCGCCATTCTGGCGGTGATGTGGCACTACCGTCAACGCCTCATCGGAGTGATGACGGGCCTGGCCTCGCGCCAACTGGCGCGGCGCACTGCGGCCTGGCGCTTCAGCCGCAACCTGCTCATCGCCTTTATGCCTGCGGCCTTGCTGGGCCTGGTGTTCGCATCCGCCATCAAGCGCCATCTGTTCGCCCCCGTGCCCGTGGCCCTGGCCTTCATTGCTGGCGGGTTGGTCATTTTTTGGGCCGAGCGGCGGCAGGTGGCCAGGGTGGGTGCCATCCGTGTGCAGACCGTGCAGGCCATGACTGCGCTCGATGCCTTGAAAGTGGGCGCGGCGCAGGCATTCGCCCTTGTTCCGGGCACCAGTCGATCGGGCGCCACCATCATCGGCGGCATGCTGTTCGGCTTGAGCCGCATCGCAGCCACCGAGTTTTCCTTCTTCCTCGCCATACCCACCTTGCTGGCCGCCACCGGCTACGACCTGCTCAAGCACCGTGCGTTGCTAGGCGCTGCCGATGTTCCAGCGTTCGGCCTGGGTATGGTGGTGTCTTTCGTGTCCGCGCTGGTGGTGGTGCGCTGGCTGCTGCGCTATGTGGGTGGGCACAGCTTCGTGCCCTTCGCCTGGTATCGCCTGGTGTTCGGTGCCGTGGTGCTGATGACGGCCAAGATGGGGTGGGTCAACTGGGCGGCTTGAGTCGATGCTCGCCGGTTTCGCTGGCCCGGGTCTCAGCCAGGGATGGGTCGCTTTTCAAACACCAGATCCCACACGCCATGCCCCAAACGCAGGCCGCGCTGCTCAAATTTGCTGAGCGGCCGCCAGGCGGGGCGTAGTGCATAGCCAGTGGCGGTGTTCACCAAGTCCTCGTTCGCCGATAGCACCTCCAGCATCTGCTCGGCATATGGCTCCCAGTCGGTGGCGCAATGAAGATAGCCGCCAGGCGCCAGCCGGCTGGCCGCGAGTTCGACAAAACCAGACTGAATCAGGCGACGTTTGTGGTGGCGCTTCTTGTGCCAGGGGTCGGGAAAGTACACATGCACTCCCGCCAGAGCGTTGGGCGCGACCATCTCGCGCAGCACCTGCACAGCGTCGTGCTGAATGATGCGCTGATTCTTCAACGCCAGTTTTTCGATGCACAGCAGCAACGCGCCCACTCCTGGCGTGTGTACTTCGACGCCGATGAAATCGCGCTCGGGCTGGGCTTGGGCGATTTGCGCCGTGGCCTCGCCCATCCCGAAACCCACTTCCAGGATGCGCGGCGCCGTGCGGCCGAACACCGCGTCCCAATGTGTTACCCGCGGCGTGTAGGGCAACACGAAGCGCGGCCCGAGTTCCGCCAGCGCACGCGCCTGCCCTGTGGTGGTGCGCCCGGTGCGCAGGACAAAGCTGCGAATGCCGCGTGCGCGCGGTGCGTCGGCCGACGTGGAGTCGGTTGCTGCGGCAACGGGCTCGGGAGGTGAGGCGGCAGGCATGGTGCTGAAACTCGGAGAGGCGGCGTAAAAAAACCGGCCGGGCCGGAGAGTTTCGCTGCAATGTCGATGCGGGTGGAGCGGGCGATGGGAATCGAACCCACGCTATCTGCTTGGGAAGCAGAAGTTCTACCATTGAACTACGCCCGCATGAACCGCGATTATAGGCAGGGACCCCTGCCGGCACCGTCTGTGGCACCGCAAGCGACAGTGGGTCCGTCGCGAGCTGATGCGCAGCCTCCGACTCTCGCGACTCCCTGTCCGGGCACATTGCACTTTCCATATCCTGTTGCGCCTTCTCGACGTTCGGCTGCACGATGTCCCCATCATCATCGATCCGTTTACAGGGCCTGCCGCCCGCGGTCACGGCGCAGACCCGCTTGCTGCTGCTCGGCAGTTTCCCGAGCCGGGCGTCGCTGCAGGCGCAGCAGTATTACGCCCACCCACGCAACCAGTTCTGGCCCTTGCTCGCCACTCTGTTCGAGCTGGACCTGATGCGGCTCGACGATGCCGCGCGGCTGCAGGCGGTGCTGGCTCGCGGACTGGGCATCTGGGATGTGTACGCCACCTGTGAGCGGGAGGGCAGCCTCGATACCGCCATCACCCAGGCGCGGCCGAACGATTTGCCCGGGTTGGTGGCGCGGTTGCCGAGACTGCAGGCGATTGCTCACAACGGCGGCGAGTCGGCGCGGATGATGCGTGTCACTGCAAGTCTCGTTCCGGTTTGCCACCGCCTGCCTTCCACCAGCCCGGCGAATGCGGCGTGGAGTTTGACGCGCAAGCTGGAGGCTTGGCGCTTGGTGTTCGCCCGTCATGGCTTGATCGCCAGCGCAGGCTCGGATCCTCAGACGGGCCTCAGCCAGGCTCTACACTCAGGGCATGCAAGCATCCAGGCCCGCAACGCCCAAGGCTGAGGCTCATGCCCGATCCGAGCCCAAGAGCGCGCCGCGCGCGATGCATGGGCCGCTGGACTGGCGCGACGTGCTGCATTGGCTCCACGACGACAACTTCATCGACGATGCCGGTCTGCGCCAGGGGCTGGACCGCTGTGCCCATGCCAGCGAGCGCCTGCACGCGCTGCACAAGGTGGCCAATGCCGGGTTGATGCGTGTTGCAGACGCCAAGGCGCTCGATCTGGATCAGCTGACCGCCTGGCTGGCCGGACGCGCCGACATGCCCCTGGTGCGCATCGATCCGCTGAAAGTCGACATCGGCAAGATCGGCGATCTGATTTCGCTCAACTACGCCGAGCGCCATCGAATCCTGCCGGTGGCAGCCGACGCCCTGGGCGTGACCATCGTCACCGCCGAGCCCTTCGACCTGGGCTGGAAGACCGAGCTGGAGCGCATGCTGCGCCGGCCCATCCAGCTGGCTGTGGCGAACCCGGTGGACATCACGCGCTACACCATCGAGTTTTTCAACCTGGCGCGCTCGGTGCGCCAAGCGCACAAGAACAGCGCCACGGCGGGCATGAGCGGGGTCAACCAGTTCGAGCAACTGGTGGAACTGGGCAGGAGCGGCCGTGCTCTCGATGCCAATGACGCCGGCGTGGTGCAGGTGGTCGATTGGCTATGGCAATACGCCTTCGAGCAGCGCGCCTCCGACATCCACCTGGAGCCGAGGCGCGAGCTGGGCGTCATCCGCTTTCGCATCGACGGCGTGCTGCAAACGGTTTATCAGCTGCCGCCTGCGGTGATGAACGCCATGACCAGCCGTGTCAAGCTGCTGGGCCGTATGGACGTGGTGGAAAAGCGCCGCCCGCAGGACGGGCGCATCAAGACCCGTCGGCCCACGGGCGACGAAATCGAGTTGCGCCTGTCCACGTTGCCCACGGCCTTCGGCGAAAAACTGGTGATGCGCATTTTCGACCCCGACGTGGTGCTGCGCGACATGGCTGCTTTGGGTTTTCCCAGCGCCGAGGGTGCGCGCTGGAACGAACTGACCAACCGCCCCCACGGCATCGTCCTGGTCACCGGGCCCACCGGCAGCGGCAAGACCACCACGCTGTATTCCACGCTTAAACGCCTGGCGACCGATGAGGTGAATGTCTGCACGGTGGAAGACCCGATCGAGATGGTCGAGCCCGCGTTCAACCAGATGCAGGTGCAGGCAGGCCTCGACATCGGCTTCGCTGATGGCTTGCGGGCCCTCATGCGGCAGGATCCGGACATCATCATGGTGGGTGAAATTCGTGACCGCGAGACGGCCGACATGGCGGTCCAGGCCGCCCTCACCGGCCACCTCGTCCTGTCCACCCTGCACACCAACGACGCGCCGGGCAGCATTGCCCGTCTGCTCGAACTTGGTGTGGCACCCTATCTGGTCAGCGCCACCGTGCTCGGCGTGCTGGCGCAGCGTCTAGTGCGCACCTTGTGCGCTCATTGCAGGCAACCCGACGATGCGTTCGACCAGGCCACCTTCCAGCAGGCCGTGACGCCTTGGAAGCCGAGCACCAAGGTGTCGCCCTACAAGCCGATGGGCTGCCTGGAATGCCGCAACACCGGGTATCTCGGCCGCGTCGGGTTGTACGAGTTGCTGGTGTTCAGCCCGGCCTTGCGCACGCTGGTTGCCGCTGCCGCGCCGCTGGATGCGCTGCGTCAGCAGGCCGTGAAGGACGGCATGCGTCCGTTGCGCCTGGCGGGTGCCCTGAAGGTGGCCGAGGGCAGCACCACGCTCGACGAAGTGTTGCGCGCCACGCCGGCCGCGCAAGGCTGAGTACTGCCGCTTGCGGCCCTCGTGTCACGGCAACTCCAAAGGAATTTTTCGATGTTCAAGCACAAGCATGTTCTGAGTGTGGCGGTGTTGCTGAGCAGCGCGGGTGTCGCTGGCGCCTTCAATCTCGGCGACCTGCAAAATCAGCTCGGCGGTGCCCTGCAGCAAGCCCAGCCGAACATGGCGCAACAAACGGCGCCGCAGGCCGACAGCGGCGCCATGGGGCAGGGCGTATTCACCCGCACGCCGGCGCTGGCGGCTCTGAGTTCAAGCGAGGTCGGGCAGGGCTTGAAGGCCGCGCTGTCACGCGGGGTGGATACGGCTGTCAGCACCCTGGGGCGCGCCAATGGGTTCTATGGCAGCCCGAAATGGCGTATTCCGCTGCCTCCGGCGCTGGACAAGGCCAGCAGCTTGATGCGCATGGCCGGCATGGGTTCGCGGGCGGACGCGCTTGACCTGGCCATCAACCGTGCCGCCGAGGCCGCCGTGCCCGAGGCCAAGACCCTGCTGGTGAGTGCAGTCAAAAGCATGAGCATCGCCGACGCCAAAGGCATCCTCACCGGCGGCAACGAGGCAGCGACCGCATACTTCAAGCGCAAGACCGAGGCGCCGCTGACGCAGAAGTTCCTGCCCATCGTGCGCCAGGCCACGGCCCAGGTCGGCCTGGCGCAAACCTACGATCACTACGCCGGCCAGGCGGCGCAGTTCGGGCTGGTCAAGGCCGATCAGTCGAACATCGACAGCTACGTCACGCAGCAGGCGCTGGATCGCCTGTACCAAGCCATCGGTGAAGAAGAAAAAGCCATTCGCAGCGACCCGGTGGGAACCGGCAGCGCCCTGATCGGCAAGGTGTTCGGCGCGTTGCGCTGAGATCGAAGTCAACAATCGTGCGGTTCGATCCGTTCGCCAGTCTCGTCGCCATGCCCAGCGTTTTTCCAAGCGACTTGCTCCGTACCAGGGCGCGACATGGCGCGCGGCGACCATCGCATGACGCCGACTGAACCCCCGTCTGTCTTGCAACCAGCGTGGGCGCTGTGGTGCGCGGGCGACGCGCCGGACATGCGCACGCTGACCCTAGGGGGTGCCTGGACGGTGCATGGACTGGATCCGGCACCCGCGCTTCATCTGCCGGCGGGCTGCACCACGGTGCGCCTCACGGTCGTGGGAGATGCAACCATCCATGCCGCAACCCTTGTCACCACCCGGGACATGCCCGCGGCCGAGCCCGCGGCCGTGGTGCCCTTGCAACTCGACACGGCCGGCGCCCTCGTGCTCGGGCGCAGTCTGAAGGCCTGGGCCGATGCCGGCATCGTGGTCGATCGCAGCGCGCTCACCCCGGCCCACCGCCAGTTGCTCGATCTGGTGCTGGCCCGTGCCGCGCCGGCCCCGCAGTTGCAGCCCAGGGCGCATGCCGGCCTGCTTGGCGACATCGGCCGTGCCGCGGTTGCGGCAGTGCGCGAGGGCCGTGAATTTCTCGCCTTCGTGGGCGAACTGGCATGGCGTGGCGTGCCCTTGTTGCTGACCTTCTGGCGCATTCGCTGGCGTGAGGTGGTGGCCGAAATCGATGCTGCCGGGCTGCGCGCCCTGGGCATCGTTGGTCTGCTGTCGTTTCTCATCGGCATGGTCATGGCCTACCAGGGCGGCGCCACGCTGGCCACCTACGGTGCCAACATTCTGATCGTCAACCTGGTGGCCATCATCACCCTGCGTGAACTCGGTCCCTTGCTGGCAGCCATTCTGGTGGCGGGGCGTACCGGCTCGTCGTACACCGCGCAACTCGGCACCATGCGCATCACCGAGGAAATCGACGCGCTGCAGGCCTTGGGCTTGTCGCCATTCGAGATGCTGGTGTTTCCCAAAGTCGTCGCACTGGTCATCACCCTGCCGTTGCTGTCGCTGTTTGCCGATGTGATGGGGTTGATCGGCGGCGGCGTCGTAGCTTCTGCCGGCTATGGTGTGCCGTGGAATGAATACCTGTCGCGCATTCCCCAAGTGGTCGGGGTCCAGACCTTGATGCTCGGCCTGGCCAAGGCGCCGGTCTTCGCCGTGATCATTGCGCTGGTTGGCTGCATGCAGGGGCTGCGCGTGTCGGGCAGTGCAGCCAGCGTGGGCCGCGCCACCACGGTTGCCGTGGTGCAGTCCATTTTCCTGGTGATCGTGATCGATGCCGGGTTTTCCATCGTCTACAACCTGCTTGGGCTATGAGCGGCGCAGACCTGGTGATCGAGGCCAGCGGCATCGTCAACCGCTTCGACCACAACGTGGTGCACGAGGGGCTGAACCTCGCCATTCCGCGTGGCTGCATCATGGCCCTGGTAGGCGGCTCGGGCACGGGCAAGACGGTGTTGCTGCGCACGCTCATTCTGCTGCGCGAACCCCAGGGTGGAAGCCTGCAACTCTTTGGCCAGGATGCGCGGGCTGCTCAGTATTCGGCACGTCAACGCCTGCGTCAGCGCATCGGTGTGCTGTTCCAGGGCGGCGCGTTGTTCAGCGGCCTGACCGTGCTGGAAAACGTGCTGCTGCCGATTCGCGAACATGGTGCGGTGGCGCGCGCCGACCTGGCCGACTTGGGCATGCTGAAGCTGCGTCTCGCCGGGCTGCCGCAGGACGCCGCGCACAAGTATCCGGCCGAGCTGTCCGGCGGCATGGTCAAGCGCGCAGCGCTGGCACGGGCGCTGGCGCTCGACCCGGAGCTGCTGGTGCTGGACGAGCCCACATCGGGCCTCGACCCCATCGGCGCCTCGGCATTCGACCGACTCGTGCGGGAATTGCGCGACCTGCTCGGGCTCACCATACTGCAAGCCACACACGACCTCGACTCCATCTGGCATGGCAGCGACACCGTGGCCTTTCTCGCACGCAAGCGTGTGCTGGCGCTGGGCCCGGCCGCCGAGCTGGCGCAGCGCGGCGAACCTGAACTGGTGGCCTATTTTCGCGAGGGCCGCTCGCTCGCCTTTTTGCACGAGTTGCAAGCTGCATCGGGAACGGGCGCATGATGAACACGATTTTTTGCTGCAGCGGAGTCGCATGATGGAGTCGAAGATCAATTACACCGCTGTGGGCGTGTTCGTCGTCCTGCTCGGGCTCATGCTGGGCGGTGCCGCCTGGTGGCTGGCGACAGGCAAGAAGCAGGGCAACACCACGCCCTATCTCATCTTCGCCACCGACAACGTCAATGGGCTGCGGGACTCCAGCAATGTGCTGTACCGTGGCGTCAAGGTGGGGCAGGTGCATTCGATCGAAATCGATCCGAGCAATCCAACGCTGATTCGCATCCGTGTCGACATCGACAAGAACGTCCCGGTGCGGGCCGACACGGTTGCCCAGTTGAGCCCGCAAGGTGTCACCGGGCTGTCGGTGCTCAATCTGAGTGGGGGCGCTTCCCCCGCGCCTCTGAAAGCGCGGCCGAATCAGCCTTATCCCGTGATCCGCTATGCACCCTCGGTATTTTCGCGGCTGGAAGGCGGTTTGAATGATGCCACCATCACGCTGTCGAAAATCGCCAGCCGTCTTGATCTGCTGCTGAGCAACCGGAACATCGAGGCCATCGGCCAGAGTCTGTCCCACGTTGCCAGCCTGACGCAGACCTTGGACGCGCACCGCCAGGACATCGCGCAAACGCTGGCGAATCTGCGCCAGTCCAGCCAGGATTTGGCAGCGATGGGTGCCCAGGGCCAAAAACTCACTGTCCAGGGCACCCAGTTGCTGGCCCAGCTTTCCGAGACCACGCAACACCTGCAAACCACCCTAGCGGCCATGGACCAGGCGGCCGAAAGTTGGCACGAGGCCGGGCAGGGTGCGGTCAAGCTTGGTGCTGCCGGATCGAAGGCGGTGGATCAGTTGCAGAACCGCACCCTGCCGGGCTTCGACCGCCTGACCGACAACCTGCAGCAACTCAGCAGTCAGCTCACCGAACTCGTTCGCGGCCTCAAGACCAACCCGAGCCAACTGCTTTATGGCACGCCCCTGCCGCCGCCGGGCCCCGGAGAACAGCGATGAACACGACTGCACGTCACGCCGCATGGGCGCTGGTTTGCTTGGGGGCTCTCGCCGCCGCGGGTTGTTCACTGCCCATCACCCGCCAGCCATCGCAAACCTCCTATCGCTTGCAGGCCACGGCACAGCACGGGCCTGACGCCGTATCGGCTGCGTCGATCCAACCAACTGTCATTCACCTGTTGCCCCTGGGCGCAGCTCCAGGCCTGGGGGGTACAGGGATGTTGTACAGCCCCCGCCCCGGTGTGCTCATGCCGTATCGCGACAGCCGCTGGCTGGCGCCGCCGGCGGACCTGATGCGTTCCGCCTTGGCCCAGGGCCTGTCGCGCCAGCCCTGGGTGAGCGCGGTGGAGCAAGACCAGCCGCTGGCTCCCGCCGACTGGACTGTGCATTGCGAGCTGACTCGTCTGGAGCAGGACATCCACCATGGCCCGGGCGTGGTACGGCTCGATCTGGCCTGCCAACTGGCCCAGTCCAGCCCGCTGCGCGTCGTCGCGCACTGGCAGGTGGACGGCACGCAGCCGACTGCGGTGAACGATGCTGCCCACTACGCCGCAGCCGCGCAGACGCTGCTGGACCGTGCCGTGCAGGCTGTGGTGCAGCGGGTTGCGGCCGTGCTGGAGCAGCGAGGGGCTGGTTGACGCCGCTGGTCGACCTCGCTCAAGCAGTCGAGGCGTCGTTTCTGGACGCCCTCGACGTTTTCGGTGCCCGAGGTGAAGTCGCCGACCTGGAGAGCAGTTCAAGCACCGGCTTCGAGGGCCGAGTCCGGTGCGTAGGACGTGCTGGGGTCGGGCTCGGAGGTGGAGGCGGTCGGGTCGAGTTGGTGCGCCACTGGAGCCATGTCCTGGGTCCGAATGGGGTGCAGCAGCAGTTTCCAGAATTGATCGCGTACCGACAGACTCAATTTTTGGAGTCGATGCACATGCATCACGGCGTCTTCCTGCGGCGCTTCGGCGATGGCGCGCAGGCATGCATGGAAGGCCTCATGGTCCGCGATGAGTTTGCGAAAACCCGGGACATGTCCATACTCGGTAGCTTGGCTCTCGCACCAGCGCCCGAGAGCGCAACGCTTACTGGCATCGACATGGGCGAGACGCTCGCGTTCACCGGCATCGAGCGTGCCGACCTTGGCACGTGCCAGACTTCTGCCGTGTTCGACCACCGCGCGAATCGCTTCGGTGTCGATCGCCTTTTGCCAGGCCAGAGTCGCGGTCCAGGGGAGCCGTCGTGGCCAGTCTTGCAGCCAGATCTCCAACTCCTGTGCCGGCATGGGCTTGGCGATGGCATAGCCCTGCAACTTGCGGCATCCCAGCGCCACCAGGGCATGCGCCTGGCGGGGTGTGCGCACGCCTTCGGCCACGGCGCTCAGGCCCATCATCCGAGCCGTGCGCAACAGGCCATAGGTGATGCTGAGGTCGGCGCTTTCGTCGAACAGGTTACTGGTGAAACGGCGGTCGATCTTCACCGCCGAGGCTTCGAGCAACTGCAAATGCGTCAGACTGGCGCTACCGGTGCCAAAATCATCCAGGCTCACCTCGACGCCCATGCGGCGGCATGCGGTGACGACGTGGTGGGCGATGTGGCCGTTGAGTTCGGAGCCATGCTCCGTGAGCTCCAGCACCAGCCAATCCGGTGAGCATTGCGGATGGCGCTCCAGTGCTTCGCGCAGGTTGGCCAGGAACTGGGGCTGCAGGAAATGTTGCGGGCTGATGTTGATGCATACGCGCAGCATGCGTCCATCCCGACGCCAGCGCAAAACCTGGCTGAGCGCGGTGTCGAGGACGAAACGCCCGAGCGGAGCGGCCAGTCGGGGGTCATCGAGCACAGCCTCGAACTCGGCAGCGTCGTGCAGACCATCGTCGTCGCGCAGGCGCAGCAGCGCCTCGACATCATCGACGCGAGGATCCCCGGCTCTCTTGCCGGGCTCGACCGTGAGAATGGGCTGATAGTGCAGTTCCAATTGCCGCGCCTGCAGGGCAAGCTTGACCCAGCTCAGCAGGCGCTCGCGGTCATGAATCTGCCGTTCCATGCTCGGGTCGAAAATACGGTACTGGTTGCGCCCATGCCGCTTGGCTGCGTACATGGCCAGATCGGCGTGCCGCAGAAGCGCATCCGGGCCCACCGCATCGGACTTGTCGTGCAGCACCAGACCAAGCGACAGGCTGCTGTACAGGGCCTGGCCTTCAAGAACGAAGGGAGTCTCCATGGTTTTCAGCAGGAGTGCCGCATGGTGGCGCAACTGGTGCTCGTTCTGACAATGGGGCAGCACGACGGCGTACTCGTCACCACCCAATCGGGCGAGCAGGTCGCCGCGGTGCAGCACAGCACTCAGGCGTTTGCCCACTTCGATCAGCAGCGCGTCTCCAGCGGCATGGCCAAGACGATCGTTCACGTCCTTGAAGTTGTCCAGGTCCATCAAACCGACGACCAGTTTTGAGTTCTTCGTGCTGCGCAAGCGCGTGTGCAGGGTGTCGAGCAATGCGCGGCGGTTTGCCAGTCCGGTGAGGTCGTCAAGCCAGGCCATTTTTCGGAGTAATAGAAATTCTGTTTTCTGCGCTTGGCGCGAGCGTGCCGCGCGGCGATGTTCGCGTGTGAAAATCCGTCCGAGCAAGGCGCTGTAGACCAGAAGCGCACCGAACGTCGCAGTGGAAACCCAACGCTGTCGGCTGGTGGCGACGGGGATGCCGAGCTTGGCGCCAGCAAGCGTGAAGGCAGCGATCGCCAGAGCTGCCAGTACGCCGACGAGCGGGATCCAATGGCGCAGCGAGCGCGCCGGCAGGTGCAGCGAACCCGCGCCGAGGCCGAGGAAGATGATCAGGATCAGCAGCACGATGCCGCCGATCTGCGGCGCCACGGCGATGCAGGCCAGTTGGATGGCCACGTTCAGCATCATCCGGCCGATCAATCGGGGTTGCGAGTAAGCCGAGGTCGGAGCACGAGCGGTGTCCTTGCACAGGCTCCAAATCCAAGACAAAGCCGGATTGGCGCAGAGCCCGGTGAACGCATAGGTCAGCGCGATGGTCAACGGCAAGGCGCCCGCCCAGACAAAACCCAGCATCAGCGGCACGGTCAGGCCGTAGCCAATCAGGGTCATGGGCAACAGCAAATCGCGTTGACGCGGGGGGTCGGCAGGCTCGGAAAAGACGATGCTCATGGCAGCGGGCTGTCGAATGGATTCATGAGGACGAACATGTATCCAGATTACCTTCCGGCGCAGACAGCTTGTGCCAAATAATGCACGCTTTGCGCAATTCAAATCGTCAAATCTGCCTCAAAGTCGTGATGCTGCACCGCAATAGCGACGCGTTCGTGCGCTTCGTGGGTCCTTGCGATGGCCGTCGGGCGTGAACAGCTCCCTGCTCAGGCGTCAGGCGAAACCTGTCCTTCGATCAGCCCCAGCAGCGCCGGGCCGAAGTTGTCACGCTTCTTATCACCGACGCCGGAGATGCCGCGCAGGGCGTCGAGGCTGACGGGGCGGGCGATGGCGATGGCTTGGAGCGTGGCATCCGGGAACACGACGTAGGCGGGCACGCCGTGCTCCTTGGCCGTGGCGGCGCGCCAGGTGCGCAGGCGCTCGAACAGTGCGGCATCGGCACTGGACAAGGCCTGCATCACGGCGCGCGTGCCGGCCGATTGACCGCCAGCAGCGCCGCCCTTGGCGCGACGTTTGCCCTCCGTGCCCGGCTCGCGGCGTTTGAGGTGAATGCGGCGCTGTCCGCGCAGCACCTCACGGCTGGCGTCGGTGAGATGCAGCACGTTGAAGTGCGCGGCGTCCACATCCAGCAGATGCTGTGCGACGAGCTGGCGCAGCAGCAGGCGCCAGTCGGCTTCGGACAGGTCGGCGCCGATGCCGAAAGTGGACAAGGCGTGGTGGCTGTGGCGATCGATCTTCTCGCCACGCTTGCCGCGCAGCACGTCGATGATGTGGGTGGCGGCGAAGCTGGTGTTGCTGGCCTGGCGACAGCGGTAGATGGTGGATAGCAGCTTTTGTGCGGCCTCGGTGGCGTCGATGAGCTCGGGTGGGTTGAGGCAGTTGTCGCAATTGCCACAGGGCGTGCTGGCTTCATCGAAATAGGCCAGCAGACGCACGCGGCGACAGTCGGCGGCTTCGGCCAGCGCGAGCATGGAGTCGAGCTTGGCCGTCGACAGGCGCTTGTAGGCGTCGTCCGCCTCGGACAGCTCGATGAGGCGGCGCTGCTGCACCACGTCCGACAGGCCGTAGGCCATCCATGCCTGTGCGGGCAGTCCGTCACGGCCAGCACGGCCGGTTTCCTGAAAATAGCCTTCGATGGATTTGGGCATGTCCAGATGCGCGACGAAGCGCACATCGGGCTTGTCGATGCCCATGCCGAAGGCAATCGTCGCGACCATGACGATGCCATCCTCATCCAGGAAACGGCGCAAGTGGCGCGCGCGCATCTCGGACGGCAGCCCGGCGTGGTAGGGCAGGGCGGCCATGCCGTGGCCCGCGAGCATCTGCGCCACTTCTTCAACCGTGTTACGCGACAGGCAATAGACCACGCCGCAGTCGCCCGTGTGTTCACTGCGGATGAACTGCAGCAACTGCACCCGGCCATCGCGTTTCTCCACCACGCGGTAGCGGATGTTGGGGCGGTCGAAGCTGGAGACGAACTCGGTGCCGTCGTGCAGCAGGCGCTGCACGATTTCGTGGCGAGTGGGCACGTCGGCGGTGGCGGTGAGCGCCACGCGCGGCACCTGCGGCCAGCGCTCGCGCAGCATCGCGAGTTGCCCGTATTCGGGGCGAAAATCATGGCCCCATTGCGACACGCAATGGGCCTCGTCGATGGCGAACAAAGCGATGCGGCAGCCCTCGAGCAAGGACAACCCGCTCTCGCTCAGCAGCCGCTCCGGCGCCATGTAGAGCAAGTCCAGTTCGCCGCGTCGCGCCTGCTGTTGCACCTCGCGCGCGGTTTGCGCGTCGAGCGTGGAGTTGAGGAAGGCGGCACGAATGCCCAGTTCGCGCAGCGCAGCGACCTGGTCCTGCATCAGCGCGATCAGGGGCGAGACGACGACGCCCAAGCCCTCGCGCAGCAATGCCGGAATCTGGAAGCACAGCGACTTGCCGCCGCCCGTGGGCATGAGCACCAGGGCATCGCGGCCGCCGAGCAGATGCTCGATGACAGCGCGCTGCTGGCCGCGGAACGCCGGGTAACCCCAGATGTGTTGCAGTACTTCTTCAGGAGTGGATGGCGAGTCGTGGCGCGCGTTCATGCCGCAAGCCTAGCAAGGTCGCGGCCTCGGCAGGGCTCGTCCACGGCTTGTGTGCAGCGCACAAGGATTCGTCGCATGTTGTATCTCGCTTCGCGTCTTACGTTTGTTCACCGGCACAAGCGGCCATTTGGAATACAAATGTCAAGTACCAATGAAGTTCGCGACGACTGCGAGCCATCCCCTCAAGAAAACGCGGGACCGCTTCCCTGATTTCTCGGCCCCCTCGGGGGTGGGGCGTCGGCAAGTCACGCCCTCGGGCGTACTCAAACGGAGATCACCATGGCCAGTGTTCCACTCGGCGCGGCAACCCCGCCCAAGACCCAGCGCAGCAGGATTCACAAGGAGGCGGGCATCTGGAGCCTGCTGTTCGCCAGTCTGACCGCCATCATCGGCTCGGGCTGGTTGTTCGCACCGATGACGGCGGCACAGCAGGCAGGGCCGTCGAGCATCTTGTCCTGGGCCATCGGCGGCGTTGCCATTTTGTTGCTGGCCTTCGTCAACGCCGAGCTCACCAGCGCCTTTCCGGGCATGGGTGCGGTCATCACCTTCCCGAAGCTCAGCCACGGCAACCTGACCGCAGCAATCATGAGTTGGGTGGTGTTTCTCGGCTACGTCACCGTGGCACCAGCCGAGGTGCTGGCCGTGGTGACTTACGCCAACAACTACCTGCCCGGCTTCGTCGACGCCAAAACGTCCCTGCTCACCACCGAGGGCATGGCAGCTAGCGTCGTCCTGCTGGGGGTGTTCGTGCTGATCAACGCCATGGGGGTGCGCATGTTGCTGCGAGTGGGCAACACCATGATGATCTGGAAACTGATCGTCCCCATTCTCGCCATCATCATGCTGCTGGTGTCGTCGTTCCACAGCGGCAACTTCACATCGCAGGGCTTTGCGCCGATGGGCGTGCAGGGCACGATCTCGACCATCGCCACCTCCGGCATCGTCTTCAGCTACCTCGGCTTTCGCCAGGCGATCGAGTTGTCGGGCGAGGCGAAAAATCCACAGCGCGATGTGCCCATTGCCATCGTCGGCTCGGTGCTCATCGCCGGGATCATTTTCGTCTTGCTGGAAGTAGCTTTCATCGGCGCGCTGAACCCCACCGACATTGCCAAGGGCTGGGCCAAAGTCACCTTCACCGGAGCTTCCGGCCCCTTCGCGGGCCTGGCCACCATTCTGGGCTTGAGCTGGTTGGCGGCGCTGCTGTATATCGACGCGGTGGTGTCCCCTGCAGGCACCGGCCTGGTTTACGGCGGCACCACGGCGCGCGTGGTCTACGCCACCGGTAAGGATGGCCTGTCGCTGCCCTGGTTCGCCAAACTCAATGCCAAAGGTGCGCCGTCCGTGGGTTTGTGGGTCACCTTCATCGTCGGCCTGCTGTTCTTTCTGCCGTTTCCGTCGTGGCAAAAAATTGTCACCTTCATTTCATCGGCCTCCGTGCTGGCCTATGGGGTTGGGCCGGTTTGCCTCCTGACCCTGCGCCGCACCCTGCCGCTAGGCACGCATCCGCGCCCCTTCACCCTCAAGGGCGCGTGGCTTTGGGCGCCGTTGGCCTTCATTGCCGCCAATCTCATCATCTTCTGGTCCGGCGCGGGTACCGACAACTTCCTCTTCGGAGCCCTGGCGGTGATCTTCGTGCTCTACGTCATCGCTCAGGCCGTCGCCGGTCGCGCTGGCCAGTTGCACTGGAAAAGCGCGTGGTGGTTGTTTCCGTATTTCCTCGGGATGTGGGCCATCACCTACATTGGGCCGACGACGACCATTGGCGGCAATGGCACTCTCACCTTCAATGAAGGCATGGGCTTGGTGGTCATCCTGAGCTTCATCATCATCGGCCTGGCCGTTACCAGCGGTCTGCCAGAGCCGGAGGAAGCGCGTGCCGCACTGCTCGTCGGCGAACCTGAATTGACGGGCAGCGACGTGCCGGGTTGATGCCACAAAACGCATCCGACGCAACGGATTGCATATCACCCTGAACTGGCCCGGATGCATGCGCATCCGGGCCTTTTGCATGTCACTTGGGTTTCAAGCGCGGGTGCTCGGGACCAGTTTCTCCGCGTCGGCGGCAACCTTGTGCTTCGACGCCACCACCACCTGCCGCTGCGCGCCCAGTCCCTGCACTTCGAGCGCGACCACATCGCCGGGCCGCAAATAGCGCGGTGGCTGTTTGCCCATGCCCACGCCGGGTGGGGTGCCGGTGGCGATGAGGTCGCCGGGGCGCAGGGTCATGAAGTGGCTGAGGTAGCTGACGATCTGGGCGACGGAAAAAATCATGTCGCGCGTATGGCCACTCTGCATGCGCTCGCCGTTGACGTCCAGATGCAGCGCAAGGGCTTGCGGCTCAGGCACTTCGTCGGCGGTGACGAGCCAGGGGCCGACCGGGCCGAAGCTGTCCAGCCCCTTGGATTTGTCCCACTGGCTGCCGCGCTCGAACTGGAACTGACGCTCCGAGACATCGTGCACGGTGCAATAGCCCGCGACGAAACCCAGCGCCTCGGCCACGCCCACGTAGCGGGCTTCGCGGCCGATGACCACGCCGAGTTCGACCTCCCAGTCCATGCGTGTGGAATGCGGCGGATGTTCGATGGCATCGAATGGCCCGGTGATGCAGGTGGTCCATTTGTTGAACACGATGGGCTCGGTCGGAATGGCCTGCTTGGCTTCGGCCGCATGGTCGCGGTAGTTCAGGCCGATGGCGATGAACTTGCCGATGCCCACGAATGGCACCCCCAACCGGGGCTGGCCGGCCACACGCGGCAAGGTTTCGACATCCAGTTTGCGCAGGGCACGCTGGCCCTTCGCGCCATAGACCTCGGGGCCGATGTCATTCACCACCCCGCGCAGGCTGCGCAGACGGCCTTGCGCGTCGATGAGGCCGGGTTGTTCACGCCCCGAAGGGCCGTATCGCACGAGTTTCATGAGGGTTCCAGATCAAGGGCCAATAGGGTTGTACAAGCGGTTGCGCGCCGAGAGCCCCGGCAGGCGGCAACCCGGCGCCGCCGCTCGATTCGCGGGGGCTTCAGCGCCGTTGGTATTGTGCTGCGCCAAACAGGTTCTGGCGCGCCTGCTCGTCGAGCAGTGGCTTGCGCTGCTCGGCCAGCACGGCCACGCCACGCTGCACTGCCGGCCGGGCGGCAATGGCGTCGAACCAACGCTTGGCATGCGGGTAATCGGCCCAGTCAACGCCCTGGTTGCTGGCGCTGCGGCACCAGGGAAACGCGGCCATGTCGGCGATGGTGTAGTCGTCGCCCGCCAGATAGGTGCAGCTGGCCAGGCGCGCGTCCATCACGCTGTACAGGCGCTTCGCCTCATTGGTGTAGCGGCCGACGGCGTAGTCAATTTTCTCCGGCGCGTAAATACGAAAATGGTGCGCCTGACCCAGCATGGGACCGAGTCCTCCCATCTGCCACATCAGCCACTGCAAGGTGGTGTAGCGCGCGGTGCCCGAGGCGGGCAGGAAGCGACCGGTTTTTTCTGCAAGGTAGATGAGCATCGCGCCCGATTCGAACAAGGTGATGGGTGTGCCGCCGGGTCCGTCAGGGTCGACCAGGGCCGGGATCTTGTTGTTGGGGCTGATGCGCAGGAACTCGGGTTTGAACTGTTCGCCAGTGCCGATGTTGACGCCGTGGACGCGGTAGGGGAGGCCGAGTTCTTCTAGCAGGATGTGTACTTTGTGGCCGTTGGGCGTGGGCCAGGAATAGAGGTCGATCATGGCAGGCTGTGGGTTGGGGTGTTGGCGGGCAGCAGCCCCATCGGCCACTGATGGCTTTATTGTTGCGCCGCATCGCGAATCTTGCAGGGATGGCTGGAAAGCCGCCTTGTTTGATGCCCTGCGAGGCGCAGACCGCGCCGTGGCAAGCGGCACCACGAGCGGACTGCAAGGCGGCAGCGCGCCGCCCAGACCCACGCCGCCTGCGGCAACGCGGGTGCAATAAGAGCGTGACAGGCCCTAGGAGCGTCCGAGTGTCGGCGCCAGCGCGCGGTGACGTAACCAGCGCCTGCGCTCGCCAGCCAGGACTTCGTCCAAGGGCCGACCTCCAGCAAGTGCCATGTGCTGCTTGACGCCCCCCAGTTCCGCGGGTGTGTGCTGAGCCAGTGATCGGGCGAGTTGCAGGGCCATGTGCAGCGCCATGCCTGGGTCGGTGAGGCGGCAGGCCAAGCCAAGGGTGTGAGCCCGTTCGGCTGACAAGCCGTTATCGGGCAGGCATAGCTCGGCGAGCGCGGCGCGAGGCAGGCGCTGCGCCGCCAGCCACAATGCCCCAGCATGCCTGCCGGCGATTTCGCCCGCCATCGGCAGCAGGAATTGGGCGCTGCGGGCGGCGACGATCAGATCGCACGCCAACGCCAGCGCCAGGCCGGCGCCGCTGGCCTGGCCTTCCACGGCCGCGATGATGGGCTTGTCGCTGTCACGCAGGGCCAGCAGCCAATCGTGCAGCGCGTCGATGAAAGAGGCCTCATCCTGCGCCGCCTGCAACGCGTGCGACGACTCTTGCGGGCCCAGACAGAATTGCTCAGCGCTTCCGGTCAACACGATGACGTGGATGTCCGGATCGCGCAGTGTGGTGGACAGCGCCTCGATGCCGGCGTGAGCCATCGCCGGCGTCATGGCCGCGCTGGCTGTGCCGAGCTGGAGATTGAGCACGCAGATGCGGTCATCGGTTGCGGCGGTGTCATCGTCGAAGAGGGTCATGGTCGGCGCGTGTCCAGAGGTTTGGGCGGCAGTTTCAAGGCGCAAGCGCCGCATTCAGATTGCATGTGCAAAATCCCATGCAGAAAAACACATTTTTGCAAAATCGTTCACAAAATTCCCAGGCTCATGGGGAATCAACCCTTCTCGACACGATATTGGCTGATAAATTCGGCTTCAGTCTGTACAGTTCAGCGCCCGAACCTGCGCCCTCACAACTTTCGATCCGCTTTGCCGTTGTCCATGCACCATCGTCCGACCCATGTTTCGCGTGGACATGCCCAGCCTTCCTGGCTGAAGCTGGCACTGCTGGCTGGCTTGCTGCTCGCGCCGCCTCTGGCGCAGGCCTTGTTGTTGAATCGCCCCCTGGTTCACGCCATTCTCGGGCAACCGCTGCGCGTGGACATTCCGGTGCGGCTCGACGCAGGTGAACAACTGGCGACCCGCTGTGTCCAGGTGCAGGCCGATGCCGGCTCCGACCCGCTGCGCGCCGACCAGTTGCAGATCGGAGTGCAGCCCGAGGGATCGAGCATGGAGCGCATCCAGGTGCGATCCACCATGCCCATGACCGAGCCATTTGTGGTGCTCACGCTCAAGCTTGGCTGCCAGTACCAGCGCAGCCAGCAGTACACCATCCTCGTCAATCCGCCCACCCCCGAGTTGCCCGTGCTGCCAGGCGAGGCGGCTGCCACGGTACGCCTGCCGCAACACCCAGGCAGCGTGGCATCAATGCCGCGGTCTGCAAGTCCGGAGCCTGTGCAGTCTGCCACGGCGACGGCTCAGTCTGTCCTTGCAGGTGGTTTTGGCGCACGACAGGGTACCGGCCACAATCCGGCGCCTGCCCGTGCCAAACGCCAGCCCGACGTCACAGCGAACCAGGATCGCCAGCGGTACGCAACCGTGCGGACCGACCAGGAGCGCCGACAACGCCGCCCGGCTGCGATGCTGGCCAGG
Source organism: Burkholderiales bacterium (assembly GCA_013044035.1). Lineage (GTDB taxonomy): Bacteria > Pseudomonadota > Gammaproteobacteria > Burkholderiales > Burkholderiaceae_C > Thiomonas_A. Next base: position 134,432 of record JABEVE010000031.1, read on the forward strand.
ATGAAGCAGACACACACCGCGCAGGGCGCCAGCCTGATACGGCATGCAGAGGCCAAGCCGGAAAGCCAGTTGAAACTGGATTGGCTTTCGGCGGCGCTGGTGCCCGCGCCCGACTTGCGCATCAGCACGACGCTGGCCCTGCCTGCGGCCCCCATCACTCCCGCGCAACGCAAGGTCTACGCGCAGTTGCGCACCATCGTCATGGATGGCGCTGCCGCCCCGGGGGAACCGCTGCGCTCGGGCCAGAAGCTGAACGCGCTGGAGGCCCAGGTGAGTGCGCTGGATGCGAACCGGTTGCAGGACGGTCGCAAACTTGCCGTGGCACAGGCTCGGTTGATCGAACTGGAGCGGACACGCTACCCGGCCTCATGGACCTATGGCCTGCTGGGGCTCTGCGCGTTGTTGGCACTGATCACGCTCTGGCTTTGGCGCGATCGGCTGCGGCGTGTGACCGCCGACGCCCACTGGTTTGCATCCGAAGCGCAGATCAGCTCGCCACACAACGCGGCTGCGCAGGTGCAAGCCCCGGCCTCGGTTCCAGTCCCGGTGCCGACGATGCACCCGGCGCGCATGCTGCCACCCGGTACGGCGCCGGCCTCCGATCAGCCGGCATGGGAAGTCAGCGGCCCCTCGACCTGGCCTCCGGCCCAACCCCTCGGAGCCGCTGCGGCCGATGCCGCTGCGGCGGGGAGTCCTGCGTCGACGCGCCCGCAAACCACGCAGCCCGCCGAATGGGGGCAGGCCTTGAGCCTGGACAAGCAAGTGTTCTCGCGGCCGCTTTCGGGCCAGGAGCAGGTGCAGGTCGACGAGATGATGGACATCGGTCATCTGGCGGATTTTTTCATCAGCATCGGGAGCCCGGAGCAGGCTATCGAGGTGATGGAGAAGGCTTTGGGGGAGGTCAACGGGGGGACCCAGGCGTTGCCGTGCCTCTACCTGTTCGAGTTGTATCGCCAGACCGGGCGCAAGGACGATTACGAGGTGCTGCTAGCGCGTTTTTCTCACCGCTTCAATGTGCAGATCCCGCCCTGGGAGCATCCGCCGTCGGGCGAGGCCCGTGAGTTGGAAGCCTACCCGCGGGCGATTGCGCTGATCTGCGAAACCTGGGATCTGGCGCCCATGCTGACCGTCATCGAGCGCATGCTGCTGGACGATCCCGCCAAGCCACGTGTTGGCTTTGACCTGCCCGCCTACCGAGATCTCCTGGATTTGTACGCCGTGGCCCGCGATCTCAGCCGACACCAGCCGGAATCGCAGCGTGAGACCGAACAGGCACTGTCGCCGCGCGCGACTGGGCAGGACGGTAGCTTGGACCTGCCGCTGGTGTTGAATGCGAATGCCCTGGACCATGGAGATTTGCGCCAACAAGTTTCCGCGCCGCCAGAGCTTGCGCCGCTGGACTTCACCCTCGATGAGTTGTCGACGTCCCAACCCCCCATGGCGGCACCAGTAGATGGATCACCCAGGGGTGTGTCGCCAAAGGACCTGGCGCCAACAAATCCTGCGCCGCTCGATACGGCACCGGCCGCAGACGCATCCGGCGCTGGTAGCGATACCGCCAGGCGTTGAGGCTCATCAGAACCTGCGAATGTCCGACGGCCTCGAGGGCGGCGTGGCACTAGAGCGTGGCCAGGCGCTCCAGCGCCGCGTCGAGCGTGGCCTCGCGTTTGGCGAAGCAAAACCGCACCGTCTTTCGCTCCACCGGCTGCGGATGGAAGGCCGACAGCGGAATGGCGGCGACACCCACGTCGCGTGTCAGCCACTCGCAAAACTCCGCCTCAGGCCTGTCGCTCAGTGCCGAATAGTCGGCGCATTGGAAATACGTGCCTTCGCAAGGCAACAAACGCAATCGGGTCGTGGCTAGCCCATGGCGAAAGCGGTCGCGTTTGGCCTGGTAGAAAGCGGGCAGTTGCTGATGGGCTTGAGGCCGCGATCGCAAATGCTGGGCCAGCGCGTGTTGCATGGGCGTGTTGACCGTGAACACGTTGAACTGGTGAACTTTGCGGAACTCGCGCGTCAACTCGCGCGGCGCCGCCACCATGCCCACCTTCCAACCGGTGACGTGGTAGGTCTTGCCGAAGCTCGAGACCACGAAGCTGCGCGCAGCCAGCGCCGGGTCGCCGGCCACACTGTGGTGTCGTTGGCCGTCGAACACCATGTGCTCGTAGACCTCGTCGGCAATCAACACGATGTCGGTTGGCGCCAGCAAGTCACGCAGGCGATGCCTGTCCTCGAGGGACCAGACACGGCCACTCGGGTTGTGCGGTGAGTTCACCAGCAGCGCCCGGGTGCGCGGTGTGATGGCGGTGGCAATGGCGTCGAAGTCGGGGCGGTACGCGGTGTCGAGTGCGACGAAACGCGGCACGCCACCCGCCAGTTCGATGGCCGGTACATAGCTGTCGTATGCCGGGGTGAGCACGATGACCTCGTCGCCGGGATGCACCACCGCCATCACGGCCGTGAGCAGCGCCTGCGTCGCACCGGCTGTGATGGTGATCTCATCGCCGGGGTCGTAGCTGGCGCCATGCAAATCGGCCATCTTCGCCGCCAGCGCCTCGCGCAACTGGGGTATGCCGGCCATGGGCGGGTACTGGTTGTGGCCAGCGCGCATGGCCGTGTTCACGGCGTCGAGCAAAGCCGGGTCGGGATCGAAGTCTGGAAAGCCTTGGCCAAGATTGATGGCGTCGTGCTGCTGCGCCAGTGCCGACATCACGGTGAAGATGGTGGTGCCCACGCTGGGCAGGCGGCTGCGTGATGCGAAGTTGTGACCAAGCGTGGGCCTGGGCTAGAGTGAGG
>JABEVE010000032.1 GCA_013044035.1 Burkholderiales bacterium
CCATCAGGGCGTCGAAGTTTGTCTCGAGCTGCGCGTCGAGCACGCTCCAAGTCCACCCCGGCAGCGCCTCGAACCGTGCCTGCCGCTCGGGCGGCATGCACCCGGCCTTGTAGTCTTGGCGTTGGCCGCTGCACCACATGCCGAGCCGGACGCCGTACGGCGTGACGTAGCGCTGCGGCACGTTGACGTGCCCGAACGCCTCGCCGTACCACAGCAGCGCCCCGAACACCGCCTCCCACGAATCCGTGGCCCGTTCGATCAGATGCGTACGGATGGCGTCATCGAACTGAGCGCGAAGCTCCGTCGACATCCGCTCGGGCAGGTCGACGACGACCTTGGGGACCTCGCCATCTCCGCCGTCTCCGCGCCCCATCGCGATCCGCATCTGGCTCAGCTGCGCGGCCAGCTCATCGTCGTGGCTCTTGAGGGCGCGAAGCACGTCGACCACGGGCTTAAAACGACTGGCGTTGATCGCCTCGTCCACCGTATCGCCAGCGCCCAGGAACACCGGCAGCACGATGGTGCCGAGCTCCTTCTGGTCACTCAGGCGGATGGCACGGCCGACCGTCTGCACGATGTCGGTCGCTCCGGAGCGCGGGTCGGCGAAGACCACGCCATCCAGGTCGGGCACATCGATGCCTTCGGAGAGGCACCGCACGTTGCTGACCAGCCGGCGCTCGTTCAACGCGAGGTTGCGCAGACGACCGAGGCTGCTCTCACGCTGGTCGGCCGGCATGGCGCCGGAGATGTGCTCTGCCCGCAGGGCCTGCGCGCTGCTGCCGCCGGCGTGTGCGCCCCACTCCCGCACCAACTCATCGGCGAACTCGGCCGCGCGGTCGACGCGGGAGTGGAAGCTGATCACACGCCGCAGGTCGTAGTCCTGGATCGCCTTGATGACGCCGATCTGCGCGGCGATCTCGGCGGCGGTGCGCTGTCGACCCGATTCAGCCTGGATGGTGCGCTCGGCATCGATCCAGGCTTGGACCATGGGGTTGTCGACGCCGATGATGACCACGCGGTAGTCGGTCAGCAGTCCGCGGCGGATCGCCTCGCCAAAGCTCAGCCGATAGAACACCTCGCCGTACAGGCGGGAGTTGTCCATGCTGACGATTTCCTCGTCGCCGTTGCGACTTGAGTAGATCCTGGGCGTGGCCGTGGCAAACAGGCGTTTCGTGGCGCGGATCTTCGCGTCGTCGAGAACGGTGGCGAAGTCCGAGTCGGCGCGGCCGGTCGTGCGGTGCGCCTCGTCGGCGATCACCAGGTCGAACGCCGGCGCCAGGCCGTCCGCCTGGGCCTGGGCGATCAACGGCGACGAATGGTAGGTCGAGAAGATCACGCGGTCGCCGGGCAAGGCCAGGAACTGCCGGATCTCTTCCGAGTCCGAGGTGACGGGGCAATTCAGGCTGGCCAGTTCCTCGGCCGTGAACGTCAGCTCGTCGCCGGCGGCGCCCTCGGGCGCCCGCCCGACCGTGTCGTCCGAGCACACGCACAGTTGCTCGAACGGATTGGACGCAGCCCGGGCCCAGTCCGCCCTGAATTTCGGGATGAGGCCCAGCGATGGCACCAAGACCAGCGTCAGCCGGGCGCGCTGCCGCTCCTTGATCCACAACGACGTGTAGGTCTTGCCGGTGCCGCAGGCCATGATCAGCTGGCCGCGATCGGACTGCGCGAAGCCATCGGCAACCGCGACGACGGCTTCGGACTGGTGGCCACGGGGCGTCGGCCGCGTCAGGCTCGGCTCAACGTGAAGGGATTGCACGGCATTCATGGAGGTGCTCCTTGCAAAGCGAGGGTTCAGGGCCGCGCCACCGCGGCGCGGCCACCTATTGCTGTGGAGTGCGAAATGCCCGCGGCCGCCGCTCCATGATGGTATTGCACGGCAGTGGGGTGCGTACTGTTTTTACCGCTTCAGCCGCCCGGCCAGTCATGCTACGCACGCCGCGGAAGCGGCCTCGCTGACTGCCATCCGGTGCACATCCCCGAAACGGGAGCGTGCTTCTGGATCGTTTCTCACCCCTGCACGCAGGGGAACGACGCGTGGGGTCGACGGGCGGCCAGGTCGTAAGCCTTCTCACCCCTGCACGCAGGGGAACGACGACGCCGGCCATCACGGGGATCGGGAAGCCGACTTCTCACCCCTGCGTGCAGGGGTGAGAAGTCGGCAGCCACCAAACATCATTCGACTCGGCGCGCATATTTCGTGACGCTTCCCGTTGCGGTGCGTCTCTTTATACGCCACAATGCACCCATGCCTTCGATCGTCCTTCTCTCCTTGTGGTTTGCGGCAGCGGGTCGTGCGCCGGCCGGGCGGGGATGCACCCATCCGGTCGGCGCACTCTTTTTCACCGCGGCGCCGGCCGCCGAAGGTTGAGCGATGGGCTTGCCCGCTGCACTCGCCACATGCGTTGCGACGGCGGCGCTGCACTACGGCGTGGCGCCGGCCCGGCTCGACGCCGTCGTCCTCCAGGCGCAGAGCCACCCAGCATCGGATCGCCTCGGCGTGACGGGAATCCCCGTCGCCTGGCTGCCCTACCTTCGCAGCAACGGCTTCGACCTAGGCAGCGTGGCCAGCGACCCGTGCGAGAACATCGTCGCCGGGGCGTGGATCCTCGCCTACACCGACCGACTGAACGAGCGGCTGCGCAGATGGGACCGGGCAGCCGGGCAGTTGCCGGCGCGGGCGCGCCCGTGGCAACCCGCCATCCGATGGGTTGCCGCCCAGGCGGGCTTGAGCGTCGCACTCATCGACTCGGTCATCTACCAGGAAAGTCGCTTCCATCCCGAAGCGCTCGGGCCTCGCACGCGCAGCGGCGAGCGAGCCGTCGGATTGATGCAGCTGTTGCCCTCGACAGCGCGTGCCTTGCACGTCGACGCCCACAATCCTCTGCAGAACATCTGGGGCGGCACATGGTATTTGGCCAACCTGGTGCGCGCCTACGGCGGCGACGAAGGCCTGGCGCTCGCCGCCTACAACTCGGGCCCCGGGGCCGTCGCGAAGTACGGCGGCATCCCGCCCTACCGCCAGACCCAGGACTACGTCCCCAGCGTCATCGAGCGTGCCCGGCAGTATGCGCGCAACGGCGACGAGTAGCGCCGCGACGACTCTGCGGCCTGTCCAACCACGTGAACCAGAACACGATGAGCGACAAAACCGGAATCACCTGGACCGATGCGACCTGGAACCCGATCACGGGGTGCTCGAAGGTCAGCCAAGGCTGCAAGCACTGCTACGCCCTGCGCGACTGGCCGCGGCTGGCCGCCAACCCCAAGACCGTCTACTACGGCCGCGCCTTCACGGATGTCGCCGTGCACGCCGAGCGCCTGGACCAGCCGCTGCGCTGGAACCGGCCGCGGATGATCTTCGTGAACTCGATGTCGGACCTCTTTCACGAGGCGGTGCCCACCGAATTCATCGATCGCGTCTTCGCCGTGATGGGCAACGCCTACTGCATGGACAAAGGCCACGTCTTCCAGGTCCTGACCAAGAGGGCCGACCGCATGCGCGAGTACCTGTGCGACACCGAGACGATCTACCGCGTCACGCGCGCCATGAAGGCCATGGGGCTCGACCTGCCGGGCGAGAACTCGCCTCCGACCTGGCCGCTGCCGAACGTGTGGCTCGGCGTCTCGGTCGAGAACCAAGAGGCTGCGGACTCGCGCATCACCGCCGTGCTCGAGGCCCCGGCGGCGGTGCGCTGGGCGTCCTGCGAGCCGCTTCTCGGTCCCGTGGACCTGAGCTTCGCACTGGGGATGCACCACGCGGGCGGGCAGTGGCGCGAAGGCGGCGGGCTCGACTGGGTGGTCGTGGGCGGCGAATCCGGCCCGAAGGCGCGGCCCATGAAAGAAGCGTGGGCGCGGTCCTTGCGCGACCAATGCGCGGCTGCGGGCGTCCCTTATTTCTTCAAGCAGTGGGGCGACATCGAAGATCCGGCCAACAACATGGTCCGGGCTGGCTCGAGCGCGGTCGGATGGAACCTGCTCGCCGGAGCGATGCACGAGGGCTATCCGATCGCCGTCGGCGTGCGGGCTCGCGGCGCCCTCGTCGACGGGCTTCCCAAGGTCCCAGTGAACGAGAGGTCATCCGCATGAACACCGCCAGCAGCGCGAATTTCGCCAAGGGCCAGAGCGCGCCCCAACATCTCCTGATGGTCAGTCTCCACCTCTGGTGGCGGTGGACTTGGCGGATGTTCCTCGCCGGCGTCATCATCGTGGCACTGCCCTCGATCGCCCTGATCGCCGCAGTGATCGCGCGCAGCCGCGCCGGCGGCGACGTCGCGCTCGGTCTGTACGCGATCGGCTTCGGCCTTTACGCATGGCAGATGGGCGAGATCATGCGCCGGCACGTCTTCGCCAAACCAATCCGCATGGGCGGTGTGCTGTGGGCCCCCACGCTGTTCAACCGCGGCGAGGCCGTCGCGACGCCGATGTCGCCCAGGCTGGCGTGGACGATCCTATGGGCCATCAACTGGCGAGCGATGATGATGGCGACGATGAACGCGGCGCTCGGAAGCATCGTCGTGAGGCTCCTGGACTGGGGCCCGCAGAGCGCGGCAAGCGGGCCCCAGACGGCCGGCGGGGCCACCATCGTGTTCATCGTCGCAAGCATCGTCACGCAGCTCGCGGCCTACGCCTGGTTCATCGCTGCGCCCTACGGCAAGAGCCGCGTCATCCTGGCGGTCCAGCCGGAGGGCGCCGGCGCGGCCGACGCCGTTTGACGCGTCCTGGATCAAGCGTCCCCCGCTGCTATTCCCGACTATCCTCTCTGGAACCAATCCATGACCGATACCACCGCGCTTTCCCACAACCAGCCCGCGACGGCGGACGCCTCCATGGGCATCTATCGACGGTTGCGCGACGCGGTCTGCGCGGCGCACACGGCCCTCGGGCGAGCCCAGCCCACGCCGTGGTTTCCCCGAGATCTGCAGCGGCGCGAAGCGCTGGCCACGTGGCTCATCGAGTTGCGCGGCGATTTGAACTGGGCACGCGCACACGCCCATGGCGACTCGGCGCAGATGCTCCAGAGCGCGTTCTCCGCGCTCGAGCGCACCACCGCGCCGTATCTGCGCGCCCCCGATGACGCGACCGGTCCCTGGGCCGTCGACGAGAGCGCGCTGCGCGACGTCATCCAGCACGGCATGGCGCACGAACCTTCCGCCGGCGTCCATGTGATCGCCGCCGCGGCCGACCTTACTTGCCTCTCTCACGTCGACCTGGAGGATGCGGCGGCCATCATGAGCAACGCGAGGTTCAAGGTGCCCTTTCGCGCCGGGTCGTGAGTCTGGGCGTGGTTTCGAACTCGGAGGATGACCATGCACCACTACGACATCGCCCACATGATCGTGTCCAGTCTGATTCACGGGCTGGTGTACGCGACGATCTTCAAAGCGTTCCGCCACATGAGCCTCGGCGAGGCTGTCGCCGTCACCGCGGCAGGCATCGGCGCGATCTGGATGACCTCGACGCTTCTGCGCCGACGCTGACCAGCAGCGTCCCATGGCGGATCTGTCTGAACAGCCCCGCCTCGACAACACATATGCCCGGGACCTCCCCGGCACAACCCGGAGCACGGCATGAGCACCATCGATGACATCGACCACGGCCGGGAGCTGCTGTTGCACGGCAGCCAATATCGCCGCGTTGACGATTCCAAAATGATCAGCCTGGCGCGGGCACTCGACACGCCGGGACTCCAGATCTGCGCCTATCCCGTCACCCCGGACATCCGCCTGTCCTCGGGGGAAACGGCGGCGTTTCTCGGCCATGTCCGTAGCTCGGGCTGGCGCGAGGACTTCGACGTGAATCTGCAGTGCCTCTCTGAAGTCGACGGCGAACCGCTGCTGACCGGCTGGATGTCGCTGGAGAAATTTCGCGGGTTCCTTGCCTCCTGCGTCATGGACACGGTGGACATCCACGACCCCGTGCGCCTTGCGGCGGCGCGGTTGCACGCCGCGGTCGGCGAATGGGCGACTCTCGGGGCCCACGACGTGTGCTTTGAGGGCTACGCCACGAACGCCAAAAACAAAGGCGCTACGCCCTAGTTTTCTGCTACGCTTACTACCGTGTTGCGCATCTTTTTAAGCAGCCCGCCAACTGGAAATGATTCAGGTCGAGCCCCTCCTCGTTGATTTGGACACCGCAGCCAGCATCCTGGCCGTGTCGACGTCGACTTTCCAGGAGCTCGTGCGCCTCGGCGACGCGCCGAAGCCCAGGCAGATCTCCCGACGCCGCGTGGGCTGGCGATTGTCCGAGTTGCGCGAGTGGGCCGACAACCGCCCCATCTCCGATGTCCTGCCGCCGGCGAACACGGGCGCGCGCAAACCCAGGCGAGCTGCGTCTCTTGGTGCGGCCGACGACACGCCCGATTTCGGCATGGCCCCCGGAATGTGACCGAGACGCGGCAACGCGTAGCCCGGCCGAGACGATCAGCCGGCACGGCGCCGCCCCGCGGCCGCCAACCGCTCCAACTCAACATCCAACCGCGACAACCACTGCAGCCGCTCTGGGTCATACTGGTGGCGGTTGTAGACAGCGCGGATGCCCTGCTGCACGTGCCCGAGCACGGCTTCCGCGACATCATCAGGGCAACCGAGCGCTGCGAGCTTCGTGCGAACCGTGCGTCGCAGATCGTGGGGGCTCCAGCGCGGCAGATTGGGTAGGCGGGGCCTAGTGATGTGAGGCCGCGTATTCGAGTAGGGCTGGTGGTAGTAGAGATTCGCGCTGATGGTCTTCTGGTCGGTGTGGCCAGACGGCGAGCTCGTCGGGAACAGGAATCCCTTCTGGTACAACGCCATGCGTCGGCGCACAACCTCCAACGCGCGACCGATCAACGGCACACGCAAATCGGTGGCTGCCGTAATGCGGGCGTTCTTCGTCTTCGCCTTCGGGATCGTCCACCACCATCCGTCCGCTTCCTCGCGGACCTCCGACGATTCGATGGACAGCAGCTCCGCGCCGCGGGTTCCGGTCCACAGATAAAGCGTGAGCGCATCACGCATCAACGGTGAGAAGTTCGGCAGCCACGCGAGGACGTCCTCGAGCTCGTTGTCGGACAGGACGCGCCGCCCGATGCCGACGCGCGCGCCTTGGAACATCATTCCCTGGCTGCGCAGCTTGCCGCGCAAGACCTGGCGCCACCAGTTGGGAGTGTTGTCGCCGACCCGCGCGGCGTCGACGGCGTGGTCCCACGCCGCGCCCAACTCGCTGCGAACCCGCTTCGCCGTCACCGCGGTTGGCTGCAAAGCGACGATGACCCGAAACGCGTCCGCGCGCCCAATGTCCTGCATGGGGCGATCCAGAAACTCATCCGGCAGGGCGTTGAGCATCTGCCGCGTGTAGGCCGCACCTCGCGCTTTGCGGTTGACGTCGACGTGCTCACGCAGGTAGTCGGCGATGCATTCGCGCACGCTGTACGTGCCCATGCGCTCCAGCTCCTGCGTCTTCGCCTCGTTGCGCCTGGCGTCTCGACGCTCGACTGCTGGATCAGCCCCGGCCATCCGCCGCTCACGTACGCTTGCCCAGGCCGCCATGGCGTCGGCGATCGACATGGCTGGCCAACGTCCCAGACGCATCTGCCGCTTGCGCCCGTCAGGCGCCTCGTAGCGGTAGGTCCACGTCCTGAACTTGGCCGAGGCCACCAGCCGCAATCCCGGGCAATCATCTACAGTGAGGTACTCATCCGGCGACAACGTCCGGGCAGCGCGAGCATCGAAGGCCATGGCAGCAGGTAATCGGTAGGTTTTTTTGATTCGCGGCGGCGATTCTGCCACATACCAACAAAACTACCGGAAATCTACCGCTACTGCGCAAGTGTTGTTGGGCGTTCTCGGGTGTCGTTGGCCCCACCGGATTGCGCCGCGATGCGGGCATCGCATTGATTCATCGAATGACTTTGCAATAGATGACGAGTTTTCAAGAACTTGGCGATGCAGAAATCGCCCGCCACACGCCGATGATGCAGCAGTACCTGCGCATCAAGGCCGATCACCCTGACGTGCTGGTGCTTTACCGCATGGGCGACTTCTACGAACTGTTCTACGCCGACGCCGAAAAGGCCGCACGCCTGATTGACCTCACGCTGACGCGGCGTGGCCAGTCGGCCGGACAGCCCATCATCATGGCGGGGGTTCCGGTGCAGGCGCTGGATACCTACCTTGCCAAGTTGGTGCGCCTGGGCGAGTCGGTCGCCATTTGCGAACAGGTCGGTGATCCGGCCACGAGTAAGGGACCGGTGGAGCGGCGCGTGGAGCGCATCGTCACGCCCGGCACGCGCCTGGACGACGGGCTGCTGGACGACAAGGCGGACTGCGCCCTGCTTGCGATTGCGCCGGCAGCATCGCGGCGCGAACCGCAGTTCGGCCTGGCCTGGCTGGTGCTGGCCAGCGGTGCGCTGCGCCTGGCCGAATGCACCGCCGATGAGCTGGACACCTGGCTGGCGCGGATACAGCCTGCCGAGGTGCTGTGGCCGCAAGACTTGCCGCTGCCTGCAGTGCTGCAAGCCATGCTGCCCAGCATGGCCGCCGGCACCGACACGCCCAGCCACCCGTCAGGCGCCATGCTCAGCCCACGCGCGCCCTGGCAGTTCGACGCCAGCGCGGGGCTGGACAAATTGCGTCGCCAACTCGGCGTGCAATCGCTGGAGGCCTTTGGCGCACAAGGCCTGCAACGGGCCCATGCGGCGGCGGCCGCGCTGCTGAGCTATGCCGAGCAGACGCAGGGACGTTTGCTCGGCCATGTGACCGACTTGCAGGTGGAGCGCTGCGACGATACTGTGCAGCTCGACGCCACGGCGCGGCGCAATCTCGAACTCACGCTCACGCTGCGCGGCGAGCCGGCGCCCACGCTCATGTCCCTGCTGGACGTTTGCCAGACCCCCGCCGGCAGCCGGCTCTTGCGCCAATGGCTGGCGGCACCTGCACGCGACCAGCGGGTGGCGCGCGGGCGCCATGCAGCCATCGCCGCCCTGCACGCGGGCCCGTGGCAAGACCTGCGCGCCGCGCTGCGCGGACTGGCCGATCTGGAACGCATCGCCTCGCGCCTGGCGCTGCAGCAGGTGCGCCCGCGGGAATTGGCTGCGGCGCGCGACACCCTGCGCAAACTGCCCGGGATCATGGCGCTGGCCGCCAGCTTCGACGACCCGCTGCTGGCGGCGCAAGTTGCGGCACTGCGTCTGCCTGGCGCGCCGTTGGCTCTGCTCAACACCGCCTTGGCCGACCCGCCCGCGTTGAATCTGCGCGATGGCGGCGTCATCGCCACCGGATTCGATGCCGAGCTGGACGAGCTCCGAGGCATCAGTGGCGATTGCAGCGCCTGGTTGCTGCAGATGGAAGCACGCGAGCGCGAGCGCACCGGCATTGCCAACCTGCGCGTGCTCTACAACAAGGTGCATGGCTTCGCCATCGAAGTCACCCACGGCCAGGCCGAGAAGGTGCCGGCGGACTACCGCCGCCGTCAGACCCTCAAGGGCGCCGAGCGCTACATCACGCCTGAACTCAAGGCCTTCGAGGACAAGGCCCTGTCCGCGCAAGACCGAGGTCTGGCTCGTGAACGGGTGCTGTACGCCGAGCTGCTCATGGCGCTGCAAGCAGCCGTTGGCCCCTGGCAAAAAGCAGCACGGACGCTGGCCACATTGGATGTTCTGGCGGCCTGGGCAGAGCGAGCCCAGACCTGGAACTGGGCCTGCCCGGAACTGACAGCCTTGCCCGGCATCGAGATTCGCGGCGGGCGTCACCCGATGGTGCAAGCGCAACTGGAGCGCTTCGTGCCCAACGACTGTGTGCTGCTGCCGCAAAGCCGCACGCACATCATCACCGGTCCGAACATGGGAGGTAAATCCACCTACATGCGGCAAACGGCACTGATTGCGCTGCTGGCCTATTGCGGCAGTTTCGTGCCGGCAACATCCGCGCGCATCGGCCCGCTGGACGCCATCCACACCCGCATCGGCGCCGGTGACGACCTTGCCGGCGGCCGTTCCACCTTCATGGTGGAAATGACCGAGGCTGCCGCCATCTTGCGGCGCGCCACGGCGCAGAGCCTGGTGCTGATGGATGAAATCGGCCGCGGCACCTCCACCTTCGACGGCCTGGCGCTGGCCGCGGCGATTGCCGCGCACCTGCACGAGCGCTGCCGCGCCTACACGCTGTTCGCCACGCATTACTTCGAGCTCACCGGCTTCCCGACCAGCCATCCGGAGGCCATCAATCTGCATGTGAGCGCCGCCGAGCACGGCGACGGCATCGTCTTCCTGCACGAAGTGCAACCCGGCCCGGCCAGCCGCAGCTACGGCGTGCAGGTGGCGCAACTCGCCGGGATGCCCAAAGCCGTGATTCGCGACGCGCGTGTACGGCTCGAAAGCCTGCAACAGGCGCAAAGCGCACAGCTCGCACAACTCGATCTGTTCGCGCCCTCAGCGTCACTGGACGACGCCGTGAGCAACGCGCCGAACACTGCACGCGCCGACCAGCCCGACCCGCTGCGGGAACAGCTCGCCACCATCGACCCCGACACCTTGAGCCCGCGCGATGCGCTCGACCTGCTTTACACGCTGCAAGCCGTGGCACGCGAAAACCCGGCCCACTGAAGCCGACTGCCCCAACCCGCGAGCGTTCACCGCGCATCGCCCCGACCGATGCCTCCCCTACCCGCAAGCTCCGACCCCGGCCCAGACGCCCGCCCTCTGCTGATCTTCTCTCACGCCAACGGCTTTCCTGCGGGCAGTTACCGCAAGCTCTTCGCCATGCTGGGCGCGCACTTCGAGGTTCAGGCCCCGCCCCGGCTCGGCCATGACCCTGCGCATCCCGTCAGCGATGGCTGGCCGCAGTTGCAGCGCGAATTGCTCACGTTCGTGCAGGCGCGCGCGCAGGGCCGCCCGGTGGTGCTGGTCGGCCATTCGCTTGGCGGCTTTCTCAGCCTGATGCTGGCCCGCGCTCACCCCGAACTGGCGCGCTGCGTCGTGCTGCTGGACTCCCCGGTCATCGCCGGCTGGCGTGCGAGTGCACTCTGGTTCGGCAAGCGCAGCGGGCTGATCCGGCGTTTCGCCCCGGTCGCCCCGGCGCTGCGGCGGCGGCAGGAATGGCGCGATGTGCAGGACGTGTTTGCGCACTTCGCCGGCAAACCCGGCTTTGCCCGCTGGGACCACGAGATGCTGGCCGATTACGCCGAAGCCGGCACCCGTCAGCTCGGGGGTCAGCGCGTGCTCGCCTTCGAACGCGACATCGAGGCCCGCATCTACGCCACGCTGCCGCATCGCCTGGGCCGCCTGCTGCGCCGCCCGCCTGCCGTGCCAGTGGGTTTCATCGGCGGCACCGCTTCGCAAGAATTGCAAATGGCCGGCATGGCCGCGACGCGCCGGCTCGTGGGCACTCATTTGTGCTGGATCGAAGGCGGCAGTCACTTGTTTCCCTTCGAGCAACCGCAGGCCACGGCCGAGTCCATCGCCACTTTGGTGTGGCAACTGACGGCGTCTTGAGTCCCGAGACGCTGCATGGCGCGGCCCGTTCTGCCGCGCGGGAAGGCACACAGGCGCCTTCCTATAATGCGTGTTTACCGGCCCATTACGGCGACATGACCCAATACGTTTTCGTCACCGGTGGTGTGGTGTCCAGCCTCGGCAAGGGCATCGCAGCCGCCTCACTGGCCGCGATTCTCGAGTCGCGCGGCATCAACGTCACCCTCATCAAGCTCGACCCCTACATCAACGTTGACCCCGGAACCATGTCGCCGTTTCAGCATGGCGAGGTGTTCGTCACCGACGACGGCGCCGAGACCGATCTCGACCTCGGCCACTACGAGCGCTACATCCGCCGCTCGATGCGCCGGACCAACAATTTCACCACCGGGCAGATCTACGACAGCGTCATCCGCAAGGAGCGGCGCGGCGAATACCTCGGCAAGACGGTGCAGGTCATTCCGCACATCACCAACGAAATCCAGGATTTCATTCGCCGCGGCGCGGGGGTGGGAACTGACGACGAGGCGGAAGTGGCCATCGTCGAGATCGGCGGTACGGTGGGGGACATCGAATCCCTGCCGTTCCTGGAAGCGGTGCGGCAGATGAGTCTGCGCATGCCGCGCCACCACAGCGCCTTCATCCACCTGACGCTGGTGCCCTTCATTCCCGCAGCCGGCGAGCTCAAGACCAAGCCCACGCAGCACAGCGTGCAAAAACTACGCGAAATCGGTATCACCGCCGACGCCCTGTTGTGTCGCGCCGACCGGCCGATTCCGGACGACGAGCGCGAAAAGATTTCGCTGTTCGCCAACCTGCCGCAGGAAGCCGTCATTTCGGTGTGGGACGCCGACAGTATTTACAAAATACCGCGCATGCTGCACGAGCAGGGTCTGGATACGCTCATTTGCGACAAACTCAAGCTCGTGGGTGGCCCCGCCGACCTGTCAGCCTGGGATGCGCTGGTGGCAGCCGAGTCCCACCCGCGCCACAACCTGCGCATCGCCATGGTGGGCAAGTACACCGACCTTTCGGACTCGTATAAATCGCTCAACGAAGCGCTGCGCCACGCCGGCATCAAGAACGCCGCCAAGGTGGCCATCACCTATCTCGACTCGGAAACCCTGGAGCCGGGCAATATCGAGCAGCTCGACACCTTCGATGCCATCCTGGTGCCGGGCGGCTTCGGCAAGCGCGGCGTGGAGGGCAAAATCCTGGCGGCACAATACGCCCGCGAGCACCGCATTCCGTATCTGGGCATCTGCTTGGGGATGCAGGTGGCCACCATCGAATACGCCCGCCACAAGGCCGGCTTGAGCCACGCTAACAGCACCGAGTTCGACCCCGGCACACCCCACCCCGTCATCGCCCTCATCACCGAATGGCAGGGCAAGGACGGCGCGGTGCACCAGCGCAGCGAGCAGTCCGACCTTGGCGGCACCATGCGCCTGGGGGCGCAAGAGTCGCGGGTACAAGCCGGCACGCTCGCCCACGCCATTTATGGCGACACGGTGAACGAGCGTCACCGCCACCGCTATGAAGCCAATGTGCGTTACCTCGACGCCCTGCAGCAGGCAGGCTTGGTGATTTCCGCCACCACCACGCGCGAACACCTGACCGAAATCGTCGAGCTGCCGCAAAGCGTGCATCCCTGGTTCATGGGCGTGCAGTTCCACCCGGAATTCAAGTCCACTCCGCGCGACGGGCACCCCCTGTTCACCGCCTTTGTCCAGGCCGCGCTAGCGCGTCACCAGGCCAAACCGGGGACAACACACGCGACCCATCCCTCCCCTTCATCCAACACGCCCGCCGCCCCTCATCCGCCCATGCCGAGCGCCGCGGCCCACGCCTGAAGCACCATGCAACTCTGCGGATTTGAAGTCGGCCCCGAGCAACCCCTCTTCCTCATCGCCGGGCCCTGCGTCATCGAGAGTGAACAACTCGCCATCGACACGGCCGGCACGCTCAAAACCATCTGTGGCGACCTCGGCATCCCCTTCATCTTCAAATCCTCGTTCGACAAAGCCAACCGCTCGTCGAGCGCATCGTTCCGCGGCCTGGGGATCGAGGAGGGTCTGCGCATCCTGGCGAAGGTGAAACAGCAGATTGGCGTGCCGGTGCTGACCGATGTGCATGAAGACACGCCGCTGGCTGAAGTGGCCGCCGTGGTCGACGTGCTGCAGACCCCGGCCTTTCTCTGCCGCCAGACCAACTTCATCCAGAACGTGGCACGGCAAGGTTTGCCAGTCAACATCAAGAAGGGCCAGTTCCTCGCCCCCTGGGACATGAAGAATGTGGTGGACAAGGCGCGTGCAGTGGGCAACCGACAGATCATGGCTTGTGAGCGCGGCGTGAGCTTCGGCTACAACACGCTCGTCTCCGACATGCGCTCCTTGGCCACCATGCGCGACACCGGCTGTCCGGTGGTGTTCGACGCCACGCATTCGGTGCAACAACCCGGGGGCATGGGCGACAAGTCTGGCGGCCAACGGGAGTTCGTGCCAGTGCTGGCGCGAGCGGCGGTGGCGGCGGGCATCTCCGGCCTGTTTGCCGAAACCCATCCCGACCCGGAGCGTGCACTGTCGGATGGGCCCAATGCCATGCCCCTCCAGCACATGCGTGCCCTGCTGGAGAACCTGAAAGAGCTTGACGCCGTGGTCAAGCGCCGTGGCTATCTCGAAGATCAATTGCGCTGAGCCGGGTCGTCGTGCCGCTGTGACCAAGACCCTTGACAACCCTTAAAACCGAACAACGTTGGAGATCCCATGAGTGCAATCGTCGACCTGAACGCCCGTGAAATTCTGGACAGCCGCGGGAATCCCACAGTGGAATGCGACGTGGTGCTGGAAACCGGTTTCCTGGGCCGTGCCGCCGTGCCCTCGGGCGCCTCTACCGGCACACGTGAGGCGGTCGAGTTGCGCGACGGCAACACGCAGCGCTATGGCGGCAAGGGCGTGCTGCGCGCCGTTGAACACATCAACACCGAAGTCACCGAGGCCGTGATGGGCCTGGACGCGTCCGAGCAGTCCTTTCTCGACCGCACCCTGATCGAGCTCGACGGTAGCCCGAACAAGTCGCGCCTCGGCGCCAACGCGCTGCTGGCGGTGAGCATGGCCGTGGCCAAGGCGGCAGCAGAAGAAGCCGGGGTACCGCTCTACCAGTACCTTGGCGGCTTTTCGGCCTGCGAGCTGCCGGTGCCGATGATGAACGTGATCAACGGCGGCGCCCATGCCAACAACACCCTGGACATGCAGGAATTCATGATCATGCCGGTGGGCGCACCCAATTTCCGCGAAGCGCTGCGCTACGGCGCCGAGGTGTTCCATGCGCTCAAGGGCATCCTCCACCACCGCGGCATGCCCACCACCGTGGGCGATGAAGGCGGATTTGCGCCGAACGTGGCAAGCCACGAGGCAGCACTGCAACTCATCGTCGAGGCCATCGAAAAAGCGGGGTTCAAACCCGGCGAGCAGGTGGCCATCGCGCTGGACCCGGCGGCGAGCGAGTTCTACAAGGATGGCAAATACCACCTCGAAGGCGAGGGTTTGGTGCTGGAAAGCGCCGAGATGGTCGCCCTGTATGAAAGCTGGATCGGCAAATACCCTATCGTCTCGATCGAGGACGGCCTGGCCGAGCAAGACTGGGATGGCTGGAAGCAGTTGACCACCACGCTGGGCAAGAAGGTGCAGTTGGTCGGCGACGACATTTTCGTCACCAACACGGAAATCCTGAAGCGCGGTATCGAGCAAGGCATTGCCAATTCCATCCTGATCAAGGTCAACCAGATCGGCACCCTGAGCGAGACCTTTGCTGCCATCGAGATGGCCAAGCGCGCCGGCTACACCGCCGTGGTGTCGCACCGTTCGGGCGAAACCGAGGACACGACGATTGCCGACATCGCCGTGGCCACCAACGCCGGGCAGATCAAGACCGGCTCGCTGTCACGCTCGGACCGCATCGCCAAGTACAACCAGTTGCTGCGCATCGAGGAAAACCTCGGTGACGTCGCACGCTTTTCCGGCAGGGCCACGTTTTACAACCTGCGCTGAGTACAACTGCAGCCAGCACAGCGGCGTCGGACGTGCAAGCCATGCGCTGGGTCACCATGCTCTTGCTGGGTGTACTGCTGCTGTTGCAATGGCCGCTGTGGTTTGGTGAGCGAAGTTGGCCCCAGGTCCGGCAACTGCGTGTCAACCTGGAGGCCCAGCACCAGGCCAACGACCAGGCGCGCCAACAAAACCAGCGCCTCGAGGATGAGGCCCATGATCTTCGGCATGGCATGCAGGCGGTGCAGGATCGCGCCCGGCGCGAGATGGGCATGGTCAAGCCCGATGAGATCTTCGTGCAGGTGCTTCCAGCCTCTAGTCCGCTGCCTCCGACCTCGCCCGCCGGCTCGCAGCCAACCGCCAACATCGACAAGTCGAAGCTGCGGCACTGATGCCGTGCGCTGCAACCGGGGCTATTGCCGCTGCGGTGTCGCCGGGGGCTTGTCGACTTCGGGGCGAAACAGCTGGGCCGCGTCCACCAGGTCGAACGCATATTGAGCGCCGCAAAACTCGCACGTCACGTCAACCTCGCCCTGCTCCTTGAGCACGGACTCGATCTCGCTCTGGCCCAGCATGCGCAGCATGTCGGCCACCCGCAACCTGGAGCAGGTGCAGTGAAAATGCGGCGCCTGGGGGTTGAACACACGCGGTTCTTCCTGCCAGAACAGCTTGTGCAGCAGTTCCTCCGGCAGACCCCGTAGCAACTCATCGCGCGACAACGTCGATGCCAGATGCACAGCCCGCGAAAAATCCTCGTCGGCCTGCTCTTCGCTGCTCACCGTGCCCAGCTGGCCACCCGAGATCGGCATGCGCTGCAGCAGCAGGCCGCAGGCCGCCTCATCGTCGCTGGCCAGGATCAGCCAGGACGGAATCTGCTCCGATTGGGCCAGGTATTGCTGCAGCACCGTGGCCATGCTGCCCAGCGCCTCGCCATCGGTATCGGCCAGCGAGACGATTCCCTGATAAGGCTGCTGGCCGGGCATTTTGTTGCGCGGATCCAGGGTGATGACGCAGCGTCCCAGGCCATGGGCATTGGCGAGTTCGGGCAAGCTGGCCACCTGCGCCGAGAGCGCTGCGGTCTTGACGGTAGCGCGCAGACCGAAATCGGGCTGGCACTCGGCCACGGCCAGTTGTAGCGGGCCATCGCCTTGAATCTGCAAGATCAGGGTGCCATCGAACTTCAAGCTGCCGGCCAACAGGGCAGAAGCCGCTGTCATTTCTCCGAGAAGATTCTGCACCAGCGCATCGTGCTGACGCCGTCGGCGCATCTCCTGCCAGGTCGACTGCAACCTCACCACCACACCGCGCACATGACCCGCGCCGAGCATGAATTTGAACAACGAATCGCTCATCCCCGCTCCTTCGGACGGCCGTGCGGATTGCTCATGTGGACACGTCCCTGAGGCTGGAACGGTAGAGTTGACCTCTGTCCACATAGGTTCGGGCATTGCGCTGCATCTGCTCGATCTGCTCGGGCGTCAACTCGCGCACGGCCCGCGCCGGTGAGCCGAGGATGAGCATTCCATCGGCAAATTCTTTGCCCTCGGTGACCAGGGCCCCGGCACCCACCAGGCAGTTACGGCCGATACGGGCGCCGTTGAGGACCACGGCCTGGATGCCGATGAGGCTTCCCGCGCCAACGGTACAGCCATGCAGCATGGCTTGATGACCGATGGTCACGCCCGCGCCCACGGTGAGCGGGAAACCCGGGTCGGTGTGCAGCACGGCGCCTTCCTGCACATTGCTGTTGTCGCCCACGATGATGGGCTCGTTGTCGCCGCGCAGGACGGCGCCATACCAGACGCTGACGCCGGAACCCAACTCGACACGGCCGATGACTCGGGCCGTGTCGGCAACAAAGACGTCGGTGGCCACCTGCGGGCGTATGTTTTCAAGTTGGTAGAGCGACATGGCGGATGAAGTGAACGGCTGATGGTTTGGACGAATGCGGGGCAGGAGCTGGATTTCAGATCCGAGGCTTCCAGCGAGAATAGTGCATGCTCGCCCTGTCTGCCCACGCAAGAACGACCTGCTGCACATGGCAGCTGGAACCTGTGCACGCCATCCGATGAACTGGTCGCTCGTCCGTATGCGTCCCGGCGACCCATTCCCGCCAGCCGATCAGGCTCTTCCCGCAGAGACGCCATTCCCGGGACTTCTGGCGGTTGGCGGGCGGGTTGACGTCGAGAGCCTGGAGGCCGCCTACGGCCAGGGAATTTTCCCCTGGTTCGGTCCAGGCGAACCCCCCATGTGGTGGAGCCCCGACCCTCGCATGCTGCTCGCGCCTCACGAGCTGAAGGTGCGGCGCTCGCTGCGGCAATCGGCCCGGCGCGTCATGGGCAACGCAGACTTCAGTCTGCATGTCGACCGCGATTTCCGGCGTGTGATGCAGGCTTGCGCCGCCCCGCGCCGGGATACGGCCGGGACCTGGATCGTGCCCGCCATCGTCGAAGCCTACAGCGCACTGCACGCACGCGGGCTGGCGCACAGTTTCGAGCTTTGGTACGCCAACGAACTCGTCGCCGGGCTGTATTGCGTGGCGCGAGGCCAGATGGTGTTCGGGGAATCGATGTTCACCCGCGTGAACGATGGCTCCAAGATCCTGCTCATGGCCTTGTGCGGCTTTTGCCTGCGGCATCGGCTCGGCCCGATCGACTGCCAGCAGCAGACTGCCCACCTCGGGGCCATGGGGGCCAGACCGTGGCCACGGCCGATGTTTCTGCAAATCCTCGGGCAAGCCCTGGTCAAGCCCGGCCCGCCATCTTGGCAGTATGATTGGTCGCAGTTTCAGCGCGATTGCGCCCCCTGGCTGTGACCCATCCGAAAGAGCTTCCGTTCACCACGCTGCAGTTCTACTCGACTGCCAGTTACCCCTGCAGTTATCTGCCCGGACTGCAGGCGCGCTCGCAAGTGGCCACGCCCAGCCACCTCATCCACGCCGACGTTTACACCAATCTGGTGCAAGCCGGTTTTCGCCGCAGCGGGTTGTTTACGTACCGGCCGCAATGCGACAACTGCAGGGCATGCATTCCGCTGCGGGTGCTGGCGCACCGCTTCCATCCCAACCGTACCCAGCGCCGGATATGGGCGCGACATGCCAATCTGGAAGCCACGGTGCTCAAGCTCGGGTTCGTGCCGGAGCACTACCAGCTGTATCTGCGCTACCAGGCGCGGCGCCACGCGGGCGGCGGCATGGATCAGGACAGCATTGACCAGTACACCCAGTTCCTGCTGCAAAGTCGCGTGAACACGCGCTTGGTGGAGTTTCGCGAACCCTCGCCGCAGATAGACCAGCGCGGTGAGCTCAAGATGGTGTCCATTGTGGATCTGCTGTCCGACGGGCTTTCAGCCGTCTACACCTTTTACGAGCCGGACAATGCGGGGGCCAGCTATGGCACATACAACGTGCTGTGGCAAATTATGCAGGCCAGGGCCATGCATCTGCCGCATGCCTATCTGGGATACTGGATCGCGGCGAGCGAGAAAATGGCCTACAAATCGCGCTTCCAGCCTCACGAGATCTTCCGCGATGGCCGCTGGCTGGAATCCGGACTTTGACAGCAAACGCTCCCAACCCAGTTCATGCCTCGCGCCGTCCAGTCATTCTGTTCAGCATCGTTCTCCTGCTCCCTCCTTACAGTCACGTCCGCGTGCTGAACTCGACAGCCAGCCTGGGGGGGTAGGCTGGGGCCAGCGCATGGTGGATGCCCTGGTGTTTTCCGACCTCCGCTGAAACGCTGAAACCGCGGTTGGCGATGCGAAACCATGGCAGTGGCGCTCTTTCGATGGCGATTTCAAACTTGGAACTGGCTACACACCGCGGCCATCACCTCGCGTGAGGACATCGCCAGGAACAGTCCTTTCCTGATCTCGCTGCCGCTGTTGTCCCTAGGCTATCGAGCGTTGATGTTGTACGGAGTGCTGATTCACCGCTGCAACGACTCGCCTAACAATGGCAACGTCGCCGTCCTGTTTTTGCGCCACGCCGATTGAGAACGACGCCCGGGTGCCTTCCATGCGACTCGCGCCAGATGCAAGCATGGTCGAAGTCAGTCGAGCCTCGATTGCATGGAAGCGCTGCAACGAAGCTCGCTCAAGAGTACTCCCGGCTGCATGGGACGACTCACAGCAAAACCCTCATTTTCCCAGATGACAGGCCTTCATTTCGCCATCTAAAATGCGAGGATGAGATCACCAGCCAACATCGACCGCGAGCAGCCAACCATCCAGGTGATTGAGCGGATATTTGCCATCCTGGATGTCTTGGCCGCGCATTCGGAGCCGATGCCACTGAAAACCATATCCGAGCGGACAGGACTGCATCCATCCACCACCCACCGAATTTTGAACGATATGGCCATCGGGCATCTGATTGATCGCTGCGAGCCTGGCATCTATCAGCTCGGGATGCGGCTGCTGGAGTTGGGCAATCTGGTGAAAGCGCGCTTGAGCGTGCGCGATGTCGCGCTGGGCCCCATGCGGGAATTGCATCGGCTAACGCATCAACCGGTGAATCTCAGCATGCGACAGGGCGACGAGATTGTCTATATCGAACGAACCTACAGCGAGCGATCTGGCATGCAGGTGGTGCGTACAGTGGGCGGCCATGCCCCCTTGCATCTCACATCCGTCGGCAAGCTGTTCCTGGCGTCGGATGACGCGCTGCGTGTCAAAGCCTACGCCTTGCGAACCGGCCTGGTTGGTCACACGCGCAACAGCATCACCAGCGCTGCGCAACTCGAAGGTGAACTGGCACGCGTGCGGCAGTTGGGTTACGCACGCGACAACGAAGAGTTGGAACTTGGCGTGCGCTGCATGGCCGCAGGTATCTACGACGATGGCGGGCACTTGGTTGCGGGTCTGTCGCTCTCGGCACCGGCAGACCGGCTGCAGGAGGATTGGCTCGAGAAGGTGATCGATACGGCAGCCAGCATATCTGGGGCACTCGGCTACAGGCCCAAGCATGGGGGCGCCGCGGGGCGTTGAGTTGGGAGCGAGGCTGACCGAGCACTGCGCACCCCTCGAATCTCGTCCCGCTGGGTATCGCACGCATCACGGCAACGGATGGCGCGTCAACTGAAGGATTGGGCCGAAATTTACTCGTTGACCGATGTGCGAATCAGTCGCACGGAAGAGTCGGCTGGCAGGGGGTCGGTCCGTGTCAGCACGGTACGCCCTGAAGTCTCCATCCAGTTGCGAATGCGCTCGGCGTCGCCAAAATGGGAGTATTTACCCCAGGCATCGAGCAGGACGACGATGACCTTGCGCCCCTGCACGACGGCGTTGAGCACCAGGCAATGACCTGCCTCGTTGATGTAGCCGGTTTTTTGCAGCAGGATGTCCCAGCCGCGGTTGAATATCAGGTGATCGGTGTTGCGGTATTGAATCTCGCGGTGCCCCACATCCACGGTGCTTTTTTCGTGCGTGGAGAACTCGCGGATCAAGGGGTAGGCATAGACCGCCTTCACGAGCAACGCCAGATCGTGAGCGCTGGACTCATTCTGTGGCGAAAGTCCGGTCGGATCGATATAGCGGGTCTGAGTCATGCCCAGCAACTGGGCCTTGTGGTTCATGGCCAGCATGAAAGCGTCGATGCCGCCCGGGTAGGTGCGCGCCAGGGCATGGGCAGCGCGGTTTTCGGACGACATCAGAGCCAGCTTGAGCAACTCTTCGCGGCTCAACTTCATGCCGGGACGTAGACGAGAACTGCTCCATTTCAGCGTGTCAATATCGGCATCCGTGATTTCGATGATCTGATCCATCGGCAGGTGCGCGTCGAGGATCACCGCCGCCGTCATCAGCTTGGTGAGCGATGCAATGGGGCGCACATCCATCGCGTTCTTGCTCAACAGCACCTGATTGGTCTGCGCATCGATCACCAGGGCAGAGCCGGAACGCAAAGCAACCGGGTCATCCGACGTCGCCATATCAGCCCTGGGCGTGGGCCGATCGGCAACGACGCGCCGAAGCGTGGGTGACGGATGCCGCTTCACATTCACACGCACCACAGGTTTGCCGCGGCGTGTCGGCGACGCGACATGCAGACGGCGACGTTTGACCGATCGGGCGAGAGCCCCAGCGTGCTTTTTCGTCAAGCGTTTCGTCTTGATGGCAGCGCGAAGCGAGATGGCCTTGCCACTCTCGCCGGATGCCGAAACTGTGCCGTCTCGATCGGCAGCCAGCACCACGCCTGTCCCCGCCACGAACAAGGTGAACACGAGCAGCAGCGACAGCAACCCCCTGGCAGGACGTTGACAACGGAAGTAGGGGCGCATGGCGTGAGTAACGAGAATTGACCAGCAGCGTAACAAAAGGGAAAAATGGATGCAAGATCAAAAGTTTGCATCTTGGATTTGAGGTAAATCCAGAATTGAGCAGATCGTTGCGTATCTGTGCCCCGCCCTCGGTCGCGCAATTGGAGACCTGCATGGGAGGCTTGCATCGAGACATGCGACCGGCTCGGCCTCAACGCCCAAAACAAACAGCCACGAGGCGTGGCTGTTGATCAGGATTGACCTGCCCCCTGCCAGCCATACCAAGCTGAAGTAGCAGGAGTCTGCCAACTCAGGAGAATGGCGGACATGAGGAAGAGCAAATTCACAGAGGAAC
>JABEVE010000033.1 GCA_013044035.1 Burkholderiales bacterium
CGCCGGCAACGCAGCGCAACCCCAACACCATGATCAACGCCTGACCGCACCGCTCACGATAGTTGTCGCTGACAGCTCAAGATAGTTGACGCCGGGCACTGCGTGAACAAAGGTCGCGCCGGGGAAGGTGCCCAGATCACGATTCCCAGCAAGGACTGCACGAGATTTCCAGCCGGGTTGCGCCGCACTCGGGTCAAACTGACCGCCGAGCCTGGCTTTAGGCCACAGGCTCAACGATTTGGGCAAGAGATTCGTAAACCGCCCTGGATGGGACATGGTCAGACTGTCTATTCCTGTTTTTGGGAACCCGAATGCTGATGGCATCGTCACATACTCGAGTGAGTCAAGCCAAATTGTTTGCGTCCTCACGGGCTGCATCAACAGCGACGGCCCGGGAGAGGCAACTGGATCAGGCGGATGACCTCCAGCGGCCGGGTCAAGGACGCGGTCCATGCGCTATGGCTCGGGCCCGTCATGCCGACCGGTATTCGCATCAGGGTGCCTTTCGACCACTGCAGCAAGCCGATAACTGCTGACCAACACGCGCCAGGATGCGGGCGCATAAACTGCTGCTGAATATTTGCACGACCAAGAGGTTGAAGTTCATGGCTCGCACAGTTCCCCAACCAACGCAATTGACGGTTCACCGCCAGTCGCGCGATCTGGAAATCGCCTTTGACGATGGCGCGGTGTTTCGACTTGCGTTCGAACTCCTGCGGGTCTACTCGCCTTCCGCCGAAGTGCGTGGACATGGCCCTGGCCAGGAAACCCTGCAGACAGGCAAGCGCGATGTCATGATCAATCAGTTGGAGTCCGTCGGCAATTACGCCGTCCAACCGACCTTTTCCGACGGTCACGACACGGGCATCTTTACCTGGGAATACTTGTATTTCCTGGGTTCAGAACAGCAGCGGTTATGGAGCGACTACCTGGAGCGGCTTGCTGCAGCGAACGTCGACCGCGATGCCACGATGGCTACTGTCGAAGCTTCATCGAGTGGTGGCTGCGGGCATGGGGCGCACCATGGCCATTGAATCCGGCGGCACGAACACGCACTTCGGCTTCGAGACCGTGCCCGAGAATGAAAAGGCGCGGCGTGTTGCACAGGTTTTCGACTCGGTCGCGCCACGCTACAACCTGATGAATGATCTGATGAGCGCGGGTCTCCATCGGGGCTGGAAAGCCTTCACGGTGGCGCTGGCAGCGGTGCGTCCCGGGTATCGTGTGCTCGACATTGCCTCGGGCACAGGCGACTTGGCGCGCGCTTTCGCGCCGCAAGTCGAACCCGGTGGCTTGGTGGTCTCGACCGACATCAATGGCGCCATGCTGGCCGAGGGGCGAGCCCGTTTGGAAGATGCGGGCCTGTGTGTGCCGGCAGCGCTCTGCGATGCTGAAATCCTCCCATTTCCCGATGACAGCTTCGATCGTGTATGCGTGGCTTTTGGCCTTCGCAACATGACCCACAAAGATCTTGCGCTCGCGGAAATGCGCCGCGTGCTCAAACCTGGCGGGAAACTGCTGGTCTTGGAGTTTTCACGGCCCTGGGGACCGTTGCGCGGCGTCTACGACTGGTACTCCTTCAGCATCCTGCCACGCCTTGGCCAATGGGTCGCTGGCGATGCCGACAGTTACCGCTACTTGGCTGAATCCATCCGCCAACACCCGGATCAAGCCAGCTTGAAAAGCTTGATGCTCAAGGCCGGATTCGTCAAGGTCGACTGGTACAACCTTTCGGCCGGAGTTGTCGCGTTGCACATCGGCCTCAAGGCTTGAGAGAACATAATTTTTTCGATGCAGGTGAACTTTTCCGGTGGTTTTAGTAACAAAATGTAGGTATTCACAACCGGGCATGATCATGAACAAGCATTGGACCCTCCTCGTTCTCGGCATCAGCCTCGTGCTGGCCTCCACGCTTTTTGTCGCCGAGGCACAAGCCAAGCGCATGGGAGGAGGCAAAACCCTGGGGCGCCAAAACAGTGGATTGCTTCAGCGGCAACAGGCCACTCCAGCCCCTGCCGCGGCCCCACGGCAGTCAGCTGCGCCAACGGCAACCAGCCCACGCCCTGCCAACCGTTGGGGCGGCCTGCTCGGCGGCTTGGCGGCAGGCATTGGGCTGGCGGCGCTATTCCACGCGTTCGGCCTCGGCGCAGGTCTGGCCTCATTCGTCATGGCTCTTCTGATCGCCGGCTTGGCGGTGGTCGCCGGGATGTTTCTGCTGCGACTGGCCCGCCGTTCTGGTGCCACGTCCACGCCACAACCCGCCGGAATGCCACGCGGTGCCTACGATGCTGCCCAGCTCGGGCCCGAGTCTTATCTACCACCGCAGCGTTTCGAGGGGACGCAAGCCCCGGCTGCGAAGGCCACCGCGATTCAGGGCGCAATTCCGGCAGACTTCGATCAACGCGCGTTCCTGAACAAGGCACGTGAGCATTACTACCAGCTGCAAAAAGCCTGGGATGCCGGCGACTTGCACGACATCGAGTCCTACAGCACGCCTGAACTCTTCGCGCAACTCAAGTCCGAAAT
Organism: Burkholderiales bacterium; assembly: GCA_013044035.1. Classification (GTDB taxonomy): domain Bacteria; phylum Pseudomonadota; class Gammaproteobacteria; order Burkholderiales; family Burkholderiaceae_C; genus Thiomonas_A. The sequence continues at coordinate 2,527 of JABEVE010000033.1, forward strand.
CGAACAGCGCGGGGGAGCGCAGAACCAGACCGATGTGGTCACCCTCGAAGCCGTGTTGCTTGATCTGCAAGAACTCGGCGGTGAGTACCTTGCCAGTGTGGAATTCTCCGGGCTCGTCCGCGAAGAGAGTTGGGGTGGCGCGCAGCCGGTGCGCGAGATCTGGAACCTGGTCAAGCCGATTTCAGGCAACGGCGGGTGGCTGCTGGCGGGAATTCAACAACTGGGTTGAGTTGGTTTGCGGCCACAGGCCGATTGTCCATCTGGCGACACGTTCCCCAGCCGGTTCAGGATTGGTGCCAGGGCTGATTTCTCGGTCACCGACATGACTCCGGGGTGTGAGGCCTACGCCGGCCTGCACCCAGGCCTTGTGCCTGAAAGGGTGACGGCGAAAACCAGAGCGGGAAGTCAGCCGAGGTTGGGGTCGCGGGAATCAGGCTCCTCGGCTGTGGCCTCTGGTTTGGCGCCAAGGCGTGCAACGCCAGGCGGCAGTCGCGCCGCGCTGCTGGCGGCACAAAACTGGCATGCCGCTCAACGTCGTGCTGGCCCTGGCCCACTTCGACGCGCTGGGCCCCCGACTGCCTGACCTCTGGCCAGCGCACCGCTCGGTGCGGACCCACGCACCAGGTGCTGTGGCAAGGGCCCGGCGCGCATGAGCCGCCCTCCCGCCGATGGAAGAAGATCGCGAGACCGACTCGAGCGGCATTGGGCGATGCCTGCTGCAGGGTTTCGCATGCATTGGCTCGGCCTCGACATGCCGTTGGAACACGACCTACTGCGCAACACTGGCCAGCCGCTCTGGGTTTATCGCAGGCTCCTAGAATGGTCTCCAGATTGCACACCGCCCATGCCCAGCACCGATCCAAGCCCAATATTGTCCTGGCCAGACCGCCTGCAGCAACGCGCTGCGCTGCTCGTGACCCGAGTCATCAATCACCTCGTCCGCCAGGAAGCGCTGGCCGAAGAGCGTCTACGAGCACACAGCGGCAAACACCTGTCCCTGCACGTCGCGGGCCGAAGCGCCCTGTTGCAGTTGTCCCCGACGGGCGAGTTGGCGCCAGTGCCCACCTCGTCCTTGACGCGACCACCTGAACTCAGGCTCGATCTCGACGTCTCCGCTGTTTTGGCGTCCCAATGGCGTGGACAGGCGCTGGGGCTGACGGGTGTGCGTATCACGGGCGATGCCGAATTTGCCCAGGCGGTTTCCTGGCTGCTCGGCCATCTGCGCTGGGATGCCGAGGATGACCTCGCCCAACTACTTGGCGACTTGGCGGCACATCGACTGGTTCGCGTCGGGCACGACGTGCTAGCTCAGGGTCGGCGCCTACGCCGGCAGGTCGAGGCCGACGCGAAGGACTGGTTGGCTGAAGCGCCACGCGCACTCGTTGGGCGCGCCGAGCTCACGGCCTGCAGTGTCGAATTGGCGCAATTGCGTGACGCCACCGCCAGGCTCGACAAGCGCGTTCAGCTGCTTGTGCGCCGTACCGCCCCAACGGCGCGGAACTGAGGGATGCGCCGCCTTCTGCGTTTGTTGCGTATTGCAACGGTTGCCCATCGCTACGGGCTCGATCAACTCGTCCTCAGCGGTTTTCGCCATCGCTGGCTGCGACTCCTGGCGCGTATTCTTGCTGTCGGCCGCAAGCTCGATGCCCCGAGAGGGCGGCGCCTGCGCCTGGCGCTGGAAAGCCTGGGACCGATCTTCGTCAAGTTCGGGCAGATGCTGTCCACGCGGCGCGATCTTCTGCCCACCGATATCGCCGACGAGCTTGCCAAGCTGCAGGATCGCGTTCCGCCTTTCGACTCCGATCAGGCGGTGGGACTGATCGAGCAGGCCTTGGGTCAGCCCCTAACCAAGCTGTTTGCCAGTCTCGATCGCACACCTGTCGCCAGTGCTTCCATCGCCCAGGTGCATTTTGCGGTGCTGCCGGCCGAACAAGGCGGGCACGAAGTGGCGGTCAAGGTGCTGCGACCCGGCATGCGCAAAATCATCGACCAGGATCTGGAGTTGATGCAGACCCTGGCTGCCTGGGTTGAGCGCGCCTGGTCCGACGGCAAGCGCCTCAAGCCGCGCGAAGTGGTGGCCGAGTTCGATAAATATCTGCACGATGAGCTTGACCTCGTTCGCGAAGCGGCCAATGCGGCGCAACTGCGCCGCAATATGGACGGCCTGGGCCTGGTCTTGATTCCGCAGATGGTCTGGGATCTCTGCACCGAAAGCGTGATCGTGATGGAGCGCATGCATGGCGTGCCTATCAGTCAGATCGACCGCTTGCGTGATGCCGGTGTGGACATCCACAAGCTGGCGCAAAGCGGGGTCGAGATCTTTTTCACCCAGGTGTTTCGCGATGGTTTTTTCCATGCCGACATGCATCCGGGCAACATCATGGTCAGTCTTGCGCCTGAAACTTTTGGCTGGTATATCGCGCTGGATTTCGGCATCATCGGCACGCTGTCGGAGTTCGACAAGGACTACCTGGCACAAAACTTCATCGCCTTTTTCCGGCGCGATTACCGGCGCGTGGCTGAGCTGCATCTCGAATCCGGCTGGGTGCCGGCCGAGGTGCGTGTGGACGAGCTGGAGGCCGCTGTTCGCACCGTGTGCGAGCCGCAGTTCGAGCGTCCGCTGAAAGATATTTCCCTGGGACAGATTCTGCTGCGCCTGTTCCAGGTGTCGCGCCGCTTCAAGGTGGAAATCCAGCCGCAGCTCGTGCTGTTGCAAAAAACCCTGCTCAATGTCGAAGGCCTGGGTCGCCAGCTCGACCCCGACCTGGATCTCTGGACGACCGCCCAGCCTTTCCTCAAGCGCTGGATGCAGAGCCAGGTCGGCTGGCGCGCTTTGCGCGACCATCTGCAAAAAGAGGCGCCGCGCTTCGCCCAGTACTTCCCGGCCTTGCCTCGCATGATCTATCACGCCCTGGAGCAAGCGCAACAGCCGGCCGAACGTGAGCTGACACGCCAACTGTTGCAGGAACAACGGCGGACCAATGCGTTGTTGCAGGGCTTGATCGGTTTCGTCGTCGGGTTGGTGGTCTTTCTGTTGTTGTTGGCTTTGTGGAATGCGCGGCACTGGGTCGGGGTATGAAGCGATGAACCTTGTGCAACTCGGGGATGTAGAGCAATGGCCTGCGCTGGGACTGGGCACATGGCGCTTCGGCGAAGCCGCGACGCGCCATGCCGGCGAAGTTGCCGCCGTGCGCCACGCCCTGGAGCTTGGCTACCGCGTGTTGGATACCGCCGAGATGTATGGCGAAGGTGGTGCCGAGCGCGTGGTGGGCGAGGCCCTGGCGGGCGCTGTGCGTGAGGGTGTGGTCAAGCGCGAGCAAGTGCTGGTGGTCAGCAAGGTCTATCCGCATCACGCCAGTGCCGCCGGGGTGCAGGCTGCTTGCGAGCGCAGTCTGTACCGGCTCGGCTTGGAGCAGATCGATCTTTATCTGTTGCACTGGCGCGGCAGCCTGCCTCTGGAAGAGACGTTGGAGGGATTCACCCGTTTGGTCGCTGCTGGCCGCATCCGCCATTGGGGCGTGAGCAATTTCGACCTGCAGGACATGCACGCATTGCGGCAATTGGACGGCGGTGGTCATTGCGCGACGAACCAGGTTTATTACGCGGCCAGCAGCCGTGGCGTCGAATTCGACCTGTTGCCCTGGATGCAAAACCAGCGCATGCCGCTGATGGCCTACAGCCCCCTGGACGAAGGCAAACTCGCGCACGACACGCGCATGGCTGCGCTGGCTCGGGTTCTCGGGCTCAGCGCGGCACAACTCGCACTCGCCTGGGTGTTGCGGCAACCCGGGGTGATGGCCATTCCCAAGGCGGGCAGTCTGCAGCATCTGCGCGACAACCTGGTGGCTGCCTCGACAACCCTGGACGCCGCCGCTTGCGCTGCCATCGATGCGATTTTTCCCGCGCCACGCCGCAAGCAGCCGCTGGCCATGATTTGAGCTTTGATGTGTCGAGCGCCCCTGATCAAGCCAATGCGGTGTATCGGTGAATTTCGGGAGCTGCGGCCAGGTGCGGGCCCGCCTGCGCCATGGCAGCAGCAAGATGTGCAGTGCGCATGTGGGCATCAGCGCTGGCTTGGTCGAGCCACTGCTCCACGGTCATGAAAACGGTTGGCTCGTCGTCGCGCTGGAACAGCGTGTAGAGCTTGCATCCGGGTTCCCGCCGCGTGTGGCTCACCAAGTCGAGCAGAGCGGCGTGAACCTGCTCGGTGCTGCCGGGTTTGGCCGTGATACGTGCCAGGATGTGAATCATGGTTGTTTCCTCGATTCTTGGTTGGGGAACTACATGCTGCGCCGGTACTGCCCGCCGACTTCAAACAAGGTGTTGGTGATCTGCCCCAGGCTGCACACTCGCACCGCTTCCATCAGCACGGCGAACACATTGCGGTTGTCGATCACTGCCTGTTGCAGTCTCTGCAGCATGGCCGGTGCTGCAGCGGTGTGGCGCTGGTGGAAGTCTGCCAGGCGGCGCAGTTGCGACTCCTTTTCCTCCTCGGTGGAGCGCGCTAGCTCAAGATGGTTCGAGACCGCCTCGCCATGCGGATTGCGGAAGGTGTTGACGCCGACGATGGGTAACTCGCCAGTGTGCTTGAGCAGTTCGTAATGCATGCTCTCCTCCTGGATCTTGCCGCGTTGGTAGCCTGCTTCCATGGCCCCCAGCACCCCGCCACGGTCGGCGATGGCATCAAACTCCTTGAGCACCGCTTCTTCCACGAGGTCGGTGAGCTCCTCGATGATGAACGCGCCCTGGTTTGGGTTCTCGCACTTGGCCAGTCCCCACTCGCGGTTGATGATGAGCTGAATTGCCATGGCCCGGCGCACGCTTTCCTCGGTGGGCGTGGTGATGGCCTCGTCGTAGGCATTGGTGTGCAGGCTGTTGCAGTTGTCGTAGATCGCGATCAGCGCCTGCAGCGTGGTGCGAATATCGTTGAACGCAATCTCCTGCGCATGCAGGCTGCGACCGCTGGTCTGCACGTGGTACTTGAGCTTCTGGCTGCGTTCGTTAGCACCGTACTTGTCGCGCATCGCCACGGCCCAGATGCGCCGCGCCACGCGTCCCAGCACGCTGTACTCCGGGTCCATGCCGTTGCTGAAGAAAAAGCTCAGGTTGGGTGCGAAGTCGTCGATGTGCATGCCACGAGCCAGGTACGCCTCGACGAAAGTGAAACCATTGCTCAGCGTGAACGCGAGCTGCGAAATGGGGTTGGCTCCTGCTTCGGCAATGTGGTAGCCGCTGATGCTCACCGAGTAGAAATTGCGCACCTTGTGGTGGACGAAATACTCCTGAATATCGCCCATGACCTTGAGCGAGAACTCGGTGGAGAAGATGCAAGTGTTCTGTCCCTGATCTTCTTTCAGGATGTCCGCCTGCACCGTGCCGCGGACGTTTTCCAGCACCCAGGCCTGGATTTTTTGCGCCTCGTCGTCGGTCGGTTCGCGGTCGTTGTCAGCCAGGAATTTGGCCAGCTGCTGGTCGATGGCTGTGTTCAGGAACATTGCCAGGATGGTCGGCGCAGGGCCGTTGATGGTCATGCTCACGCTGGTGGCTGGCGCGCACAGATCGAAACCGTCGTACAGCGCCTTGAGGTCGTCGAGCGTGGCGATGCTCACGCCCGAGTTGCCCACCTTGCCGTAGATGTCGGGGCGGCGGTCCGGGTCGGCGCCGTACAGCGTGACCGAATCGAAGGCGGTCGACAGCCGCTTGGCGGGCATGCCGGCGGAGAGCAGCTTGAAGCGCCGGTTCGTGCGGAACGGGTCACCCTCGCCGGCGAACATGCGGGTTGGATCCTCGTTGCCTTGACCCGAGCCACTACGTTTGAACGCAAAGGTGCCCGCGGTGTAAGGAAAGCTGCCGGGGACGTTGTCGCGCATCAACCAGCGCAAGATCTCGCCATGGTCTTCATACTTCGGCAGCACGACTTTGCGCACCGTGGTGCCTGACAGCGTGGTGTGGGTGAGGGCAGTGCGCATTTCGCGGTCGCGGATCTTCACCACGTATTCACGGCCCGCATAGGCCTGCTGCATCTGCGGCCACATCGCCAGCAGCTTGCGTGCGGCCGGCAGCATTTTCGCCTCGCGTTGTTCCGCCAGATCGTTGACTGCCTCGACCGCGGCCACCTTGTTGGGGTTGGCCGCGCGCAGCATGCGACCGCTGGCGCGCAGCTGCTGCGCTTCGCGTGCGAGTGCTGTCTGCAGCTCGACACGGCGGTGATATCCGCGCACGGTGTCGGCGATTTCCGCCAGATAACGGCCACGTGCAGCGGGAATGATGGGGGTCTGGTGGGTGCTGTGGCGGGTGGCCGCAATCGGCAAACGCCCCTCCTTGAACTGCAGGCCGCGCTCGGCCAGACGCGGCTTGATGGCCTGATACAGCGCGGTCACGCCATCGTCGTTGAAGCGGCTGGCCATGGTGCCGAACACGGGCAGCTCTTCCGGTTTGGTGGCCCACGCTTCGCGGTTGCGCTGCAACTGCTTGGCCACGTCGCGCAGCGCATCCATCGCACCTTTGCGATCGAATTTGTTGATGGCGACGAAGTCGGCGAAGTCGAGCATGTCGATTTTTTCCAATTGACTGGCCGCGCCGAATTCCGGTGTCATCACGTACAGACTGGCATCGACATGCGGCACGATGGCGGCATCCCCTTGGCCGATGCCGGAGGTCTCGACGATGATCAGATCGAAGCCGGCTGCCTTGCAGGCGGCGATCACGTCGGGCAGCGCCTTGCTGATTTCGCTACCCGCCTCGCGCGTGGCGAGGCTGCGCATGAACACGCCATTTCTCCTCCCAACCTCCGCCGCGGGTGGGTGAGGGGTGAGAGACGCCCTCTCCACTTGTGGGGAGGACTGGGGAAGGGAGCCTGCCCACTGCCACGGTCCGATCGCGTTCATGCGGATGCGGTCGCCCAGCAGCGCGCCGCCGCTCTTGCGCCGAGACGGGTCGATGCTGATCACGCCGATGCGCAGGGCGTCGTCCTGGTCAAGCCGCAGGCGACGGATCAGCTCGTCCACCAGGCTGCTCTTGCCGGCGCCGCCCGTGCCCGTCACGCCCAAGACCACCCCATGCGCGGACTCGGCCTGGGTGCGCAGGTCGCGCAGCAGCGCTGCGTCGGCCACGCCATTGTCCAGTTGGGTGATCACACGCGCCAGCACGCATGCGTCCGTCCCGAGGGCCTGCAATGCCTGTTGGTTGTTCAGTGCTGGCAGGGCGTGATCGGCGCGCATCAGCATATCGCCGATCATGCCCTGCAGCCCCAGGTGCTGGCCGTCCTCGGGGCTGTAGATGCGGGTCACGCCATAGGCTTGCAGCGCGGCGATTTCGTCGGCCACGATCACGCCGCCGCCGCCGCCGAACACCTGGACATGCCCAGCACCGAGCGCACGCAGTCGGTCGATCATGTAGCGGAAAAATTCCACATGCCCACCCTGGTAGCTGGAGATGGCGATGCCGTGCGCGTCTTCCTGAATGGCCGCGGTGACGATGTCATCGACTGAACGGTTGTGACCCAGGTGCACCACCTCGGCGCCCATGCTGATGAGGATGCGCCGCATGATGTTGATGGCCGCGTCGTGCCCGTCGAACAGTGCCGCGGCCGTGACAAAGCGCAGTCGCTGTTGCGGACGGTAGGCGGCCAGCAGTTTGGCGTCGGATAAGTCGGTCATTGCGGTCTCCTTGAACACGGCGTGCATCGCGCCGTGCGCTTCGGTGTTCATCGGCATCACCTGCGGCTTGTCGCTGCAGGAGTTGTGATTGACGTATACGTCAATTTGGCAATGTAACGGATTCCATGACCCACCGACAGGCCCTCGCCTTCAGCAGTAATGCGGTGAAATGGCAAAGAACGTGGCTGTGAACACCAGTGCAATCCCACGCGGCGGGCAACGGCCCAGAGATGCAAGACTTGAGGCGACGCGCCAATCAGGAACCAGATCCCGATGCAAGGGTGGCGCATGCCGGCTTGAGCGGCGGCGTCGCCCAGTCACCGAGTTTGCTGGTGCGAAGGCCCAACGTGACAAGCGATTCGACCAGTTTCACGGCCACGGCGACGCCATCGATGACAGGCGCGCCGATCTCATCCGATAGCGACCGGCACAGGTCCGTCATCCCGGCGCAACCGAGCACGATGGACTCGCAGCGGTCTTCGCGCAGGGCACGCAGGCACTCATCTCGAATCAGCGTGCGGGCGTTCTTGCTCGGATCCTCGAGGTCGAGCACGGGCAGATCAGCGGCACGGACGTTCCTGCAGAAACGCTGCATGCCGTAGCGCTCCGCCAGGTGCCAGGCCATGCCGACGGTACGTTCCAGAGTCGTCACGACACTGAAGGAGTTGGCCACCATGCTGGCGGCGTGCATCGCCGCTTCGGCGATGCCGATCACCGGGCCTCGGGCCTGCTCGCGTGCGGCGTCGAGGCCAGGGTCACCGAAGCAGGCAATGACGTATGCGTCATAGCCCTGCGCCTCGGCCTCCTGAATGCAGCGCAGCAGGCCAGGAACGCACAACGCCTCCTCGGTGTGGCACTCGATGGACGCAGGAGAGTCCGGCGGATTCACTGTCCTGACCGTCGTTCCTGGTGCCGCGATGCGCAAGGCCACCTCGCCGATTTTGTGGGTCATGCTGGCGGTGGAGTTGGGATTGATGATCAGGATCTTCATGGCATCTCACATGGATGAACTGCGATTGATCACCAGGTAGAGCACCGTGGCCGTGGCGCAACCGATGAACCAGGTGAAATTGGCCAGCGAGGACAACACTGGAACGAGCACCATCAGAATCGCGATGAATGCGGCCGGAGCCAGGGCTGCCACAGCCTTTGGGTTCACTCCGCCGCGGTACCAATAGCGCCCGGTTTTCTCCATGCTGTAGAGCGCGTCGACATCGATACGCTGTTTTTTGATCAGGTAATAGTCGGTGATGAGAATCCCGAACAAGGGGCCGATGAAAGAGCCCAGGATGTCCAGGGTGTAATGGATCACGTCAGGATTGTTGTAGATGTTCCAGGGCGTGATGAAAATCGAACCCACGGCCGCGATCATGCCGCCCATGCGCCAACTGATGGTCTGCGGGGCGACGTTGGAGAAGTCGAAGGCCGGAGGCACGAAATTCGCGACGATGTTGATGCCCATCGTAGCCAGCGTGAAGGTCATGGCACCGAGCACGACTGCGAAGGTGCTGTTGATATGACTGACCGTCTCCACAGGATCGGTGATCAGCTTGCCGAACAAGGGCAAGGTGGCTGCCGTGGTGATGACCGTGAGAACCGAAAAACCCAGGAAGTTGACCGGTAGTCCCCAGAAGTTGCCGGTCTTCACGGCGGGTACGCTCTTGCTGTAACGGGCGAAATCGCCGAAGTTCAACAAAGGGCCGGAGAAGTACGACACCACTAGTGCGATGGCGTTGATCATCACCGGCAGGGCTTGCAGGCCGGTGAATTTGACCGAGCCGAGATTCATGTCGATGTTCGACAGCCCCACTTTGGACACCAGATAAAACGCGAGAGCGAACATCACCACATAAACCGCCGGACCGGCCCAATCGATGAAGATCCGTACGGCTTCCATCCCTTTCCAGAACACCAGCGCTTGCAGCACCCAGAGCACCATGTACGCCACCCAGCCGAGGCTGGACAGGCCGACGAATCCATATTGATGCACATCGGCATAGGGGGCCAACCCGGGCATGAACTTGAGAATGACGATGATCAGCGCGCTCGATGCGAGATAGGTCTGAATGCCGTACCAAGCGAAGGCGATCAAGCCTCGCGTGACCGCAGGGATGTTGGCTCCCAGCACGCCGAACGAGGCGCGGCTGATGACCGCGTAGGGCACGCCGGTGACTTGGCTCGGCTTGGCCACCAGATTGGCCAGCAACTGCACAATCACGATGCCGACCAGCAGGCAGACCAGCACCTGCCAACTAGCCAGACCGAGCGCGAACAGGCTGCCTGCGGTGATGTAGCCCCCCACGCTGTGCACATCCGACATCCAGAAGGCGAAGATGTTGTAGGCGCCCCAGCGCTGGTGCTTGAGCGGGGCGAGATCCGCATTGACCAACCGGGGGCTATAGCCGGGTTTGATGATGATGTCTTCGTTGTCGGCATCGGGGGATGGGGCTTGGGAGACACCAAGACCTGCTGTGGACGTGTGCATGGGGCAGACTCCGAGTTGAGGGCGGGATCAGGCAGCATCGACACGTTGACGGTCGAGCCCGTCAACGTGAACCCGGTGGCAAGGGGCGCCGATGATGATGGGGCCGATTGACAGCGAGGGTGCGCGAACGGGGCATGGCGGCGAATGGCCATTCGCGCGAACGGTAGCACGCAAAAATTGTGCCAAACGGTATACAAAAATACAACGGCTCAGTGCGTGGGCGAGCGAGGTCGACGCCTGCACCAGCCGGATCCAATGCCCAAGCCTGCGCGGGGTTTCTAGGGTTTGGGCGACGATCATGCGGAATGGCATCCTTCACGGCAAGCATAGATCACAACCACAAAAACTGTATACAAAAATAGGTTCAGTGTCTGCAAACAAAGTCAGCCGGAAAATCCAGGGTTTTCACGGATGATTTGTGCTCTCGGAACCTGGCCGGCCACGGTCGCTCGATACCAATGCGGGGCCCTGGGTGCGCACCGCCGGGCGTTCGCTCGGATGACCGCTCTGGTATGGTGCACGGGATTTCGCCTGCACGACCTATGATGCCTCTCCTATTGCTCGACATCGGCAACACCCGTCTCAAGTGGGGCATATGGTCTGGTGGGCGTGCCGTGCCGGAGCCCGAACTTTCGGCGCACGGTGCCATGCCACAGCAGTCCATCGAACAGCTCGGCAAGGAGCTTGAGGAGCATCCCAAGCCAAAGGCGGCGATTGGCTGCGCCGTTGCTGGCGTTGTCGCCACGGCGCGGGTGGCAGCGCAACTCGCCAGCCTGGGTTTGCACGTCGAGTGGATTCACTCGCCGCCGCAGCAATGCGGCGTGCGCAACGGCTACACCAATCCCGGGTTGCTTGGAGCCGATCGATGGGCGGCGTTGCTGGGGGCCAGGGCACGATATCGCACCGCGCCGGTTCTGGTCGTGAGCGTTGGCACGGCCGTGACCATCGACTGCCTGGCGTCGGATGGGCGCTTTCTGGGAGGCGTCATCCTCCCGGGCTTCGGGCTGATGCTCAAGGCGCTGGAAATGGGGACTGCAGGGCTGAACGTGCCCGAAGGTGCGTTGCGCGAGTTTCCCAACAACACCAGCGACGCGCTCATGAGCGGTGGTGCCATGGCCATATCCGGCGCCGCGCGGCAAATGCACGAGCGGCTGAGCCGCCTGGAGGGTAGGGTGCCCGCCGTGCTCCTGACCGGCGGCGCCGCACCCAAGCTGGAACTGGCGCTGGGCCTGCCGCATCAGACGGCGGACCATCTGGTGTTCGAGGGTTTGCTTTGCATTGCCCAGCAGCGAGGGCTGCTGTAGCCCGATTGAGCGCTAGGGACATAGGGCCATGCCGAACACTCAGGGCGGCATGGTGTTGACTGAGGGCGCTCGACTCAAAGCACGAAGCGCGACAGGTCTTCGTCGGCGGCAATGTCGTTCAGGCGCTGGTTGACGAAGGCCGTGTCGATGGTCAAGCTGCGCGGCTTACTGCCGTCGGCCTGGAACGACACATCCTCCAGCAAGCGTTCCATCACGGTGTGCAGACGGCGTGCGCCGATGTTCTCGGTTTTTTCGTTGACCGCATAAGCCACTTCAGCCAGGCGGCGTATGCCGTCGAAGGCGAATTGCAGGCTCACGCCGTCGGTGTGGAGCAGGGCCTCGTACTGCTTCACCAGGCTGGCGTCGGTGGCAGTGAGGATGGCGACGAAATCGTCCACCGAGAGACTTTGCAGTTCCACGCGAATGGGGAAACGACCCTGCAACTCCGGAATCAGGTCGGAGGGTTTGGCGACGTGAAAGGCGCCGCTGGCGATGAACAGCACATGGTCGGTGCGCACCATGCCGTATTTGGTGCTCACCGTGGTGCCTTCCACCAGCGGCAGCAGGTCGCGCTGCACGCCCTGACGCGAGACATCGGCGCCTTGGGCGCTGCCGCGCGATGCGATCTTGTCGATCTCGTCGAGGAAGACGATGCCGCTCTGCTCCACGCGTTGCACGGCCTGGCTGCGGATCTCCTCCTCGTTCACCAGCTTGGCCGCCTCGTCATCGACCAGCAGGCGCAGCGCTTCGCGCACCTTGAGCTTGCGGCGATGGGTGCGGCCCTGACCCAGGCCAGCGAACATCCCCTTGATCTGCTCGGCCATGTCCTCCATGCCGGGCGGGGTCATGATGTCCATCGTCGCCTGGGGCTGGGCGACATCCAGCTCGATCTCTTTGTCGTCGAGCTGACCTTCGCGCAGGCGCTTGCGGAAAATTTGCCGCGTATTCTCGTCCGACGTGGGCAGGGGCTGGCCGGCGGCGTCGCGCGGGCGTGGCAGCAGCACGTCGAGAATGCGGTCTTCGGCAGCGTCCTCGGCGTGGGTGCGATGTGCCAGCATCGCCTGCTCGCGGACTTGCTTCACCGCGATGTCCACCAGATCGCGCACGATGGTGTCGACGTCGCGTCCAACATAGCCGACCTCGGTGAACTTGGTCGCTTCGATCTTGATGAAGGGCGCGTTTGCCAGCCGCGCCAGGCGGCGGGCAATCTCGGTTTTGCCCACGCCGGTTGGGCCGATCATCAGAATGTTCTTCGGTGTGATTTCGTGGCGCAGGGGCTCTGCCACTTGCTGGCGGCGCCAGCGATTGCGCAGCGCCACGGCCACGGCGCGCTTGGCGTCGGCCTGGCCGATGACGTAGCGGTCGAGTTCGGAGACGATTTCTCGTGGGGTCATGTTCATGGATCAGATCGGCAGTGGGTGGTGCCCGGAGCTGGACGCGCCGAGCGCCATGGGATGCGGTGGGATGTGGCAGGACCGATGGATCGGCGCACGAATCGCGCCCTCAGTCCCCCAGTGTTTCGATGCGCAATTCGTGGTTGGTGTAGATGCACAGGTCGGCAGCAATGTGCAGCGATTTTTCGACGATGCTGCGCGCGTCCAACTCGGTGTTCTCCAGCAGCGCGCGTGCTGCCGACTGCGCGTAGGCCCCACCCGAGCCGATGGCCAGCAAGCCGTGCTCGGGTTCGAGCACGTCGCCGTTGCCGGTGATGACCAGTGAGGCTGTGGCGTCTGCCACGGCCAGCATGGCCTCGAGGCGGCGCAGCATGCGGTCAGTGCGCCAGTCCTTCGCCAGTTCCACGGCAGCGCGTAGCAGCTGGCCGCGGTGCTCGTCGAGCTTGGCCTCGAAACGCTCGAACAGCGTGAAAGCGTCGGCGGTGCCGCCGGCGAAACCGGCCAGCACCTTGTCGTGGTGCAAGCGGCGTACCTTGCGGGCGCTGGCCTTGATGACGATATTGCCCAACGTCACCTGGCCGTCACCGCCCAGGGCGACACTGGCGCCGCGGCGCACGCTCAAAATGGTGGTGCCGTGATATTGCTGCATCGGATAGGAAGGGTTGGGGGCGGCAGCGGGGCCGCGCGGGATCGGAACGCAGAGGGGAACTCAAAACTTGCGCAGTTGGATCTGAGCCACCGAGTTGATCCCGAGAATGACGAACAGCCCGGCGATGAGCCGGTGCGTGCCTTCGAACTGCACCGTGCGTCCGGCGCTGCTCTGCGACATCACCCAATTGAGCATGATGCCGGCGCTGGCGAAGTCGAGCCGACGCAACGCGCTGAGATCGACGACCACGGCGCCATGGCCGAATGCGGCCTGATCCAGTGGCTTGAGGAAATCTTCGCTGCCACCCTTGATGTCGCCTCGCAACTGGGTGCACGCCACACCGGTGTCAGTGTTGCCAAAATGGGTGCTGAACTGGCTGGGAAACAGGCTGCTGGCCTGTGCTTGCGAAGGCCGCGAATGCAGCGTCAGGGGTCGGCTCAGGCCAGCTGCCGCGTCGGCGGTGAGTACATGGACCTTGGCGTGGCTGGGTTCCCAGGTCGGGGGAGAAATTTCGTATGTGACACAGTAGTCCAGTGCGACATTCTCATAGGCATCCTGGTCGCCCGCCAGGCGCAGCGCCTCCAGACGCAAGCCCCACCAGCCGGGGTCGGCATCGCGCTGCATGGGAGGTGCGGCTGCGGCACAGGCCTCCGTCAGATTGGAAATGCCGGCAAGCTCGATGACGCAGTCACTGGACGCGTTCAGCAGCTTGAAGGCCTCCAGCGAGAAAGTCTGGGCCCCAGGGGCGATGCTGGTCAGGCCGCTGAATTCGAGCACGACCTGACGCACCCCACCACGCGCCAGCAGCAGCAGGGAGCGAGACTGCGCTGCATCGAGTTCGCCCAGGGCAGTGAAATTGGACGAAGGGCCGGCAGCGGCAGATTGAGGGGCTGGCTGGCGGGTGACTGCCTGCGCGGCATGTGAATTCTGTGACACCGGTGTGTCCCAGGACGGCGCCGAGGACTGGAAGCGATCGACGTAGTCATTGACCAGAGCCTCGAATTTCGGGTTGTCACCACCGGCGCGATAGAGGTCGAACAAGGCCAGCCAGAACTCGTTTTCCAACTCACGCTCGGGAGAGCCGGAAATGGCATCGAGCAAGGCGCGCTCAGCGTCGCGGTCATGGCCGTTGGCGAAGTCGATACAGGCCTGGTCAAAGAGCGGGCTGGACGATACGCCTTCCTGCACGTCCACCGCCATCGGGCTTGAGGATGCGAAGCCACCTGTTTTCATCCAGGTGTCCATCGGCGGATGATCGGCAGCAAGTTGGGTCATGCCCATCATGGTCGGTACCATTTGGGTTGGAGCCATCTGGGTTGGAGCCGGCATGGTGGCCTGGAGGATCTCGCCGGGGGCGGCGGGAGTCGGCATGACCGGCGCTGCCTGCAAATGCCGCGAGAGATGATCGGTCGGTTGGAAGCCCAGCCCTGTCTCCGCCCCGGGCCGGGGCGCAAAAACCTGTTGTGCGGCTGACCCTGACGCAGGCGCTGGTGGGGCTCCGGCGCCCAAATGAATCTGGGTGGCTTGCAAGCCAGGCCGGCTGGGGCCGCCGCGCCCCTGCTGCCCGGTTTCCTGCAGCACCATGGATTGCTCGATCTCGTTGATCTTGCGCAGCGTGGCTTCGCGTTCGGGGGCAGATGGGCCAACGCCGGTGCCGGTGTCGGGCACATCGGTGTAGGCGTCATCGATCGGTAGACCGTCGGCCTGGCGCTTGCGCAGACGCCGCAGCGAGGCCAGTTCGCGGCGGCGAATGAAAGCATCGAGCTTGCGCTGTTCCTCTTTCGCCTTGACCTGCTCCTGCTCCTGCAAATCGCGCAGGGCGTTCTCGTGTCGTGTGAGCGACCAGTCCTGCGTCGGGTTTTTGACGAACTCGCCGACCCGGCCCCAGAAGCTGCGCGGTTTCGAATCACTCATCGGCATGCCTGTGCTTGCAGCGGGGTGGGCGCAGATTCAGTCCCCGAACATCTTCTGCTTCATCTCGCGCCGTTGTTGCGCCTCCAGCGACAACGTGGCCGTGGGACGTGCCAGCAGACGGCCGATGCCGATGGGTTCACCGGTTTCCTCGCACCAGCCGTACTCGCCGGCATCGATGAGCAAGAGAACCTGCTCGACCTTCTTCAGCAATTTGCGTTCGCGGTCGCGTGCGCGCAACTCCAGCGCGTGCTCTTCCTCGATCGTGGCGCGATCGGCGGGATCCGGTACCAGCAAGGTGTCCTCACGCAAGTGCTCGGTGGTTTCGCCAGCACTGCGCAGGATATCGTTGCGCAGGGTGGTCAAACGGTGCTTGAAGAATTCCAACTGCGCGGTTTTCATGTACTCGCTTTCGGGCATGGCGAGCACTTCAGCGTCGGTCAGATCCTTGGGCGACTTGGATTTCCAGGCGTTGACCAGCTTGGGATCGACTTTCGCCGGGGCTTGTGTGGGGGCGAGACTGCTCATGGATTGGGTTGCTGAAGAAGCTGGAATGGGCACCACGACCTTGGGGCGTTTTGCCACGGCGGTTGCGGGATTGTGGGCTTGGGCGCGCGGCAGTGTAGCCCGAACCGGAGTTGGGGCTTGGGGCATGGCTGCCCTGACGCGGGCCTTGGTGGACGGGTTACCTTGGGTCGCTGCAGGCGGCGCATGGACCGCAGCCTTGGAGGCTACAGAACTTGCTGTCTTGGCTTTGGCCGGGCTCAGTATCGCGGTCTTCCCCGCCTTCAGGCCCGCGGACGATGTCGCCCCTGCCGTGCGCTTGGGTGCCGGCGCTTTGGCTGCCGGCACCACGGAGCGCTTGGCCACGACGGCCTTGGCAACCGTCTTGGCTCCCCGAGCCGTTGTGGTTTTGCTGGCCGCGCTTTTTGCCCGGCCGGTTTCTGGTTTTGCCGCCTTGACCACAGTTCCTCCTGGAATCTGATGCTCGCGATGTCCACGGCCGATTGCAGCCGTCCAAGATTGCAACCGTCCAACAACACGGACAGGGCACCACTGAAGCCGGCCGATTGTAGTCAGATGCATGGGGCAGGCTCCGGGGGTTTTGAACCGCGCAGTCGCGATGTCGCCTCAGCGCAACGCGCAGGGACAATCGGGGGTCCTCCAGGAAAGCGGGCCTTGACGGATCAACTCACCAGTGATTGCTCCAGGCCCTGCAGGATGATGTCGCGCGGCAGGTCGATACCGATGAACACCAGCTTGCTCTGGCGGTGTTCCTGTGGCCCCCAGGCCGAGGCCAGATCGCTGCCCATGAGCTGGTGCACGCCTTGGAACACCACCTTGCGGTCGATGCCTTGCATGTGGAGCACGCCCTTGTAGCGCAGCATGCGTGGGCCATAGATCTGCACGATGGCGCCGAGAAAGTCTTCCAGCTTGGCGGGGTCGAATGCCTTGTCGGAGCGAAAGACGAACGACTTCACATCATCGTCGTGTTGGTGGTGATGCGGGTGATTGCAGGCTTCGCCGGGTGCATGGTCGTGGTGATCATGGTCGTGATCGTGGTGGTCGTGCTCGGCCTCGTCGGCCTTGAGGAAATCGGGGTCGATGTCGAGCTTGGCGTTGAGGTTGAAGCCGCGCAGGTCGAGCACGTCCTTGAGCGGCACATCGCCGAAATGCACCACGCTTTGTTTTGCCCGCGGATTCATGTGGGCCAGGCGGTGCTGCAGCGCGGCGAGTTCGTCAGCGCTGACCAGATCGGCCTTAGAAATGAAAATCTGGTCGGCGAAACCCACCTGGCGTTGCGCTTCCAGCCGGGAATCGAGTTGCTGGCCGGCATGCTTGGCGTCCACCAGGGTCAACACCGAATCGAGCAGATACTGGCTGGCGATTTCGTCGTCCATGAAGAAAGTCTGCGCCACGGGGCCGGGATCGGCAACGCCGGTGGTTTCGATGATGATGCGGTCAAACACCAACTCGCCCTTGCGGCGGCGCGTGGCGAGGTCGGCCAGGGTGACGCGCAGATCGTCGCGGATGGTGCAGCAGATGCAGCCGTTGGACATCTGCACGATCTGCTCCTTGCTGTCCTGCACCAGGATGTCGTTGTCGATGTTCTCCTCGCCAAACTCGTTCTCGATCACGGCGATGCGCGAACCATGCGCTTCGCTCAGCACACGCTTGAGCAAGGTGGTTTTGCCGCTGCCGAGAAAGCCGGTGAGGATGGTGGCAGGAATCAGGGGTGTGGACATGGTGCGCGTGGTTGGCAGTACAGGAGGCGGCTGCCGGGAGTGAACGAACGCACGGCAACCCACGAAGCAGTTTAGGACTGCCCTGGAGATGATGCCGCTCAGCGGGTTTGCAAGAGCAGGCCCTTGAGGTATTCGCCTTCGGGGAACGACAGCAGCAGCGGATGGTCGGCGCCAGCGGCGGCACGCGCAACGATATCGGCTTGCACCCCAGCGTCGAGCGCGGCGCCGGCGACGATGCTCTGGAACAGCGTGGCGTCAATCCCGCCCGAGCACGAAAAGGTGAACAGCCAGCCGCCCGGCTCCAACAGCGTGAGCGCGAGACGGTTGATGTCTTTGTAGGCGCGTGACGCCCGCGCGGCTGCGGCCGCGGTGGGGGCGAGCTTGGGCGGGTCGAGCACGATGGCGTCGAAGCGCCGACCGGTTTCACGCAGGCTACGCAGCGTCGCATTGACGTCGGCGTCGAGCATGGGCGCATGTGCCGTGTCGAAGCCGTTGAGCCGCACATGGGCCTCGGCCTGGGCCAGCGCCGGCGCCGAGGAGTCCACGGTCGTCACCTCCTGGGCGCCGCCCGCCAGCGCCGCCAGGGTGAAACCGCCCGTATAGCCGTAGCAGTTCAGCACCTTGCGCAGTCGCTGCTCGCGCACCAGCGCGGCGAAGCGCGCGCGGTTGTCGCGCTGGTCGAGGTAGAAGCCGGTCTTGTGACCGGTGGCCACGTCCACGCTGTAGCGCAGGCCGCCTTCGGTGATGTCGACACGGGTTTGGCCCTCGCCCTGGAGCCAGCCGCTGACCGGTTGCAATCCTTCCAGCCCACGCACGCCGGCGTCCGAGCGTTCGTAAATGCGCACCCGAGGCAGCAGTTCGTGCAGTAACTCCGCCAGCATGGGTTTGATGCGCTCGATCCCGGCGGCCAGCGCCTGTATCACGACGATGTCGCCATAGCGGTCGACGATGCAGCCGGGCAGGCCGTCGGACTCGCCATGCACCAGGCGCACCGCCTGCATATCCAGGCCCAGGCGGGCGCGGCGGGCGATGGCGGTCTGCAGCCGTCGACGGAAGAAGTCGCGGTCGATGCGCTGCTCGGCGTCGAAGCTCCACATGCGCAGGCGAATCTGCGAGTTCGGGCTGAACGCCGCCCAGCCCAGCACACGGCCGTCGGACGCGTCCACCCGCACCGTCTCGCCAAGGTCGCCGCCGCCGCGCGCGATGGCGCCGGCGAACACCCAGGGATGGCGGCGCAGCAGGGCGCGCTCCTTGCCTTCGTGCAAGCGGATGACTTTCATGACGGGTTCCGTGACGAGCCAGGTTGTGCCGGCCCGGGGTGATGGCTTGGGAATCAGCGCTTTTTCGCGCGGGGATGGGCGGCGTCGTAGACCTTGGCCAGATGCTGGAAGTCGAGCCGGGTGTAGATCTGGGTGCTGGCGATGCTCGCATGGCCCAGCAACTCTTGCACCCCGCGCAAATCGCCGCTGGACTGTAGCAAATGCGAGGCGAAGGAATGCCTCAGCATGTGCGGGTGCACGGCCGTGGGCAGGCCCGCGGCGCGGGCGCGATCGCGCAATTCCACCCAGACGCGCTGCGTGGTGATGCGTCGGCCGCGCGGACCCAGGAACAAGGCCGCGTGGTCGCCAGTGTCGCCCTGCAGGGCAGGCGCCGGGCGCAGCGCCAGCCAGTCGCGCAGGGCTTGCAGGGCGGGGGCGCCCACCGGCACGCTGCGGCGTTTGCCGCCTTTGCCGAGCACGGTCACTTCGGCGGCGTCCCAGTCCACCCAGCCGGCCGATTCGTAACCGGGGGCGCGGGAGTAGTGAATGTCGAGGCTGGTGAGTTCGGAGACACGCAAGCCGCTGGAATAGAGCAACTCGGCAATCGCACGGCCGCGTGCGAGGCTCAGGGCCCAGGCCTGTTCGCTGCGGCGATCAGCGGTCGCCGGCGCTTGGCCTTGCGGTGCGTACGCGGCCAGGGCCACGGCCTGATCCACGCTGATGGCCTTGGGCAAGGGCCTTGCGGCGCGCGGGGCGCGCACGTCTTGCAGCGGATTGCTGGCCACCAGGCCTTGCATCCCCAGCCAGGCGAACAGTCCGCGCCAGGCCGACAGCCGGGCGGCGATGGCGCGCGGCGTCATGCCGCCCCCATGCAGTGCCGCAACCCAGGTGCGGATGTGCCGCGGGCCGATGCCACGAAGCTTGACGTTCGCCACTTCGGCGCGCTGACGCAGATCGCCTAGGTCGCGCTCATAGTTCACCAGGGTGCGTGGCGAGAGCCGGCGCACATGCCGCAGCATGTCGAGATAACGAACGCAGGCGTCGGCGAGATCGGCGGTCCCGGCAGGTGCTGGAACTTCGGTGGGAACGTCGGGCATGGGGGTGGTCGCGGCAAAAAATGGCCCGGCGCTCGGCTTCAGCCGCCGCGCACCAGGCGTTGCAAGCCAGCCGAGGCGAGGTGGCCGATGCGGGTGAGGAACTCCGTGCCCATGTCGGCGGTGAACCGGTCGGCTTGCGGCGAACCCAGGACCAGCAGGCCAAAGGCCGGCGTCTCATCGGACGCGCGCAGGGCAATCATCGCCATCGACTGCGGCGGCGCTCCAGTGCCCAGCCAGCGCGCCGCTTCAAACCCTGCATTCGCACCGCAATACGGCTGGCTCAGGCTGTTGGCCAGCACCGGGATGTCGGCACCCACGTCGGCAGCGTAATCCTGCGTGGTGTAGGCCGGCAGCAGGTTCCACAGCCGTAAGGCAGCCTGCGGCAATTGAAACTGCTGCTGCATGTCACGCACCAGGGTGTGGGGCAGGGCAGCGGCGTCTGCCTCGCGCAGCATGGCGCGAACCCAGTCGAGCAGGCGGCCGGAGATGGCTTCGTTCTCGGCGGCGTGGCGCATCATGTCGGCCAGGCGGTGTTCGAGCACGCGCATCTTGTCGCGCAGCATCTCGATCTGCCGCTCCTGCAGCGACACGGCGCGGTTGCCGTGCGGACTTTGCAATTGAACCCCGGCCAGCAACTCGGCGTGACGCTCGAAAAAGTCGGGATGTTCCGCCAGGTAGGCAGCGAGGTCCTGTTCGGTCAGTTGCATGGTCGGTGTCTCGGTCATGGTGGTTCGTGGTGCGTGGTGCGTTCACAGCTCGATGTGGCCATCGAACACATGAGCCGCGGGGCCGGTCATGGTCACAGGGCTGCCGGTGCCGTCCCAGGCAATGCTGAGCCGGCCACCGCGGGTGTCCACTTCCACTGGGGTTTGCAGCCAGCCGTGGCGCATGCCGGCGACCACGGCGGCGCAGGCGCCCGTGCCGCAAGCCAGGGTTTCGCCAGCGCCGCGCTCCCAAACTCGCAGGCGGATGTGGCGCGGGCTCATCACCTGCATGAAGCCGGCGTTGACGCGCTGGGGGAAGCGCCGGTGGTGCTCGATGCGCGGGCCGAGCGTGCCGACGGGCGCGGTGTCCACGTCGTCGACACGCTGCACCGCGTGCGGGTTGCCCATCGACAAGGCGCTGATCCAGAGGGTAGAACTTGGATTGGCGGCCGACGTGTCCGTTGCGCCGAGCTCCAGCGGCCAGCGCTCGAAGCCGGCTTCGAGTCGTGGGACCAGGCCGGCGTCGTCGAAGGGAATCTCTGCCGCCGTAAAGCGCGGAGGGCCCATGTCCACGCTGACGCGGCCATCGTCTTCCAGGCGTGGCTGGATGATGCCTGAGCGGGTGAGCACGCGGATGCTGCGCTTGTCCGTGAGGCCGCGGCGGCGCACGAAGGCGACGAAGCAGCGCGCGCCGTTGCCGCATTGCTCCACCTCGCCGCCGTCGGCGTTGAAGATGCGGTAGCGGAAGTCGACGTCGGCCGATGGCGCGGGCTCCACCACCAGAATCTGGTCTGCGCCCACACCGACATGCCGATCGGCCAGCAGGCGAAGCTGCTCCGGCGACAGGGCCAGCGCCTCGCGTGTGGCGTCGAGCATGACGAAATCGTTGCCAGCGCCGTGCATCTTGGTGAACTGCAGTTTCATGCGCGTGCGGTTGAAGGGCGGGATCGGTGAGGCGGCCGTCGATGCTGGCCAGGGAGCACGGTGGCGCTCAGTACAACGGGGGCTCGCCGGGCGGCCGTGTCTTGAAGCGTTTATGCACCCAATGATATTGCTCGGGCATCTCCAGCACGCGCTGCTCGATGAAGTGGTTCATGCGCAGCAGGTCGGCGTCGATGTCGCCTAGGCGACCATCCAGCATGGTGGGGAAATGGTCCCACGCCGGGTGGATGGTGATCTCGTAGCCGGCGTACCCTGGCAACATCCGCGCCACCACCGGGTAGACCCGCGCCTTGCTGCTGGCAGCCAGGCGCGGCACAGCGTCGAGCGTGGCTGCAGGCACGCCGAAAAAGGCGATGAAGCGCGAGTGGCGCTCGCCGAAATCCATGTCCGGCAAGGTGTAGAACGGGGTGCCGCGGCGCAGCGCGCGCAGCATGCCACCGGCACCCTCGTGGCGCGAGACGATGCGCTCGGTGTGAAAGCGGCTGCGGCCATCGAGCACCCAGCGGTCCAGCACCTTGGATTTTTGCGGCGTGTACATACCCGAGAGCGGGCGCTGCGCCGCCAGGGTCAGCGCTGTCCAGGCCGCATCCATGCCCTCGAAGTGAATCCCCAACAGCAGCACGGCGCCACGACCATGCAGTGCGTCGTCCACCGCGCCGCGCAGATGCAGCACCCGCTCCAGGCGCGCGGGGCTGCCCCACCACAACACCACGCGCTCGAGAAAGGCGCGGCTGACGCAAACGAAATGCGCTCGCCCGACTTCGTCACGCCGTGCCTGGGTCCAGTCGGGAAAGCAAAGCTCCAGGTTGCGCAGGGTGATGGCGCGGCGCTTGCGCGCCAGAGGCCACAGCACAACCCCCATGGCGGTGCCGATGCGGCCGATCACGCCGTAGGGCAAGAGGTGCAACAGCCACAGCAGGCCAAGCCCGATGCGACTCATGATGCCGTGCCCGGTTGCACCGCCTGGCTTGGCTGCGCGTCGCGCAAGGACAGCGATCCGGGCGGCGCCTTGTAGCGGTTGTAACCCCACAGGTATTGGTCCGGGCGCATGCGAATCAGACCCTCCACCGCGAGATTGATGCGCGTGGCCGCCTCGACAGGGTCGTCCGGAAGGGCGCCGTCGAAGGGCAGGAAATGCAGCACATAGCCCTGGCCGCGCGGCAGGCGCTCGGCAAACGCCAGGATGATGCGCGCGCCAGTGAGTTGCACCAGCCTTGCCGGCAACGTCATGGTGTAGGCCGGGCGGCCGAAGAATGGCGCCCACACGCCCTCGCCGGCGCCTGGCGCCTGATCGGGAAGCAGGCCGACGGCTTCGCCATGGCGCAGGGCGCGCAGCAGCGGGCGCATGCCGCTGACCGTGGCCGGCGCGGTGCGTAACTGCCCGCGTGGCCTGGCCTGCACCAGGCTGTCCAGCCAACGTTTGCGCGGCGGGCGGTACAGGACCGTGATGGGAAACCATTCCGACACCGTCTGGCCAGACACCTCGAAGCAACCGAGATGCGGCGTGAGAAAGAGAGTGCCGCGGCCCTCTCGCCGGGCCCGCTCCACATGCTCCCTGCCCACCAACCGCACCCGGCGCACGGCTGCGCTGGGGCCGGCGCGGAACCACACATAAGGCATTTCACCCACCATGCGCCCGGTGCCGCGCGCCACGTCCAGCGCCAGACGACCGGGCGTGAAGCCGGCTTGCGCCAGATTGGCGTGCAGTCGTTTGCGATAGGTGGGCGAGGCGGCGTAAACCACCAGCCCGAGCAGGGCACCCAAAGCCTGGAGCAGGCCAAGGGGCAGATGGGAAAGCGCACGGAACAGGCGCAGCATGGATGAGCGAGGAGCGGTTCGGGTCAATGGGATGAATGGGATGAAACAAGGCCGATGAGCCAGCGGTGTCGGCCAAGCACCCTGAACCCCTGAACGCATGATGCAGCCATGGCCCGTCGTGATGTGCGGCGGTTTCAGAGCAACTCGCGAGTGTCGTGTTGAATGGCCCGTGATGAACACTTTGCCGCACCGCCAATGTTACGCATCAGCATGCTGCGAGTTCGAGGGCTAGAATTGAATTTGGTCGCCGAGTTAATGACAACTTGCGGGGCGACTGGCCGTACGGGGCAACCCGGAGCCGCCGAACCCAAACCGCTAAAGCGTCGCCGTGCGGGGTCTCAAGCGGTGACGGTACTGCAACCCAACTGGAGCACCGCGATGGCTGATTCCTTCCTTTTCACCTCCGAGTCCGTGTCCGAGGGCCATCCCGACAAGGTGGCCGATCAGATCTCCGACGCCATCCTCGACGCCATTCTGGCGCAGGATCCGAACTCGCGCGTCGCCGCCGAGACTCTGGCCAACACCGGCCTGATCGTGCTGGCCGGCGAGATCACCACCACCGCGGTGGTCGACTACATCCAGGTCGCGCGCAACACCCTCAAGCGCATCGGCTATGACGACGCCGACTTCGGCATCGACCACAAGAGCTGCGCCGTGTTGGTGGCCTACGACAAGCAGAGCCCCGACATCGCCCAGGGCGTGGACAAGGCCCACGACAACAACCTCGACCAGGGCGCCGGCGACCAGGGCCTGATGTTCGGCTACGCCTGCGACGAAACCCCCGAGCTGATGCCCGCGCCCATTTACTACGCGCACCGCCTGGTGGAGCGCCAGAGCCAATTGCGCCGCGACGGTCGTCTGTCCTGGCTGCGTCCGGACGCCAAGAGCCAGATCACCTTCCGTTATGAAAACGGCCGCCCGGCCGCGATCGACACCGTGGTGCTCTCCACCCAGCATGCGCCGGATATCGCGCTGGCCGATCTGCGTGAAGCCGTGATCGAACACATCATCAAGCCCGTGCTGCCCAAGGAGTTTGTGAAAGGCGAGATCAAATACCTGATCAACCCCACCGGCCGCTTCGTCGTCGGCGGCCCGCAGGGCGATTGCGGCCTGACCGGGCGCAAGATCATCGTTGACACCTATGGCGGCGCGGCTCCGCACGGCGGCGGCGCCTTCTCCGGCAAGGACCCGAGCAAGGTCGATCGTTCCGCCGCCTACGCCGCGCGCTATGTGGCGAAGAACATCGTCGCCGCCGGCCTGGCGAGCAAGTGCCTGGTGCAGATTTCCTACGCCATCGGCGTGGCCCAGCCCACCAGCATCATGGTCACCACGCAGGGCACCGGCGTGATCGACGACGTCAAGCTCGAACAACTGGTGCACCGCCACTTCGACCTGCGCCCCAAGGGCATCGTCAACATGCTCAAACTGCTGCGCCCCATCTACGCCAAGACCGCCGCCTATGGCCACTTCGGCCGCGACGAGCCCGAGTTCAGTTGGGAAGCCACCGACAAGGCGACACTGTTGCGGGCAGAGGCGGGGTTGGGAGAGCTGCGCGCGACAGTGGCGGTTTGAGGGCGTGCGGCGCGGACGCGTCCATGATCACCCTTTACGGCATTCCCAACTGCGATACCGTCCGACAAGCACGCGTCTGGCTCGGTGAGCGGGGCGTGGCACACGCGTTCCACGACTTCAAGAAACAGGGCCTGCCCGAGGTGGTGCTGGATGCCTGGCTTGCGAGTCTGGGCTGGGAGGCGTTGGTCAACCGCAGGGGCACGACCTGGCGCAGGCTGGACGACGCTACGCGCGCCGCCGTGGTTGACGCGGCCAGCGCCCGCCGCGTGCTGCTGGCCCAGCCCAGCCTGATCAAGCGTCCGGTGGTGCAATGGGAGGATGTGGCCTTCACTGCGGGCTTTGACACCGCCGACTGGCAGCGCCGCATCTGAGCCCGGGGGCGCCGGGGCCGGCCCTAACATGGCGGCTTCGCCTTCATGGCTTTCCCATCCATCCCCATGCGCACCACCCAGATCGGCGGCGTGACCGTCAACACCCAGGCCAGCGTGTACTTCGACGGCAAGTGCGTCAGTCACGGCATCACCTTCCCCGACGGCACGAAGAAGTCGGTCGGCGTGATTCTCCCCGCCACGCTGACCTTCAACACCGGCGCGCCCGAAATCATGGAGTGCGTTGCCGGCGCGTGCGAATACAAACTCGCCGGCAACGATGCCTGGGTGCCGTCCGGTCCCGGCGACACCTTCAGCGTGCCGGGCAACAGCAGCTTCCAGATCCGCGTGTCCGAGCCTTACCACTACATCTGCCACTTCGGCTGATTTCTCGCCCGAGCCTGCCATGAGCACCATCCTGCAAAACCTGCCCAAGGGGCAGAAAGTCGGCATCGCCTTCTCCGGCGGCCTGGACACCTCGGCCGCGCTGCTGTGGATGCAAAAGAAGGGCGCGATGCCCTACGCCTACACCGCCAACCTCGGCCAGCCGGACGAATCCGACTACGACGAAATTCCGCGCAAGGCCATCGGCTTTGGTGCGGTGAAGGCACGTCTGGTGGACTGCCGCCTGCAACTGGCGCACGAAGGCATCGCCGCCATCCAGTGCGGCGCCTTCCACATCAGCACCGGCGGCGTCACCTACTTCAACACCACCCCGCTGGGCCGCGCCGTCACCGGCACCATGCTGGTGGCCGCGATGAAGGAGGACGACGTCCACATCTGGGGCGACGGCAGCACCTTCAAAGGCAACGACATCGAGCGCTTCTACCGCTACGGCCTGCTCACCAACCCCAGCCTGAAGATCTACAAGCCCTGGCTGGACCAGACTTTCATCGACGAACTCGGCGGCCGCAAGGAGATGAGCGAATTCCTCATCGCCAACGGCTTCGACTACAAGATGTCGGTCGAGAAGGCCTACAGCACCGACAGCAATCTGCTCGGCGCCACGCACGAGGCCAAGGACCTGGAGCACCTGAATTCCGGCATCCGCATCGTCAACCCCATCATGGGCGTGGCGTTCTGGAAGCCCGAGGTCGAGGTCAAGGCCGAGGAAGTCACCGTGCGTTTTGAGGAAGGCCAGCCGGTGGCGCTGAACGGCCAGACCTTCGACTCCCCGGTGGACCTGTTCCTCGAGGCCAACGCCATCGGCGGCCGCCACGGCCTGGGCATGAGCGACCAGATCGAGAACCGCATCATCGAAGCCAAGAGCCGCGGCATCTACGAAGCCCCCGGCATGGCGCTGCTGCACATCGCCTATGAGCGCCTGGTCACTGGCATCCACAACGAGGACACCATCGAGCAGTACCGCATGGGCGGCCTCAAGCTCGGCCGCCTGCTCTACCAGGGCCGCTGGTTCGACCCGCAGGCCATGATGCTGCGCGAAACCGCCCAGCGCTGGGTGGCCCGCGCCGTCACCGGCGAAGTCACGCTCGAACTGCGCCGCGGCAACGACTACTCCATCCTCAACACCGAGAGTCCCAATCTCACTTATGCACCGGAGCGCCTGAGCATGGAAAAGGTCGAAGACGCCCCCTTCTCTCCGGCCGACCGCATCGGCCAACTCACCATGCGCAACCTCGACATCACCGACACGCGCGCCAAGCTGGGCATTTATGCCAAGACCGGGCTGATCGCGGTGGGCGAGGGCGTGGAGATGCTGCGCCTCAAGGGAGAGTGAGCGGCGCGACCCTTGTTTGCTCAAGGCTGTGTTGCGCTTGGGGGCCGGGATAGGAACGTCGGCATCGCGTGCGAACAAGCGGTCTCCGGACTTCCGAGTACCCATCGGCCGAGTGCACTGGCAGCATAGAAATCGAACGATTCGCGCTATTCATGCCATTCGCGCGGTAAAATTGCGGCATCTATCCCGCCCAGGAGCTGCCCATGCAGACCTATACCGCGAACGAAGCCAAGACCCGCTTCGGCGAATTTCTCGATCGGGCGCAACGCGAGCCCGTGCGTGTCATGCGCCATGACCGCGTCGTCGGCGTGATGGTCAGCGCGCAGGATTTCGAGGCCATGCGCGTCTTCTATGCCAACCGCCTGCAGCACGCCCTGCAGCAGTCCGCCGCGCTGGCGCATCAGTCCGGGTTGACCGAACAGGGCTTGAGCGACCTGCTGGCCGATGACAGCTGAGCGCGATCCGCGCCGGGTCGTTATCGACACCAACGTCTGGATCAGTGCCGCGCTCTCGCCCTCGGGCGCGCCCGCGCAAGTGGTGAGCCGCGTCTTGCAGCGTGGCGTGGTCGTGCTGACCACGCGCACCCACGCCGAACTCGAAGCCCGCCTGTGGAAGCCGAAGTTCGATGCCTACCTGAACCTCGATCTGCGGCGGCAACTCTTGCACGACCTGGGCGCCGCAGCCCTTTGGGCAGACGTGTCGCCCGAACTGGCTGCCCTGACATTCAGCCGCGATCCCGACGACGACGCCTTCATCCACGCCGCCGAAGCCGCGCAAGCCCTGTGGCTGGTGACCGGCGACAACGACTTGCTGCAGGTACAGACCCCGCCCGCTGGGCTGCGCATCCTCACGCCAGCGCAGGCCGTGCAGCATGCGGAGTTTCCGTAAGCTCCATGCGCTGCCCGCGGTAACGCGGAAAAACGGAGGCAAAAGCGTCCGCCTACCCTTCCGAAACGCCGCATACCGCGTTTCAAACCCGCAGGAGGTGAAATGCCGACCCGCTGTGACCAGGATATGGTGGCCTGGGCCCAGGAGCATTCCACCGCCCTACACGTGGCATTCTCGACGCCCCAGGCCTTCTGCGATGAACGTGAGAACAAGCGAGTTCAAGGAAACTCCTTCGGCCTTGGCACGCGTTGCCAACTGGGCATTCACGGTTTTTGGCGCGCGGGCTACAAACTTTCCGGAGGCCACCTCTCAGCCACAGCCTTGCTCCGTCGTGGATCGCCTCACAGCGTCACAGGTGCCAGTGACGGCCGCTTGTTATCGTAGATACAATAACCTAGCGGCAATCACTTTTGATCCGACGAAGCGCGCTGAAGCACTCGCGACGCGAGTGCCTCGACTTTCAGGATGCGGCAATCGTCTTTGCAGGTCCGACGTTCGAGACGGAAGACCTGCGAAAGGACTACGGCGAAAAGCGAGTCATCTGCTTTGGAATGCTTCGTGACCGCATGGTGGTGGTCGGCTACACGCCGCGTGGCGCGGATCGCCATGTCTTCAGCATGAGGACAGCAAATGACAGAGAGCAAGCGCGTATCGCGCCACTCCTTGGGCTCTGACCTGACCCAAGTCGCTGCGCATGTCATTCAGCCGGAAGAGTACGAAGAGCTTCCGGAGTTGACCGATGACATGCTGGCTCGCGGAATCGTCAACAAAGGCGGGCGGCCGCGATCGTTGAATCCGAAGCGGCTGATTTCGATCCGCCTGACTGAAGATGTCATCCAGCGTTGGCGGTCTACGGGGCCAGGCTGGCAGACACGCATGGCCGAAAAGCTGAGTCGCTTGACACCGAAGTGACGTCCCGCTCAAACGCATGACGCGAACCCTAGCCCCTGACGCGCCGGCCACTGAGAACCCCGTGCGCGCCTGTGTCGCCTACGACCGCAGCGGACGGCGGGTGGGCGACATTGCGCTGGAGGCCATCAGCGACATGCTCGCCCTGCCCGACCGCTTCGTCTGGGTGGGGCTGTACGAGCCCGACGCGGCCTTGCTGGCGCAGATGCAGACGGAATTCGGCCTGCATCCGCTGGCGGTGGAAGACGCAGGCAACGCGCACCAGCGGCCCAAGCTGGAGGCCTATGGCGAGTCGCTGTTTGTCGTGGCGCGCACGGCGTCGCGCAGCGGCGTGCATGTGCGGTTCGGCGAAACCCATATCTTCATGGGCCCTAACTACATCCTTACCGTGCGGCATGGCAATGCGCCCGGCTACACCGCGGTACGTCGCAGCGCCGAGCAGACTCCCGCGCTGCTCGCGCAGGGGCCGGGGTATGCGCTGTACGCGGTGCTCGATGCGATCGTCGACGGCTACTTGCCCATCGTCGAGGCTTACCGGACCGAGCTGGAGGAACTGGAGGGCGAGATCTTTGCGCGCCAATGGCGGCGCAGCACGCTCAAGCGGCTGTACGCGATGCAGCGCGAGCTCACCCGGCTGCGGCTGGCGGTGGCGCCCTTGCAGGACGTGCTGGCGCAACTCCAGCGTCTTCACGCCGATGTGATGCCCGAGGCCGTGCGGCCTTACTTCCGCGATGTCAACGACCACGCCAACCGCATCAACGACACGGTGGGCGCGCTGCGCGAAATGCTCTCGGCGGCGATGAACGTCTCGGTCTCGCTCGTCACGCTGGAGCAGAACGAGGTGGTCAAGCGACTGGCGGGCTGGGCCGCGCTGTTGGCCGTACCCACGCTGCTCACGGGCTGGTTCGGCATGAACTTCCGGCACATGCCCGAGCTGGACTTCCCCTGGGCCTATCCGGTGCTGATCGTCTTCACCTTGAGCCTGTGCGGCGGCCTCTATTACTGGCTCAAGCGTTCCCGCTGGCTCTAGCCTGAGGCCGCCCATAAAGCCACCGTACTGACCCGTTTCCAGCGGATTCCTGTCCATGCCCGACATCCACCACTTTGCCCTATTCCTGCTCTCCGGCCTGTTGCTCAATATGACGCCAGGGGCGGACATGTTGTTCATCATCTCGCGCAGCGCCGGGCAGGGAGTGCGGGCGGGTGCGATGGCGGCGCTGGGGGTGGGCGCGGGTTGTCTGGTGCATGTCACGGCGGCGGCGGTGGGGCTGTCGGCGTTGATCGCGGCGTCGGATGTTGCGTTCGGCGCGGTGAAGTGGCTGGGGGCGGCGTATCTGGTGTGGCTGGGCATTGGCCTGCTGCGCGCCAGGGCGGGTGAGGGGCCGCAACAGGTCGTGCAACAGGCGGCGCCCGTGGCCTTGGTGCCGCTGCGCACGGTGTTTTTGCAGGGGGCGTTGACCAATGTGCTCAACCCCAAGGTGGTGCTGTTTTTCCTCGCTTTCCTGCCGCAGTTCGTCGGCCCGGCGCCGGGCGGGCAGGGCTGGGCGTTTCTGTTGCTGGGCGCGGTGTTCACATTGAACGGCACCTTGTTCAATCTGGGCGTGGCCTGGGTCGCGGCGCGGGCGCGCAGCCGCATGGGGCGTATGCAGCGGGCGGCGCTGTGGCTGCGGCGGGTGACGGGGCTGGTGTTCGTCGGCCTGGGGCTGCGGCTGGCGCTGGCGTCGCGGTTGTAGTCCGGCCGCAGCAAAGTCACATCAAGGCTGCATCACTCGTCCGTGCGGACCCGCAGATAGCGGGCGAATCGCGGGACTCCGGCTTGGGTGAGGGCCTGGTAGCGGTAGGTGATGAGGGTGCCGATGGGGGGCGGATTGCGGCGCAGAGCGTCGCTCAGGCCGGAGCCGATGCGGAAGGTCTGACCGCCCGGCATGCGCATCTGCAGCGCGCCAGTCAGCCCCAAGTATTTGCCTTTGCCCGGCGCGTAGCCAATGACGGTGGCTTCGGCGTCCTGCCAGGGTTTGAGCTTGAGCAGCACGTCCTGGCGGCCGGTGCGGTAGGGCGCGTCGGCGCGGTGCAGCATCAGGCCCTCGCCGCCGTCCTTCACGACCTGATCGAGTTGCCGCCTCAGCGCGGCGGGGTCGGATACGCGGAACTGCGGAACCATGCTCAGCCAGGGCGCCTGCGCCCGTTCCACCAGCGTGCGCATGCGGGCGAGGCGATCGGTGAAGCTGCCCGGAGCATCGGGGAGTTCGAACACCATGTAGCGCACCTGCTTCCAGTCGCGGTCGTCGGGCGGATGGCTGCGGACGATGCCCGAGACCTGGTCGAAGCGCTCGCGTGCGATCCACAGCTCGCCGTCCAGCGGCTGTGGGGGCAGTGGGGCGGTGAACCATGCAGGAGCGGGCACCAGGTTGCCGCTGCGAAAACGCAGTACCCGACCGTCCCAGAAGGCGCGCACACCGTCGAGTTTTTCGCTCACCCAGTAGGGCGCCGGATCAAGCTTGCCCGAGGTGGTTTCGGCCAGCAGCAGAGCAGGGGGCTGAGGGTTTGGCGCCTCGGCCAGCGCCCAAGGCAGTCCGGCCAGCAGCAGGCAACACAGCAGCAGCGGGTGTAGCCCCCCGTAAGACGGGACAGGACAGAGGCGTAGCGGATGGCGCATGGCGTGGGGTGGAGCCAAAGAGGAGAGAGTTCGCGGGGTGATCTTATGGGCCTCGATGGGGCCGCGGCAAACCGATAGAATGACATAGTCCCCGAGGAGCGTTGCAACGCACGGCGGGCCGCGTGACGACGTTCACCGACCCATGCAGGCCGTCGCCAGGCTCGGGGCATTGATCGCAAGTGACCCGCTCAAGGCTGGGCCGCTTTCCTTCAACGGCGCTCACCCAACCCGTGCCGGGCGCGGGATGCGGTGTGCATCCGTTCCCGGCCACTTTGTTCGGAGTTTGTATGAACGCTGTGGTCGATTTGAAAACCTCCCCTGACTTTTGCGTCGCCGACATCGGCCTGGCCGACTGGGGCCGACGCGAGATCGCCATTGCCGAGAGCGAAATGCCCGCGCTGATGGCCATCCGCGAGGAATACGCCGCCCGCCAGCCGCTGCGCGGCGCGCGCATCACCGGCAGTCTGCACATGACCATCCAGACCGCGGTGCTGATCGAAACCCTGCAGTCGCTGGGTGCGCAGGTACGCTGGGCCTCATGCAATATTTTTTCGACGCAGGACCACGCCGCTGCGGCCATTGCCGCCAGCGGCACGCCGGTGTTCGCGGTGAAGGGCGAGTCGCTCGAAGACTACTGGCTCTACACCCACCGCATTTTCGAGTGGGCCGATGGCGGCTACTCGAACATGATCCTCGACGACGGTGGCGACGCCACGCTGTTGCTGCACCTCGGTGCGCGTGCCGAAACCGATGCCGCCGTGCTCAACCACCCGACCAGTGAGGAAGAGCGCGTGTTGTTCGCCGCGATCAAGGCCAAGCTGGCGTCATCGCCCAAGTGGTATTCCACCCGCCTGGCGCAGATCAGGGGCGTGACGGAAGAAACCACCACCGGCGTGCACCGCCTGTATCAAATGCACCAGCGTGGAGAACTCAAGTTCCCCGCCATCAACGTCAACGACAGCGTCACCAAGAGCAAGTTCGACAACCTCTACGGCTGCCGCGAGAGCCTGGTGGACGGCATCAAGCGCGCCACCGATGTGATGGTCGCGGGCAAGATCGCCGTGGTCGCCGGCTATGGCGACGTGGGCAAGGGCTCGGCGCAGGCCCTGCGCGCGCTCTCGGCACAGGTCTGGGTGACCGAGATCGACCCGATCTGCGCACTGCAGGCGGCGATGGAAGGCTATCGCGTGGTGACCATGGACTACGCCTGCGAGCATGCCGACATTTTCGTCACTGCCACCGGCAACTACCACGTCATCACCCACGACCACATGGTCCGCATGAAGAACCAGGCCATCGTCTGCAACATCGGCCACTTCGACAATGAAATCGACGTCGCCAGCATCGAGCAGTACCAATGGGAAGAGATCAAGCCGCAGGTCGATCACATCATCTTTCCCGACGGCAAACGCATCATCCTGCTGGCCAAGGGGCGTCTGGTGAACCTGGGTTGCGGCACCGGCCACCCCAGCTATGTCATGAGCTCCAGCTTCGCCAACCAGACCCTGGCGCAGATCGAGCTGTTCAGCAAGGCGGCCGACTACCCCGTGGGCGTCTACACCCTGCCCAAGCATCTCGACGAGCATGTGGCGCGCCTGCAGCTCAGCACCCTCAATGCGCAGCTCACCGCCCTGAGCGACCAGCAGGCCGCCTACATCAACGTGCCCAAGGACGGTCCGTACAAGACCGAGCATTACCGTTATTGATCACGTTGGATCGCTGGTGTTTCGCCGCATGTGGGGCCTGCCCCGGCCGAGGCTGGAGTCGGCCCCACAGGCCATTGATTGGCATGTTTCACGGCTTTGGCACGCATGAATCTCTCCCATCTCAGCTTCGAATTTTTCCCGCCCAAGACGCCCGAAGGCGCCGTGAAGCTGCGCGCCGCACGGCAGCGCCTTTACGCCCATGACCCCGAGTTTTGTTCCGTCACCTTCGGCGCCGGCGGCTCCACCCAGGACGGCACCCTGCATGCCGTGAAGGAGATTGCCGAGGAAGGCGTGGCCGCCGCGCCGCACCTCTCCTGCGTCGGCGCCAGCCGCGACAGCGTGCGCGGCCTGCTGCAACGCTACCGCGCCGCGGGCATCCGCCGCATCGTCGCCCTGCGCGGCGACTTGCCCTCGGGCTACGGCCTGGGAGGCGAGTTCCACCATGCGCGCGACCTGGTGGAATGCATCCGCGCCGAGACCGGCGACTGGTTCCACATCGAGGTGGCCGCCTACCCGGAAGTCCACCCGCAGGCGCGCAGCCCGCAGGACGATCTGCGCCATTTCGTCGACAAAATGCAGGCCGGCGCGAACTCCGCCATCACCCAGTATTTTTTCAACAGCGACGCCTACTTCCGCTTCGCGGACGACGTCCTGGCGGCGGGTGTGGGCGCGCCTGTCGTGCCCGGCGTCATGCCCATCACCAACGCCAGCCAGTTGCTGCGCTTCTCCGAGGTGTGCGGCGCCGAAGTCCCGCGCTGGATCCGCCTGCGCCTGCTGAGCTTTGGTGACGACCGCGCCAGCATCCTCGCCTTCGGCCGCGAGGTGGTGGCCGACCTGTGCGATCAACTCGTCTCGGGCGGCGCGCCCGGCCTGCACATCTACACCCTCAACCAGGCCGAACCCACGCTCGGCCTGCTGGCCGATCTCGGCATGCGTTGAGCGCTGCGGTGGGCGTCGAGCCGCCTGAGGATCGGCGGAGTCAGGCGCGCTTGCGGGGACGCAAGCGCGACCACCCGCAGATTGATGGGCCCCCAGGCGCTGGCCACGGTGCGGCCTCGGCCACGCAGCACATGGCTTTCGCCCGGGCGCAGGAACACATCGTCCGCTTCGCCTTCTTCGGTCAGCCACAGCAGCGGCGCCTGCTGCCCCGAGCAGGGCGGCGCAGCCGCCTCCACCCGCAATCCGGGAGCGCCGCGCAAGAGCAGCGAGTCGCCGGTTTGCAAGGCCACCCAGGCGCGTTGCACCTGCAGGGTATCTTGATTCCATTCGCGCATGATGAACTCCGTCGTTTCCAGGGTCGTGTGCAGTCGAAAGATGTCGTTGTACAGCCTGAATTCTGTTGATCTTGGATGCAAGCTTAGGCGTCAGGTGGCGCTTGCAAAAACGGTCATTTCGTATTCTTATGATGCAAAGAACGCATGATGAAGGGCGCCGATGCCGGTCACTACCCCAACCCACCCGCGCCGCCCGACACGGCGCATCGACACGGGCTTTCTGCGCGCGTTCGAAGCCGCTGCGCGCCTGGGC
Organism: Burkholderiales bacterium; assembly: GCA_013044035.1. Lineage (GTDB taxonomy): Bacteria > Pseudomonadota > Gammaproteobacteria > Burkholderiales > Burkholderiaceae_C > Thiomonas_A. Next base: position 37,358 of record JABEVE010000033.1, read on the forward strand.
AGCTTCACCGCCGCGGCGCATGAGTTGTCCATCACCCAGTCGGCGCTCAGTCGGCAGATCCAGGCACTGGAGGCCGAGGTGGGATTGGCGCTGTTCACGCGCGACGGTCCGCGCATCCGTCTCGCCCCGGCGGGAGAACGCCTGGCCGCCACCTTGCGCCCGCTGCTCGCCGCGCTCGACGACACCGTGACGGCCCTGCGCCGCGGCACGCAGCGCCCCAGCGTGCGCATCACCACCTTCCCCTCCTTCGCCAGCCTGTGGCTGATGCCACGCCTGCCGCTGTTCCAGGCCGAGCACCCCGAAGTCGACATCGCCGTGGAAGCCTCCGACCGCATGGCCGACCTGGAGACTTCCGGGCAGGATGTGGCGCTGCGCCTGGTACACCCGGACAACCCGCTGGCCCGCACGCCGGGCACCCGCGCCTTGTTCGAGGAGCGCATCGCGCCCGTTTGCAGCCCGCGCCTGCAGGCCGAGTTGCAGGCGCGCGGGGGCTTGCGCAAACCTGCGGATCTCAAACGGGCCACACTGATTGCCGATGTCGGCAGCATGGGCACCCAGGCAGGCTTCGGCCAGCAGCACATCGACGCCCTGTCCTGGCCCGGCTGGTTCGCCACGATCCGCCAGCCGATGGTGGAACCGCAAAGCTGGCTGCACCTCAACTTCACCCACCAGGCGGTGCAGGCGGCGCTCGCCGGGATGGGCGTGGCAATGGGGCAGATGGTGCTGATGCGCCATCTGCTGGCCGACGGCAGCCTGGTGCTGCCGCTGGGCGAGCCGCAGGCCAGCGGCTACGTCTACCACCTGGCCCTGCGCAGCGACGCCATGCGGAGGCCCGAAGTGGCGGCTCTGGTTCAATGGCTGCAAGCGCAATTGCTGCCGGATGGTGCAGGTACGGATTGATGGCCCCCAGCCTGTTGCGAGGCGGGTTTCAGGCTGCCGAGGCGGCAGACCGTCATCATTCAGGCAGCAGGGCTTCAGAGCCATCGGCAACGCCAACCACGACTTCAGCGACACCCACCCGACCATGTCCCACCCCACCGCCCCGAGCACCCAACACACCAGCGCCGACAGCGCACTAGCCCAGGTTCAGACCCTTTACGCCCAGGGCGTGGCGCGGCTGCACGAGGCGCTGCATCGTTTTCTGGCCGGCGACGAGCCGGTGCGGCCGGTGCATGCCTACTACCCCTGCGTGCGCATGCGCACCACCAGCAGCGCCCATGGGGACTCGCGCCTGAGCTACGGTTTCGTCTCGCGCCCCGGCGCGTTCGAGACCACGCTCACCCGGCCCGATTTGTTCGGCGACTATTTCCGCGAGCAGTTCCAGCTGCTGCTGCGCAACCACGGTGTACCGCTGCAGGTGAGCGAGAGCACCACCCCCATCCCGCTGCCCTTCACCTTCGCTGACCACGAGCCCTTCCAGTCCCAGCTCACGCCGGCGCAGCGCGACCGCTTGCGCGACTTGTTCGACGTGCCCGATTTGTCGGTGATGGACGACGGCATCGCCAACGGCACCTTCGAGCCGCAGCCCGGCCAGCCACGCCCGCTAGCCCTGTTCAATGCCCCGCGCGTGGACTACTCCTTGCACCGCCTGCGCCACTACACCGGCTGCGATCCCGCGCATGTGCAGAACTTCGTGCTGTTCACCAACTACGGTTTCTACATCGACGAGTTCGTGCGCTTCGCCCGCGATCTCATGCGCACGCCGGCGCGAGGCGCCGACGACTACATCGCCCTCGTCGAGCCGGGCAACGTCGTCACCCGCCGCCTGGGTGAGGCCGCCGAGGCCTGCGACGCCCTGGGCACAGGGCCTGCGCGCATGCCGCAGATGCCCGCCTACCACCTGCTGCGGCGGGATCGCAGCGGCATCACCCTGGTCAACATCGGCGTCGGCCCGGCCAATGCCAAGACCATCACCGACCACATCGCCGTGCTGCGCCCGCATGGCTGGCTCATGCTCGGTCACTGCGCCGGCCTGCGCAACAGCCAGCAACTGGGCGACTACGTGCTCGCCCACGGCTATGTGCGCGAAGACCATGTGCTCGACGAAGACCTGCCGCCCTGGGTTCCCATTCCGCCGCTGGCGGAGGTGCAGGTTGCCATCCAGGAGGCCGTCGCCGAGATCACCCAGTTGCAGGGCTACGAGCTCAAACGCGTGATGCGCACCGGCACCGTCGCCACCACCGACAACCGCAACTGGGAGCTGCAACCCTTTCACGGCCCCCTGAGCACGCCCGAGCGCCGCTTCAGCCAGAGCCGCGCCATTGCCCTCGACATGGAAAGCGCCACCATCGCCGCGAACGGCTTTCGCCTGCGCGTGCCTTACGGCACCCTGCTGTGCGTGAGCGACAAGCCGCTGCACGGCGACATCAAGCTGCCTGGCATGGCCGACCGCTTCTACCGCGAGCGCGTCGACCAGCACCTGCGCATCGGCATCCGCGCCCTCGAAAACCTGCGCCGCCAGCGCATGGAGCAACTCCATAGCCGCAAGCTGCGCAGCTTTGACGAGGTGGCGTTTCAGTAGCGCCAGCGGGCGTGGCCACGCGCCGCGCCGACCGCAACCGCGCTCGCAATGTCAGCCGCACGACCCCTCATGTTGACCATCCATCCCGCGCACACGCCACGCGACATCGACATCGCGCGTCGCCTGTTCAGCGCCTATCAGGCGCAACTCGGCATCGACCTGTGTTTCCAGGGCTTCGCCGCCGAACTCGCGCAGCTGCCCGGCGCTTATGCGCCACCGCGTGGATGCCTGCTGCTGGCCTGGAGCGCGGAGCAAGCCGTCGGCTGTGTCGCCTTGCGGCCGCTGGACGGGAGACGCGGCGAAATGAAGCGCCTGTTCGTGCAACCTTCCGCCCGCGGCCTGGGTGCGGGCCGGGCGCTGGTGCAGCGCATCGTTCGCGAAGCGCAAACGCTGGGTTATGCCGAACTGGTGCTCGACACCCTGCCGGGTATGGCCGCAGCGCAGGCGCTGTACCGGGAATTCGGCTTTCGGGATGTCGCCCCGTATGGCCACAACCCGCTGCCGGGCGTGCGCTTTCTGGCCATGGGCCTGGGCGCCGCGGCTGATCCCGGCCGGCATGGCTGAAGCGGTCTTGCGTGGCAACTTCGCGCGGCGATCGTCGTCCAATCCAGGCATCTCATGGCGCCGCTGCAAGCTCGGCGTTCCAACCATCCACCCCTTTGCCGGCAACCCGACCATGACGAGGACCACGCTTTTGCGCAATGCCTGGATACGTGCCGGCCTGCTGCTGGTGGTCGTCGGCTGGGTCCCGTGGTCGCTGATCACCCTGGTGGTGGCGCTGGGCGGCTGGCCAGGTCTCAACCCCATCGTGCCCCGGTTGCTGTTCATGTTCACCGGCTGGCCGGCAGTGGCTTGCCTGATCATCGGGTCTTTCCAGGTCAAGCGCGATCTGGCACTGCGCTCGTTGGCCGCTGCGGCTGCGCCGCACCCGCAACGCACAGCCACGCCGCTGCCCTGGATGCAGCGCCCGGCGGCGCGCCGGGCCTTGGGCGCCATCGGCCTGGGGTTGGTGATGTACGGCACGAACGGCATGCTGCACCGCCAAGGGCGCAGCGCTGCCGTGGCGCTGGCGGTGGGCGTGGTTGCCGTGTACTGGGCTTTCGTTGGACGCCTGCCGCTGCGCTTGCGGCGCTGAGCCGAGCGACCGGTTTCAGGCACCCTGGGTGTCGAGGCGCAGCAATCGGCGCAGGCCGAAGCGGCCAGGGGCCAGTGCCGCCAGCAGGTCGCGCTCCAGCGGGGCCGGCTCGCCTTCGATGTGGCTGGCGATGCACTCGGCCGCCAGGGCCGCCAGGGTCAGGCCGCGCGAGCCCATGGCGGTGCTCAGGAAGAGCCCCGGCTGAGGTGGCAGTTCATCGGCCGGACGCTGCCGGGCTGCGGGTCTGGCGTGCGCCAGGGCCTCCCAGTCGGGCCAGGGGCCGGCGCAGGGCAGGCGATCAACAGCCACGGCGCGCACACCCCGGAACACGCGTGCCCCGTCGGGAGGCGCAGCGGGCAACGCACCCACCAGCGGCTCGAGTTCCCGGGTGATGTGCGCCCAGGCCGCAGCGACTGGCATCAGCGCCTCGGGGTCGTTCTCGTAGGTCGCGCCGAGGAGTTGCCAGGATTCTCCGGCAGGCAGCTCCAGCGCCTGCAGCGCGGCAGGCGGCAGTGGCAGAACATAAGCGTCGCCGACCAGGGGCCGTTGCAAGCGTGCCAGCCGGGGCAGGGAAGAGGCAGGCACGAGAAAGGCCTGTCCTGCCTGGGCGCGCAACGGCAAACCCTGCGAATCCTGCAGGCAAGGACCACTTGGGTCGAGGCCGCTGGCGCTCAGCAGCCGGGCCGTGTCCAGCGCGCTGGCCAGGATGCAGGCCGGCGCTTGCGCCAGGACGCACCCAGCCGCGTCCAGCGCCTGCCAAGGTGCCATGGCATGACCTGAGCTGGCAGGGTGCGTGGCGGGGAAGCCCGGCGCGCGCCGCAAGCGCTGCACCCGGACACCGCCTTGCAGCCGTACGCCGGGCGTGGCCAGCCAGGCGCGCACCAGGCAGCCGGCCGCGGCCACGCCACCGGCCTGCCACCAGCCGCCCTGATCGACTTGCGCGCCTGTGCGCCAGCTCGCCTCGCCGGCGTCCACGACCTCGGCGACGCTGGACGGAAGCGCCAGGGTCGTGGCGATGGCGGCAAGGTCGGGCAGGGCGGAGTTTGGCTCCGCCAGCAGCAGTCCACCGCCCTGCCACAGGGCATGGCGCTCGGATCCGGGCAGGGCGGCGACCAGGGCCGCCAGGCCGGCGCGGCCGAGGCGGGCGAGGCGATCATCATCGGCGGAGATGCGCGCATGCGCCAACCCGGCCGGCAGTGCCGAGGCGCCTGCCGCAGCGCCGCCGGCGTCGAGCACGTCCACCGTCCAGCCCCGCCTGGCCAGGGCCTGCGCGCTTGCCGCTCCTGCCAGTCCCGCACCAATGACCAGGGCGTGACGCTCGACCCCTGTTGCAGCGTCGCGCGGCTCCAGGCGCCGGGTCCGCCAGCGCGGCGCATACACGCCTTGCAGGCGCTCGGCCTGGGTGTTTTCGCATGGCAGTTTGCGCAGTGTGAATCCGGCTTGTCGCAACGTGGCGCACAGCGCAGGGGCCACGCTGGCGCTGGCCAGCCGCGCACCGGGTCGCGCCAGCCGGGCCGCGGCCTTGATGACGCCGGGGTCCCGCAGGGCCGGGTTGCCCAGGGCGGTGAAGCCGTCGAGGTAGATGGCATCGGCGCCGAGGTCGAGCCGCGGCAGCAGCTCGCGCACGTCGCCCAGAGCCAGCGTGAGCTTGACGTGCCCTGCGGCGAATTGCAGTTGGTGCAGCCCGCGCATGGCGGGCGGCCAGGCGCTGGCGAGCTGGTGTGCCAGGGGCAGCAGGGACGGGTCGGTGCACGCCGCGATCAGGTCCGTGGCCGCGAGGGGATGCCACTCCACGCAGACGCAGTGCAGCATGTCGGGGCGCGCCGCGTCGGCCAGCCAGGCTTGCCAGGTGGCGAGGAAGCGGGTGCCCGGGCCGAAGCCGGTATCCAGCACCACGAATTGCCGCCGCCCGGCCCATGCCGAGGGCGAATCGAGCAGGCCGCAGCCATCGAGGTACACAGCGCGCGCCTGCTCCAGCGCCGCGGCGCCGCCGACACGCGTCTCGCTAGCGCACGCGCTGCAGGGCTGGTCCTCGGCGTTGCACCCCAGGGGCTCTGGATGGATGGGCGTGGGGCGGCTCAACGTTCCCGCTCGTCCAGCAGGCCGGCACCCAGGCCGAAGCGTCCGGTTTCGGTAAGGACGAGGTCGAGCAGATGGTCGTGCGGTTCGGCGCGCAGCGCGTCGAGTTCGCAGAGGTCGAAGGCCAGGCCGATGGTGTAGACATCGCCTCGGCCGGCCAGGTAGCGGTCGTAGTAGCCGCCGCCATAGCCCAGGCGCAGGCCGGCAGGGACGAAGCCGACACAGGGCAGCAGCAGTGCATCGGGCTCCACCTCGCGGCTTTGGTCCACCGGCACGGCAATGCCGTAGGTCCCGGTTTGCAGCGCCGCGTCCGGCGCCCAGGCCATGAAGCGCATCTGCCGTGCCACCGCATCCACCACCGGCAGGGCGAATTGCATGTCGGGCAGGGCTTGCGCCAGTTGCCGCAGCGCGGGCATCGGGTCGAACTCGCCGCGCGTGGCGCAATAGGCCCCGAGGCAGCGGGGTTCGATCGCCGTGACGGTACGCACCACGGCGGCGGTGAGTGCGGCTTCCTTCGCACTGCGGTCGGGCAGTTGTTCGCGCCGCGCGAGAAGGGAGCGGCGCAGCGCGGCACGGTCTTCACCTGCGCTTTCGCGGGGAATGGGTGTCAGGGAGGAGGGGCTCACGCTAAGCTTCGGTCTATGGAGTTTGCCGACATGGTCTTGCATATTGTGCCCTCGCCCAAGCGTCTCTCGCGGCGAGGAGGTTGGTCCCGGTTGGGTGCGTTGGTGCAGAGTCTCGCATTGAGCCTTGCGCCCCTCGCCGTCACCGCAGGCACCGCCTGGGCACAGATGCCGGCCAGCGCCCCCGACACCATGCAGACGGCCAGCCAGCCGTTCGCCAACGACGCCGCTGACCAACTCATCCTGCAAGCCTCGCAAGGCTTCCAGCGCGGTGACCCCAAGCCGGCCCAGGACGCGCTGTCGCAGTTGCGCGGCAATCTGCTCGAGCCCTGGGTGGCATACTGGGCGACCCAGCCCGACCTGATGCGCATGACCCAGGCCGATTTCGACCGTTTTGCGCAGCGCTACCCCAACACCTATCTGCTCGACCGCCTGCGCAACGACTGGCTGCTCGAACTCGGCCGGCGCCAGGACTGGGACGATTTTGCCAAGGTCTACCCCGACTTCATCATGCGCGACGACCCACAGGTGCAGTGTTACGACCTGCAGCGCCAGTTCGAGACCCGTAACCGCGACACCAGCGCCGAGGTGCTCAAACTCTGGACCGGGCAGAAGTACGGCGGTGCGGGCTGCAACAGCGCCGCGCGCAGCCTGCTGGCGGCCGGCAAGATCAGCCAGCATCAACTCTGGCTGCGCCTGCGGCGGTTTTTCGAGGACGAGCAATTCAAGGCCGCCTTGAGCTTCGCTCCGAACCTGCCGGTCGGCGCCTGGCAAGGCATCGACGCCGCCGCCCGCAACCCCTTGCGTCTGGTGCTGAACGATGCGCGTCAGGGGGTGCCACGCAGCGGCCTGCATCGCCAGTTTCTGGTGCTGGCGCTCCTGCGGCTGGGGCAGCAGGACCCGGAACAGACCATGCGTCTGCTGCTGAACAGCTTCACGGCACTGCCGATCGAAGACCGCGCCGCCATCGCCTACCGTGCAGCCCGCAGCGGCGCGCTGCAACTCTCGCCCAACGCCGCCATGTGGTTCTCCCAGGCGCGGCACATCGATCCCGACTATCGCCCCGCCGACTCCACCCTGGAATGGATGGTGCGCGCAGCCCTGCGGGAGCATGACTGGAAGCTGGTCGAACAAGCCAGCCGCCAGCTCACCGGAGCCGATGCGCAGCGCCCCGACTGGACGTATTGGCACGCGATGGCACAGCGCGAACTCGGCCATCCCATCGAGGCCCAGGCGCTGTTCGCGCAGGTGGCCAGCCCGTGGAGCTACTACGGTCAACTGGCCACCGAGGCGCTGGGCATGAAGATCAGCCTGCCCGCCAGCCTGCCGACGCCGCCGCAGCGGGAGGTTCTCGAGCAGGCCCGGCAGCCCGGCTTCCAGCGCGCGCTGGCGCTGTTCCAGCTCAACCTCTACACCCCGGCGGTGCGCGAGTGGAACTTCACCCTGCGCGGCTTGAGCAATGAGCAATTGCAGGCTGCCGCGCAAGTGGCTTGCAACCAGCAGGTCTGGCTGCTCTGCATCAACACCAGCGAGCGCGTCAAGGGCGGGGTCGACTGGTCGCAGCGCTACGCCATGCCCTACCGTGACGCCATTGGCGCCGCGGCGAAATCCGCCAACGTGAACGAGGCCTTCCTGTTCGGCCTCATCCGGCAAGAGTCGCGCTTCATTGCCGGCATTCGCTCCTGGGTCGGCGCCAACGGGCTGATGCAGCTCATGCCGGCCACGGCGCGCTGGGTGGCGAACAAGATCGGCATGGGCGACTACGCCCCCGACCGCATCGCCCATGTCAACACCAACGTCACCCTGGGTTCGGCCTATCTCGACATGCTGCTGCAGCGCTTCGGCGGCTCCGAGGCGCTGGCCGCGGCGGGCTACAACGCCGGCCCGGGGCGCCCGGCGCGCTGGCGCAACATGGGCCTGCCCGACCAGCCCGACCTGTCCGGAGCCATCTTTACCGAGAACATTCCGATTCCTGAAACGCGCGACTATGTCAAACATGTGCTGGCCAATGCCACGGTGTACGCGGCCCTGCTCACCGGCCAGCCGCAATCCTTAAAATCGCGTCTGGGCCAGGTGGGGCCGCAAGCGCAGCAGCAAGCCGACGTCGAAGCGCTACCCTGATTGCCTGCGACCCGGGATACGGCCAACCGTATCGGCACGCAGCAGGCCGTCGGCGTTCAACGCGCGCAAGCAAACAGCTCATAGGGATATCGATGCAGAACATCGTGGTTTTCGGAGGCTCGGGTTTCCTCGGTTCGCAACTCGTGGCGCGCCTGAGCGCGGCGGGTTGCCGGGTGCTGGTGCCCACGCGGCGGCGTGAACGGGCCAAGCATCTGCTGCCCCTGCCCACGGTGGACGTGGTGCAGATCGACACCTTCGACCCTGCCACGCTGGAGCGCCTCATGCACGGGCAGGATGCGGCGGTGAACCTCGTCGGCATTCTTCACGGCCGCGGTGGCAAGCCTTATGGCGGTGACTTTGCCCGTGCCCATGTGCGCCTGCCGCAAAACCTGGCCGCCGCCTGCATGGCCAGCGGCGCCAGCCGTCTGGTGCATGTCAGCGCCATCGGCGCCGATCCGAACGGCCCCTCCATGTACCTGCGCTCCAAGGGCGACGGCGAAACCGCGGTGCGCGCGCAGGACGGCCTGCACTGGACCATCCTGCGGCCCTCGGTGGTGTTCGGCCCAGGCGACAGCTTCCTCAGCCTGTTCGTCCGCTTGCAGCGCCTGCTGCCGGTGGTGCTGCTGGGCGGGGCCAACGCACGCTTCGCCCCGGTGTATGCCGGCGACGTGGTGCAGGCCATGCAGCACGCGCTCATCGGTCCGCAGGCGGATGCCACCATTGGCAAGACCTACGAACTCACCGGCCCACAGGTTTACACGCTGGCCGAACTGGTCAAGCTCTCGGGCCAGTGGGCGGGCATCAACCAAGGTCGGGGCCGTCCGGTCATCGCGCTGCCCGCGCCGTTGGCCAGACTCACGGCGCTGCTGATGGAATGCGCCCCCGGCGAGCCGCTGATGAGCCGCGACAACCTCGACTCCATGCGTGTGCCCAACGTCGCCGGCGGCCAGTTTCCGGGTTTTGCCCCCGAACTCGGCGTGACCCGACCCTACGGCCTGGAGGCCATCGCCCCGGACTACCTCTCCGGGCGCGACCCCGAGACGCGCTACAGCCAACTGCGCGCCACCGCCGGGCGCTGAAGGCGCGCAGTTCATGTTCACCCTCATCATCGGCAGCAAGAATTACTCGTCCTGGTCGATGCGGCCCTGGGTCTTGCTGCGCCACTTCGGCATTGCCTTCGCCGAGCGCAAACTGCGTCTGGACAGCCCCGAGTTTTACGCCGCGCTGGCGCCCATCACGCCGACACAGACCGTCCCCGTGCTGTTGGATGGCGACCTCGTCGTGCCCGATACCCTGGCCATCGTCGAGTGCCTGGCCGAGCGTTTTCCGCAGCATGCCATCTGGCCTGCCGATGCCACGCAGCGCGCTCGCGCCCGCGTGCTGTGCGCGGCCATGCACGCGGGCTTCCAGTCCCTGCGCCAGCAGATGCCGATGAACATCGAGGCCGAATGTCCAGGCCTGGGCTGGAATCTGGCAGTGCAGCGCGACATCGACCGCATCTGCGCCTTGTGGGATGGCGCGCTGCGCGCCAGTGGCGGCCCGTTCCTGTTCGGCGCCTTCGGCGCGGCCGATGCGTTCTATGCGCCGGTCTGCGCCCGCTTCCACACCTATGCCCCCAAGCTGCCCGACTTTGCCGCGGCCTATGCCCGCCGCGTGCTCGACGTGCCGGCGGTGCGCCAGTGGTGCGACGAGGGCCGTGCCGAACACGACTTTATCCCCGCCGACGAGCCTTATCGTTCGCGGCCGGACTGGTCCTAGCCGCCAGCCGCGACACCGGCGCCGAACCCGGCCGCCCGGGTCGGGGCTTTCCCCATTCGCTCTCGCTCCATCCCAAACCTCCATGCTCAACGCTGCCCAGGAACGTGCCGTCTCGCATCTCGGCGGCCCCTGCCTGGTGATCGCCGGCGCCGGCAGCGGCAAGACCCGCGTCATCACCCACAAGATCGCGCGCCTGCTCCAGGCTGGCTATGCGCCCACGGAAATTGCCGCCATCACCTTCACCAACAAGGCCGCCGCTGAAATGCGCGAGCGTGCCAAAGTTCTGCTCGATGACCGCAAGGCGGCGCAGGGCCTGGTCATCGCCACCTTCCACGCCCTGGGCGTGCGCATGCTGCGCGAGGACGGCCAGGCGCTAGGCCTGAAGCCGCAGTTCTCCATCCTGGATGCCGACGATGTCGGCGGCCTGCTGCGCGAGGCCGGCGGCACCACCGACGCCAAGCTCGCCCGCAGTTGGCAGTGGCGCATCAGCCAGTGGAAAAGCGCGCTGCTCGACCCGCATGATGCCGCGCGCCAGGCGCAGACCCCGGAAGACGCGCAGGCGGCCAAGGTCTGGCTGCGCTACGCCGAGCAGCTCAACGCCTACCAGGCCGTGGACTTCGATGACCTGATGGTGCTGCCCCTGCGCCTGCTGCAGCAGCACGCGGATGTGCGCGAGCGCTGGAACACGCGTCTGCGCTACTTGCTGGTCGATGAGTACCAGGACACCAGCGATGCGCAGTACCAGTTGCTCAAGCTGCTTGCGGGCACGCAAGGCCGTTTCACCGCGGTGGGCGACGACGACCAGAGCATCTATGGCTGGCGCGGCGCCACGCTCGACAACCTGCGCCAGTTGCCCATCGACTACCCCACGCTCGAGGTCATCAAGCTGGAGCAGAACTACCGCTCGACCAACGCCATCCTGCGCGCCGCCAATGCGGTGATCGCCGCCAACCCCAAGCTCTACCCCAAAAGCCTGTGGAGCGACCACGGCGAGGGCGACGCCGTAGAGGTGCGCGAGGCCGACAGCGACGACGACGAGGCCGAGCGTATCGTCGCCCGCGTCCAGGCGCTGCGCGGCGGGCGCGGCGCGAAGCTGTCGGATATTGCCGTGCTGTATCGCGCCAACCACCAGAGCCGCCCCATCGAGCAGGCGCTGCGCCGCGCCAACATTCCTTACGTGGTCAGTGGCGGTCAGAGTTTTTTCGAGCGTGCCGAGATCAAGGACGTGTGCGCCTACTTGCGCCTGCTGGCCAACCCCGACGACGATCCCGCCTTCCTGCGCGCCGTCACCACGCCCAAGCGCGGCATCGGCGCGGCCACGCTCAAGAGCCTGGGCACGTTCGCCACGCAGTGGAAGGTGTCGCTGTTCGACGCGCTGTTCCGCGAGGCCCTGCCCGGCATCGTCGGTGCGCGCCACGCCGAGGGCCTGCGCGAATTCGCCCGACTGATGCACGACATCGACTGGCGCGAACGCACCGAGCCCGCCGGCCCCTTGCTGCGCGAGTTGCTCGCGGCCATCGGCTACGAGGCGCATCTGCGTGAAACCGCCGACAACGAGCGCGAAGCCAGCCAGCGCTGGAGCAACGTCGGCGACTTCTGCGACTGGATCACCCGCAAGGCCGAGGAAGACGGCGCCAGCCTCAAGCGCATGGCGCAGATGGTCGCGCTCATCACCCAGCTCGCCGAGCGTGGCGACCGGCAGGACGCCGTCACCCTCTCCACCCTGCACGCCGCCAAGGGCCTGGAGTGGCAGCATGTGGTACTGGCCGGGTGCGAGGAAGGGCTGCTGCCGTTTTTCACCGAAGACCGGCCGCTCACCGACACCGGCCTGGAGGAGGAGCGCCGCTTGATGTATGTGGGCGTGACACGCGCGCGCCAGACCCTGGTGTTGAGCCACTGCCGCAAGCGCCGGGCCGCCGGCCGCAGCAGCCGCAGCCCCGAACCCAGCCGTTTCCTCACCGAGCTGCGCGCCGAGCTGCCCAAGGTGGATGGCCGTGCCGCGGCGCTGGCGCGGATCGCGGCGATGAAAGTGCGCAAGCAGGGCGAGACAGACGGCGTCGCGGCGATGTGAGGCGGAGTGCCGGGGGAGGGCAGTGGTTCAGTCCGCCGCGTCCTGCCGATGCACGTCGTGCGTGACGAAGGGGCGATCGGCGCTGGGCAGGTCGAACCAGTGGGTGTGGGCGAGGGTGCGTTGCACGGTGTGCAGGCCGCTGTTCCAGTGGGCGCGCATGGTGGCGCGGCCGAACTGGAAGTCCTTGTCCTGGCCGTCGTAGGGCTTGTCCTTGTAGATCAGGTGGATGACGTTGTAGCGCTTGTCGCGCGCCATCTCCTCCACCTGGCTGTACAGCGGGTCGCGGCTGCGGCCGGCAGGCGGAATTTGCGCCAACAGGCCGCGCAGGATGCTGCGCTGCTCGTGCGCCCGCTCCAGGATGTCGGTCACGGCACGGGTGCGGCTGGAGTATTGAATGTCCTTCACCCGTTCGCCCACCTCGCTCAGGTTGCGCGGCGCATCGCCCTGGGCGCTCCACAAATCCACCTGGAACACCAGGGTGTGGGCATGGGGGTGTCCGCCCAGCACCTGCGTCAGGGGGGTGTTGGACACCAGGCCACCGTCCCAGTACAGATCGTCGCCGATGCGCACCGCCGGGAAGCCGGGGGGCAGCGCCCCCGAGGCCATGAAATGCTCCGGGCCCAGGCGCTGTTCGGTGGTGTCGAAATACTCCAGGTTGCCGGTGCGCACGTTCACCGCGCCCACCGAGACGCGCATCTCGCCGTTGTTGAGCCGGTCGAAATCCACCAGTTCCTCCAGCGTGGCGCGCAGCGGCGAGGTGTCGTAGACGCTGGCCTGGTCGGGGCCGATGCCGGGCAGGGCGCGCGGCACGAAGAACCCCTTCTGCCCTTCGGCCAGGGCCCGCAGGCTTTGCAGCGGCGCCATCCACGGCAGCGCGTCCTCCGGCAGCAGCGACACCCAGGGTTCCTGCTCCCACAGTGTGGGAGGCAGCACCGGCTGCTGCGTCACGCGGTGCCAGAACTCGCGCAGGCGCGGCGCCCGCAAATGCGGTGGATTGCCGGCGATGATGGCGCAGTGAATGGAGCCGATGGAAATGCCCGCCACCCAGGTGGGCTGGATGCCGGCTTCCGCCAGCCCTTGCACCACCCCGGCCTGGTAGGCCCCCAAAGCGCCGCCGCCCTGCAGCACCAGCGCGATGTGCTCGTACGCGGCCACGCGCGCGAGCAGCGGGTTCGCGTCGGTGGGCTCGGTCGCCAACTCGGTCTGCGCCCGCTCAAGGGCCACGCCAACGCGACGCGCAGGCGAGGATGCCGATTTGGCTGGCGCCTTCGCCACCCGCCTGCCTGGAACCGGAGCCTGTTCGGGCTTGGGCACCGTGGCGGCGTCCATGGCGGCAGCAATGGCGCTGCGTGCACGTGTTGGAGCAGTCTTGCTCTTGGTGCTCATTGCATGCACCAGCCGTGGCTGACGATGACCGATTGCCCGGTGAGCGCAGCCGTGGGGAAGGCGGCAAGAAACAACGCCACCTGCGCCACATCGTCCACCGTGGTGAATTCACCGTCCACCGTGTCCTTCAGCATCACGTTCTTGATCACCTGGTCCTCGGTGATGCCCAGTTCCTTGGCCTGCTCCGGAATCTGCTTGTCCACCAGCGGCGTGCGCACGAAGCCGGGGCAAATGACGTGTGAACGCACACCCTTGTCGCCGCCCTCCTTCGCCAGCACCCGCGCCAGGCCCAGCAGGCCATGCTTGGCCGCGACGTAGGCGCTCTTGAGCTTGGAGGCCTCGTGCGAGTGCACCGAGCCCATGTATATGACCACGCCGCCGCGCTTGTCCGCATACATGCTTTTGAGCGCCGCCTTGGTGGTGAGGAAAGCGCCGTCGAGGTGGATGGCGAGCATTTTTTTCCAGTCGGAAAAGGCGTAGCTCTCGATCGGGTTGACGATCTGGATGCCGGCGTTCGACACCAGAATGTCAATCGGCCCCAGCGCCGCCACCGCCTTGTCGAAGCCGGCGTTCACCTGCTGCTCGTTGGTCACGTCCATCGCCACGCCCACGGCCTTGCCACCGGCGTCGATGATCTCCTTCGCCGTAGCGTCGGCGCCGTCCTGGTTCAGGTCGGCCACCGCCACCGCGCAGCCCGCCTTGGCGAACACCAGCGCCATGTTCTTGCCAATGCCGCTGGCCGCCCCCGTGATGAGGGCGGTCTTGCCGTTCAAGCTGGTCTGGGTGATTTGCATAGGAATCTCCGGTTTGGGTTTGTTCGAATCGAGGCCGCACGCGCCGCATGGCGCTCGCCGGTCCTGGGAGCACTGCACGCCTGTGTTTTGGTGCAGAGCACCATTCGAGTGTAAGACCGCCCCCGGCGCCGTGCCACCGCGCCGGAACTGGTCTTGTCAGCAGACATGACAGACCTCTACATTCTCGGCTCACCGCCTTAAGGGCCCCTGAAGCGGCGCCCAGGGGCTTACTTCCATCTCGAGTCGAAGCCAACCCGCCGGTGTCAGACCAGGCCCGCAGGGACGACAACGAGGCTGCGCCCGGCGCCGCGGGGGCCGACCGGCGAGCTGAGTCGGGCCAACGCCTAGGGTTTGCCGTGGCTCAGGCCGCGGCCGAGGAAGGCGAGGATTTCGGCGCCCTGGTTGTCGGCCGGTGGGGTGTTCGCGGTGCTGGGTGTGGCGCGGCGGCGTTCGATTTGCACCCCGACGGATTCCACGTCGGCGAACTTGTGGGGCTTGGCCACGCTGACCCGTGCCCAGTCGGCGCCGAACTCGTCGAGCAGGATGGCGGCGACGCTTTCGGCGAAGGCTTCGAGCAGGCGGTGCTGGTGGCTTTGCAGGTGCTGCAGCAGACGCGTGCGCACGGCGCCGTAGTCGATGGTGTCGCCGATGCGGTCGGAGCCGCAGGCTGGCAGGTGCAATCGGCCAGCGGTCACGTCGATCAGCACGGGTTGGGGTCGGCGCAACTCATCGTCGAAGATACCGATCACGGTCTCGCCCCGCAGGCCGCGAATGAAGACGGTGTCGAGCGGCGGCGCAGTGGATGCAGCCTCCACCTGGGTCTCGGATCGAGCCGCGGAATCGACCTGCTGCCGGGTTGAGAGGGCGTGGATCTTGGGCATGGAACATCTCCGGGGAGGGACGGATGGGTGGCGGGTGTCAATGGCATTAACCGACGGTGCGCCGTGACTCGTGGGTCATGGCGGAGGTCACGGCGCCGGTGCGGGTCATGGCGCCAGCACCAGGATCTCGCCTTTGCCGCCGCAGGCCAGGTCGCCGCAGTGGCGCTGGGCCTGGCCATGCAGCGGCAGCAGGCCGGGCAGCCATGCAGCGGCGGCACGCGCCAGCAGCCGCAGCCAGGTGAGGTCGACAGCGCCGCAGGCGTTGTAGGTGATGGGGAACTCGGGCGCTTGCCGCAGCAGCAGGCTGCCGCGCCGCAGGCCCAGGCCGGGCAGGGGGCCGCAGCGCGGTGTGACGAGAGTGCCGGCCAGCATGCCGGCGCCGCAGGCCGCGCCGCAGCCCTCGGCCACCAGCACCAGGCCACGGCGCATGCGGTGGCCGGCGCGGTCGCCCGCGCTGCCGTGCACCACCAGTGCTCCGCCAGCCATGCCTTGGCGCGCGTCGTGCAGCGCTGCGGCGAGGCAGTGGCCGGCGTCACCGAGCACGCGGATCAGGCCACCGTGCATGCCGCTGCCGGCGAAGTCGCCACAGTCGCCATCGACGATGATTTCCCCCGCCTGCATGTCCTGGCCGAGCGCCGCGCCGGCATGGCCTTCGACGCGCAGGCAGCCGCCGTCCAGGCTCCGTCCCAGGCCGTCCAGGCGGCGCGTGCCGGTGCGCACGATCAGCAGCTCGGGGTTGTCGCTGCCGTTGTCGCCGACCTTGAACAGCGTGCCGATGTCGCCGGTACCAGGGCGCGGCGACAGCGGCTGGCGGGCCGCAGCGTCTGGCGTGAGCGCGCCGAGCAGGCGCGGGGTCAGGCCGCGCAGATCGTCGGGCGCGGGGGCCTGTTCACGCAGTGTGAGAACCAGGCTCATCGCGGACGCTCCAGCGTGCCGGCGTTCATGCCAGGATCTCCCGCAGGGGGTAATGGAATTTGCCGAGTTTGCCGCCGTAGTTGCCGGCGGACAGGCGCAGCACCCCGGCGGCGGCGCCGAGGGTGCAGATGGCCAACATGGCGGCGCGCATGGCGGCGCGCATCTCGGCGTCGCTCAGGGCGTCGAGCACGATCTCCATCACGCCGCCCACCACGGCGTCCAGCGCGCTGTCGGTGACGCCGCGCAGGGTGGGGCAGTAGCGGTCGTTGGTCGATGCCGGCAATTTGGCATAGCGCGAGCCCACCTTGGAGCCCGAGCGCGCGATGCCGCCGGGGAAGGGCGCGATCACTCCGGGCAGCGCCGCGATGGCGGCGACGGCCGCCTCGCACGCCGCCAGCGCCTGGGCGCGGCTGCGCCCCAGCACCAGCACATTGCCGCCGCCGATGGCGCGCAGCAGGCCGGTGCTTTCCTCGGCGAGGAATTCGCCGTCCATCACCGGGATGCGCCAGTGGCGCCGCCCGTCCACGATCTTCGACATCTGCCAGCCGTCTCCGAAGTAGCGCAGGTTGCGGCCCAGCGCGATGCGCTCCTCGCTTGTGCAGCCGGCGTACACGGCGGTGGTCGGGCAGGTCAGCACGCATTGGCCGACACGGCGCTCGACCTGCTTGGCCAACTCCTGCGTGGATACGGCGAACAGCAGCACCGCCACGCCGGGACGGCCATCGGGCGTGATGGCAGCGTCGAGTTCGCGTTCGATGCCGGCTTCGCAGCCGCAGCCGATGACCGAGGTGGCGAAGCCGCAGGCGGAGGTGGCCGCCTGACGTGCCCAGGCCAGGGTGTCCGCAGTGATGAGCAGGCGCGTGGCCTTCATGCCGAAGGCCTCGGCGAAGGTGTCGTCGATGGCCACGCCGTTGCGCAGGAGCGGCTCGCCCGTGCTTGGGGTGCCGGTCTCGGTGCGTTGGAGCGCAGTCATGGCCCGGCTCTCCTGCAGGCGTGGGCCAAGAGCCGGCTGCTGCCGCAGGCGCAGAGGTCGTCGGCGCTCAGCTTGAGGTGGTCGAGCCTGAGCGTCATGGTGCGATCGAAGTGCGCGGCCAGCGGCTGCTCGATGGCATGGTCATACTCGGGTTTGACGGCGTGCACCGCGCCCTGCACGGCGCGCACCACGGCACCGTCGCGCACGATCAGCTCGCCGTCCTTGAACACATGGCTGGGGCGGGCGAACATGGCTTCGCGGTCGGGGTCATCGCGGTAGGCGACGATGTCCGCCGCCGCGCCGGGCGTCAGGTGGCCGCGGTCGGCCAGGCCCAGCGAACGCGCCGGGGCGGCGCGTGTCATGGTGGCGATCTCGGCCAGTGTGTATTCACGCTCCAGGCTGCGCAACTGGCTGTGCGCGGCGACGTCGGGATGCACGGCGTCGAGCATGCGGTTGCGAAAGTCGCGGTCCATCAGCAGACGGATGAGATGGGGGTAGCCGGTGAAGGGCGCGCCGTTGGGATGGTCGGTGGTGAGGAAGATGCGCCACGGGTCGCGCACGCGCAGGAACAACTCCAGGCCGATGGCCCATTGCAGCGCGTTGACGAAGTTCTGGTCGCGGTAGTGAAACGGCACCACGCCGCAACCAGCGTCGCATTCGATGTCCATGCACATCCAGCTTTTCGGGCTGGCGTGGCGGTGGTTGCGGTACTGCGCCATGGTGTCGCCCGAGGCGGTGATGGTCTGGCCGAACATGATCTGGCCGACATCGATGGACACGTTGGGCTGGGCGTTCACCGCGTCGGCAATGCGCTCGGCCTCGGAGGAAAAGCGTCGCTCGCCTTCGGTGCCGTAGCTGTGGAACTGGATGTGGGTGATGTGGATGGGCAGGCCCTCGGCCGCCAGCATCGTCGCCAGCGTGGTGTCGGCATTGCCCGGCACGCCCAGGTTGCTGGCATGCACATGCAGCGGGTGCGGCACGCCCAGGGTGTGCACCGCCCGTACCAGGGCTTGCAGCACCTGGCGCGGGCTGATGCGGTAATGCGGGTGCAGGTCGTCGAAGTCGAGCGCGCGGGCGTTGAACTTGAAGGCCGAAATGCCGCCGGGGTTGACCACCTTCAGCGCCATCGCCTGGGTGTGATCCAGGGTCCAGCCGACATAGTCGGCCAGGGTCTGCGGCTCGGCGCCGCCAGCCAGCAGATGCAGGAAAAAATCGTCGTTGCCCAGCATGGCGTAAGCGCCCTTGTCCACCATGGGCGTGTCGCCCAGTTCGAGGTGGGTCTGGCGCGCGTTGGTTGGCAGCATGGCGGGTTCGAAGCAGGTGGTGTAGCCCATCTCGGCGTAGCGGTAGCCGGTGGCCCAGGTGGTGGGCGTGGCGTGGCCGCAGCCCGCGTGCTGCCAGCCGCCGCCCTCCAGCAGGCGGCCCGCGCGCCGGTTCAGCAGATGGTCTTCGCCCAGCAGGGTGCGGGCGATGTTGACCTTGCCACCGCCGATATGGGTGTGGATGTCGATGGCGCCGGCCATGACCACGGCGCCGGCCAGATCGATGTCGTGGTCGATCGCCGCCTGCGGTCCGGGGTCGGCCACCATGCGCCCGGCGTCCACGAACAGGCTGCGCCTGGTGCCGGCGGCGACATCGTCGAGACCCTGCGCGGGGTCGATGACCCGGGCGTTACGCAGCTGCAGCATGGCCCAGTTCCTGGGTGATGCGGGCCAGCACCTCGGCCACGGTGGGGAGGTCGGCCGGGGCCGGGGCCATCAGCGGCAGCGTGACCACCTGGTCCATGCGGCTGAGCATGCCAGGGGCCTGCACCCCGGGCACGGCCACCGGGATGAACACGTCCGGCGCGGGGTCAAGGCGCAGGTCGGCGCGGCCCAGCACGATGCGCGGGCAGCGTGCCGGTGGGGGCGTGCGCGCCGGGTCGAAGGCGCTGATCCACAGCAGCGCATCGGCCTCGCCGGCGGCCAGCAGGGTGTCGGCACCGCGTTGCAGGGGGTCGCTCTGCGCCATGCCGTTGACGAAGCGCAGGCGCGGCGGGTAGCCCGCCAGCCAGGTGCAGACCTGGGCGGCACTGGTGCCGCCGTCGCCTCCACCCAGCGGCAGCACCGACCAACGCGTGCGGGTGTTGAGTTCGCGCACCAGTTCCGCCATGGCGCGCACCGCCAGGTCGGCATGCGGGAAGTCCAGCTCGGCGGCGCTCCAGATCAGTACGCCGTAGCGCGCGGAATGCATCGTCTCCAACAGCGCGTCGAAGCGTTCGAGCGCGACGCCGTGCAGCGCCGTGGCGTCCAGGCGCTGGCCGGCGAGGCGCGCGCGCAGCAGGCCAAACGCCTCGGCCAGGTGTAGGTTGGGCAGGTCGATGATGTTGGCGAGGTCTGCACCGGCGGGCCATGCCGCAGGCCGGAGGAGAGCAGAACCGATGGCGATGATCCGCCGGTGCAGTTCGCCAAACGGGGAGGACAGCGTGGGGGCCAGGCAGCGCTCGACCAGGCGCGGCTGGTAGGCCCCCAGCGTGCCCGCGAGCACCACCACGTCGGCGCGGTTGCGCAATTCCGACAAGGTGGTGGACATCCAGCCGCTGTCCTGAAAGGGGAACGGGTTGCGCTGCTGCGCGGTGCTGTCCATCGGGTCCAGCGCCGCATCCACGCGCTCGGCCAGCATCACCGCGGCGCGCTGCCCGGCGATGTCACAGCCCAGTCCGGCGATCAGCGGCTGCCGGGCCTGCGCCAGCAGGGTGGCGGCGGCACGCGCGGCTTGCGGCCAGGTGGCAGGGCTGCCGTCGACGCGCGCCTGACCTTGCGGCGGCGCAGGGAACAGGGCCACCGCGCGGGCGCAGCCCGCGGCCTCGACCCGTGCACGGCCGTCGCGCAGGCCCACCACGAGGTCGTCGCAGAGCAGGCCGCAGAACGGGCAGGTCACGGAGGAGGCGGGCATGGTCGGGAGCGAGGCGTCGGGGGTCGAGGTGCGGCGTTGGGTTGGCTGGAAATGCCACGTCCGCCGGCGCGGGCCGCTCGGGTGGCTGCTCGTGCTCGTGCAGATTCCGTGCCAGACCCGGCTGCGGCACGCAAGCCTGAAAAATCAAGTGCTTCGGGCGTTTGGGTGCTTGAGCGCGCTGGGGCTTGGTGTCCCACGGCTGTGCGCGTGGCCGTGACAGAGTGTCACGTCTGAGACCGTCTGATGCGTCTGAAAACCCCCTAGGCGCTTGATTGTGAAGGCCTTGCGCCGATGGCATGTCCTTTGCTTCCAAAGGGTTCACAACAAGGCCACGACACGCCATGCACGACTCCCTGGAATTCCTGCGCGAACCCCTTTCCCAGCGGGTGGAGGTGCAGGCGCATGCCCGCTTGCACCTGGGTTTCTTCGACCTTCACGGAGGTCTGGGCCGCCGTTTCGGCAGTCTTGGAGTCGCGCTCGACGGCCTGAGCACGCGCTTGCTGGCCCGACCCGCGGACGAGACCAGCGCCAGCGGCCCGCGCGCCGAACGCGCCGTGGCCTACGCGCGTCTGGCGCTGGCCCATCTGGACCAGTCCCTGGGCCGGCGCGAAGGCGCGCGGCATGGCGTCGCCATCGAACTGAGTCAGGCCCTGCCCGAGCATGCCGGCCTGGGGTCCGGAACCCAGCTTGCGCTGGCCGTGGGCAGTGCCGTGGCGCGGCTGCAGGGCTTGCGCTGGCCGGGGCGGAGCATGGCCGCCGTGCTCGACCGGGGCCGGCGTTCGGGCATCGGCCTGGGCACCTTCGAGCAGGGTGGTTTTGTGGTCGACGGCGGCCATGCCGAGGCCGACTCGCGCCCGCCCAGCGTCATCGCCCGCTTGCCGTTCCCGCAGGACTGGCGCTGGGTGCTGGTGTTCGACGACCACCACCAAGGCCTGAGCGGCCCGGCCGAACGCCAGGCCTTCGCGCGCCTGCCCTGCTTTCCCGAGGACCAGGCCGCGCAGTTGTGCCGGTTGGTGCTGATGCAGTTGCTGCCGGCATTGGCCGAAGGGGACATCGACGGTTTCGGCCGGGCGGTCACCACGCTTCAAGACAGCGTCGGCGACCATTTCGCTGCGGCCCAGGGCGGGCGCTACGCCAGCACCCGGGTGGCGCGCGTTCTGCAGGTGCTTCGCCGCGCCGGCGCCGCCGCCGTCGGTCAAACCTCGTGGGGGCCGACGGGCTTCGCCTTGGCTGAGGGCTTGACGCAGGCGCGTGCGCTGGTGGATGCCGCCCGCGCGTCGCGGCTCGAACCCGGCCTGCGCTTGCAGATTTGCGCCGCGCGCAACCGTGGCGCCGACATCGTCGCCCACACCATCCGGCCCGAGCACGCGGAACTGGCGCCGTCCACGCTTCTTCCCCATGCGCATGCCGCCCGTGCGGCAGGCCAGGCATCGGCCGCCGCGCCCGCACGCACGCCGGCACGGGTCTGAGCCATCACGCATCCGCCATCGAGACCCAGCCGCATGGACAAACCGTATCTGCTGCACTTCGCCACGCCTGGCCCGCGCGTCAGTCCCTTCGACGTGAACATGGCCTACGACGCCGGCTGGGACGCGGTGATTCCCTACGCCGGCGTGGGGCTGGACGACATCGCCGGTTTCACCCAGGACGCCATCTTCTCGCGCGGCCCGCGCGGTGCGCGGCGCACCGGGTTGTTCATCGGCGGGCGCGATGCGCTGCTCGCCACCGACATGCTGGAGGCTGCGCGCGGCGCCATGGTGCCGCCCTTCGAGGTGTCGGTGTTCGCCGATCCCAGCGGTGCCTACACCACCGCCGCCGCCATGCTGGCCAAGGTCGAGCAGGCGTTGGCGGCGCGCTTCGCGCAGGACATGAATGGTCGCAGCGTGCTGCTGCTGGGCGGTACCGGCCCGGTGGGCCTGGTGGCCGCCACGCTGGCGGCGCAGGCCGGCGCGCAGGTGCGCATCGCCAGCCATCACGGCGCCGCGCAGGCCGGCAAGGCGGCAGCGCTGTTGCGGCAGCGCTTCGCCCTGGATGTCGAGGCGGTGGACTCCGGTTCGGCCGAGGCCCGTCGGCGCCAGCTCGAGGATGTCGAGGTGGTGCTGGCCGTCGCCAAGGCCGGCGTGCAGGTGCTGTCGGCCGCCGAACTGGCACAGGCGCCACGGCTGCGCGTGGCCGCCGACCTCAACGCCGTGCCGCCCGCCGGCCTCGAACCGGTGGGTGTGATGGACGATGCCAAGCCCCTGGCCACGCATGCCGAGCGCGAGGCGCCAGCCGTCGGCATCGGTGCGCTGGCCATCGGCAACCTCAAGTACAAAACCCAGCAAGTCCTGCTGCAGCGCATGCGCGAGACCGAAACCCCGGTCTACCTCGACTTCGCCGAATGCCTGGCCGAAGCCCGCCGCCAACGGACCTGAGGCCGAGATGACGATCC
The DNA here is from genome assembly GCA_013044035.1 of Burkholderiales bacterium. Classification (GTDB taxonomy): domain Bacteria; phylum Pseudomonadota; class Gammaproteobacteria; order Burkholderiales; family Burkholderiaceae_C; genus Thiomonas_A. The sequence continues at coordinate 59,980 of JABEVE010000033.1, forward strand.
TGCGGCCGCATTCGCAACAACCAAGCCCAGCGCCGGGCCGTCCCAAGCTGGGCTTGCCCCCTCGGGGGGCGGTTGCCGCGTGCGGCAACACGGGGGTGGTGACGACGCCAGCGCCGGGCCGTCCCAAGCTGGGCTTGCCGTTTGCCGATGCCGTTGTTTCCCGGGTTCGCGGCAGTCCCCCCCCTCCCCACGCATGGGGAGGGGGGCGGCACCTGTTCTGCCATGCCGACGAGCCTGCGAACGGCAACCCGCAAGTTCGCGCGGCGTTGTTCTCTCCTCCCCCGCGCGTGGAGGAGGTTGGGAGGGGCAGCAGCGCGCGCCGCTTCGTGCCTGCCGCCCAATCCGGGACATTCGAGCAGGGGGCTCTCGTCGTGGTTTCCACCAGCGCCAGAACCCTGGCGCAGGCAGCGCACCGCGCCGGGCTGGCGGTGTGGGCGGTGGATGCGTTTGGCGATGTCGACACGATGGTCCTGGCCCAGCGCTGGCAGCGGGTGGGTCTCGGGCCGGCGGGCGGGCTGGATGCCGGCGCGGTGCTGCGCGCGCTCGCCGACCACGCTCCGGCGCCCGCCAAGGTGGTGCTGGGATCGGGGCTGGAGGCCAGCCTTGACGCCATCGAACAACTGGCTGCGCGCCATGTGCTGGTCGGCAACCACCCCAGTGTCTGGCGCGTGGCGCACGATCCCGGGCTGTGGTTCGCGCTGGCGCGGAGCCTGGGCCTGCCGACGCCGGCCATCCGCCATGCCGATCCCACCGATCCCGAGGCATGGTTGCTCAAACGCGCCGGCAGCAGCGGCGGGCAGCATGTGCAGGCCATCACCTCGCAGGCCAGAGCCGACGCCCGGGCCTCGGGTGCCTGGTACTACCAGCGGCGTATCGCGGGCGAGGCGCATTCTTTGCTGTTCCTGGCGAACGGGCGCGACATCCGCACCGTGGGCTTCAACCGCATGTTGCCGGCTCCGCCCGAGGCGGCCACGCCCTGGGTCTGGGCGGGTGCGGTGCGGCCAGCCAGTCTGCCCATGGCCTTGTGCGTCCGGGTGGCGGCGGCGGCGCTGGCGCTCACCACCGCGCTCGGTCTGCGCGGGCTCAACGGGCTGGATTTCATCGTGCAGGGCGACGCCTGGTTCCTGCTTGAACTCAACCCACGGCCCACCGCCACGCTCGACCTGTGGGATGTGGAACCCATGCCGCCGCTGTTTGACCTGCATCTGCGCGCCTGTGCCGGCGATCTGCCGGACCTGCGGCAGCACCAGCCGCTCCACCAATGGCTTCACCAAGCGCAACAAGCGCAACAAGCGCAACAAGCGCAACAAGCGCAACAAGCGCAACAAGCGCAACAAGCGCAACAAGCGCAA